>NZ_JBKECZ010000098.1:0-61605 GCF_047975165.1 Mycobacterium sp.
CCGCATCACTGAGCCACCCCACATACGGGGCACCCGCCGCAGCCATCGCCGCCGACGCCGGCCCCGCCCACGGCCCACTGGCCAACCCCACGATCACCGCATCGAACGAACTCGCCGACGTCGCCAGATCCGCCGCCAAACCCTCCCACGCCGCCGCAGCAGCATGCAACGGACCCGACCCCGCCCCAGCAAAAATCCGCGCCGAATTAACCTCCGGCGGCAACCAGGCAAAATCAAACATCACAACCCCACTCCGTCGACAATGCTCACCTTCCATGACACATGACAGGTGCTATATAGGCCACTCTTCCTGAAAATCAGGCCGCCGGGTTGGATATTCAGTAGTTTCACAGGAACCCCGCAGATTTCTCCAAGATTGGACGCGCGATACCCAGCACGGAGGAGCCGATTTCGTCAGCCGGCCCGCGTCGCCGGCGGCCGGTAGAAGACCAGGAGCTGACCGATCGCACCGGCGAGTCCCAGCCCCAAGGAAAGGCCCAGACCGGACCAGCCGGTCGACCACAACGCGTCGCCGAAGATCAGGTGATCCAGGCTGTGCTTGCCAGGCCCCAGCGTCGCAACCGCGACCGCACTCACCGCCAGGACCAGGTTGTACTCCCAGCCCTCGTTGACGATGAAGAAGCCGTTGTGACGGTGCACGGTCCAGACCGCAACGACCATCAGCGATACGAATCCCGCCGCCGGAATCGGTGTGAGCAACCCGAGGGCCAACCCCAGCCCGGCGGCAATTTCGGTGCCGGCCGCCAGGGTGGCGTGGAACTTTCCAGGTTTCATTCCGATGCTCTCGAACCAGAGCGCCGTGCCGGGAATCCGGCCGCCGCCGAAGAATTTGTTCAAACCGTGCGCGGCCAGGGTCAGGCCGAGTACCAGCCGCAGCATCAGCACACCGGCCTCGAAGGCAGTCATACGGTCAAAATTAGACCATCGCCGCCGGCTCCAATGCCACACCACGGCGTCCGGCTACCCGTGTGGGACCATTGCGGGCGCTGCGGCGCCAGCCGGAGCACACACCGATCTGCCCATCGGACTGCTCGCCGACGAGGGGATGCCGCATGGCTCGCGCCGCGCAACACCGCGCCGCAGGCCCAGGCCTCCCGCGCATCGCGGTGGTAGCACTGGACGGCAGGGGGAACCACCCGCGCGAAATGCTGGGGAGCAAGGGCCTGGGAATCGACGCGATGCACCGGCACAACCTGCCCGTGCCACCGGCGTTCTGCATCAGTACCGATATCGGAGCCTGGTTCCTCGTCGAGCCCGGACCCGCGCTCGACGCCGTTTGGGCCGCGGTCCTCGACCAGCTGGCTCGGCTGGAGGAACAGACCTTGCGGACGTTCGGGCGCGGCCCGCGGCCACTGTTGCTCAGCGTGCGTTCGGGAGCCGCCCATTCGATGCCCGGCATGATGGACACGATTCTCGATGTGGGCATCAACGATGCCGTCGAACAGGCTCTCGCGGCGTCGGTCACCCCCCGGTTCGCGAAAGACACTCGCAGGCGTTTCGCAAGCAGGTATCGCGGCGTCCTTTCCGACGACGGCTCCCACCCACCCGAAGATCCCTACGAGCAGTTGCGCGCGAGTATCCACGCCGTGTTCGCTTCGTGGAACTCGGCGCGCGCCGTCGCCTATCGCAATCATCACGGCCTCGACGCACAAGCCGGGACGGCGGTGGTGGTGCAGGCCATGGTGTTCGGCAATCGGGTGGCCAACTCCGGAGCCGGGGTGGTGTCGTCGCGCAACCCGATCACCGGAGCCGACCAGGTGTTCGGCGACTGGCTGCCCAATGGCCAGGGTGACGACGTTGTTTCCGGGCTGGTCGAGGTCGAGCCGATCTCAGCGCTGCGAACTGCGCAACCCCGCGTCTACGACGAGTTGATGGCTGCCGCCCGCGGCCTCGAACGGCTGCACGGCGACGTCCAGGAGATCGAATTCACCGTCGAGGACGGCAAGCTCTGGCTGCTGCAAACCCGGCCGGCCGAACGGTCGGCGACGGCCGCGGTGCGGTTGGCCCTGGACCTTCGCCGCGAAGGCCTCATCGATGACATCGAGACGCTGCGGCGGGTGGCGTCGGTGGATTTCGAGGCGCTGCTGAAGCCGGTGCTCGCGCCGGAAACCCGGTTGGCCGCGGAGCTGTTGGCCACCGGGTTGTCGGCCTGTCCGGGGGTGGCTTCCGGTATGGCCCACACCGATTTGGATCAGGCCCTGGACGCGGCCGGCCGCGGCGAACCGGTCATCCTGGTGCGCGAGTACACCCGGCCCGAGGATGTCCAGGGCATGCTGGCCGCCCAGGGCATCGTCACCGAAGTCGGTGGCGCTGCCAGCCATGCCGCCGTGGTCAGCCGCGAGCTGGGCAAGCCTGCCGTGGTGGGCTGCGGAAACGGGGTGGCCGCGACACTGGCCGGCCGCGAGATCACCGTCGACGGGTACACGGGCGAAGTGCGTCAGGGCATCCTGCCGTTGACCGCATGGTCGCAGGACGATTCGCCCGAACTGCGCGAACTCACCGACCTCGCAATGCAATTCAGTCCGCTGCGGGCCCATGTCACCGGGGCCTACCCGCGTCTGGACGAACACTCCGAAGCAGCGGTGCGCCAGGCCATGGCCTCCGGACAGACCGACGTGGTGTCGGAGGCGCCCCTGATTGCCATGCTGGTCGCGCTACGCCTGGAAACACTGGGGAACGACTCCCCGCACCGCGGAAGCGATGGATGATGACCGACGAATCCCGCAGTCCCGGCACTCCGGTTGTTCCACCGAACCCGGACGCCGACGACCTCGCGGTCCTGCAGGCGGTCCGGTTGAAGGGGAGGCTGACCCGGGCAGACCTGGCGGCGACGGTTGCCGAAAGCGTTGCCGACATCACGCCGGTGGTGGCGCGACTCGCCGCTGCGGGATTACTCGTCGACGGCCCCGCCATCCGGATTTCACCCGACGGCCGCGCCCGGCTCGCAGAGTTGCTGACCGCGGAGCGGGAGACCGCCGATGCGGCCGCATTGGCCGTTGTCTACGACGAGTTCCGTTCGGTGAACACCGATTTCAAGTCGGTGGTCACCGACTGGCAGTTGCGGGACAACCAGCCGAACAACCACGACGACAGCGACTATGACGCCACGGTGCTGGCCCGTCTGGACGATGTGCACCGGCGAGTGCTGCCGATCATCACCACGGTCACCGTGCAACTGCCGCGTCTGGCCGCCTACCCGAGGAAGTTGACCGCGGCGCTGAATCGGGTGAAGGTCGGCGAGCTCGCCTGGCTGACCAGGCCCCTCATCGACTCCTACCACACCGTGTGGTTCGAGTTGCACGAGGAGCTGATCCTGGCCGCCGGCCTGACCCGGGAGGAGGCCGCCCGGTCCGGCGACGCCGGCTGACGGCGGGCCGAACGGCTACAGCGCGGCATCGAGCAGCCGCACATAGGCGTTCGGATCGGGCAGCGCCGATTCCGCGGCATGCACGCTGATCGCTACGGTGTCACCGATGCCGTGCACGCCGTGCGTCAGGCCCATCGCCGGTGACAACGCCGGATACCCACACGTCAATACCACTGGAGCACCACCGAACCTCAGATCGGCGGGCCCCCGGTGCACGCTCGACACGACCGTGTTTCCGGCCACCTGCACCGGGCGGACGTCGGTGTCGAATCGGGATACCCCCCAACGCAATAGCGCCGCTGGCATTGCGGCGAACGCTTGATCGGCCGCGCGGCCGGCAGGGTGCGCCAGGCGGCGCCGGGCATTTGCCAGATCAGTCTCGATCCGCCGCAACCGGTCGGCATCGCCCGGGTACAGCCCGACCACCGCATTGGCGAAATGGTTATTAGCTTGTCGCACACCCGGTTTGGTCATCGGCACCTCGGCACCCAACGTATCGGCGGAGTCGCCGAACAATTCACGCAGCGCACTGCCCACCGCCGCCAAGACGGCGACGGTCACCGTGGGGCCGCACAATTGGGATCTGTCGCGCACCAGGGTGCGAACTGCGCGCACACACTCGGGCCTGGTGTTGGTGGGCAAGGGCGGGCGCGTCCCCAGCGGCGCAGGGACTCGGCCCGCCTCGGTGTCGGCGACGAACCGCCGGTGGGCGCGGGCCGCCGCGACTGCCCGCCGCGGCAGCCGCCCCGCCCGCGAAGGAACCGCCGCGGGCACCGGGCTCGGCCTGCCGAACAGCCGCGCCGCCATCGCCGACGCCCGCACTCCGTCGCCCAGCGCGTGGGCGACCTGCAGCACGGCGACGGTGCCCGGTCCCGACGTGCACGGAACGCCATGCACCGGGGTGAAGACGTGCAGCTGCCAAGGCAACCGGCGGGCATCGAGTTGGCCCTCTGCCAGACCGGCCACCGCGGCCAGGCAACCGTCCCAACCGGTGGCGGCCAGGTCGCGGCGGACAACGCAGCCGGGCCCGACGTCCGTCGGCACCCACCGCGGGTAGCGGGCCGGGCAATCGTCGGCAACCCGCACCGCAAGGTCCGGGCAGGCCCGCGCGCGGCGACGAATCTGTTCGAAGACGTCACCGAGATCGGCCGGTGCGCCGTCGAATGCGTAGAGCAGGAACTCATCGTTGGGGACTTTGGCCGACATCCAGTAGAACTGCGCGTCGACGGCGGCCATCGGGTGCATGCGGCGAGTGTCAGCCCGGTGAACCGATGAAATCCAGGACCAGCTCGGCGATCGTCGCCGGTTGTTCGAGCTGCAGAAAGTGGCCCGCGCGCGGGATCAGCGCCACTTCGCTGCCCGGCGGCAGCACCGGTTCGACCCAGCTGGCGAAGGCCGACGTCATACAGCCGTCGTCTTCGCCGTGCAGGTACAGGCTGGATAATTTCGGCGCCCGCGTCCAGTACCGGTGCAACTCGGCGTATCGCGCCGGGGGGCGGGTGTTGCCGATGGTGGCGCGGTAGGGCCCCAGGGCCGCCCGCCAACTCTGCGGCGTCCCGATCGCGGCGTCGACGTGGCGCAGGTCCTCATCGCAGCGGTAGCCCGGCGACCAGCGCCGCCACAGCAGCGGAACCACCCAGGATGCCGACCGCTCGGGGAGCCAGGGCACCTGGAAATAGCTGATGTACCAGCTGCGCAGCAGCTGTCGAGGTATCTGCCACGCCAGCCGGCCGCGGTCGGGCACCCGACCCAGCGGGCGAAACGCTCCGGGGGGCGGCACCGACATGATCACCGCCTTGGCGAACGGCGCCTCGGGTAGAGCGGCCAGCCCGGCGGCGGCGATCGCACCCCAGTCGTGGCCGATCACCACGTCGCGTTCGGTTCCGCCCGCCGCCGACCGCACCCGCAACGCGTCGTCCATCAACGCGCCGATGTGATAGCTGCCGTCGACCGGGATCGACGACGGCGCGTATCCGCGCATGAACGGCGCCACGACCCGCCAGCCGGACTCGGCCAGTCGCGGAGCGATTTTGCGCCAACCGTAGGCGGTGTCGGGGAAACCGTGCAGACACAAGGCGATCGGATCACCCGGCGACCCCCAGGTCAGCGCCTTGAGGTCACCGTTGGGGCCCTCGACGTCGATCCACTGCGGTTCGGCCAACGCGACTCCCCTTTTGCCATGTGCTCCTCGCACCGTCCACCGTATCCGGCCGGCCGGGCCGGCGGCGCCTGCTGCCCTCGACGTGCCGACCGTGAACTACCCGACGCGACACGCCGTCGATGCGTCGCGAAATTCACTCTCGGTGAGTTCGGCGAGTCCGGCAGCCTAGTTCGCGGGCTTCTCGGCGTGGCCGCCGAATTGCTTGCGCATCGCCGAGAGCGCCTTGTTGGCGAAGTCGTCGAGGTCGCGTGAAGCGAACCGGGATTGCAGGGCCGTCGTCAGCACCGGTGCGGGCACACCTTCGTCGATCGCCGCGATGGACGTCCAGCGGCCCTCACCGGAATCGGAGACCCGGCCGGAGAACTCGTGCAGTTCGGGCGAATCGTGCAGGGCGATCGCGGTGAGGTCGAGCAGCCACGAGCCGATCACGCTGCCCCGGCGCCACACCTCGGCGATGTCGGGGATGTCCAGGTTGTACCGGTAGTACTCCGGGTTGGACAGCGGAGCGGTCTCGGCGTCACCCGCCACGACACGTGTGCCGACATCGGCGTTGCGCAGGATGTTCAGCCCTTCGGCCAGCGAGGCCATCATCCCGTACTCGATACCGTTGTGCACCATCTTGACGAAGTGGCCCGCCCCGGATGGCCCGCAGTGCAGATAGCCGCGTTCGGCGGGGGTGATTTCACCCTGGCGCCCGGGTGTCCGCGGTGCGGCGTCGACTCCGGGGGCCACGGTGGCGAAGATGGGTTCGGCGTGCGCGAACGCGTCCGCGTCACCGCCGATCATCAGGCAGTAGCCCCGTTCCCGACCCCACACCCCGCCGCTGGTGCCGCAGTCGAGTAAATGAATACCTTTCTCGGACAATATCTTCGAATGCTTGATGTCATCACGGTAGTAGGAGTTGCCGCCGTCGATCACGATGTCGCCGGGCTCTAGGGTGACCGCGAGTTCGTCGATGACACCGGTGGTGATGCCGCCCGCGGGCACCATCACCCAGACGACCCGGGGGGCGGTCAACCGATCGCGCATCTCCTGCGGGGAAGAGACGCCGGTGGTTTGGTCTTCTCCGGCCATCGCGGTCACCGCATCGGGGTCGTGGTCGTAGACCACGCATTCGTGCCCGTCGGCGACCAGGCGACGGACGATGTTGGCGCCCATCCGGCCCAGACCGATCATGCCAAGCTGCATGGTGTCTCCTTCGTGTCCGACGGGGCGGCAGGCTCACCGGCCGCGCCACACCAACCGTAGACACCGTTGACAGGGCAGGCCAACCACCGTGCAGCTCCCTGCCAGGATGGTCAGCATGAGCGACTCGCTGCACATCGCGTTGTATGTCGTGACCGGCCTTGCGGTAGCCGAAGCCGGTGGCGTCGCGGCGCTCTGGTGGCTCTACAACCGCAGCCGCGCCGAGTCAGCGGAACTCCGGGAGCAGCTCGATGCCCGGAATCGGCTGATGTCCGGTGGCCGGGAAGCCGTCAAAACGGTGTGGAACACCGCCAATCTGATGCGTCAAAAGGGGTTCGGCGCGGTGGTACGCAACTCGATCGAGGATCTGGCCGATTGGGCCGAGGTCGAACTTCCCGACCTGGACCGTATCGCCCCCGACGGGCGCGTGGTGATTGTCTTCTCCGACATCGAGGAGTCCACCGCCCTCAACGAACGGATCGGAGACCGGGCCTGGGTCAAGCTGATCAGCGCGCACGACCACCTGGTGAGCCGGTTCGTCCAACAGCACGCCGGATACGTGGTGAAAAGTCAAGGCGACGGCTTCATGATCGCCTTTGCCCGAGCCGAAGAGGCGGTGCGCTGCAGCATGGCTATTCAGCAGCAATTGCGAGTCGATTCACAACGCAAGCGGCGCACAGCGATTCGAGTCCGGATCGGCATCCACCTCGGCCGCTCGGTACGTCGCGGCGACGATCTGTTCGGTCGCAATGTGGCGATGGCGGCCCGCGTCGCCGGCCAGGCCGTCGGAGGTCAGATCCTGGTGAGCGAGCCGGTGCGGGATGCCGTGCGCGACTGCGATGACATCGGATTCGACGATGGCCGGGACGTCGAGTTGAAAGGCTTCACCGGAAGCTACCGGTTGTTCGCGGTGGACGCCGAAGCGGAGCCCGATCTGCCCCGAAAGCTCTGAGCGTCGGATTCGGCCAACCGCTCGTGCAGCCGCGCGCGAATCTCGTCAGGTGTGTAGGCCTGACGTTTCCGCTGGTCGCGCACCACGAGCGCACCGCCGGCAACGACACCCGCCGCGCCGGCCAACCCGACCCACTTCCAAATGTTGCGCATCAGCACAGGCTATCCCGGCGAGGTTACATAGAGTGCTGTAGTGGACTCGAGCACGCTCACCTTGGACCAAGCACTCAACGAGACGCGAACCGGCGACCTCTGGCTCTTTCGAGGCGGCTCCGGGCCTGACCGTGCCATCCAGACGCTGACGAACGCGCCGGTGAACCACGTCGGCATGACTGTGGCGCTCGACGATCTGCCCCCGTTGATCTGGCATGCCGAACTGGGCCACAAGCTGGTCGACATGTGGACCGGCACGAATCACCGAGGCGTCCAGCTCAACGACGCCCGCCAGGTATTCCTGCAGTGGACGAACCGCTACCACCAGCGCTGCTGGCTGCGCCAGCTGACCCCGTATGCCAACCGCAAACAGGAGAACGAGTTGCTGCAGGTGATCGCGCGAATGAGCGGGACCGCGTTCCCCACCACCACCCGGCTGACGGGCCGCTGGCTGCGCGGACAGTTGCCCACCCTCAACGACTGGTTCCGGGGAATCCCGGTCGTGGAACGCAAGGTTCGCGACTACACCGAGCATCGCCGGGAGGAGCATCGCAAAATGGGCCTCGGAACGGCATACTGCGCGGAGACGGTCGCGGCCACCTACGAGGAAATGGGATTGCTGGTCACCGACAAGGACACCAACTGGTTCGATCCTGGCAGGTTCTGGAGCGGTGATTCGTTGCCGCTGGTATCGGGCTACCAGCTGGGCAAGGAGATCACCGTTGTGGGCGACGAACCGGGGTAGGCGCTAGTCGACCGTCATCTCCCCAAGCTCGGACCATCCGGTCACATCCACCGTCTGGCTGAGGATCTTCGGTGTTGAAACCAGTGCCTGGGGGAACTCAGCCATCGCTTTCTTGAAATGATCGCTGTTGACGTGCAGGTTTCCGGCGGCGTCGTCGTGGAACGCCTCAACCAAGACGTATTCGGCCGGGTTGTCCAGGCTGCGTGACCATTCGAACCACAGATTGCCCGTTTCGGCCCTGGTGGCCTCGGTGAACGGCGCGACGAGCTCCGGCCAGCGCAGGGTCCACTCGGGTTTCGTCTCGAACTTGGCGACTATAAATATCATCGGCGGATCACGCCGCAAGGATACGATAGTTTCGAGCCTTCGAGTCGGGGATTAATTCAACGCAAACCACACTCCGGCCGTATTTGTGAGTCGCGTCACAAATACGGCTGAAGGGTGTGGTTGCGGTTACATCAGGACCAAGTGTGACCTGCACCGCAAATTCAATTCGACGGTCGGATCACACCGGAACAATTATTGTCAGGCGTCCATCATTTCGGGCTCGTCGACCGGCGCGTCCTCGTCGACCGGCACCTCGTCGACAACCGGAGCGTCCTCAATAACCGGTTCGAACACGGCCTCTTCGGGAGCTGGCTCAGGGGCCGGTTCGATGTCGTCCACCAACATGACTGACTCGTCGGGCGCGGGCAGGTCGTCGTCGGCCAGGTCTTCCACGGCCAAGTCGTCCACCGGCAGGAACATATGGTGGGTGAAGCCCCGCTGGTAGGCGCCAGCACCGCCGATTCGGACACCGCCGCCCTCGCCGCTGGAGACCGGAGTCCCATCGGGCAGGGTCACCGCGGTGTGGCCGCCGTTCCATCCGATCACCACCGCGTTCGGCGCGGTGCCGTACTGGAAGCCACGGGCCAGCAAAGCGGCCTCTTCGTTTCCGGTATTGAACCTACTGGCGAAAACCGGCCGTTCGCTCGCAGCGTTTGCCACCCACGAAGCCAATCCCGAGCAGTCGGTCCCTGCGGGAGTCATTCCACCTGGAATGTAGGGCGTCCCGGAAACCTGATTAACGAGCGCTAACAGCGATGCAAGTGCAATCATGGGCAGGAACGCTACCGAATATAGGATGGTGATATCAAATATTTGTGGCACTCATCACGCTGATCATCCAAATGATCGAATTATCGCCGTACTCCAATTATGTAACGGACCAATATACGAAGAGGAACAGTTGCAAAATAACCGAAATTGTAAATTTATCAGCAAACGATGTTGAATCTCATTGCAGCCTTGTGTACTGGGATTTCATCTGCCCGAAGTCGGCAATAGCAATATTTGCATGGCATACCTCAAAAATCCACAGCGGTAGGGCTTCTACCTTGGCGGCTGCTGAGTTCACGTGTTGATCTTGATTTCCGGGGTCCGGGTAGCCGGTGTCGAGGCGTGTCGTGCGGTGACGCCGAGTTCCTTGGGCCCGGTGTGTGGTTTGCTCCTTTCGGGGGTTGAGTGGATACGGGGGTCCGCGGGTTAGCGGACCAGCCGGCGGCGGGCACACACCCGATCGCGGCCCGTGCACGTTCGTCCAGATCGAACCCGACCGAGTAGACCGGCGACACCCCGGCCGGGCAGCCAGGTTCTCCAGGTAGTCCACGACAGCGTGGCTGACACCGGCACCGTCGATGGTGGTCAGAAGGTTGTGGCGCCACCAGCCCGGGACCGAGGCGATCGCGGCGTCAATGAGCGCCGGGTGATCGGCGGCGGTGCATCGCTCCGGGGCGATTCAACCTGCTTGCTCGCGAGCGTAACGCCAGGGCGAAATCCCGAGCGCAAAATCGCAGCCACGTTACGCTCGCGACCGACTCACAGCCCCTGAACCTCACCGGCGCGAAAAATCGAGGCTAGGCAAAATGTCCGAACTCAGGTCCAGATCGAACCCGATCGAGTAGACCGGCGACACCCCGGCCAACGCGGCCTACTGTTCAGCCAAACAGGCGCCAGTGGCAACGGCGGCGACGGCGGCAACGGCGGTGCCGGCGGCTCGGCCAACGGTCAGAGCGTGGGCGCCGGTACCAACGCCGAGGCCGGCCATGGCGGCGACGGCGGCGCAGGCGGCGCAGGCGGCGCAGGCGCCCTCGACGGCAACGGCGGCAATGGAGGCGAGGGCGGCCAGGCGAAGGGCGGCGGCAATACCTTCAGCACTTCCGGCGGCAACGCCACGGCTGGCAAAGGCGGCGACGGCGGCGACGGCGCCACCGGCGGCGCAGGCGGCGCCGGCGGCAACGCCGTCGGCGGCGGCACACTATCGGGCTCCGAGGGCGGTCATGCCACTGCCGGCAAAGGCGGCGCAGGCGGCGACGGCGCTGCCGGTGCGGGCGGCGCAGGCGGCAACGGCGGTGCCGCCACCGGCGGCAAAGGCGGCGCAGGCGGTAACGGGGCCGCGGGCTTCGACGGTGGCGCTGGCGGCACCGGCGGCAACGGCCTAGGCGACAACGGCCAACAGGGCGGCAACGCCAACGGCGGCAACGGCGGCGACGCCGACGCCGGCAACGGCCACGGCCCCGGCGGTGGGAAAGGTGGCAACGCGTCCAGTGGCGCCGGCGGCATGGGCAGCGCCACCGGCGGCGCCGGCGGCGCGGGCGGTCCTGCCTAGCCGTTCGTGGATCGACACCAGCGGCGATTTCGTTGTCGATGCGCCGGCGCCGACCGGCGCCGAATGCTCACCCGGTCACCACTGCGTCGGCCGGCGCGGTGACTACCGGCCGGTGGCCCTCCCTCCGGAGACCGGCCCGTGGCGAAACTCCACCACATCGCCGTCGGCCATCACGTAGTCCTTGCCTTCCATCCGCACCTTGCCGGCGGCCTTGGCAGCGGTCATCGAACCGGCGGCGATCAAGTCGTCGAAGGATACGATCTCGGCCTTGATGAATCCCTTCTCGAAGTCGGTGTGGATCACCCCGGCGGCCCTCGGGGCGGTGTCCCCCCGATGGATAACCCAGGCCCGGGCTTCCTTCGGGCCGGCAGTCAGGTAGGTCTGGAGCTTCAGAGTGTGAAAACCAGCCCGCGCGAGGGCATCCAGGCCCCGTTCGGTCTGCCCGATCGACTCCAGCAGCTCCGCGGCGGACTCGTCGTCGAGTTCGATCAATTCGGATTCTATTGCGGCATCCAAAAATACGGCATCCGCGGGTGCGACCAGTTCGCGTAGCTCGGCGATCCGTGCGGCGTCGGTCAGCACCGGTTCGTCGGCGTTGAACACATACAGGAACGGTTTGATCGTCAGCAGGTTCAGCTCACGCAGCAGCGTGGTGTCGGTGCCGGAGGCGAACAACGTGCTACCGCTGTCGAGTACCTGTTGCGCCGCCTGTGCCGTGTCCAGCAGCGGTTTGCGGTCCCTGTTCGTGCGAGCTTCCTTCTCCAGACGTGGCAGCGCGCGTTCCAGTGTCTGCAGATCGGCCAGGATCAGTTCGGTTTCGACGATCTCGATGTCGGACCGGGGGTCGACCTTGCCCGAGACATGGGTGACATCGTCATCCGCGAACACGCGCACCACCTGGCAGATCGCATCGCATTCGCGGATATGGGCCAGGAACTTGTTGCCCAGCCCGGCCCCTTCCGAAGCGCCCTGGACCAGGCCGGCGATATCGACGAATGTCACCGGTGCGGCAATGACGCGCTCGGACCCGAAGATTCCGGCCAGCTTCTCCAGCCGCGGATCGGGCAGGGACACCACACCCTCGTTCGGCTCGATGGTCGCGAACGGGTAGTTGGCGGCCACCACGTTGTTTCGCGTCAGCGCGTTGAAGAGGGTCGACTTGCCGACGTTGGGTAAACCGACGATTCCCAGGCTCAGGCTCACGGGAAGCCAAGTGTACGGGGCGCGCCATCCGCCGGGGCCCAACCGTCTGGGAGTCGTTGACCTGATTGCCGGTACGGTCAACGTGTGTCAGCGCAGCGGGAAATATCGGTGGTGGACAAGGGCCGCCACTCGATAATTCCCACCGTGCCGGGCGTGCCGTGGTGGGCGGCGGTGCTGGTCGCCGCCGGAGCGACCGCCGTCGGGGGCGTGCTCGAATCCGGCCAGAAGGAATTGGGCGAGGTTTTCGCCCTCTGTTACGTCGCCGGCTGCCTGGCGGCGGTCCTGGCGGTACGGCAGGCGGCGCTGTTCACCGCTGTCATTCAGCCGCCGCTGATCCTGTTCTGTGCGGTCCCCGGCGCCTACTGGCTTTTTCACGGAGCCAAGACCGACAGGCTGAAGGATCTGCTGATCAATTGCGGCTATCCGCTGATCGAGCGTTTCCCACTGATGCTGGGCGCTGCGGGTGGTGTGTTGTTCATCGGATTGATCCGGTGGTACTTCGGCAGGCAGATTGGCCCGGCACCGGCAACCGGTGATACCGGCAAGGCCGCAGTGCAGGGACGGGAACCGGCTGCCGGCACCATCTCGCCAACCACTTCGGGGAGCAGCTTCGGCAGGGTAATCCGCGGATTGGTCGCCCAGGCTCGTGCGCTGCTGGCCGATGTCACCGCTCCCGACGACGGCCGGACCCGCGGCCCGGACCGCAGACCGAGTCACGGCAGGAGCCGCACCGCGCCAACCCGCAGGCCCCCCGGGAGCGACGGCCGTTCCGCACCGCCACCGCCCCGCGGCTACCCTCGTCGCCCGCGACCGGATGAAACATCCGAACCCGAACGCCCGCGTCGCACCACCCGCCGAAGCCCGGTGCCGGCACGGGACCCGTCCGGCTACGACCCCGCCGACCGGCGACCGCGCCGTCGCCGCCAGGGCGAACCCGATCGCGGTACCCCACCGTCGAGAGACCCCCGCAGGGACCCGCGCCGAGACCCGCGTCGCACTGCCCACGAGGACTCCTACGACCGGACGCACGGGCGACAGGAGCGTCGCAACAGCCGGTTCGACCAGTACGAGCCCTATGAGCAACACGAGCAACCCGGGCGCGGCGAACGCCACGGCCGGCACGAAGGCCGAGCGTTGGGCCGCGAAGAAGGCAGCCGCAACTACGATCCGCGCGACCCCCGCAACCCGCGCGACCCCCGGGACCAGCGCGACCAGCGCGACCAGCGCCGGGGGTACGAGCCCCGCCCACGGTACCGGCCCCGGCCGCCCAACGAGGCCTACGAACCCAACCAGGCCTACGAGCCGCAGTACCGCAACCCGGCGCCATCCGGGGCCAACGGCGCCGACCCGGATCCGCGGGTGCGCTATCGCCGACAAACTCCGCCAGGCGAGTCGCGAACCGACCCCCGCGACCAACCCCGCCGCGACCCGCGCACGGGCCCGCAGCCACCACGGCGGCCCCCCTCCCAGTACCGGGAATGACCGGCGCCCGCACCGCGGCCTAATCGCGCGAGCGGGCCGGACGGATCTCTCGCGGCAAGGCGAACACCAGCGTCTCGTTGGCCGTCGTCACCGGCTGCACCAGGTCGTAGCCGTATTCGGCCAGCCGCTCCAGCACGCCTCGAACCAACACCTCCGGAACGGACGCACCCGATGTCACACCGATGGTACGAACATCCTCCAGCCACGCCGGATCGATGTCGTCGGCCCAGTCGACCAGGTGCGCCGCACGGGATCCCGCACCCAGCGCCACCTCGACCAACCGCACCGAGTTCGACGAATTACGGGACCCCACCACGATCACCAGCTCACACTCCGGCGCCATCGCCTTGACCGCGACCTGGCGGTTCTGGGTGGCGTAGCAGATGTCGTCGCTGGGCGGGTCCTGCAGGTTCGGAAAGCGTTGGCGCAAACGTTCGACGATCTCCATGGTCTCGTCCACGGATAGGGTGGTCTGCGACAGCCAGACCACCTTGTCCTCGTCGCGCACCCGGACATGCTCGACGGATTCGACCCCGTCGACCAGCTGGACGTGGTCGGGAGCCTCACCGGCGGTCCCGATGACTTCCTCGTGACCATCGTGGCCGATCAGCAGAATGTCATAGTCGGCGCGGGCGAACCGCTTGGCCTCGTTGTGCACCTTGGTCACCAAGGGGCATGTCGCGTCGATGGTGCGCAGATTGCGATCTGCCGCGTCGGCATACACCGTGGGCGCGACACCGTGGGCCGAGAAGACGACGATGGCACCCCGCGGCACCTCGTCGGTGTCCTGGACGAATACCGCACCGGCCTTGGCCAGGGTGTCCACCACGTGGCGGTTGTGCACGATCTCGTGCCGCACATAGACCGGTGCGCCGTGGCGTTCCAGCGCGCGTTCGACCGTCTCCACCGCCCGGTCCACACCGGCGCAGTAACCGCGCGGCTCGGCGAGCAGGACCCGCTTGCGGTTGGCGGTACCCGCCGACGACCCGGCGACCGAGCCCGAAGCACCCGGTATCCCCATGTCGACGGTGGGCCCCATGGGGTTCAGGGTACTTTCCGCTGCCCGGAGCGTGCCATTTCGCGACGGTATCCATGCGTTCCCGGGATCCTCCGCGCGCTCAGCTTGGCGTTGGCCGCCGCTTAAGGCAGTCTGGGATTCATGGCTACTGCACCGTACGGATTCCGGCTGCTGGTCGGCGCAGCCACAGTCGCCGTCGAGGAGACGATCAAGCTCCCGCGGAACATCCTGATGTACCCGATGACGCTGGCATCCCAGGCCGCCCAGATCGTCATGCGCTTTCAGCAGAATCTTGCCGAGATGGCGATAAAGGGTGACGCCACGCTGGAGTCGCTGTTCCCACCCAAGGACGACCAGCCCGAATGGGCGACATTCGACGAGGATCTGGAAGCCGGGGACGGCGGCAGCCCGGGGGAATCCCCGGTGGCCGAAGGTGGCGACGGCGACCGCCGCGCGGAAGGTCGCTTCGCGCTGTACTCGGTCCCCGACACCGCCGATTCCCCGGCCGGGCCCGCAGACCAGCAGGCAGCCCAGGACGCTGCGGCCGCATCCGAGCCGGCCGTGGCGGCCAGGCTGGACTACGCGCAGCTGACCTTGGCGCAGCTGCGGGCCCGGCTGCAGTCGCTGGGCGTCCCCGAACTCGAGGACCTGCTGGCCTACGAGCTGGCCACCAAGGCCCGCGCCCCGTTTCAGACGCTGCTGACCAACAGGATCACCCGCGCGTCGGCGAAGTGACCGACATCTCGCCGTCGGCAGCCTCGCCGAACTCGGCGGAGAACCCGTTCCCGGTGCGGGCGGTCGCCATCCGGGTCCAGGGCTGGATCGAGCGACTGGGCACCGTGTGGGTCGAGGGCCAGCTGACCCAGATCACCATGCGGCCCAACGCCGGAATCGTGTTCATGGTGCTGCGCGATCCGGCAGCCGACATGTCGATTCCGGTGATGTGCTCGCGTGACCTGGTACGACGGGCGCCGGTGAAGTTGACCGAAGGAACTCGGGTCGTGGTGTGCGGCAAGCCGTCCTTCTACACCGGCCGCGGTACGTTCTCCCTGCGGATCAGCGAGATCCGGGCAGTCGGCGTCGGCGAGCTGCTGGCCCGGATCGAACGACTGCGCCGGCTGCTGGCTGCCGAGGGACTTTTCGATCCCGGGCTCAAACGACCGATTCCGTTCCTGCCCACCATGATCGGGTTGATTTCGAGTCGGGCCAGCCACGCCGAACGAGATGTGACGACGGTGGCAACCGCGCGCTGGCCGGCGGTCCGGTTCGCCATCCGGCACGCCGCCGTGCAGGGCTCCAACGCCGTCCCGCAGATCGTGCACGCATTGCGCGAACTCGACGAGCACCCCGAGGTCGACGTGATCGTGCTGGCTCGCGGGGGCGGCAGCGTGGAAGACCTGCTGCCCTTTTCCGACGAGACGCTGTGCCGCGCGATCTCGGCCTGTCGCACCCCGGTGATCAGCGCGGTCGGGCACGAACCCGACAATCCCCTCTGTGACTTGGTCGCCGACCTGCGGGCCGCCACTCCCACCGACGCGGCCAAGAGGGTAGTGCCCGATGCGGCGGCCGAACAACGTTTGCTCGACGAGTTGCGTCGGCGCAAGACCCGGGCGCTGCGCAGTTGGGTCTCCCGGGAACAGCGCGCACTGGCCCAGCTGCGCAGCCGCCCGGTGCTGGCCGACCCGCTGCGAATGCTCACCGCACGCGGCGAGGAGGTCCGGCGCGCCCGGTCCGGACTGCGCCGTGACATCACCCGCCTACTCGACGGAGAATCCGAACGGGTCAACCACCTGGCCGCACGGCTGGCCGCCCTGGGCCCCGCGGCGACGCTGGCCCGTGGCTACGCCGTGGTACAAGTTGCGGCCCCGACCAACACGGTGCTGCGATCGGTGCACGACGCCCCCGCGGGCACCAGGCTGCGGGTGCGGGTCGGTGACGGCGTGATCGCGGCGGTGAGCGAAGGACACATCGATGGGCACTGACTCCGACCCCGACGCGCTCGACGACGCACCCGACCCCGACGCACCCGGCCCCGACGGCGGCACTACTACTCCCATTAGTGAACTCGGCTACGAACGCTGCCGGGACGAGTTGATCGACGTCGTGCGGCGCCTGGAAGAGGGCGGACTCGACCTCGATGCGTCGCTGCAGCTGTGGGAACGGGGCGAGAAGCTGGCCAAGAGATGCGAAGAGCACCTGGCCGGTGCTCATAAGCGTGTTGCCGACACCCTGGCCGCTGGCGAGGCCGAGGGGTGACCGGCCCTCGCCCGGCCATGTCCGGCCCGGCCCCGGCCCGGGCCCGGGCCCGCCCGATCATCAGTCGGATCCATATTTCAAACTAGAACACGTTTCAGTTATACTCCCCGACGTGGCTGATACGTCGCAGACAACAGAACTCGGCAGCGTCCTTGTCACCGGCGGCTCTGGCTTCGTCGGCGCCAACTTGGTCCGGACGTTATTGGACCGGGGTCATCGCGTCCGCTCCTTCGACCGGGCCCCGTCTCCGCTGCCCAAGCACCGGAAGTTGGACGTCCTGCAGGGCGACATCACCGATGCGGCCGTGTGCGCGGCGGCTGTGGAGGGCATGGATACGATCATCCACACCGCGGCGATCATCGAACTGATGGGCGGCGCCTCGGTCACCGAGGAGTACCGGCAGCGCAGTTTCTCGGTCAACGTCGGCGGGACCGAGAACCTGGTCACCGCCGGGCGCAGGGCCGGCGTCAAGCGGTTCGTCTACACCGCATCCAACAGTGTGGTGATGGGCGGACAGAACATCGCCAACGGCGACGAGACGATGCCCTACACCACCCGGTTCAACGA
The DNA here is from genome assembly GCF_047975165.1 of Mycobacterium sp. Lineage (GTDB taxonomy): Bacteria > Actinomycetota > Actinomycetes > Mycobacteriales > Mycobacteriaceae > Mycobacterium. The sequence continues at coordinate 17,757 of NZ_JBKECZ010000098.1, forward strand.
CCTCTACACCGAAACCAAGGTGGCCGCCGAAAAGTACGTCCTGGCAGAGAACGGCGTCGACGGGATGCTCACCTGCTCGATCCGGCCAAGTGGCATCTGGGGCACCGGCGACCAGACGATGTTCCGAAAGCTCTTCGAGAGCGTCATCAAGGGGCACACCAAGGTTCTCGTCGGCCCCGAGTCGGCCAAGCTGGACAACTCCTACGTGCACAACCTGATCCACGGCTTCATTCTGGCCGGTGAGCACCTGGTGCCCGGCGGCACCGCACCCGGGCAGGCGTACTTCATCAACGACGGCGAACCGATCAACATGTTCGAGTTCGCCCGCCCCGTGGTGGAGGCCTGCGGCGAAAAATGGCCCAAGCTCCGAGTTCCCGCTGCCCCGGTACGCGCGGCGATGACCGCGTGGCAACGCCTGCACTTCCGGTTCGGAATTCCCGAACCGATTCTTGAGCCCACGGCCATCGAGCGGGTGGCCATCAACAATTATTTCTCGATCGACAAGGCACGCCGCGACCTCGGCTACGAACCGCTGTTCACCACCGAACAGGCAATGGCCGAATGCCTGCCGTACTACGTCGAACTGTTCAACAAGATGAAGGCCGAAGCCTGATTCGTCGGCGCTGCGGGCAGCCGGCTGGGTGCGACGGCTAACGGAAGCTGACCATCTCCCCGCCCCATGCCTCGCGGATCCCGGCATCGACCCCGGACGCGACGGCCTCGTGCTTGTCGATCACCAGGCAGGCGTGACCGGGCTCCCCATGTCGCGGCCAGGACGGCTGCCCGGGCAATCCGTCGGGCTCACCGTAGGTGGCGAAGTTGACCCACCGGGTACGCACCCTCTCCGACACAGCCGTTGCCGTCTTGACCCCGCCGAGCTTGAGGGAATAGTCCTGCGGTCCGCCGAGATTGCCCCACACATAAGGCAATTCGGTCGCATGCGCAGCACGGACCAGCGCTAGCTTCAACATCGGGGTCGAGTAGTCGAACCGGTACAGGTACACCGGCGCAACCGCACTGTGGCCGTCGGCCAGCCACAGCGTCGGCATCCGGAAGCCGACATCGGTGGCCATGCTGAGCGTTCGCGTCTTGCGTCGTCCCGAATAGGCAGCGCCGATCTCGTCCACCGACGGCAGTTGCAGGTCCGGCTGTTCAGCGGCGATCTGGGTGAACATCGACGTGATCGCCTTCGGCGTATAGGGCATCAGCGGAGAACGCATCAGCCGGAACAGTGCCGCCTCGTTCCTGTTGGTGCCGATGATCAACGGGACCGGCAGCAGCCGGCCTTCCTGGGCCAACTTGACGGGATAGTCGGGCAGCAGATCTCCGTCGACGATGGGCACGAAGGCAAGCGTGCCGGGGTTTCGCACCGGAACTTCGTTGAAGACTTCCGCGCCGGCCCCGACCAGCGCCGCAGTCGGCAGGTCCGTCACCCTGTCCGCATCGGACTCGGCGATTCCCAGCTTCTGCAGAACCGTCAAGGTAACCCGGCGGGCCCGATCCCGGTCGTAGACCGAGGTGGCCGGTGAGCTCTGCGCGATCGCGCGGGCGAACAGGCCCCCGGCGGCCGGGCAGGCCAGCAATGTCGTGACCATCCCGGCGCCGGCGGACTCACCGAACAGCGTGACGTTGCCGGGATCGCCGCCGAAGGCCGCGATGTTCTCGCGAACCCAGTGCAGTGCGGCCAACGCGTCGCGTAGCCCGATATTGGAATCGAAACGCCCCTGTCCCGAGCCGACCGACGACAAGTCCAGGAATCCGAACGCACCGAGCCGGTAGTTGACGGTGACCACGATCGCGTTTCCGAAACCGGCGAGGTTGCGGCCGTCGTAGAGCGGCTGGCTGGCCGCGCCCAGGACGTACGCGCCGCCGTGCAGCCACACCATCACCGGCTTCGCCACTCCGGGCTCGGTGCCGACCGGCGCCCAGATGTTCATCCAAAGGCAGTCCTCACTCTGGCCAGCCCCCAGGTCGAGTGGCATCCTGGCCACCACCGGCTGCGGACAGGCCGGCCCGTAGGCGGTTGTGTCGGCAATCTCGGTCCACGGCTGCGGTGGTTGCGGGGAGCGGAAACGCAGGTCGCCAACCGGCGGGGCGGCATACCGAATGCCCTTCCACACGGTCACCTGCTCCACTGTCCGGCCCGCGGCGCTGTGCACTCCCGAGGCCAAATTGACACCGCGGACCGGCCCGTAGGTCGTCTCGACCACACTCACGCTGTTCCTCCTACCAAGCTGAGGCCAGACCCCAATCGCGCAGGGAGCCACGTGCGCCCCCGAACCTTTAAGGTTACGGAGCGCGCAACACCAACGCAGAGGGACGGCTGGCACCGGGCATGGAGAACGAAGGCACCCACGAATTCACCCGCGAGGTCACCCACGAATTCACCCCAGCCCAGAAGCGTGCCCTGGCGTTCTGCACCGGCGTCGCACTGCTGTTCGGCGCGTACTTCCTGCGGCCGTACTTCGTCCTGATCGTGATGGCCGCGGTCGGGGCCTACCTGTTCACCCCGTTGTTCAACTGGTTCGGCAAACGCCTCAACACCGGGCTGTCGGCCACCGCCACGTTGCTGTCGGCGGTGGTCATCGTGATCGTGCCGGTCAGTGCGCTGGTGGGGTTGGCCACAGTACAGATCTCCCGGATGATCGACTCCGTCTCCGAGTGGGTTCGGTCGACCGACCTGAGCACCCTCGGCGACAAGACTCTGCACGTGGTCAACGACCTGCTGGGCCGGTTGCCGTTCCTGCACGTCGAGGTCACCGCGGAATCGCTGCGCGATGCGATCATCTCGACTTCGCAAAACGTCGGGCACTGGCTGCTGGGGCTCCTGCAGGACACCGCGGGCAGCCTTGCCGGCCTCATCACCTCGGCAATCATCTTCCTGTACGTGTTCCTCGCGATGTTGGTCAACCAGGGGAAGCTACGAACGCTGGTCGGCAAACTCAACCCGCTGGGCGAACACGTCACCGATCTCTACCTGCACAAGATGGGGTCGATGGTGCGGGGCACCGTGAGCGGCCAGTTCGTCATCGCCTTCTGCCAGGGTGTCGCCGGCGCCGCGTCGATCTACCTCGCGGGATTTCACCAAGCCTTCTTCATCTTCGCGATACTGCTGACCGCACTGTCGATCATCCCGCTGGGCGGTGGAGTCGTCACCATCCCGTTCGGCATCGGCATGATGTTCTTCGGCAATATCCCCGGCGGGGTGTTCGTGGTGCTCTTCCACCTGGTGGTGGTCACCAACATCGACAACTTCCTGCGACCGATCCTGGTGCCGCGGGAGGCCCGGCTGAACTCCGCGCTGATGCTGCTGTCGGTGTTCGCCGGCATTGCGATGTTCGGGCCGTGGGGCATCGTCATCGGCCCAGTGCTGATGATCGTCATCGTCACCACGATCGAGGTCTACCTGGCGGTGTACAAGGGCTCCGACATGCCCACCATCGACCGGAGCGACCCGAAGCCCGCGCGCGGCAAATGGCGCAGACGACCAGCCGAGGAGCCGACCCCGGATGCGCCCCCCGAGACCGCGGAAACAGACGCTTAGGTCAGCCGCTGGGCGAGGAACTCGACCACCCGCTTACGCGCCTCATACGCCGGATGGCCGTCGACCTCACGAACCTCTTCGGTGAGCACCGAGTGCGCCATGCGGCCGAAACCGTGTTCGTTGCCGCGGCCCGAGTCGATCTCGATCACCTCGAACGCGTCGCCGAGACGCTGCTTGAGGGTCGCGAACCGCTCGCGCGGAGCCGTCTTGTCCTCGCTGAACCGCAACCCCAGGGCACACAGGCCGTCGTCGGCGCAACGGCCTGCGACCACGCTGAGTTCGGATTCACTGAGGCCCGGGTCGCGGCGCTGCTTCGCGGTCAGCGGCAACGGAACCGACGGCTGGCTCAGCACCGGCGCCAATACGCTGTCGTCGACGGCCGCGGCCAACGCGAATCCGCCGGTGAAACACTGGCCGATGACCCCGACACCTTTCCCCGGCGTCGAGGCATTCAGGTCGCGGGCCAGCGCACGCAGGAACAGCGACACCGGGCGCTGCTTGTTGGTCGCCATGGCCGCGAATTCCTTCGTCACACACCCGCGGCCGAGCGACGTGGCGAGATAGCCCGCCGACACCGGCCGGCCCGGCTGTCCGAACAGCGACGGAATGACCACCGTGAAACCACTGTCCACCAGGTGATTCCCCAGGGCCAGAACGCCCGGATGGATGCCGGGCATCTCGGGGATCAGCACCACCCCCGGTCCCGAGCCCTTGCGGTAGACGTCGTAGGTGTAGCCGGCGCCGGTGAACGGTGCGGGCGACCATCCCGACAGGTCCGCCTCGGGTGCACTCACATTCGCGCCTTTCTGTCGTCTTGTCGGTTATTTCGCCGGTAGCGGCGGCTGGGACTGCGTCGATTCGGCAAGCGTGCGGAACTGGTCGGGAGTGCCCGCCCCGGTGATCGCGAGTTGAGTGGGGCCGACCGCGCTCGCCAGGCGGGTGGTCCACACCGGCTCGAACGCACCGTCGGCATCGGCGCCTTCGTAGACGACCCAGGTGATGCCTGCCACATCGACCGCCCCGGTCGGGTACATCCCCGGGTGAATCGAGCCCACCAGCTTGTCTTCGTCGGCATTGCTCTGCGTCAGGCCCAGGTACTGCCCCGTGGGGCTGATGTAGCCGACTGTCGAGGTGACAGCGTGCAGGTGTTCTTCGGCCGCCGCATCGGTACGCCCACCTTCGATGCCGCCCCGGCTGCCGGAATTGGGTTGCCAACCGGCCGGCAGGCTCGGGATCCGGAGCGGGAATCCGAACGTCGCGGCGTCCGCCCGCAGGGCCTTGGCCGCGTCATAGGACGGCACCGTCCCCCGATTTGTCCCGCCCGGGGCGATCGAGCACATCCCGACCATGCCGGCCAGCAGAATGCAGCCGATCACCAGCGGTATCAGCGACCAGAACATGTCGCGGCCGTCCTGAAGCACCCGCGGCTTGGCGGGCCTGGGGGTCGGTTGCGGCTCGGCGGTCACTCCCCGAGTATCCCAGCTCCAGCCGACTCCGGTGCTTCTGGGACAATTCCGAACCATGAAGGACGAATCCGGCCGATGACCGCGCCGCACGGACCCGGCCCCTCGCCGACGGCCACCGCGAGTTCCGACCCGGCGCGCGGGACTCCGCTGCGCGGCGAGACCCCGGACCGCAACCTGGCAATGGAACTCGTGCGCGTCACCGAGGCCGGAGCGATGGCCGCGGGCCGCTGGGTCGGCCGCGGCGACAAGGAGGGCGGTGACGCCGCCGCCGTCGACGCGATCCGCCAGCTGGTGAATTCGGTGTCGATGCACGGTGTGGTGGTGATCGGCGAGGGCGAGAAGGACGAAGCGCCGATGCTCTACAACGGCGAAGAAGTCGGCAACGGGGACGGCCCGGAATGCGACTTCGCCGTCGACCCCATCGACGGCACCACGCTGATGAGCAAGGGAATGCCCAATGCCATCTCGGTGCTCGCGGTGGCCGATCGCGGCACCATGTTCGACCCGTCGGCGGTGTTCTACATGAACAAGATCGCCGTCGGGCCCGAAGCCGCGCACGTCCTGGACATCACCGCGCCGATAGGAGAGAACGTTCGCGCGGTGGCAAAGGTCAAGGGATTGTCACTGCGCGACATGACGGTGTGCATCCTGGACCGGCCCAGGCACGCCCAGCTGATCCAGGACGCGCGCGCCACCGGTGCCCGGATCCGCCTGATCACCGACGGCGATGTCGCGGGAGCGATCTCGGCGTGCCGGCCCCATTCGGGCACCGACATGCTGGCCGGGATCGGCGGCACCCCGGAGGGCATCATCACCGCAGCCGCCATCCGGTGCATGGGCGGTGCCATCCAGGCCCAACTGGCGCCCACGGACGAAGCCGAACGCCGCAAGGCGCTCGACGCCGGCTACGACCTGGATCAGATACTGACCACCCGGGACCTGGTGTCGGGCGAGAACGTGTTCTTCTGCGCCACCGGCGTCACCGACGGCGATCTGCTCAAAGGTGTGCGCTACCAGCCCGGTGGCTGCACCACCCAGTCGATCGTGATGCGGTCCAAGTCGGGCACGGTACGCATGATCGAGGCCTATCACCGGCTGTCCAAGCTCAACGAGTACTCGGCTATCGACTTCACCGGCGATACCGAAGCCGCCTATCCCCTGCCGTAACCGCAGGCGCCTGAAACCCGACCGACACCGACGAACAAGGAAGCCAGACACATGCCCGACACCGCCGACAATGGCGCCGCAGACGGCGACTACCGCATCGAACACGACACCATGGGCGAGGTCCGGGTACCGGCAAAAGCGTTGTGGCGCGCACAAACCCAGCGTGCAGTCGAGAACTTCCCGATCTCCGGACGCGGGCTGGAACGCACCCAGATCCGCGCCCTGGGTCTGCTGAAAGGGGCCTGCGCGCAGGTCAACCGGGACCTCGGGTTGCTGGCAGCCGATAAGGCCGATGCCATCATCGCCGCGGCCGCCGAGATCGCCGACGGCAAGCACGACGACCAGTTCCCCATCGATGTCTTCCAGACCGGGTCCGGCACCAGTTCGAATATGAACACCAACGAGGTGATCGCCAGTATCGCCGCCGCCAATGGCGTCGCGGTGCACCCCAACGACGACGTCAACATGTCGCAATCGTCCAACGACACGTTTCCCACGGCAACCCACATCGCCGCCACCGAGGCCGCGGTGAGTCATCTGATCCCGGCGCTGCAGGTGCTGCAGGATGCGTTGCTGGCCAAGGCACTCCAGTGGCACACGGTGGTGAAGTCGGGCCGCACCCACCTGATGGACGCGGTCCCGGTGACACTGGGGCAGGAGTTCAGCGGGTACGCCCGCCAGATCGAGGCGGGTATCGAACGGGTGCGCGCGTGCCTGCCCCGGCTCGGCGAGTTGGCCATCGGCGGCACCGCCGTCGGCACCGGGCTCAATGCCCCAGACGACTTCGGCGTCAAGGTGGTCGCGGCACTGGTTACCGCGACCGGTATCGCCGAATTACGTACGGCTGCCAACTCTTTCGAAGCACAGGCGGCCCGGGACGGATTGGTTGAGGCGTCAGGCGCGCTGCGCACCATCGCGGTGTCGCTGACAAAGATCGCCAACGACGTCCGGTGGATGGGTTCGGGCCCGCTGACCGGCCTGGCCGAAATCCGGTTGCCCGATCTGCAACCCGGCAGCTCGATCATGCCGGGAAAGGTCAATCCTGTTCTTCCCGAGGCGGTTACCCAGGTGGCCGCACAGGTGATCGGCAATGATGCGGCGGTGGCCTGGGGTGGGGCGAGTGGCGCCTTCGAGCTGAACGTCTACATCCCGATGATGGCCCGCAACATCCTCGAATCGTTCACGTTGCTGACCAACGTGTCCCGGCTGTTCGCCCAGCGCTGCGTCGTGGGTCTGGTGGCCAACGTCGAGCACCTGCGGGAGCTGGCGGAATCCTCGCCGTCGATCGTCACTCCGTTGAATTCGGCCATCGGCTACGAGGAGGCCGCCGCGGTGGCCAAGCAGGCCCTCAAGGAGCGCAAGACGATCCGGCAGACCGTCATCGACCGCGGCCTGATCGGCGACAAGCTGTCGGAGGCGGAGTTGGACCGCCGCCTGGACGTGTTGGCCATGGCCAAGGTCGAACCGATCGACTAGGGCGTACGGAAGTCGGGATCACCGGGCAAGAATGACCCCGGCAGCGCGGTTGAATGGCCGCCTCGCACGGGGTGGACAACGAAAACGGAAGTGGTTCAGCAAATGACAACGCCTCCCGGCGGCCCCTACGGCCAAGACCCTTACGGATCGAACCCCTATGGGCAACAACCGTATTGGGGCGGCCAGCCGCAGGACCAGCCGCCGACGCAACCCCAGAGCGTCCCCCATCCGTATCCACCGCCCGGCGCCTACGACCCCTCGGCGTACCCACCGCCCGGACCCTACGGCTCCGGGCCGGGTCACGACCCCCGGCAGCCCCCGCCCGGCTACCAGCAGCAGTACCCCCAACCCGGCCAGGAAGCCCCGGGTGCCTGGCCGGCCGGGCCCTACCCTGCTGGCCCACCACCGAACCGGAATTCGAAGCTGCCGTGGTTGATCCTCCCGGCCGTTGCGCTGGTAGGCATCATCGCCCTGGTGGTGATCATGGTGACCATCCTCAACAGGGGAACCGACTCGGCCGGTCCGTCACCGACCACGACCATGGGGCCGGTGGGGCCGGGCAGTGGCGAGCAGACCGCCACCGGCTGCACACCCAATGTCTCCGGGGGCGATCAACCCGACGGCGACATGCTCAGCGCGGGCAAACTGTCCTTCCCGATCAGCAAGGCACCCGGATGGATGCCGTATCCGGACGACCAGAACCCCAACCTTATCGACGCGGTCGGACTCGCCCAGGCAGTGCCTGATGCCAGCCAATGGATGATGCAGGTCGAGGTCGCCATCACGAACTTCGTACCCGGTATGGACGTCGCGGCGCAGGCATCGAAGCTGATGGACTGCGTTGCCAACGGCCCCGGGTACAACATGGCATCGCCGACGCTGGGCACAAAGGAGACTTCGTCCACCACCGTCGACGGGGTCGAGGCAGCCCGAGTCGATGCCGAGATCACCATCGGTGACACCAGCAAAGGGGTGGAGGGCGATGCCGTCACCATCATCGCGGTCGACACCGAACCGGTGACCATCTTCCTGGCGTCAACGCCCATCGGCGACCGGGCTTCCGCGGAGATAGTGGAAGATGTGATTGCGGCGCTGCAGGTGTCGAAGTAGCCGCGACGGCTGCGGCGACTCGGCGGCTGCGACGACTCCGCCCACCGGTCAGGCGCCGTTGTTCGGCCCACCGGAGTTCTGCCCCGGAATGTCGGTGATCGGCAGATTCGGCATCGGCCTGGGCGACGGGGTATCGGGCAGCGGCGGGATTTCGGCGGCCGGGATCTCATGCAGGACGTCGACCGGCGGGCCGTTCTCCCGGCTGCCGTAGCTGCTGCCGGGCGCCCTCGGCCCGAGCAGTTCGCTGACCGTCACCAGGTGATAGCCGTTGGCCTTCAGCACCGGGATGAACTGGTACACCAAATCGACCGTGCTGGAGTAGGTGTCGTGCAGCAGAACCACCGAGCCGGGCTTGACCTGCGACATCAGCAGTGCCCGGGTCGCGGCGATGTTCGCGTCGTTGGCCCAGTCGAACGGAATGACATCCCAGAGGATTTCGCCCATGCCGAACGTGGCGGCATGCCGACGCACCTCCGGGTTCGAAAGACCGCCAGCGGGCCGATACAGCACCGGCGCGGCGCCGGTGGCGGCCGCAATGGCCTGGTTGGCCCGGGTGAACTGGCCGTCGATGTCCTCGGACGGAATCGTGGTCATGTTCGGGTGCTCCCAGGTGTGACTGCCGATCTCCATTCCGGCTTCGGCGATCTGCCGGGCACCCGCCGGGTTCGCCGCCACCTTGTTGCCGATCAGGAAGAAGGTGGCCTTGGCGTCGTCGTCCCGCAGGATTTTCAGCAACCGGCCGGTGAACGGTGACGGGCCGTCATCGAAGGTGAGCGCGACGCATTTGACCACCGCGCAGTCCATATTGTCGGCGCGGGTGACGCGTCCGGTCAGACCGCCGACGACCAGTACCGCGGCCGCCACCGCAGCGCCGAAGACCACGCGGCCATAGCGCCAGGCCTGGTTGTCGGGTCGTTTCCGCACTCCGGAAGTTTACCGGGACGCCGTAGCGGGTGGCCGGCTCCGCGGGTCGCCCTGCTCAGTGCCCCCCGGCGATCTCCTCCAGCATCTCGGTGACCAACGCCGCGATCGGCGACCGTTCGCTGCGCAGCAGGGTGATGTGAGCGAACAGCGGATGCCCCTTGAGCTTCTCGATCACCGCGGCAATACCGTCGTGGCGGCCGACCCGCAGATTGTCGCGCTGCGCGACGTCGTGGGTGAGCACCACCCGCGAGCCGGCGCCCAGCCGGGATAGCACCGTTAGCAGCACGTTGCGTTCCAGCGACTGCGCTTCGTCGACGATCACGAAGGAGTCGTGCAGCGAGCGGCCGCGAATATGGGTCAGCGGCAGCACCTCGAGCATGCCCCGAGACAGCACCTCGTCCAGCACCGCCGAGCTGGCCAACCCCTCCAGGGTGTCGAAGACGGCCTGCGCCCAGGGGCCCATCTTGTCGCTCTCGCTGCCGGGAAGATATCCCAGCTCCTGGCCACCGACGGCATACAGCGGCCGGAAAACCACCACCTTGCGCTGCGTCCGGCGCTCCAGTACGGCCTCCAGGCCGGCACACAGCGCCAGCGCCGACTTCCCGGTGCCCGCCTTGCCACCCAGCGACACGATGCCGACGGACTCGTCGAGCAGCAGGTCGAGCGCCACGCGCTGCTCGGCGGAGCGGCCACGCAGCCCGAACACCTCCCGGTCGCCGCGAACCAGTTGAACCCGCTTGGCGGGCGTCACCCGGCCCAACGCGTGCGAACTCCCGCCCAGCAACCGAATACCGGTGTGGCAGGGTAGATCCCGCGCTTCCGCCAAGTCGATTTCGCCGTCGGCGAATAGCGTTGCGATGCCCTCGGGAACGGTCTCGATCTCGCTCATCCCCGACCAGCCGGAGGCGACCACGTCCTGCGCGCGGTACTCGTCGGCCGCCAGGCCGACTGCGGCCGCCTTGACCCGAAGCGGAATATCCTTGCTGACCAACGTGACCCGGCTGCCCTCGGCGGCGAGGTTCGCGGCGCAGCTCAGGATCCGGGAGTCGTTGCTGCCGGTGCGGAAGCCGGCTGGCAGCACCGAGGGATCGGTGTGATTGAGTTCGACCCGCAACGAACCACCCTGTTCGCCAACGGAAATCGGCTCATCCAGCCGACCGTGCTCCAGCCGCAAATCGTCGAGCAGCCGCAACGCCTGACGCGCGAACCATCCCAGCTCGTGGTGATGACGCTTGGCTTCCAGCTCGCTGATCACCACGAGGGGAATCACCACCTCGTGCTCGGCGAACCGGTTGCATGCCCACGGGTCGGACAGCAGCACGGAGGTGTCGAGTACGTACGTCCGGATCTCGGTCACAAGCCGCTCCTCGAGCGAATGATGCTTGCGCGGACCCGCGCGAACACGTCGGCGGGGGCTGCGGCACCAAGGCCGGGGCCGGCCCTGCCTTCCCAACCACCGGTGTGGAAACCGGTGTGGATACCGGGAGTGCCGCCCTGGCAGATGGAGTCGCTGACCATCACCGGCGACGCTACTCCGCCGGTCACACCCCCGCAGTGCAGGCGCGCCGGGGCAAACCGCAGACAGCCCGAAGCGTCGACCTCGGCCCGCGAACCGTCAGTTGGTGACGAGTTGGCGCAGCGCGGGCTCGTCAGCCAGTCCCCACGCCGTGATGCGCTCGGAGATCGCCTGCTGCAGCTGCTGCTGGTCGAAAATGCCGGCTGCCGCCACGTTCGCCACTTTGTCCTGGTAGGTATCGATGTCGGCGCCCAGGACCTCGAGCTCCCCGGCGCGGGCGGCGATCGCCGCGATCGTCTCGTCGCGGGAGTATTCGAGCAGGAAGGTGACCAGATTCGCGAAGAACTCCTCGTGGCGCGCTTCGTCGCGAGCGATCCGGTCGACGAGTCCGGCCAGGATGGGCTCCTCGATCCGGGCGGCCAGGTTGCCGCAGAAGGCGGCGTAGCAACGCTCGACGAACGCCATGTGCACCAGGGTTTCGACCTGCGAGTAGCTTTCCGCGCGGTAGCCCTTCATCACATGCTGGACGCGCGCCTGCTCGTTGGCGGTCGGATCCACCTCCCGGGTGACCACGAGGTATTCGCGCAGCGCGATGGCGTGCAGATGCTCCTCGGCCGTCCACCGGCCGATCCAGCGGCCCCAGTAGTCCTCCAGGATGAAGTGCTCCACGAGCTCGCGGTGATGAGCAGCCAGGTTGTCCTTCAACAGCAGCAGGATCTCGCAGGCATCGGTGATCTGCCGGGGCAGTGCAGCCTGGGACGGGTCCCAGTCCCGTCCGCCGAGGAACGCGAAGTTCTCGCCTCGGTCGAAGGGGACGAAGTCATGAGCGAACCAAATGTCCTCGGTGGACAGGTGCCGGTCCACATTTGCTTCCACGACGGGCTCGAGTGCGAGAGTCAGCGTGTCAGCTACAGGTCTCTGTGCCATGCGGTAACTGTAACTCGCATTAACAGGTTCTTTCAAATCCCCGCGCCACGTGTCGGGGTGTCGGTTCCGGTAGCGGCTGTGCCCGCTGGGCGGGCCGGATTTCTCACCGGCCGGTCAGCGGCCCACCAGGCGCCAGTCCTCCAGGCCTTCATACAGTGGGAACTCCCTGGCCAACCTGATCACCCGGTCGCGGAGCGCGGGCACGTCCGCCGACGCGGCACCCACCAACGCGGTCGCGATGACGTCGGCCACCTCGGCGAACTCGGTGTCGCCGAAGCCGCGGGTCGCCAGCGCCGGTGTCCCGATGCGCAGGCCCGACGTCACCATCGGAGGCCGCGGGTCGTTGGGGACCGCATTGCGGTTGACGGTGATGCCGACGCTGTGCAGCAGGTCTTCGGCCGCCTGACCGTCGAGCGGGGAATTGCGCAGATCGACCAGAACCAGGTGCACGTCGGTGCCGCCGCTGACCACCGAAACCCCGGCGTCGGCTACGTCTCCGGCGAGCAGCCGGTCGGCCAGGATCCGCGCGCCGGACAGCGTGCGTTGCTGACGCTCGGCGAATTCCGGCGTGCCCGCGATCTTCAGGGCCACCGCCTTGCCCGCGATGATGTGCATCAGCGGCCCGCCCTGCTGGCCGGGGAACACCGCCGAATTGATGGCCTTGGCGTACTCCTGCCTGCCAACGATCAGGCCGGATCGTCCCCCGCCGAGGGTCTTGTGGATGGTGGTGGAAACCACGTCCGCGTGCGGCACCGGTGACGGGTGCAGCCCGGCGGCGACCAATCCGGCGAAATGCGCCATGTCGACCCACAACTTCGCATCGACCTCGTCGGCGATGGACCGGAAGGCCGCGAAGTCCAGAATCCGCGGGTACGCCGACCAGCCGGCAATGATCACCTTCGGCCGGAACTCCAGCGCCTGAGCGCGCACGACGTCCATGTCGACCCGGTGCGTCGTCGGGTCCACCCCGTAGAAGGCGTTCTCGTAGAGCTTTCCGGAAAAGTTCAGCCGCATTCCGTGGGTCAGGTGCCCGCCGTTGGCCAGATCAAGGCCCAGCAGCCGTTCCCCAGGCGACATCAGGGCGTGCAGCACAGCTGCGTTCGCCTGCGCGCCGGAGTGCGGTTGCACATTGGCGAAATCCGCGCCGAACAGCGCCTTGGCCCGATCGCGGGCAATGTTCTCGACGACGTCGACGTGCTCGCAGCCGCCATAGTAGCGGCGTCCGGGCAGACCTTCGGCGTACTTGTTGGTCAGCACGCTGCCCTGGGCCTGCAGCACCGAACGCGGCACGAAATTCTCCGAGGCGATCATCTCCAGCGTGTCGCGCTGCCGCCCCAACTCCATGCCCAGCAACTCGGCGATCTCGGGATCGACCTCGGCCAGCGGGGCAGCCATCGCGGAATCGGATGCGGGTGCGGAAGTCCGGGCGTCGGGTGCGGCAGTCACGCGCGCCAGTCTATCCAGCGAACCGTTCGGCGGCTGAGCCGCGCTTTCCCGAATCCGCACGCCTTTCTCCCAGCCCAACGGCGACGCCGGCCGTCGCTGCTGCAAAAATGGCCCAATGCCGCGGCCCAGCGAGCCGAGCCCGTATGTGGAGTTCGACCGGAAGCAATGGCGCGAGCTGCGCATGTCCACGCCGCTGGCGCTGACCGAAGAGGAACTGATCGGCCTGCGCGGCATCGGTGAGCAGCTCGACCTGCTGGAAGTCGAGGAGGTCTACCTCCCGCTGTCCCGGCTCATCCACCTCCAGGTCGCCGCCCGCCAGCGGCTGTTCGCCGCCACGTCGGAATTCCTCGGCGAACCGCAGCAGAACCCGGACCGGCCGGTGCCATTCATCATCGGCGTTGCCGGCAGCGTGGCCGTCGGCAAATCGACGACCGCGCGTGTGCTGCAGGCGCTGCTGGCCCGCTGGGATCACCACCCCCGGGTTGACCTGGTGACCACCGACGGCTTCCTGTATTCCAACGACGAACTCGATCGCCGGAATATCATGCACCGCAAAGGCTTCCCGGAGAGCTACAACCGGCGGGCGCTGATGCGGTTCGTCACCTCGGTGAAGTCGGGTTCGGAGTACGCCTGTGCACCGGTGTACTCACATCTGCACTACGACATCATCCCCGGCGCCAAACACGTCGTCCGCCATCCCGACATCCTCATCCTCGAAGGGCTCAACGTCCTGCAGACCGGCCCGCGGCTGATGGTGTCGGATCTGTTCGACTTCGCGCTCTACGTCGACGCCCGGATCGAGGACATCGAACAGTGGTATGTCTCGCGGTTCCTGGCCATGCGCGGAACCTCGTTCGCCGACCCGGAGTCGCACTTCCACCACTACTCGGCCCTGTCGGACTCGCAGGCGGTGATCGCCGCCAAGGAGATCTGGCGATCGATCAACCGGCCGAACCTGGTGGAGAACATCCTGCCGACCCGCCCGCGGGCCACCCTGGTGCTGCGCAAAGACGCCGACCATTCGATCAACCGGCTGCGGCTGCGCAAGCTCTAGGTGTATCCGGCCATCAGGCCGGTTGCGGTCGGCCGATGGGGGGTGGGCCGTCGAGCGCGCTATGGCGCGGGGGCGCGGGGGCGCGGGGGCGGCGGCTGAGGGGGGTGGCGGCTGAGGGGGTGTCGGCGGCTGAGGGGGTGCCGACGGCCCTTGCTTTCGCCGAGCGTGTAGCTACTGCGGTTTTTTCGGCGATTTTCCGCAGTAGTTACACGTTCGGCGAGTCTTTTGGGGGCAGGGGGCGCGCCCCGCCGGGCCGCCACCCCCCCAGTCGCCTCAACCGTCACAATCGCCCCAGCCGCCCCAGCCGCCCACCCCGCAGCTCGCCGAGCGTAACGCCAGTGCGCTTTTGCGGGTGATTTTTCGCACTGGCGTTACGCTCGGCGAATCTGGTGAGCGGCAGGGGGCGAAACCGCGCCCCCCGGCCGCACGCCCCGCGGCCCCGGCCGCGCTAGCCCCCGTACCGGCGGTGGCGCCTGCTGTAGTCCCGCAGCGCACGCAGAAAATCGACGCGGCGGAAAGCGGGCCAGTGCGCCTCGGTGAACCACATCTCGGAGTAGGCGCTCTGCCACAGCAGAAAGCCGGATAGCCGCTGCTCCCCCGAGGTGCGGATCACCAGGTCGGGGTCGGGCTGCCCGGAGGTGTAGAGGTTCTCCGAAATCCCCTCGACCGTCACCGCCTCCACCAGCTCCTCGGCCGTCGCACCATCGGCCAGCTGCTTGTTCATCAATGCCCGGACCGCGCCGGCGATCTCCTGGCGCCCGCCGTACCCCACCGCGACATTGACGTGAAACGCGGCGTCGGGCGGCGTGGAATCCACCGCGTCACGCAGCCGGCGGGCGGGGCCTTCGCCCAACAGGTCCAGGTCGCCGACGGTGCGCACGCTCCACTGGTTGGCCGGCGCGCAGATCTCCTCCACGACATCGGTGATGATCTCGATCAAGGCGCTGAGCTCGTCGGGGTCGCGTTGCAGATTCTCGGTGGACAACAGGTAGACGGTGGCCATCTCGATACCGGCCTCCTGGCACCAGCGCAGCATTTCGGCGATCTTGATCGCACCCATGCGGTAGCCGACACTGACGTCGTCGTAGCCGAGACTGCGCGCCCAGCGCCGGTTGCCGTCGCACAGGACCGCGATGTGACGCGGCAGCTCCGAGGCCGACGTGGCCAGCCCCTGGCGTAGCCGCAGCTCGTAGAGCCGATACAGCGGCTCCTTGAGGCGCGGTGGGATGATCTCCACGAAAGTCCACCCTACTGTGACCCACGTCAATCGCCCGCCGCTGATTTCGCCAACATCACGTGTTGTCGATCAGGTGTTTTGCCGCAGTCCCGGCTACCCTGATTGCAGACCAACGCACTCAAGCCCACCGGCTATCACCAGATGGGGCACGAGCAGGGATGACCAGCCAAACCAGCACACTCACCGGCACCGAGCCGGCATCCGAGCCGCAGCACGACGTCCACTCACCCCGGGACGCCGCCCAGAAAGCCACCCAGCACATCGTCGACGGCGTCACCCGGGTGCTGACCAAGCCGCGCTTCCGCGGCTGGATCCACGTCTACTCCGCGGCAACGGCGGTATTCGCCGGCGCAACACTGGTCGCGGTGTCCTGGGCGGTGGGGTCCACCAAGGCCGGCCTGGCGACACTGCTCTACACGTTCTCCACGATCATCATGTTCACCGTCAGCGCCACCTACCACCGGGTCAATTGGAAGTCCGAGACGGCCAAGCGGTGGATGAAGCGAGCCGATCACTCGATGATCTTCGTCTTCATCGCCGGCAGCTACACGCCGTTTGCACTACTGGCCCTGCCCGGCCATGACGGGCACGTCGTGCTCACGATCGTGTGGGCCGGTGCGGCAGCCGGGATTCTGCTCAAGATGCTCTGGCCGTCGGCGCCGCGCTGGGTCGGTGTGCCGCTCTACATCCTGCTGGGTTGGGTGGCCGTCTGGTACACCGGGACGATCCTGCACAACGCCGGGGTGGCCGCGATAGTGCTGCTGTTCGTCGGCGGCGCCCTCTACAGCATCGGCGGCATCCTCTACGGCCTGCGGTGGCCGAACCCGTGGCCGGCGACGTTCGGTTTCCACGAGTTCTTCCACGCCTGCACCGCGGTCGCGGCGATCTGCCACTACATAGCCATGTGGTTCGTCGTCTTCTAGACGCCAGCACCCTCAACCGGCCACCCACATCCGCCGAGCGTTACTCCACAGTCACGTCACCCGCCGAGCGTTACTCCACAGTCACGCCACCCGCCGAGCGTGACTGCACAGTCACACCCGTCGCTGAGCCCGGTCACCCCCACCCGCACCCGCACCCGCACCCGCACCCGCCGAGCGTTACTCCACAGTCACGCCACCCGCCGAGCGTTACCGCACAGTCACGCTCGGGGGCCCGCATCACCTCCCGGCGGCGCTATCACCTCAGAGTTGCCGCATGTCGGCGGGCGACCAGTATGCCTTCATCGCCGCCACCTTGCCATCGGCATCGAACACCATCGTCTCGATGGGCTCGATCACCATCTTCTTGTCGCCGGCAGTCAGCGTCAGCCGGAAGAGAAATGCCGCCTCATTGCCGGACACCCGCAGGGTCAACAGCTCGCACTGGCGCCGCAAGCCCTGCATCGCCGCGTAGAAGCCGCCGATCGCGCGGATGCCGATATGCACCTCGCCGCCGACCGGGTCCTCCAGCGTCGCATCGTCGGCGTAGAAGGCGGCCAGGTCATCGGCGGTCCCGGACGACACCGCATCCATGTAGCGGTGAACCGTGTCGGTGATCGCTTGGGCACGCTCGGCGGCATTCGGCATGCCAGGCACGGTACTACCCGACGGCGCCCAGCGCCGCGCCCAGCGCCCCGGCGCTGGTGACCGGCAGATCGCAGACCCGGCCGCGACACACATATGCGGCATCGGCGCCGGCCACCAGGTCCCGGCCTGCCAGCAACGGCGCGGAATCCACCGAACCGCCGAGGACAATCGCTCCGCCGGGGGCGAGCCGCCGCGCGTCGGCCAGCAGCGATGACGAGGGGTCCGCGCAGGACACCGCTACCTGCAGTGGCCCGCGCACCGCGGCCTCGGCGACAGCCAGCCAATGCCCGGCCGCGCGAGGTCCGCGAGCCAGCAGCGCCGAGTGCGCATCCAGGGTGAAGCCGGCCAGGCGCAAATACCTTTCGGCACGGGTGCTGTCGGCCAGGTGGGCGGCTGTCAGCAGCGCGTCGGCCATCGACGACGCCCCCGACGGCGTGGTCCCGTCCAGCGGATCGGCCGGCCGCAGCATCAGCTGTTCGGCATCGTCTGCGGTGTCGAACCAGCGGCCGGGATGCTGCGGGTCGCCGAAATGTCGTACCGCAGCGTCCAGCAGACCGGTGGCTGCGGTGAGCCAGGCCTCGTCGCCGTCGAGTTGGTACAGCGCCAGCAATCCGGTGGCCGGCATCGCGTAGTCCTCCAGGACGGCCGCGCTGTCGCCGACCACACCGCCCAGGCTGGCGCGGCGCAGCCGCCCGCCGACGACGTGCAGGTCCAGCAGCGCGCTCGCGCATCGTCGGGCAGCGGGCAGCAGTTCCGGTTCGTCGAGGGCGACGGCGGCTTCGGCCAGCGCGGTGATCGCCAGGCCGTTCCAGGCTGTGACCACCTTGTCGTCGCGCCCGGGCTGCGCCCGGGTCCGGCGCGCCGCCAGCAGACGCGCCCGGATGTCCTCCCATCGCGAAACGTCGGCGGGATCGCTGCGCAGTTGCAGCACCGAGGTCCCGTGTTCAAAGGTGCCGGACTCGTTCACTCCAAAAAGATCTGCCGCCCACCGACCGTCATCGGCGCCGAGAACCTCGGCGAGTTCGGCCTGCGTCCACACATAGGTGGCCCCCTCGCGGCCGTCGGTGTCGGCATCCAGCGATGAGACGAACATGGCGCCGTCGCGCAGGTCGTCGAGCAGGAACCGGGCCGTCTGCGCGGCTACCCGCCGGGACAGCGGATCCCCGGTGCGGCGCGCCCAGTGAGCATAGAACCGCAGCAGCAGCGCGTTGTCGTACAGCATCTTCTCGAAATGCGGTATCACCCAAGCAGTGTCGACACTGTAGCGGGCGAATCCGCCGGCGAGTTGATCGTAGATACCGCCGCGAGCCATCGCGTTTCCGGTGTGCGTCACCGCCTGCAGGACCTCCGCGGACCCGGTGCGTTCGTAGTTGCGCAGCAGCGCCTCCAGCAGCGCCGACGGTGGGACTTTCGGTGCGCCGCCGAAACCACCGTGATCGATATCCCGCTCTCCCAGCACCAGGGCGACGGCCCGGTCGCACAACTCCGGTGCCACCCGGGGCCCCGAAAGCCCCGCGTCCGCCGCCCCGCCGACCTTCCCGGACGACATGCGGCGCAACTCCCCGGCAATCCGCTCCGAAGCCCCCTCGACCTCCTCGCGACGTAGCCGCCACGTTTCGCTGACCGCCGAAAGAAGTTGCAGGAAATCATGTTTGGGGTAGTAGGTGCCACAGTAGAACGGGCGGCCATCCGGGGTGAGGAAGCAGGTCATCGGCCAGCCGCCCTGGCCGGTCAACGCTACGGTGGCGTTCATGTAGACCGCGTCGATGTCCGGGCGTTCCTCGCGGTCGACCTTGATGCAGACGAAACCGACGTTCATCGCCGCCGCCACCTCGGCGTCCTCGAACGATTCGTGGGCCATCACGTGGCACCAGTGGCAGGCGGCGTACCCGATCGAGAGCAGGATCGGGACATCCCGCTCGGCGGCGCCGGCCAGTACCTGCGGACTCCACTGCTGCCAGTGCACCGGGTTGTCGGCGTGCTGGCGCAGGTACGGGCTGGTGGCCTTCCCGAGGGTGTTGGTGGCGGAGAAGTCAGCCGGGCTCATGACGCGATCCCGGCGGTTGCGCCGATCCGCTGCCATCGGCGCCGTGATCGTTGCCTCGTATCGCGTCGGTGCCCTCGTCCGCGTCCTGATCCGCCCCGGGGTTCTGGCGGTCGAAGGATTCCGGCACCTTCTCGAGCTGCCGGTTCATCGACCGCACCAGAAACACCGTGGCAATCACCAGCAGCACCACGACCAGCAATCCGACCGGACTGGCCTTGCCGAATTCGGGACCGGGAGTTCGGGTTTCACCGTCTGCGAGCAGAGCGAGCAGAATGCCTTTCACTGGTCCTCCTCAATTCCGGCAAACAGGTCCGTCTCCGGCAGCGGGCACGGCACCCGCGACCGCGCCAACTCGAACTCTTCGGTCGGCCACAGCCGCTGTTGCCAGGAGATCGGCGCGGCGAAAAAGCCGGCGTTCGGGTCGATCTGGGTGGCGTGAGCCAGCAACGCGTCGTCTCGCTGCCCGAAATACGACGAGCACTCGACGCGGGTGGTGACCCTCTTCTCAAAAATGTCGTGGTCGGCATGCCAGTTCCGGAGCCATTTCTCGAACGGCCCTTCCTGGCCGTTCTTGATGAATTCGTCCTGCAGCAACCGGATCCGTGCCCGGAGGAACCCGTGTACGTAGTAGAGCTTGGACACCGTCCACGGCTCCCCGGCGCCGGAGAAACGACGGTGGTCGGCCGCGGCCTCGTAGGCGCCGACCGACACCTCGTGGCAGCGACTATGGTCGGGATGCGGATAGCCGCCGTTCTCGTCGTAGGTGATCATCACGTGCGGCCGGAACTCGCGGACCAAACCCACCAATGCCCCGATCGATTCCTCCAGCGGCACCACGGCGAAACAATCCGGCGGCAGTGGCGGCGGCGGATCACCCTTGGGCAGACCGGAGTCGATGTAGCCCAGCCAGGTGTGCTCCACTCCGAGGATCTCCGCGGCCTTGGCCATCTCGTCGCGCCGGACCTCGGAGATATGGGTGTGTACGTCGGGCAGGTCCATGGCCGGGTTGAGAATCTCGCCGCGCTCACCGCCGGTCAGCGTCACCACCAGCACTCGGTGGCCTTCGTCGGCGTACCGGGCAAGGGTCGCCGCGCCCTTGCTGGACTCGTCGTCGGGGTGGGCGTGCACCGCCATCAACCGCAGTTTGCTCACACGCTCCCTCTTTTGTCCCTCGACCGCCCGACGGTTGGCTCGATGCACCTATACTTCCAGTTCCCCCAACCCCACCATTCCCGAGGGCATGACCGAAGGCTCGACCGACGATTCCACCGCTCGTCCCGCTGCGCGCTACGGCCGCCCGGGACTGTCCCGCACATCCCGGCGCCTGATCGTCGCCGGTCTCGCGGCGGCGACGGCCGCGGCGACCGTCACCGTCGCCGTCGTCGCCTATCGACGACTCAACTCTGCGCCGGTCACCGGCACCATGGTCGGGTACCAGGTCATTGACGACGAAACCGCCTCGGTGATCCTGCGGGTGACCCGCGACGACCCGTCGCAACCGGTCGAGTGCATCGTGCGCGCACGAGCCTACGACGGGTCCGAAACGGGCCGGCGGGAGATTCTGGTGCCGCCCTCCGAGGACACCACGGTGGTGGTGACAACGACGCTGAAATCCAGCAAGCCACCGTTCATGGCAGACGTATACGGCTGCGGCACAGACGTACCCGCTTACCTGACGCCTCCCTGACCCGGCGGCAATCGCCGAACTGCGGATATGGGGGTTATCTGGCGCGTTCCCAGTGGTAGCATCGGCAGGCGCACGGTCCTATCGGGACCGTGTGTTGCTGCATTAGAGGCCGCGAGCAGTGCGGAGTTGCGACGCCCGGAACCCGGCACCCGGCACCCGGCAGCGGCATCAAACCCTCCGGGCGGCCCCGAGGGCCGGCAACAACGCGCAACAACGCGCAACAACGACAAGGAGTGCCAGGAGATGACGGACACTCAGGTGACCTGGTTGACCCAGGAGTCACATGACCGGCTCAAGACGGAGCTCGACCATCTGATCGCGAATCGTCCGGTCATCGCCGCCGAAATCAACGACCGCAGGGAAGAGGGCGACCTGCGCGAGAACGGCGGATACCACGCCGCCCGCGAAGAGCAGGGCCAGCAGGAGGCCCGCATCCGGCAGCTGCAAGACCTGCTCAACAACGCCAAGGTCGGCGAAGCCCCCAAGCAGTCCGGCGTCGCGCTGCCCGGTTCGGTGGTCAAGGTGTACTACAACGGCGACAAGTCGGACAGCGAAACATTCCTGATCGCCACCCGGCAGGAGGGCGTCAACGACGGCAAGCTCGAGGTCTACTCACCGAACTCGCCGCTGGGCGGTGCCCTCATCGACGCGAAGGTGGGCGAGACCCGCAGTTACCGGGTGCCCAACGGCAGCACCGTCGAGGTGACGCTGGTCAGCGCGGAGCCCTACCACTCGTAGCCGCGCGCCCCTGCCGCAGATCGGCGAGCGGCTCAGCTCAGCGCCTGCTCCAGATCGGCGAGCAGGTCGGCGGCGTCCTCGATACCGACAGACAGCCGCACCAGGTCGTCGGGCACCTCCAGCTGCGAGCCCGCCGTCGAGGCGTGTGTCATCGCGCTGGGATGTTCGATCAGCGACTCCACCCCGCCGAGCGATTCGGCCAGGATGAACACCCTGGTCCGGGCGCAGAGTTGTTCGGCCGCCGGCCGTCCGCCGCGCATCCGCACCGACACCATGCCGCCGAACCCGCTCATCTGGCGCGCGGCGACCCGGTGTCCCGGATGACTCGGCAGGCCCGGGTACAGAACGGCACTCACTGCCGGTTGCTCGACCAGGAATTCGGCTACCGCACAGGCATTTTCGCTATGCCGCTGCATCCGCAACACCAGTGTCTTGAGCCCCCGCAGGGTCAGGTAGGCGTCGAACGGGCCCGGGACCGCACCCGCCCCGTTCTGCAGGAAGGCGAACGCCTCGTCCAGTTCCTCATCGTCGGTGACCAGGGCGCCGCCGATGACATCGGAGTGCCCGCCGATGTACTTGGTGGTCGAATGCAGCACGATGTCGGCGCCCAGCGCCAGCGGCTGCTGCAGCACCGGTGAAGCGAATGTGTTGTCCACCAGCACTTTTGCCGAACCAGCCGAGGCCAGTTCGCAGATTCCGGCGATGTCGGCGACCGACAGCAGGGGGTTTGTCGGGGTCTCCACCCAGATCAACCGGGTGCGCGGGGTGATCGCGGCCCGCACCGCGTCCAGGTCGGACACCGACACCGGTGTGTACTCCACACCCCAACCGGTGAAGACCTTGTCGATCAGCCGGAAAGTCCCGCCGTAGGCGTCATCGGGAATGACGACGTGATCGCCCGGGCGGAGCACCGCGCGCAACGCGGTGTCGGTGGCGGCCATGCCGGAGCTGAAGGCCCGGCCGAACACACCTCCCTCGACGGCGGCCAGCGCGGCCTCCAGTGCGGCTCGGGTGGGGTTTCCGGTGCGGGCATATTCGAAGCCCCCGCGCAGTCCGCCTACGCCGTCCTGGGCGAACGTGCTCGATGCGTAGATCGGGGTGTTGACGGCACCGGTCCCCGGGTCCGGCCGGTAACCGGCATGGATGGCTCTGGTGGCCAGCCCGGTGAATTCCTGGTTTTCGCTCATCGGCCGTCAGCCTAACCGGCCCGAGCCGGCAACGGCGCGGCCGCAAACGGCGCCCGTCTGCGTCACGCAGGCAGGCACACCGTGGACATCATCTTGTCGGCGAGCGTCTGGCGCTTGGCGTCCCACAGCGGCCACAGGAACCCGATGTAGCAGATGATCGCATCCACCAGATGGGCGAGTTGGCGCACCAGCGACGCACCGAAACCCAGTGGCGCCCCGGTGGCCTCGCTGACCACCTTGAACTTGCAGAACGACTTGCCGACGCTCGACCCGGTGACGCCTTGGCGGTAGCCGTAGTTCCAGATCAGGTAGGCGAGGATCAAGACCAGCGCCACCCACTCGGCGACAAAACCTATCACCGAGTTCTGCACGTCGCAGAATCGGACGACATCGTATTCGTTGACATTGGATACGCACGATTGTTGTTCGGTGAGCATGTCGGTCGCCCAGGCGATGGCGTTGAGGATCACCACCGGGGCCCAGTCGATCAGGACCGCCAGCACCCGGGTGATCCAGGGTGTGTAGGACTCCGATGGCAACGCCCGAATCGCCGGCCCCGGCGGCGGAGGGACCGGGCCTCCCGACGGCGGCGGTGGCGGCGGATAACCTCCCGCGGGCGGCTGGGGCAGCGGACGCTGCGGCGGGAACCCGCCGGGCGGCTGATCGGTCATCGGCGCACCTTTCGGAGTCTGCTGAGCAGGCGGCCCCACAATATCGCAGATCCGAATTCGAGACGCGATCCCGAACAGCCGTCACCCGCCAGGCGCCAGGCGCCAGGCGTCGCCGCAGGCGCAACCCGGCTAGCGGCGACGCTGCCCCTCGGACAAGAAGCCCAGCAGGTCGTAGCGGGTTATCACCCCGACCGGTTTCCCCTCTTCGACCACCATCAGCGCGTCGGAGTCGCGCAGCGCCTTGCCCGCCGCGCCGACGAGTTCGCCGGCGCCGATCAACCGCAGCGGCGGACTCATGTGCACCGACACCGCGTCGGCCAGATTCGCGCGACCTTCGAAGACCGCCGAGAGTAGTTCGCGCTCGGAGACACTGCCGGCGACCTCACCGGCCATCACCGGCGGCTCTGCCCCGACGACCGGCATCTGCGACACCCCGTACTCGCGCAGGATCCCGATGGCGTCGCGCACGGTTTCCGACGGGTGGGTGTGCACGAGATCGGGTAGCGCACCGGATTTTCGCCGCAACACGTCGCCGACGGTCGACTGCGCCGCCGAGCCGTCGAGCGGGCTGCGCAGGAATCCGTAGGAGGACATCCAGGCATCGTTGAAGATCTTGGACATGTAGCCGCGACCGCCGTCGGGCAGCAGGACCACCACCAGCGCGTCGGGCCCGGCATCGGCGGCGACTTTCAGCGCGGCGACCACCGCCATCCCACAGGATCCGCCGACCAGCATGGCTTCTTCCCGGGCCAGCCGTCTGGTCATGTCGAAGGAGTCCGAATCCGATACGGCGATGATCTCGTCGGGTACCGACGGATCGTAGGCGGCCGGCCAGAAATCCTCCCCGACACCCTCGACCAGGTAGGGCCGGCCGGTACCGCCGGAGTAGACCGATCCCTCCGGGTCCGCGCCGATGACGCGCACCCTGCCGCCGGACACCTCTTTGAGGTAGCGGCCCGCGCCGGTGATGGTGCCGCCGGTGCCGACCCCGGCCACGAAATGGGTGACGCGGCCGTCGGTGTCCGCCCAGATCTCCGGGCCGGTGGTCGCGTAGTGGCTGGCGGGCCCTTCCGGGTTGGCGTACTGGTCGGGTTTCCAGGCTCCGTCGATTTCCCGGACCAGCCGGTCGGACACGCTGTAGTAGCTGTCGGGATCTTCCGGCGGCACCGCCGTCGGGCACACCACCACCTCGGCGCCGTAGGCGCGCAACACATTCCGCTTGTCTTCGCTGACCTTGTCCGGACAGACGAACACGCACTTGTAGCCGCGGCGCTGGGCGATCAGGGCCAGCCCGACACCGGTGTTGCCCGATGTCGGTTCGACGATGGTGCCGCCCGGCTTCAGCTCCCCGCTGGCCTGCGCGGCGTCGATCATCCGTTCGGCGATCCGGTCCTTGGAGCTGCCGCCGGGGTTGAGGTATTCGACCTTGGCGGCCACGGTGCCGGCGCCGGCCGGGACCACCGAATTCAGGCGAACCAGTGGTGTGCCGCCGATGAGGTCACTGAGGTGCTGCGCGATCCGCATACGATTATCGTTGCAGGCGCCATGCCGTGCCGCACATCGGCCAACCCCTGGCCCCCTACCCCTGGCGCCCAGCGCCCAGTGCCCAGTGCCCAGCCCCCGGCGCCGATCGCTATTCGGTGGCCTCGCGGATGTACTTGCCGATCTGGCGCAGCGAGCGTTGCGCCTCCGGCAGGATCGAGCCCGCGAGCTGGAAGTCATGGACCTGGCCCGGCCAGACCCGTACTTCGGCCGGCACACCGGCAGCCGCCAGGCGCCGGGCCGCCAACTGCGCGTCGTGCAACAGCACCTCGGAGCCCGAGACGTGGATCAGCGTCCGCGGCAGGCCGGGCTCGATGTGCTCCAGCGGTTCGTAGATCTCTTCCGGCCGCCCGTTCACTTTGTTCTTGGCTGCGCAGCTAGCAACCAATTCTCCGAGTGCGTCGAAGGCTCTAGGCGGGAATACCGCATCGGTCTTGATATTTGGGTGAGCTTGCTTGAATTCCTTTGCCAGCTGCAGCAAGGGCGAGATTGCCACCAGGGCCGCGGGCTCCTCGCCCTCTCTCTGCAGCCGCTGCGCAAGAGACATCGCAAGGTAGCCGCCGGCGGAGTCACCGGCGAGCACGATCTGTTCCGGGTTGTATCCCAGCAACCGCAGCCACTGGTAGCCGTCGTAGCAGTCGTCGAGGGCCATCCCGATCGAGTGTTTGGGCATCAGCCGATAGTTGACAACCAGCACCGGTGTGTCAGCAAACTTCGAGATTGATTCGACCAGGCGCCCGTGCGAGTTTGCGCCACACGTCAGGAACGCTCCCCCGTGCAGGTAGAGCACGACCCGCCGGGTGCCGTCGGCGGGTAATACGCCGGGCGCCCGGACTAGTTGGGCTGTTGCGTGTGGTAGCGAGACTTCTGCCCGGACGGTATTGGTCGCCGGCAGCAGCACCCGGGCGGCGTGGTCGATCACGCCCCACGGCCAAGGGAGATTCGGGACGTAGCTGCCGACGGTCAGGACGGGCCGGACCGTCACCCGCGACGCCGCCGCAGCTAACCGCGCGGCAACGCTTGGGCCGGATTCGACGACTTCGACGGGGGCCCCGTCGCTGATCGCGAACCTGTGTCTTTTGAGTCTACGACCCCGCAGCACATCGCGCGGGCGAATGGCGACCCTGGGTGAACCGGAAACCTTTTGAGGTGCGGTCATGCTCAACACTTCCTACGCCGTTGTAGTCGGATACAGCATGTGAGGATGATTCCGAACGTTCCACTCGTTAGTCAATAGAAGCGTCTGACCAACCTCAGAACTTAGCTTGACAGTCCCTACTACCTTCAACGTAGGAGCGATCGGATTCGATACCACATCTGTTCCACACCGTAACTGGTTTGTTTGTCAGCTACCCCCGAAATTCGCGTATTCGTCCTAAACTGATCGGGTGGGCGTGCATGTGCCGCGGCGTTCGACGATTGCCTTGGCCACAGCGGGTGCACTCGCCTCGACAGGCTCGGCCTATCTGGGCGCACGCAACCTGCTGGTTGGCCAGGCGGTGCATGTCCGCACAACGATCCCCAAATCCTGCGACATGCCGCTGCGCGCCGACGGCGTCTACACCCGGGGCGGCGCCACCCCCCAGCGCTGGCACCGCGGGATATCCGCCGACCTGCACCTGATGATCTTCGGCGACTCGACCGCGGCCGGATACGGCTGCGTGACCGCTGAAGAAGTTCCCGGCGTGCTCGTCGCCCGCGGCCTCGCGGAGCAGACCGGGCTGCGACTCAGGCTCAGCACCAAGGCGATCGTCGGCGCTACGTCCAAGGGCCTGACCGGGCAGGTCGACGCGATGTTCGTGGCCGGGCCACCACCGGACGCGGCGGTGATCATGCTCGGCGCGAACGACATCACCACCCTCAACGGGATCGGCCCCTCGGCGCAGCGGCTGGGTTCGGCGGTGCGCCGGCTGGTCGAGCGTGGCGCCGTCGTCGTGGTCGGCACCTGCCCGGACCTGGGCGTCATCACCGCCATCCCGCAACCACTGCGATCCTTGGCCCGCACCCGCGGCCTGCAACTCGCCCGCGCGCAGTCCGCGGCGGTCCGGGCGGCGGGCGGTCTCCCGGTCTCGCTGGCGAACCTGCTGGCGCCGAGTTTCCGAGAAACACCCGAGTTGATGTTCTCTGCCGACAACTATCACCCGTCGGCTGCCGGGTATGCGCTGGCAGCCGAGCAACTGCTGGCGCAGCTGTGTGATGTGTTGTGCGAGCACGATACGGCGCCGTCGGCCAGCGTGCCGGTCGAGCAGGTGACCCAGGTCAATGCGGGGGCTCCCGTCGGCGCCGACGAGACCCGGCGCGGCTGGGCGTCGAGCTGGTGGGCCCGAACCCCGTTCGCCCGCAGCTCGGGTGTGCCCGTTCCGGCCGCGGCGTCCTGAGTCGGGCCGGGTAGGCCATCAACCAGGCTGGCGTCGTCGATGCGAGCGGCGCGAGGCTAGGCTCGATCCTGTCGGGCCCGAATGCCCGCCGGGCCATGTATGAAGGAGCCGTCATGCCGGAAGCCGTCATCGTCTCAACCGCCCGCTCGCCGATCGGCCGGGCGATGAAGGGTTCGCTGGTCGACATGCGGCCCGATGATCTGGCGGCGCAGATGGTGCGGGCAGCGCTGGACAAGGTACCGGCGCTCAACCCACACCAGATCGACGACCTGATGCTGGGCTGCGGTCAGCCCGGCGGCGAATCCGGCTTCAACATGGCCCGCGTCGTCGCGGTGCAGCTCGGCTACGACTTCCTGCCCGGCACCACCGTCAACCGGTACTGCTCGTCGTCGCTGCAGACCACCCGGATGGCCTTCCACGCGATCAAGGCCGGGGAGGGCGACGCGTTCATCTCCGCGGGTGTGGAGACGGTGTCCCGGTTCGCCAAGGGCAGCTCCGACTCGTGGCCGGACACCAAGAACCCGCTGTTCGAAGACGGCCAGCAGCGCAGCGCCGCAGCGGCCGCCGGCGCCGACGAGTGGCACGACCCTCGCGCTGACGGCGGCCTTCCCGATGTCTACATCGCGATGGGCCAGACCGCCGAGAATGTCGCGGTGATGACGGGCATCTCCCGTGAAGACCAGGACCACTGGGGAGTGCGCAGCCAGAACCGTGCCGAGGAGGCGATCAAGAGCGGCTTCTTCGCCCGTGAGATCACGCCGGTGACCCTCCCCGACGGGACCACCGTGAGTGCCGATGACGGCCCGCGCGCGGGCACCACCTACGAGAAGATCAGCGGACTCAAGCCGGTGTTCCGGCCCAACGGCACCGTCACGGCCGGCAACGCCTGCCCGCTCAACGACGGGGCCGCGGCGGTGGTGATCACCAGCGACACCAAGGCGAAGGAACTCGGCCTGACGCCATTGGCGCGCATCGTGGCCACCGGGGTGAGCGGGCTGTCCCCGGAGATCATGGGCTTGGGCCCCATCGAGGCGAGCAAGCAGGCGTTGGCCCGTGCCGGGATGTCGGTGCGCGACATCGACCTGTTCGAGATCAACGAGGCGTTCGCGGTACAGGTCCTCGGTTCGGCGCGCGAGCTCGGTATCGATGAGGACAAGCTGAACGTCTCCGGTGGCGCCATCGCTTTAGGGCACCCGTTCGGCATGACGGGGGCGCGCATCACCGCCACGCTGCTGAACAACCTGGCCACCCACGACAAGACGTTCGGCGTGGAGACCATGTGTGTCGGCGGCGGCCAGGGCATGGCGATGGTGATCGAGCGGCTCACGTAAATCAACCCGTTGACCCTTGACCCTTGCCCCTTGCCCCTTGCCCCGGCGCCGAGGGCGCAATCTCCCCCAGTTGACTCTGCACTGGTGGCGCAAAAGTGCGAGTGGACTGCGCCCTGGGCGCAGAGTCAACGCACAGGGGGCCGGGCACCAGCCCGCCCTCAGCGCGGCGTCACCATGAGAAAAGCCGGCATACCACGGGGGCGTGCCGGCTTTCCTCGCGGAGGAAGCTAATCGTTCTGCAGATAACTCAGCAGACGCAGGATCTCCATGTACAGCCAGACCAGGGTGACGGTCAGGCCGAGGGCAACACCCCAGGCCGCCTTTTCGGGGGCGCCGGCACGGATCATCTGGTCGGCGGCATCGAAGTCGATGAGGAAGCTGAACGCCGCGACCCCGATGCACACCAGAGAGAAGATGATGCCGATAGGCCCGGCACTGCGCAGGCCGAGGCCCTCGCCGCCGCCGACGTGGAACATCGACAGGACCAGGTTGCCGATCATCAGCACCAGCACGCCGACCATGGACGCGAACAGCATCCTGGTGAATTTCGGTGTGACCCTGATGGCCCCGGTCTTGTAGACCACGAGCATGCCGAAGAACACCCCGAGCGTGCCGAGGATGGCCTCGCCGATGAGCATCCCGGCATTCGCCCCGCCAACGGAGAAGTTGGCCATCACGAAGGAGAAGGCTCCGAGCGCGAGCCCTTCGAGGGCAGCGTAGCTGAGCACTATCGCCGGGTTGTCCTGCTTGCGCGCGAAGATCGCGATCATCACCAGCGCCATGCCGCCGAGCGCGCCGACCAGGAGCAGCGGCATCGCGAGCGCGAGATTCGACGCGACCAGAAAGTAGGAGACGACGGCAGTCGCAGAGAGTACCGCCAGCGTGAAGCCGGTCTTGGTGACGACGTCGTCGATGGTCAGCGGACGCGAAGGCCGCGCCTGCTGGGCCTGCTGGTAGGGGGCGGAAGGATCCGCCTGGTAGCCCGGCGCGACACCGGTCCCGAATTGCGCATATCCGCCCTGCTGCCTCGGCAGCGAGCGAAACACCGGGTTACTTGTCTCCCGCACCGTCGGATCCTCTCCTAGTAGCTGTTGCTTCGAGCTGTGCGAACAAACGGTCAACGATCAGCGGGCCGCCCAAGTTCCCAGCTGAACTGCTATTTTCAAGTGTCCCGGGCGCCATACCCGGACTGGATATAGATCAACCTTAGCCCCGCGGGCACCGGCGGGCGAGTAACGAATAGATTGCTGGTCAAACTCATGGCCCGCGGACGACGCGATCAAATGCCGACGAGGGGAGACGACGGCTGTGACCGAGGCCGAGACCGGCGAAGTCCTGACCCGCGTCGAGGGCGGCGTCGGCTTCATCACCCTCAACCGCCCCAAGGCGATCAATTCGCTGAACCAGACCATGGTGGATTCCCTCAGCGCAATCCTCACCCGCTGGGAGCGCGACGACGCGGTACGCGCGGTGGTGCTGGCCGGGGCCGGGGAGCGCGGCTTGTGCGCCGGCGGCGACATCGTGGCCATCCACCGCAGCGCCCGCGGCGACGGTGCCGAGGCGCGGCGGTTCTTCCGTGACGAATATCTGCTCAACAGTCAGGTCGGCCGCTGCGGCAAACCGTATGTGGCGCTGATGGACGGCATCGTGATGGGCGGCGGCGTCGGTGTCAGCGCACACGCGAACACCCGCGTGGTCACCGACACCTCCAAGATCGCCATGCCGGAGGTAGGGATCGGGTTCATTCCCGACGTCGGCGGCGCCTATCTGCTGTCGCGGGCGCCCGGCAAGCTGGGCCTGCACGCGGCTCTGACCGGGGCCCCGTTCAACGGCGCCGACGCGATCGCGCTGGGATTCGCCGATCACTACCTGCCGCACCGCGAACTCGACGCATTCACCGCCGTCATCGCCGCCGACGGTGTCGAGCGTGCACTCTCCGAGCACGCTGTCGAACCGCCCTCCAGTGAGCTTGCCGCGCAACGAGAGTGGATAGACGAATGCTATTCGGCCGACTCTGTTCCCGGCATTGTCGACGCGTTGCGCGGCCACGCCGCCACTCCCGCCAACGACGCGGCCGAATTGATCGCCACTCGCTCCCCCATCGCGCTGTCGGTGACGTTCGAGGCGGTGCAGCGAGCGGCGAAGCTGAAAACCTTGGAAGATGTTCTGGTGCAGGATTATCGGGTGTCGTCGGCGTCGATGCGCTCACACGACCTGGTCGAGGGCATCCGTGCGCAGGTGATCGACAAGGATCGCAACCCGCAGTGGTCGCCGGCCTCGCTGGCCGAAGTCACCGCCGACGACGTTGCGGCATACTTCGTGCCCGTCGATGACGACCTGAGTTTCCAGACCCGCTTCATTCGGAAGGTAATACCATGACGTACGAGACTATCCTCGTTGAACGCGATGGCCGGGTGGCCACCATTACCCTGAACCGGCCGAAGGCCCTCAATGCGCTCAACAGCCAGGTGATGTGCGAAGTGACAAGTGCCGCGGCAGAACTCGATGACGACCCGGCTGTGGGGGCGATCATCATCACCGGCTCAGCGAAGGCGTTCGCCGCCGGCGCGGACATCAAGGAGATGGCCGGCCTGTCCTTCGCCGACGCATTCGGCGCCGACTTCTTCCGCCCCTGGTCCAAGCTGGCCGCCGTGCGGACGCCGACGATCGCCGCCGTGGCCGGTTACGCGCTCGGTGGTGGCTGCGAATTGGCGATGATGTGCGACCTGCTGATCGCCGCCGACACAGCGAAATTCGGCCAACCGGAGATCAAACTCGGTGTCATCCCCGGCATGGGCGGATCGCAACGGCTGACCCGCGCCATCGGCAAGGCCAAGGCGATGGATCTCATCCTGACCGGGCGCACCATCGACGCCACCGAAGCCGAACGCAGCGGCCTGGTTTCGCGGGTGGTGCCGGCTGATGACCTGCTGGCCGAGGCCAAGGGCGTGGCGGCCACGATTGCGCAGATGTCGCTGTCGGCGACCCGGATGGCCAAGGAGGCGGTGAACCGCGCGTTCGAATCGACGCTGGACGAGGGACTCCTCTACGAACGCCGGTTGTTCCATTCGACTTTCGCCACCGACGACCAATCCGAGGGTATGGCGGCATTCGTCGAAAAGCGCCCGCCCAATTTCACCCACCGATGAGTGACTCACCGGTCACCGCCGCCGGTACGTACCAGGCCGGCGCAGAGCAGACGCCCGGCGCCGAATCCGACGGGGCCGCAGCGCATCCGGTAACGATGAGCAGCCATTGGTGGGCCCGCAACTACACCTACACCGGGACCTTGGTCGGCCTGATTTTCATGTGGTTGTCGTTGACGCCGTCACTGCTGCCCCGCGGTCCGCTGTTCCAGGGGGTGGTCAGCGGTGTCTCCGGCGCCATCGGTTACGGGCTCGGTGTCTTCGGTGTCTGGCTGGTGCGCTACATGCGGTCGCAGAACTCCAGTCCCCGGGCGCCCGCCTGGGCCTGGCTGCCGCTGATCGTGGTCGGCGCTATCGGCGTGGTGATCATGGCGATCCGGTTCCACGTGTGGCAGGACGATGTGCGCGACATGATGGGAGTCGAGCACCTGACGTGGCACGACTACCCGCTGTCCTCGGTGTTATCGGTGATCGTGCTGTTCACCCTGGTAGAAACCGGCAAGGCCATCCGCTGGCTGGTGAATCTCCTGGTGTCGCAGGTGGATCGGGTGGCGCCGTTCCGGGTTTCGGCGGCCATCGTGGTCATCGGGCTCATCGCGCTGACGGTCACCCTGATCAACGGTGTCGTACTCAAGTTCGCGATGCGATCGATGAACGACACGTTCGCCACGATCAACAGCGAGATGGATCCCGACACCGCCGCACCCAAGACTGCCCTGCGCTCCGGCGGGCCGCAGTCGCTGGTGTCCTGGGAATCGCTGGGGCACCAGGGCCGGATCTTCGTCGGCTCCGGACCCTCGGTAGCGCAGCTGGCGGCCTTCAACGGCGCGCCGGCGATCCAGCCGATCCGCGCCTACGCCGGGCTGGATTCCGACAACGGCATCCAGGCGACCGCCGAACTGGCCGCCCGCGAACTTCAGCGCACCGGGGGTTTGCGACGCGCTGTGGTCGCGGTGGCCACCACCACCGGCACCGGTTGGGTCAACGAGGCCGAGGCCTCGGCGCTGGAATACATGTACAACGGTGACACCGCGATCGTGTCCATGCAGTACTCGTTCCTGCCCAGTTCGCTGTCGTTCCTGGTGGACCGGGAGCGGGCCAGGCAGGCCGGTCAGGCGCTGTTCGAGGCCGTCGACAAACTGATACGGCAGATGCCGGAGTCCCAGCGCCCGAAACTGGTGGTGTTCGGCGAGAGCCTGGGATCGTTCGGCGGCGAGGCGCCGTTCATGAGCCTCAACAACGTGGTGGCCCGCACCGACGGCGCATTGTTCAGCGGCCCGACGTTCAACAACACCATCTGGACCCAGCTGACCGCGACCCGAGATCCGGGCTCACCCGAATGGTTGCCGATCTACAACGACGGCGACCACGTCCGGTTCGTCGCCCGTCCGGCGGATCTCGACCGGCCGGATACCCCGTGGGCCAGACCGCGGGTGGTGTATTTGCAGCACGCCTCCGATCCGATCGCCTGGTGGACACCGGACCTGCTGTTCAAAGAGCCGGACTGGCTGAAAGAACGACGCGGCTACGACGTGCTACCGCAGATGAGCTGGATTCCGGTGGTGACGTTTCTGCAGGTTTCTGCCGACATGGCGGTTTCCGTGGAGGCCCCCGACGCCCACGGCCACCGCTACATCGCGATCGTCGCCAACGCCTGGTCCGCCATCCTTTCCGCACCCGGCTGGACGCCGGAGAAGACCGCGAAGTTGCGGCCACTGCTGCACGCCGAGTGACACCGGGCGCCGTTGGCGCCGCTACCCCCGGCCCCGCCAGTGCCCTACAGGAACGCCCGGTCGCTATCGACCCCGCAGTTGCAGAGAACTCCCCCGCGCCAAGCAGAATGGCGGGATGACCACCCCGACAACCGTCCCTCCTCCCGGTCCACCCGGCACTCGCGTTGCCCTGGCCCTGGGCAGCGGAGGCGCCCGCGGCTACGCCCACATCGGTGTCATCCAGGAGCTTCGCGAGCGCGGCTACGAGATAGCCGGCATCGCGGGGTCATCGATGGGAGCGGTGGTCGGCGGCGTGCAGGCGGCCGGACGGCTCGACGAGCTCGCCGACTGGGCTGAGTCCCTGACCCAACTCACCATTCTGCGGTTGCTCGACCCGTCCCTGTTTTCGGCCGGAGTGATGCGGGCGGAGAAAGTTCTGGTCGCAGTGCGCGACATCCTCGGCCCGGTCGCCATCGAGGAGCTGCCGATCCCCTACACCGCCGTCGCCACCGACCTGTTCACCGGCAAATCGGTGTGGTTTCAGCGCGGCCCGCTCGACGAAGCCATCCGCGCCTCCATCGCGATCCCCGGTGTGATCGCGCCGCACGAGATCGACGGCCACCTGCTGGCCGACGGCGGCATCCTGGACCCCCTGCCGATGGCCCCCATTGCCGCTATCAACGCCGACCTGACGATCGCGGTGAGCCTCAACGGCAGCGAGCCGGGGCTGGCACGCGACACCGAACCGGGATCGACCACCGAATGGCTGGGCCGGATGCTGCGCAGCACTACCGCGCTCCTGGACACCAACGCGGCCAAGTCCGTGCTCGACCGGCCGACCGCGCGAGCGGTGCTGAGCCGCTTCGGTGCGGTGGTTCCGGAATCGGAGGACGAATCCACCGACCCCGGGCAACAGCCCGCCGACCCGGGTGGCGACGTCGACGTAACCGACCTCCCGAAACTCGGCAGCTTCGATGTGATGAACCGCACCATCGACATCGCGCAGTCCGCGCTGGCCCGCCACACGCTGGCGGCATATCCGCCCGATGTGCTGATCGAGGTGCCGCGAACCACGTGCCGCAGCCTGGAATTCCATCGCGCCGCCGAGGTCATCGCCACCGGGCGCGCCCTGGCGGCCCGCGCGCTGGACGCCTACGAGAACGCCGGCACCGACGAGCCCCAACAACCTGCTGTCGAGGACTGAGGCTCGCGCCAGCCGCCCGCTCCGGCCGGGCAGCCCGGGCCCGGTCTACACACCCAGAAACCGCGCGACGGCACGGGCTTCGCGGCGCCCTTGCGCCCGCCCCGCCGTCGCCGAAGCGACCCGGCATCGCGGGTCCAGCGGATTGGACCCGAAGGCCGCCAGGGATGTCTCGTCGGCGAATACGCTCGACGTCGCCCCGCCGAACGCCGCGATCTCGGCGGCCGGCCCGGCCCCGAACGGCGACGGTGTGTCCGGCCCAGCCGGCACCAGCACCACCGCCGCATCGCAGTCGTCGGCCACTGCCACGTTGACCGAGCTGTTGACACCGCCGTCCATGTAGCGCCGGCCGGCGATGGTCACTGCCGGCCAGGCTCCCGGCACCGCGCAGCTGGCAGCCACCGCATCGACCAGGCCGACACCCGAGCTGCGGTCGAACACCACGAATTCGCCGGTGACAGTGTCGACGGCGGTGACCCGCAGCTGCCGGCCGGACCATCGGTGCGACGGCAGCCTCTGGGCAATCACCGTGCGCCGCACCGCCTCCGGAACCGTTTCGGTGGCCAACGCGACCGATCCGATCCGCTTCAGGCGTTCCCTTACCCGATCGGATCCCGCGGGCCGCGGGTCGCGCAGGGCAGCGAGGAACAGTTTCGTGATGGCGTCGACGTCGACCCCGGGGTCGATCTCAGCCGATGTCTCGGCAACCTGCCGGGCAAACAGTTCGTCGAGCGTGCAGCCGCTGCCGATCTGGGCCGCGACCGCCGAACCGGCCGAGGTACCGACCAGCACATCGGACTCCAGCAGCAGCCGCGCCGCCGCCGGTGACTCGTCGGCGATGCCGCACAGAATTCCGGTCTCCCAGGCGATTCCGGCCACACCGCCGCCCGCCAGGACAAGGGCACGTTTTGTTGGCATACCCGGCTACTTCGCCAGTCCCGGCGCGGCGCGCCCGGTGATCGGAGGCAGGTCGAAGAAGCTACGGACACCTGCCGGGGCGGCGCAGGTGGCCGGGATC
The DNA here is from genome assembly GCF_047975165.1 of Mycobacterium sp. GTDB lineage: Bacteria > Actinomycetota > Actinomycetes > Mycobacteriales > Mycobacteriaceae > Mycobacterium. The sequence goes on from NZ_JBKECZ010000098.1 coordinate 53,850, forward strand.
GCGTTGACGCAGTGGGCGGCGGTCGCCACGATGCCAGGATTGCTGACGAGACCCGCACGCACGCTTTCCGGTTGCCAGCCTTTGACGGTGACGAACGTGTCGGGATTGCCCCGCACCTCGATCTCGTAGCGCTCCCCCTCCGGACCGAAAGTCCACGGCGGATCAAGATTTTCCTCGCCCATCAGCCAGTTCACGGTTATCCGGACGACCGTGGTGTCGGCGACCACGGCTTCCCAGTGGAAACGACGTGCGGCGACCTGGCCCGGCTCGATCACCCCGATGGGCGAATCTATGGGCCCGGTCGCGACCGCAACCTGTTGCGTCGGACGGATTTCGGGTTCGGCGGCGAAACCCAGTCTGTCGACGATCAGGCGCACGGACTGAAAGAAGCCGCCGTTGAGCAGCTTCTGCATCGGCCCGGTCAAGGCAGTGTCCGGGCTGCCGCCAAAGCCCATGACATAGCGCAGCACATCGGGTGCCGCGTAGGTGCGCATGTCGGAAAACTCTTCGGCCCGAACGAACGTCACACCGGTCGACATCACCGAGAGCAGTAGCGGAAACAGTTCGGTGGCCGCCCCGGGCCCAATCCCGGCGCCGTGCAGGGTGGCGTTTCCGACCCGCGCCGCCTCCTGGAGGGGCTCGGCCTCCTTCGCCGGGAGATAGAACCAACCGACCGGGGTGACCACGTTCGTACCCGAGCGCAGCAATGCGGCGACCTCGTCGACATTGGGCAGCAGCGGCGCGTAGATCACCGCGTCGGCGTCCAGGGCGAGGATATCGTCGATGCTATTGGTGGCGATCACGCCGAGCGCGGGGCAGCCGATGATCTCGCCGACGTCCCGGCCGGCCTTGTCCGCGGAATGCACCCAGCAGCCGGCCAGTTCGAGGTCGGGATGCTCCAAGATGCCCTTGATCGCGGCCGCACCGACCCCACCGGTGGCCCATTGCACAACCCGCAGTTTCATACCCAGACCCTCCTCGTTACCGGCTACCGGTGACCGGCTATCCGCGCACCTCGATCACGTGGTAGCCGCCGTCGGCGTGCCGGGACCGGATGGCCTTCTTGTCGTACTTGCCCACACTGGTCCGCGGGATTTCCTCGGCGAAAGCCCAGAATTCGGGCACCCACCATCGGGCTACTTTGTCGGACAGGAATTTTCGCAGTTCAGCCGCATCGAGTCCGGACCCTGGCTCGGCCACCAGAACTGCCAACGGCCTTTCCTGCCAGCGCTCGTCGGGGATCGCGACCACCGCGGCTTCCAGCACGTCGGGGTGGGCGATCAGACAGTTTTCCACTTCCACCGAAGAGATCCACTCTCCGCCGGACTTGATGACGTCCTTGGCGCGGTCGGTCAGGGTGATGAATCCCCGTTCATCGATGTGGCCGACGTCCCCGGTGCGCAACCATCCCGCGTCGAACTTGGATTCGTCCTGTCCCAGGTAGTACGAGCCGGTGATCCACGGCCCGCGAACTTCCAGCTCACCGACCGCCGCGCCATCGTTGGGCCGGACCGCACCGTTGTCATCGACGATGCGCGCCTCCACCCCGCACACCGGCTGCCCCTGGGTGACCCGGTATGCCCAGTGGCGGTCGCCCGGAGTGCCCGGCGGGGGCCAGGCCATCGAGGCCAGCGGCGATGTCTCGGTCATGCCCCACAATTGGCGGATCTCGACGTCGTACTTCTCCTCGAAGGTGCGCATCAGCGATTCGGGAACAGCGGACCCGCCGCAGGCGACCAGTCGCAGCGAGGACATGTCATGGCCGGGATCGCGTTCCAGCTGATGCATCACGTCGTTCCAGATGGTCGGCACCGCTCCGGCTACCGTGGGCCGCAACGTCTCCACCAGGTGGATCAGCGAAGCGGGATCGAGGTGCCGGTCCGGCAGGATCAGGTCGGCACCGGCCATCAACGCCGCGTAGGGCAGCCCCCAGGCGTTGGCATGGAACATCGGCACCACCGGCAGCACGCGGTCACTCGACCCGACCCCGATTCCGTTGACGGCACACGCGGCCATCGTGTGCAGATAGCTCGAACGATGACTGTAGACAACGCCTTTGGGATTTCCCGTGGTGCCGCTGGTGTAGCACATGGCGGCCGCGGAGAGCTCCTCGATCGGCGGCCAGTCGAAGTCATCCGGCTCGGGATCCAGAACATCGTCATAACGGACGACTGTCTTGCCGGATGCCTTGAGCGCTGCGATGTCACCACCGCCGACCGCGATCACGGTGTGCACGGTGCGCAGGTCTGCCAGCACCGGCGCCAGCAACGGCGCCAGCGACATATCGACCAGCACGACCCGGTCCTCGGCCTGGTTTGCCACGTAGACGATCTGATCGGCGAACAGCCGGATGTTCAACGTGTGCAGCACGGCGCCCATCGAGGGAACGGCAAGGTAGACGGCGAGATGCTCGGCGTTGTTCCACATGAATGTGGCGACGCGCTGATCACCGGTTACACCCAAGTGACGCAATGCGTTTGCCAATTTGGCGGCCTGCCGGCCGACGTCACGATAGGTGGTGGTGCGGTAGCCGTCCCCGGTTGCGGTGATGACCTCCCGCATGCCGTGGACCTCGCAGCCGTGGCGCATGATCGCGGTGATCGTCAGCGGAAAATCCTGCATCGTGCTGTACATCGATGTACCGCCTCACCCGTCGCGGCGCAGCGCCGCCTGATGTCCCCGATAGCGAATGCTATCGCCGCACAGCACATCGCGGAACCACGGACCACTCGGCGCCGAACGCCGCTGCTCAGACCAGCGCCGGGTCGTGGAGCGTCTCGGGTACGAACAACTCGGCCGAACTCCGGGTTTCCAGGGCGGACTGATGCACATCGGCGTCCACCGGCGCCGGCAGCCGAACCGCGCTGACCCGGCCCGAGTGGTCGGCGATGTAGAGGTGGCGGCCGTCGGGGCTTTCCGCCACACACGACGGCTGGGCCGCCAGGTCGATCGAACGGATCAGATCCTGGGTGAGCGTGCACAGCACGGTGACGCCGTCCTGGCCGACCAGATACGCCCGGTCGCCGTCGGCGCTGAGGGCAAGCCGGGTGAGCAGGCCGGAGATCTCGGAAATCTTGCGGGTTGCGCTGACCTCGCCGGATGCGGTGTGGACGACGTCGACCACCGCGAAGTCGGGGCCACTGCTGGCGACGTAGACCCGGGCGCCGTTGGGACTGACGGCAACGTCGCGAACCGGGAGTCCGATGTCGATCGTGTCGATGACCGCGGGGTTGCGGTTGGATGCCACCCGATTGGCGCCGGCTGCGGCGAAGGGTTTGGTGTTCTTTCCGCGCCGACGCGAGCGACCGTTCGTCGCAGCGCCCCTATCACCCGCCGCGCCGGTGTCGATCACGACCAGCTGGCCGCCGGACGGGCCGTTGATCCCGACGTAGAGGCGGGTCCCGTCGGGGCTGACCCGGACACATTCGGTGGCGGTGCCCGCGGTGGTGGCGATGTCGATCACCTCGACCAGGTTCATCTCGTCGTCGGCGTCCAGCACCGCGACGTCGGCGCCGCGAGCGCTGTTTCGACTCACGAACAAATGCTTGCCGTCGGCGCCGGCGGCCAGGTCGCTCACGCTCAGTGCGACCGGGTGGGTTGCCACGACGACGCCCTGCTCCACATCGATGACCTGAATCGCGTCGAAGCTGGGCAACACGGTGCTCACGTAGGCACGGCTGTCACCGGCGGCTGCGACGGCGTACGGTTCGGCGATCCCGGGGATGGCCTGCACCACCCGGCCGGCGTCGGTGTCGATGACCGAGACGCTGTGGTTGCCGAAGTGGGTCAGCAGCAATCGGGTGCCGTCGGGACTGACGGCGATATCGCCGATCGGACCCCCGTTCACCGGTATCCGAACCGCTGTCGCTGCCGGAGTCGGCGGGGTCGCCGCCGGGTCGACCTCGCCGATGCCGACGACCTCGACCCCTTGCCCGCCCGCTGTGCTTCCGAGGCTCATGCCCATGCCGCCTTTCGTGGTCTGTTGAAATCTGAAGATGCCCGCGCCGTCGTCGCGCAGGCTTGGTCGTCGTGGCACGCCTTGTTCGCCGTGGCACCCTGTGCAGCACCGCTACCCGGCGCATGCGCGCGACGGCGTCAATCACGCGGTATCGGCACACTCAACGCGCGATACTAGTCGCTAAATTCCAAACTGGACAAATTCTTGTTATCTATTGTTATCTACGTCACCCGGAATTGGGGCCGCTCTTAGAAAGTGGAAAACACAATCGGGCCGCGAAGGGCTTGGTGATGCCTTCACAACGCTCTGACCCCGCCTGATCATAAATTTAAATATATTCCAATCGACCATTAATCTGAGTGTTCAATAAGAGTCACTTATTTTGATCCGCGAAAGCGCCGTATATCACATCGTTGCACACGCGTGTCCCCGCGAAATTGTTAATCCGCCCCTGCGGCGAGACCGCCGATGTGCGGTCGACTGCTCGAACGAACCAGTACCGAACCCCTCGTAGGCCCACCGGCCCCATCGCCCGAGCCGCCCCGACAACCTTGCTGCGGGGAAGCTCCGAAATGCCCGGCCGGGCCACCGCCACGGCGACTGCTACCGTTTTTGCCAAACTTGGCCCCAAGGAGGATCCATGGCCAACGCACTGGCCACCATCCAGCAGAAGCTGCAGCACATCAGCGAGTCGGCCCGCGCGGTGGCGCGTCTGACCCAGAGCGGCATTATCGACTTCAAAGACCTGAATTCGACCGTGCAGGCCGCCAAGCTCTCGCCGGTCTACGGGCCGCAGGGCACCATGGCGATCCTGGGTGCACGCAGATACCCGGACCTGCCGGCGATCACCGACGAGCGCGGAACATTGACATACAAGGAGGTCGACGACCAATCCTGGGCACTGGCCCGGGGCCTGGAGTCGTTCGGCGTAACCGAGGGATCCGTCATCGGTCTGCTGTGCCGTGACCATCGCGGCCTGGTCACCGCAATGGCAGCATCGGGCAAGATCGGCTCCCGCCTGGTGCTGATGAACACCGGTTTCGCAAAACCGCAGTTTGCCGAGGTCTGCCAGCGCGAGCACGTCAGCGTCATGCTGCACGACAGCGAGTTCCTCGGTCTGCTCGACGCGCTGCCTCCCGAGTTACCGCGCATACTGACCTGGGTGGACGACGGCGCAGACGTGCCCGCCGGCGAACAGTCCCTCGACGACATCATCGCGGCGAACTCCACCGATCCCCTACCCCCGCCGAGCAAGTCGGGCGGGTCCGTCATCCTCACCAGCGGTACTACCGGCCTACCCAAGGGCGCACCGCGAGACTCGGTGAACCCGCTGGCCACATCGCAGATCGTGGACCGAGTCCCGTTCCCCCGCAAGGGAACAATGGTCATTGTCTCACCGATATTCCACAGCACCGGCTGGGCCACCTACACCGTCGGCGCCGCCCTGGGCAACAACGTGGTGACCGCCCGGCGGTTCAAGCCGGAGGCCACCTTGAAGCTCATCGCGGAGCACAAGGCCGACATGCTGGTCGCAGTCCCGACCATGCTGCACCGGATGGTCGAGCTTGCTCCCGAGGTCATCGCAAAGTACGACACGTCGTCTTTGAAAGTGATCCTGATCGCCGGGTCGGCGCTGAGCCCCGAACTGTCCAACCGGGCGCAGGACACCTTCGGTGACGTCCTCTACAACATGTACGGATCGACCGAGTGCGCCATTGCGACCATCGCCACCCCCGCCGAGCTGCGCTTGGCGCCCGGTACCGCTGGCCGCGCTCCGGTGACCTGTGAGGTTGTGCTCTATGACGAACACGACCGGCGCGTGTCGGGTAAGAACCGCCGCGGAAGGATCTTCGTGCGCAACGGCGCGCCATTCGCCGGATATACCGACGGGCGCACCAAGCAGATCATCGACGGCTACATGTCCAGCGGCGACATGGGCCATTTCGACGACAACGGATTGCTGTTCGTCGACGGCCGGGACGACGACATGATCGTCTCCGGCGGCGAGAACGTCTTCCCACAGGAAGTGGAGAACCTGCTCGAGGAGCGGGATGACGTCGCCGAGGTGGCAGTGGTCGGAGTCGACGACGTCGAATTCGGAAAACGGTTGCGCGCCTTTATCGTTTCCGAGCCGGGCGCCGCGCGGGACGGAGCGGAAATCAAGCAGTACGTGAAGGACAACCTAGCCCGGCACAAGGTTCCTCGCGACGTGGTGTTCATCGAGGAGCTGCCGCGCAACGCCACCGGCAAGCTGTTGCGCCGGGTTCTGGTGGAATTGGACGTCTAGGCGCACGTGCCGTACCGACGATGACGGCTGCGTCGGTTCCGCCCGGTGACCCCTGTCGGGCTCGAACCGTCGGGCTCGAACCGACACCTGGCGGGCGGATCTCAATTCGCCGCCTGGTACGCCGGGTACCGGCTAGGTACCCTTGAGGTACCTAGCGTTGGGGAGGTATTTCATGCCGTCGTTGAATGTGTCGTTTACTGAAGAGCAGATGGAGCGGATTCGCGCTCTGGCGGCCCGCAACGGGCAGGCTCTGAAACCGTTCGTTCGCGATGCCGCGCTGGCCGCCGATCGTGAAGAGCGGCTGCGACAGGCTTTTGCCCATGTGGCCGAGCGCTCGGGCGAATTGTACGAACGGCTGAAGTGACGGAGTTCCTCGACCGCGACACGGTGGTGGCCTACTGTTCCCTTGCTATCGGATTCCCGCTGGTCGTAGGTGATGAGGGCCTGCTGCAATCGGCCATCACCCGCCCGCAGGCGTCAGCATTCGGCACCGATGCGTATCCAACGGTGTGGGACAAAGCCGGGGCGCTGCTACATTCGCTGGCGGCCAATCATCCTTTTGTTGATGGCAACAAGCGGTCTGCCTGGACCGCCGCATGGGCCTTTCTGGGGCTCAACGGGCATCCGTTGCCTGATTCCTACGACGTGGACGTGGCAGAACAGCTGGTAGTCGATGCCTGCACCGGAGTCATCGACTGGACGAAGATCGCAGAAGGTCTGCGCCAGCTGGGTAGTTAACCCAAACCGGTCTGCTGGCAGTCGTGCCCCCAGTCGGACTTGAACCGACACTTGGCGGATTTTAAGTCCGCTGCCTCTGCCAATTGGGCTATGGGGGCGCCGGGGTTCAGAGGATGCGTCAGAACCGTAGCAACACTAGACCAGGCTCTGCGGTATCTTCAGGCCCGCTTCGGGGCGGTCACCGACGCCGGCCTGTCTTCAGGCATGGGGAGTCACCGACGCCGCCCTGCCTCCGGACACGCGCGCTATCCCCGATCATGTTCCTTGGTGAACCCGCCCGACGCGGGTGCTTCGTCGGGCCGACTAGTCGTTGCGGTCGTGGACAGTCGTGGCTGATGATCTGTCAATTGTCAAGGGGGTGCACCGATTTTGTGGATAAATCCGGGTCTGTGGATGAAAGTGGCCGAATGTGGCTGCGGCACCGGATTTTCGGGCTTTGGGGCCGGGAGTTGTCGGTGGGTGTCTCTAGCATTTGAACCATGGCAGCCAGCACGCGTGAAGAGATCGTCGAGGTTTTCGACGCACTCGACGCGGTCCAGGATCGGCTGCTGGAGTTGGACTTCGATGTGCTCACCACACCCGAGCGGCTGGCGATGCTCGACCGCCTGGAAACCATCGACCGGCGCATGCCCACACCCCGCCACGCCCTGATCAACAACCTGCGCGCCACCGCGGACAAAAAGGAGCTCGGCGGCACCCTGAGTGAAACCCTGGCCAACCGGCTGCGCATCACCAAACCCGACGCCAGCCGCCGCATCGCCGAAGCCGCCGAC
>NZ_JBKECZ010000099.1:0-25792 GCF_047975165.1 Mycobacterium sp.
AGGGAATCGAACGCGCCGTCGGGATGTGCCCGGCGCGCAACACCCCGTCCCCCCGATGGCCGGACGGGCGGGTGCGCTCTCCGGTGTAGTCCTCGGCCGGCCGCACGTCGAGCAGCGGCCAGCTGCCCAGCGATTCGAGCATGTCGTCGGCGAACGCGCGAATGGCGGCGTCGTCGCGGCGCACCACCGGATAGCCGGTCGAGGTCTTGGCCGAAACGTCGAGTGTGGTGTCGCGTTGCTCGGCGAGCCACAGGTCGCGGCCGCCGTCGAGCAGCCGGACGTCGGGGTGGCCGAACAGCGTGCACACCCACAACGCGTAGGCGGCCCACCGGTTGCCCCGGTCGCCGTAGATCACCACGGTGTCGTCGCGGGCGATGCCCTTGGCGTCCATCAGGTTGGCGAACCGCTCGCCGTCGACGAAGTCGCGCACCCGCGGGTCGTTGAGGTCGGCGTTCCAGTCGATCTTGACCGCGCCCGGAATATGGCCGATGTCGTAGAGCAGCCCGTCTTCACCGGATTCGACGATCGCCAGGCCGGCGGCGCCGATATGAGCCGACAGCCAGCCGGTGGTGACCAGCCGCTCCGGGTGGGCGTAGCCGGACCTTGCGAGGCTGGGATCCGGGGGTAGTGGCACGTCAGCGAGCCTACGCACCAGGCAGGGGTGGTGTGGGGGGCTCGGGGGTAATCTGGAGCGAAATGCCTGGGGTGGAGCTACAGGCTCTTCAGCCACGCGTCGCCGCCGTTCACGTTCCCCGAGTTGTCGTTCGCGAGCGTAACGTGGCTGCGATTTCGCGCCCCGGATTTCGCCCTGGCGTTACGCTCGCGAGCAAGAGCGTGGGGTCGGCCGGTTGCCCTCCCACAGCCGCGTTACCGACAGGCCGCACCGGCCCAGTAGTACCCGCAGCAGCGGCAGGCTCAGGCCGATCACGGTGGACGGGTCGCCGTCGACGCCGTCGACGAACCAGCCGCCCAGGCCGTCCAATGTGAATCCTCCCGCTACCGACAGTGATTCACCGGTGGCCAGGTACGCTTCCAGATCGGTATCCGAAGGAATTCCGAAATGTACTGTAGTGATAGATGTTTCGGCAACAACGTGTACGGTCGTATGGTCGCGCAGCCGGATCAGACAGTGGCCGGTGTGTAGTTGGCCGGCGCGGCCGGCCATCGACCGCCACTGCCGGCGGGCCTCGTCGATCGACGCGGGCTTACCGCAGAGTCGTCCGTCCAGCAACAGCATCGAATCACAGCCGATGACAACACAATCCGCGGTGACCTCGGGTCGCTCGGCAGCCAATGCGTCTACCACGCATTCCGCCTTGGCCCGGGCCAGCGCCCGCACCACCTCGGCGGGCGGCGCGGCCGGCCCGAGGCCGACGATGACTGCGTCCTCGTCGACGTCGGAGGCCAGCACCAGCGGGTCCACCCCCGCCTGCCGAAGGACCTTGAGCCGGCCGGAAGACGCCGACCCCAGCACCAGCCGGGTCATCGGCGCATGTGCGTCATTTCCTGCAGGGTGATGCGCTGCCAGCTGAACACCGGATACCGCAGTTTGTCCACCGGCAGGCCCCAGCGCGCGGGAGCGGCTGCGGGTGGCGGGGCGGCGTCGGCGAGGCTGCCCAGCACCGCGATCAGCGCGGCCAGCTCCTGGTCGGTGGGGTTGCCCTTGAGGACCTCGATGTGCGGCGCGTGCCGGCCGGGTGCCGAGGTGTCGGCGGTCTCGGCGGCCCCGGGGATCTGCGAGGCCTCGGCGGCGGTATCCGGGTTTTCCGGCTGGTCGCTCACAGCGGCATGTTCCCGTGCTTCTTGGGCGGCAGCTGGGCGATCTTGCGTTCCAGCAGGCGCAGCGCCGTGCCGATGTAGCCGCGGGTGTTCGACGGCGGGATCACCGCATCGACGTAACCGCGCTCGGCAGCGATGTAGGGATTGACCAGGGTGTCCTCGTACTCCTGCTGCAATTGCAGCCGCAGTGCGTCGACGTCGTCGCCGTTCCTGGCGGCCTCGGCGAGTTGCCCGCGATAGACGAAACCGACCGCGCCGGAGGCGCCCATCACGGCGATCTGCGCGGTCGGCCAGGCCAGGTTGACGTCGCAACCCATGTCCTTGGAACCCATCACGCAGTAGGCGCCGCCATAGGCCTTCCGGGTGATCACGGTGATCTTCGGGACGGTGGCCTCGCCGTAGGCGTAGAGCAGCTTGGCGCCGCGGCGGATGATGCCGTTGTATTCCTGGCCGGTGCCCGGCAGGAAGCCCGGAACGTCCACCAGCATCACGATCGGGATGTTGAAGCAGTCGCAGGTACGCACGAACCGGGCCGCCTTCTCCGAGGCGTCGATATCCAGACAGCCGGCGACCTGGGTCGGCTGATTGGCCACGATTCCCACCGGCCGGCCGTCGATGCGGCCGAATCCGACGATGATGTTCTGGGCGTACCCGGCCTGGACTTCGAGGAACTCGTCGTCGTCGAGGATGCGGGTGATCACCTCGTGCATGTCGTAGGGCTGATTCGGGGAATCCGGGATCAGCGTGTCCAGTTCGAGATCCTCGGCGGTGAGGTTCTCCTCGATGGGTCCGTCCGGCAGCGGGGCGGGTTCGTGCGGCGCGTCGGTGGCGTTGTTGGGCGGCAGGTAGCTCAGCAGGTCCCGGACCCAGTCGAAGGCGTCCTGCTCACCGGATGCCACGTAGTGCAGTGTGCCGGACTTGGCCATGTGGGTGTGCGCGCCGCCGAGTTCCTCCATCGTGACGTCCTCGCCGGTGACGGTCTTGATCACGTCGGGACCGGTGATGAACATCTGGCTGGTCTGGTCGACCATGACCACGAAGTCGGTCAGCGCGGGGGAGTACACGTGCCCGCCGGCCGCGGCGCCCATGATCAGCGAGATCTGCGGGATGACACCGGAGGCCAGGATGTTGTTGCGGAAGATCCGGCTGTAGAGGCCCAGGGAGACCACACCCTCCTGGATGCGCGCCCCGGCGCCGTCGTTGATGCCGATCAGCGGGCGGCCCGTCTTGATCGCCAGCTCCTGGACCTTGACGATCTTCTCGCCGTACACCTCGCCCAGGCTGCCGCCGAACACGGTGGCGTCCTGGCTGAAGATGCACACGTCCCGGCCGTCGATGGTGCCGTAGCCGGTGACCACGCCGTCGCCCACCGGGCGGTTGGCTTCCAGCCCGAAATTCTTGCTGCGGTGCTTGGCCAGCGCGTCCAGTTCGACGAACGAATCCTCGTCCAGCAGCGCGCAGATGCGTTCGCGGGCCGTCAGCTTGCCCTTGGCGTGGACCTTGTCCACGGCAGCCTCACCCACCGGGTGCAGCGACTCTTCCCTGCGCTTGTGCAACTCGGCCAGTTTGCCGGCGGTGGTATGGATGTCGATGACGTGCTCGCTCGCCGGCTCGGCGGTGTGGTCGGTAACGCTGGTCATGAGAGTCGATGGTATCGGCAACCCCCTGCGCAGCTCTTAACCAGCCCTTAGATAGTCTCCGGCGATGGGTGCCCCCCCAGACCCGCCGCCGCTCGACGAGGCGGATCTGCGTGCCGAGGTACTCAGCGGCTCGGCGTACTGGCGTCGGCTCGACGTCGTGCCGCAGACCGGCTCCACCAACGCCGACCTGCTGGCCCGAGCGGCTGCCGGGGAGGATATCGACGGGGCGGTGCTGATCGCCGAGTATCAGAGCGCCGGACGCGGGCGCCGCGGCCGCACCTGGTCGGCCACGCCGCGCTCGCAGCTCACCCTGTCGACCGGGGTGCGGGTGGACGCCGTCCCGCCCGCCGGATGGGGCTGGCTGTCGCTGGCCGCCGGGCTGGCGGTGGTCGACGCGGTCGCCGGGACAACCTCCGTCGAAGCGGGCCTGAAATGGCCCAACGACGTGCTGGCCGGCCCCGCGGGCTCGATGGGCAAGCTGGCCGGCATCCTGGCCGAGGTCGCGCATCCGTTCGCGGTGATCGGCATCGGGCTCAACGTCACAACGGCACCGGGGGAGGTCGACGCCCCCGGCGCCACGTCACTGCGGGATCTGGGTGTCGCCCAACCCGACCGGGACCAACTGGTCCGCGGATTGCTCGGCGAGCTCGGCGAGCGGGTCCGCGCCTGGCGCGCCGCCGGTGGCGCCGATGCCCGGCTGGCCGGCGACTATCGTGCCCGCAGCCTGACCCTGGGCGCGCGGGTGCGGGCCGAACTCCCCGGTGGGCGGCAGCTGGTCGGGACCGCCCGCGACGTCGACGGCCAGGGCCGGCTGTGCCTGCACATGGGGGACAACGACTCCGAGCCGTCTGGCGGGGTCGTCGCGGTGTCCGCAGGGGACGTCGTACATCTGCGTTAACGTGAATCCACCCGGGGTGCTCCGAGGGTTTCCCGGGTATTCCAAGATTCGAGGTCGAGGACATGGGTTATCCCGACAATGCCCTGGCCGCCGGCGAGCAGGTGGTGCTGCACCGTCACCCGCACTGGCGCCGGCTGATCCTGCCTGTCCTGGCGCTGGTTCTGGTGACCGCGCTGGCCGGGCTGGGATCCGGCTTCGTCGAGTCCGCCGGGTGGTCGCCGCAGGCCGGCAGGATTGTCCACGGCGTCGTCTGGGGGCTGTGGCTGGTGGTCGTCGGCTGGCTGACGGTGTGGCCGGTCCTGAGCTGGCTGACCACACATTTCGTGGTGACCAACCGTCGGGTCATGTACCGGCACGGGATCTTCACCCGCACCGGGCTCGACATCCCGGTGGCCCGAATCAACAGTGTGGAGTTCCGGGACAGGATTTCCGAACGGGTGTTCCGCACCGGAACGTTGATCATCGAGTCGGCATCCCAGGATCCACTGGAATTCGACGACATCCCTCGGTTACGCGAGGTGCATGCGCTGCTGTATCACGAAGTCTTCGACACGCTGGGTTCCGAGGAGTCGCCCAGCTGATCCGGACCGGACAGCACGAGGCGGGTGGCTCGGCTGCGCCAGGACCCCAATACCGTGACGTTGCCGACGTCGGCTTCGTCCTCGAGGATCTCGGCGATGCCGCCGGCGGTGAGCGCCGATTCCAGCACCTTGTCGGGGTTGCGGGCGAACTCGTCGGGGAACACCCAGCGCCGGAAGGCCCAGAAGCGGAACGCCATCTGCAGCAGGTTGCCGATGATGTAGGCCGACAGGAAGTCGGCGAGGTTTTCGGTCATCAGCGACACATTGGGCACCCGCAGTTCCAGCACATAGCTGGAGAACCACAGTGGTGCCATGCTCAATAGCACGCCGACGCCGCTGAACGCGAAGAACAGCAGGGCCTCGTGGTGGCGCTCGCGGCCGCCGCGGTCGCGGAAGCTCCATTCGCGGTTGAAGATGTAGGAGGCGATGACCGCGACGATCCCGGCGATCACCTTGGCGGTGACCGGCTTGGATTCCAGCACGGTGAGCTTGAGCGTGTAGAAAATCGCCGAGTCGATGATGAATGTGGTGCCGCCGACGATGGCGAATTTGATCAGCTCATGATGGCGCAGCGCGAAGGGCTGAATCGCCCGGGGAAGGCGCGCAATCGTGGCATCGGCGAAGGACACAGCGTTCAAGCTTACGGAAGGTCTCCGAACCGGCGCAAAATGATATCTGACACGTCGGCGCCCCGGCCGCTGAAGGCCGGGAAATGCCCCGGTCAGCTGCCGTGACACCATGAAGACCGTGTCCAGCCCCCTTACCCCGCGGGTGGCCATGGTCGGCGGTGGTCAGCTCGCCCGGATGACGCATCAGGCCGCCATTGCGCTGGGTCAGAGCCTGCGTGTGCTGGCCGGCGCCATCGACGAACCGGCGGCGCAGGTGACTCCGGACGTGGTTCTGGGCTCCCACGACGATCTGGAGGATCTGCGCCGGGTGGCCGCAGGTGCCACCGTGCTGACCTTCGACCACGAACACGTGCCCCCCGAGCTGCTGGACGTGCTGGTTGCCGAGGGGGTGAGGGTGGCGCCGCCGCCGCAGGCGTTGGTGCACGCTCAGGACAAGCTGGTGATGCGGCGGCGACTGGCGGCTCTCGGTGCACCGGTGCCGCGCTACATCGGTATCGAAGGCGCCGATGACCTCGGCGGGCTGGATGTGTGGGCGGCGCGCACCGGGCTCGGACCTCGGGCGCCGCTGGTGGTCAAGGCGGCCCGCGGCGGTTACGACGGGCGCGGTGTGACGATGGCGCGTGACGTCGGGCAGGCCCGCGAGATTGCCGCCCGATACCTCGCTGCGGGAGTCCCGGTGCTGGTCGAGGAGCGCGTCGGGTTGCGCCGGGAATTGTCTGCGCTGGTTGCGCGGTCGCCGTTCGGTCAGGGCGCGGCATGGCCGGTCGCCGAAACCGTGCAGCGGGAAGGGATCTGCGTGCAGGTCATCGCACCCGCCCCGGACCTGTCGCAGGAGTCGGCCTCGGCTGCCCAGCGGCTGGCACTGCGGCTGGCCGGTGAACTGGGCGTGGTGGGGGTGCTCGCCGTCGAGCTGTTCGAGACCTTTGAGACCGATTCCGCAGGGGCGAGTCCCGCCGGGACGTTACTGGTCAACGAGCTGGCCATGCGGCCGCACAACTCCGGGCACTGGACCATGGACGGGTCACGCACCAGCCAGTTCGAACAGCACCTGCGCGCCGTGCTCGACTATCCGCTGGGCGACACCGGCGCACTCGTGCCCGTGACGGTGATGGCCAACGTGCTGGGAGCGCAGCCACCGCTGGCGCCGGAGATGTCGATGGATGAGCGGATGCATCACCTCTACGCCCGCATGCCCGACGCCAGGGTCCACCTGTACGGCAAAACAGAACGCCCGGGCCGCAAGGTGGGGCACGTCAACCTGCTGGGAACTCGCGCGGACGGTCCCGAAAGCGTGGCCGCCCTGCGGGCGCGCGCGGAGCTGGCGGCACACTGGCTGTCGCACGCGCAATGGGCCGACGGGTGGGACCCGCACTGCGGCGATACCGTCGTCGTCGGGAAGGGATCGGAGAGCGAAAGGAGTGGCGTCGATGACCCAGCAGTCCCGGAATGACACCCCCCGGGTCGGGGTGATCATGGGCAGCGACAGCGACTGGGCGGTGATGGCGGACGCCGCCTCGGCGCTGGCCGAGTTCGACGTCCCGTTCGAGGTTCGCGTGGTCTCGGCGCACCGCACGCCGGCGATGATGTTCGACTATGCCCGCGACGCGGCCGGGCGCGGCCTGGAGGTGATCATCGCCGGGGCGGGGGGCGCCGCGCATCTGCCGGGGATGGTGGCCTCAGCAACCGTGCTGCCGGTGATCGGTGTCCCGGTGCCGCTGGGGCGCCTCGACGGCCTGGATTCGCTGCTGTCGATCGTGCAGATGCCCGCGGGTGTGCCGGTAGCGACGGTGTCGATCGGCGGGGCCCGCAACGCCGGCCTGCTGGCCGTGCGCATCCTCGGTTCCTCGGATGAGCGACTTCGAGGGAAGATGGCCGCCTTCCAGGCCGGGCTGGCGGAAACGGTGCGCGACAAGGACGCGGCTCTGCAGAGCCGGGCGAGTAAGTTGATCCGAGAGTAGCGAGGAGGTCCGGAAATGGCTGGATGGGCGGGGAACCCGACGTTCGATTTGTTCCAACTACCCGAGGAGCATCGGGAGCTGCGGGCAGCGATCCGGGCGCTGGCCGAAAAGGAGATCGCCCCGCACGCCGCCGATGTGGACGAGAACGCCCGGTTCCCCGAGGAGGCGCTGCAGGCGCTGATCGCCTCGGGATTCAACGCCGTGCACGTGCCCGAGGAGTTCGGCGGGCAGGGCGCGGATTCGGTGGCGGCGTGCATCGTCATCGAGGAAGTCGCCCGGGTCGACACCTCGGCGTCGCTGATCCCGGCGGTCAACAAACTGGGCACCATGGGCCTGATCCTGCGCGGCTCCGACGAGCTGAAGAAGCAGGTGCTGCCCTCGATCGCCGACGGCAGTGCGATGGCGTCGTATGCGCTCAGCGAGCGCGAGGCCGGATCCGACGCCGCGTCGATGCGCACCCGGGCCAAGGCCGACGGCGACGACTGGATCCTCAACGGGGTCAAGTGCTGGATCACCAACGGCGGCAAGTCGACCTGGTACACCGTGATGGCGGTGACCGACCCGGACAAGGGCGCCAACGGCATCTCGGCGTTCATGGTGCACAAGGACGACGAGGGGTTCACCGTCGGCCCGAAGGAACGCAAACTGGGCATCAAGGGGTCGCCCACCACCGAGTTGTATTTCGAGAACTGCCGGGTCCCGGGGGACCGGATGATCGGCGAGCCGGGTACCGGATTCAAGACCGCACTTGCGACGCTGGACCACACCCGTCCCACCATCGGCGCCCAAGCGGTGGGTATCGCCCAGGGCGCCCTGGACGCCGCCATCGCCTACACCAAGGACCGCAAACAGTTCGGGCAGTCGATCAGCAGTTTTCAGGCGGTGCAGTTCATGCTCGCCGACATGGCGATGAAGGTGGAGGCATCCCGGCTGATGGTCTACAGCGCCGCCGCCCGGGCCGAGCGCGGAGAGGGCCACCTGGGATTCATCTCCGCGGCAGCCAAGTGCATGGCCTCCGATGTGGCCATGGAGGTCACCACCGATGCGGTGCAGTTGCTGGGCGGCGCCGGCTACACCGTCGACTTCCCGGCTGAGCGGATGATGCGCGACGCCAAGATCACCCAGATCTACGAGGGCACCAACCAGATTCAGCGCGTGGTGATGTCGCGGGCGCTGCTGCGCTGACCGGTTCCCGTCGTTCGCGAGCGTAACGGGGCTGCGATTTCGCGCTCCGGATTTCGCCGTGGCGTTACGCTCGCGACCAAGGCAACCCGATACCCCAGCTGCCGTGTCCGAAGTCAGGAGTGCGCGTCGGCTGGTTCGGTGGTGCTCACGATCCCGTCCCGAGTCACCTCGTGCACGTGCACGGTGGCGAAGTCGAAGAAGATCCCGACGACGTGCAGCGTGCCGGCATCCAGTGCCGGTTTTACGATCGGGTGGCGGGCCAGCCGTTCCACCTGCACGGCCACGTTGACGATGGCGAGCTGGTCCAGTTCGTTGAAGTCGAAGCCGTTGGATGTGCTGGTCAGCCGTGCGGGGTGGTTTTCGCGGTATGCCGCCAGGCTTTCCCGCGCGTGTTCCAGCCAGTGGGCGATCGGGCGTTGCGGGTCGTAGTCGGGGTCCTCGAGCAACGTGGCCATCGCGCGGCACGACGAATGCCCGCAGACCACGACCGAACTCACCCCGAGCTGGTTGACCGCGATGTCCAGGGCGGCGTCCACCGATTGTTCGGCGGGGTCGAGGGGAACGAGATTGCCGACGTTGCGCACCAGGTACAGGTCGCCGGGCCGGCTGGCGGTGATGGTGTCCGGCAGGATCCGCGAGTCCGCACACGTCAGGAACAGCGTGTCGGGGTCGTCGGAATCGATCAGCTCGGGAACGTGATGATGCAGCGTTCCCACACCTTTGCGGTGGTACTGCTTAACGCCTTCGAGGATCGGGGAGTTGTCGGGTGCGCCGGGGCTGCCGGGGCCGTCCTGGTCGCGGCGCGACGGCCAGGGGGCTTCGCGGAGCTTGCGAGTTGTGTAGTGCCGCTTCGGCGGCCGCGTGTGCGCACCCGACATTTCCACCGGGGACATCTCGATGATCGTGACTTTCCCGCCGGTTGCCTCGTGGGAGATCTTCCAGTCGGAGATGGCTTCGGAGATTGAATGGTCGATGTAGTCGGGATTGAGGTTGACGGTCACGTGGGAACCCGCCGGGAGCGTCGAGAGCACGTTGGTCAGCCGGGGCAGCAGCAGGAAGCTGAGCGTGCCGTCGATGTCGACCCGCCACTTCTTGTTGCCGTCGCCGACCGGCTGGACCTCGATGGGTGCGCGGACCAGCCGGATCAGTAGCAGCCCGATCGCCAGGGCCAGGCCGATGGCCACGCCCTCGAGGAGGTTCAGGAAGACGACGCAGACGATGGTGGCGGCGTAGATGGCGAAATTGCCGGTCCGCACCGCGACTTTGATGTGTGCGAGCTGGATCAGCTGGATGCCGATGACGATCAGCAGGCCGGCCAGTGCCGCCTTGGGAATGAGTTCGACCAGGCCGGTGAGCAGCGAGGCGAACAAAAGGATCCAGATGCCGTGCAGCACCGCTGAGGTGCCGGTGCGGGCGCCGGCGGCCACGTTCGTCGAGCTGCGCACGATGACGCCGGTGACCGGCAGCCCGCCCAGCAGACCCGATGCCACGTTGGAACTGCCCTGGCCGATCATCTCCCGGTTGAAGTCGGCGCGTGGCCCGGTGTGCAGCTTGTCGACGCCGACCGCCGACAGCAGGGATTCGACGCTGGCGATCAGGGCGACCGTGATGATCCCCACCGCGATGGTGCTGATGTAGTGGGTCCACGGCAGTCCCTCCGGTGACACCGGCGCCAGCCGCGGCAGGCCGATCGAGGCGAAGAAGCTGCCGGCGAGGTTGATCCGCTCGACGTGCAGGTCCACCACCAGCGAGAACGCGGTGGCGGCCACGATGGCCACCAGGGCCCCCGGGATGAAGCGAACCTTGGCCGGCAGCTTCGACCACAGCACCAGCATGGCGATCACGATGCCGCCCACGATCACTTCGTGCATTTCGTGGTGCAGGATGCCGTCCGGCAGGGCTGCGATGTTCTCCCACGCCGAACTGCGGGACGTGCCGCCCATCAGCACGTGGACCTGTTGCAGGACGATGGTGACACCGATGCCGGCCAGCATGGCGTGTACCACCACCGGAGCCACCGCGAGTGCCGCGCGGGCCACTTTGGCCAGGCCCAACAGGATCTGGACGATGCCGGCGCACACGGTGATGATGCACGTCATCTGGAAGCCCAGCTGGTCGATCAGGCCCTGGACCACCATGGTGAGCCCCGCTGCGGGGCCGCTGACCTGCAGCAGCGATCCGCCGATGGATCCGGCGACGATCCCGCCGACGACCGCTGCGATCAGCCCGGCCATCAGGGGTGCGCCCGAGGCGATCGCGATGCCCAGCGACAGCGGCAGCGCCACCAGGAAGACGACCAGCGAGGCCGGGACGTCATAGCGCAGGTTCGGCAGAATCTTGCGGGAGTCGGGTGCTTCGGCGGACGTGGCGACGTTGCTGCTCATGAAACTCCTCGAAACCGGGCACCAGGGGGTTCCGCGGTCAACTGTGCGTCCCCCGCAGGGCGGAAACGCGCTTCAGCAGATATATCGACTGCGCGCATATGAATCCCACCGCAAGAGTATGACTACTTATTTATGCCGGGGTCACCGATGTAGCGGTAGCCGCCGCTATTCATTGAGGATTCAAAGAAAAGTCATGGATTCGGCGGGAAGTCAGGGGTTGTTCGCGAGCGTAGCGGTGCTGCGAATTTGCGGTCCGGATTTCGCCGTGGCGTTACGCTCGCGAGCAAGCCAGGCTTCGCCCCCGGTCTCCTCAGAGGAACTCTTCGTTGTGTTGTCCGGCCGCGGGGGGTGGTTCCGCCGCTCTGGCGTCGAAGCCGGCGTAGCGCGCCGGGGTGCGGATCACCGTGATGGCGTTGTCGCCGGCGCCCACCGGCAGCGCGAGATCGTTCTCGGTGAACAGTTCGGTGTCGATCACCTGTTTCCAGGTGTTGGCCAGGCAGGCCATCAGGCCGGCGGACTGCAGCGCCTCGACCCATTCGGCGGCGGTCCGGGTCGCCAGCGTCGCCTCCAGCTCGTCGGTCAATTCCGGGTAGTTGATCGCCCGGGAGCGCTGGTCGGCGAACCGCTCGTCATCGAGGAGATCGGGCCGGTCGAGGACCTGGCACAGCGTCTTCCAGTGCTTGGGCACGTAGGCGCTGATGATCAGATAGCCGTCGGACGCCCGGAACGCGTCGGAGGGCTGGGTGGCGAATCCGACGCTCCTGCGCTTCTTGGCCGGCTCGGCGGTATCCGGTTTGACCGCCGGCGCCGGCGAGCGGGGCTTGTTGCCGGTCTTGTTGAGATGGATGGTCAGCTGGTTGGCCTGCAGGCCGACGGCGACGTCGTACATGGCGACTTCGACGAGATCGCCCACCCCGTGCCGTTCTCGGTTGAGCAGTGCGGCCAACACGGCTTGGGCCAGCACGTGGCCGCTGGCGTTGTCGACCAGCTGAAACGGGATGATCTGCGGTTTGCCGCTCGGGGTGGGCATCCCGGTGGTCATGCCGGCCTCGGCGGCCACGACCAGATCGACCCCTGGGCGCGAGCCGTGCGGCCCGTTTCCGCCGTAGGCGCTCAGCCGCGCATAGACCAGCCGGGGATTGCGGGCCCGCAATTCGGCGGGGCCCAGACCCATCCGTTCCATCACGCCGGGCCGGAAACCTTCGAGGAGGACGTCGGCGGTGTCGGCCAGCCGCAGAATCTTGCCCTTAGCCCGCTCGTCGGTCAGGTCCACGGTCACCGATTTCTTGCCCCGGTTGTTGGGCAGGAAATAGGTGGGCAGCGGTGGCCGTCCGGGTAGCACGGAGGTCAAGCGGCGGGACTGCTCACCGCCGGGCGCCTCGATCTTGATGACTTCGGCTCCCAGGTCGGCCAGCACCTGACCGGCCAGCGGTCCCGCGACGTTCTGGGTGAAGTCCAGGACCCGGAAGCCGTCCAGCGGCTTGGGGGCGTGGTCGTTCGGCATATCGTTGTGCGGCATCGCGTCGTGCCCCTCCTCAATCCGCCGGCCGGTCGCCCGGTTAGAGAGACTAACCGGCGCGGCCGGTGCCGCGCCCACGCCGTGCCCGGTGCTTGCGCGTTGGGTGCCCGGGGAGCGCGTCGCCGACCGTTAACATTGGGAAATGCACATGGCGACTCCCTCGGGCGTGAGCACCTCGGATCACGGCGACTGCTGCGCCCCCAGCGTCTCCGGCGCCCCCGCAGCCCCACCGGTGGCCCACGACGCAGCCTGGCAGCGCAACGCCCGGTGGGCGCGCCGGCTGGCCTGGGTGAGCCTGTTCGTGCTGCTCATCGAGGGCAGCGTGGGGTTGTGGCAGGGGCTGGCCGTCGGGTCGATCGCGCTGACCGGGTGGGCGCTCGGGGGTGGGGCCGAAGGGCTGGCCAGTGCGATGGTGCTGTGGCGTTTCACTGGCGACCGCACGTTCTCCCCGACTGCCGAGCGACGCGCCCAGCGCGGCGTTGCCGTGTCGTTCTGGCTGGTGGCGCCATACGTCGCTGCCGAGTCGATCAAGCACCTGGTGTCCGGAGAACATGCCGAAACCTCGGTCATCGGCATCGGCTTGACGTCGCTGGCGCTGGTTCTGATGCCGGTTCTGGGATGGGCGAACCATCGGGTGGGTGCGCGGCTGCATTCCGGTGCCACCGAGGGGGAGGGCACGCAGAATTATCTGTGCGCCGTCCAGGCCGCCGGGGTGTTGCTCGGTCTGGCCGTTACCGCGGCCTGGACCGGCGGATGGTGGGTCGACCCGGTGATCGGATTGGCCGTCGCGGGCGTGGCGACCTGGCAGGGTGTCAAGGCCTGGCGCGGGCAGGAGTGCGGCTGCTGAGGGTGTTCCGGGGCGGCCGGCGGCTGGTGGCCGGTGGCCCGCGGCCGGCGGACGGCAGCCGCTCAGGTCAGCTGGTAGCGGATGAGCCGGGAGCTGTTGGCTACCACGGCCACCGATGAGGCGTTGTGCAGGATCGCGGCCAGCACCGGGGAGAGTGCCCCGCCGGCGCCGATGAGCAGCCCGGCGGCGTTGACGGCGATGGACATGCTGTAGTTCTGCTGGATGACCTCCACTGCGCGAGCGCCCAGGTCGCGTACGTCGAGCAGGCGGTGCAGGTTGTCGTTGGCCAGCGCGACATCGGCGGTCTCCACGGCCACGTCGGTGCCGGCCAACCCCATCGCGATGCCGATGTCGGCGGCCGCCAGTGCGGGGGCGTCGTTGACACCGTCGCCGACCATACCGACGACGTAGCCGTCCTCCTGCAACTGGCGCACAACCTCCAGCTTGTCCTCGGGCATCACCTCGGCCCGCCACTCGTCGATGCTCAGTTCCCCGGCGACCACGGCCGCGATGTCGGGATGGTCCCCGGTCAGCATGACGATTCGCCGGACGCCACTGGCGCGCAGTTTCTTCAGCACCTCGGCCGCCTCCGGCCGCACCTCGTCGCGCAGGCTGATCAAGCCGATCAGCTTGCCGTCGACGGCCAGCAGCAACGGTGTCTCCGCCTCGGCGCGCAATTTGGCGACCCACTCCTGTGCCTTCTTGGACACCCTGACCTTTTCCGAGCGCAGCAGGCTCGGGCTGCCCAGCAGCAGGGTCCGGCCGTCGGCCCAGGTCCGCATGCCGAGCCCGACCAGCACCTCGCACTCCTCGTGCGGGGGGATGCTGATGTGGCGTTCCTCGGTCGAGCGGATCACTGCTTCGGCCAGTGGGTGCCGGGAGTGGATCTCCGAAGTCGCGGCGTAGGCCAGCACCTGTTCGGGTTCCCAATCTTTATGCAGGGAAACAACATTGGTGACGATGGGGCGTCCGACGGTCAATGTGCCGGTTTTGTCGAAGACGATAGCGTCCACACGGCCGGCCTGTTCGAGGTGGGAACCGCCCTTGATCAGGATGCCCCGGCGGGCGCCGTTGCCGATGGCCGCGCTGATCGCGGTGGGGGTGGACAGGCCCACCGCGCACGGGCAGGCGATCAGCAGCATCGTCATGGCGCGGCGGACATCGCCGGTGACCAGCAGCGTGAGCCCGGAGAGGATGAACGACGCGGGCACGAACCGGCGGGAGAAGTTCTCTCCGACGGTCTGTATCGGTGCCCGATCGTTCTGGGCCTGTTCGACTCTGGAGATGATGCGCCCGATGGTGGTCTGGCTGCCCACAGCCTGCGCGCGTATCACCAGGCGTCCGCGCTCCACGACCGAGCCGGCGTGCACATGTGTTCCGATGTTGACGGTGACCGGGAGGTTCTCGCCGGTGATCGCGGACTGGTTGACGACGGCGTCGCCCTCGACCACCTCGCCGTCGACCGGGATCGCGACGTGGTCGTGCACCACCACCTCGTCGCCGATCTGGACGGTGTCGATGGGCACCTGGACCTCGGTGCCGGTGTCGGGACCTTCGGTCAGGCGCACCCACGCGGTGTCCTGGCTGCCGCGCAGCAGATCGGAGATGGCGCGCCGCGTGCGCCGCAGCGTCAGGTCCTGCAGGTATTCGCCGATGTTGAGCAGCCAGAGCACGGTGAGCGCGACCACGTTCTCCCGCAGGATCAGGCTGGCGATGGTGGCCGCCGAGACCAGCGCGTCGGTGCCGGCCCGGCCGGAGCGCAGCGAGCCCACGGCGCCGCGCAGGTACGGGTAGCCGGTGAAGATGGTGACGGCGGTGGCCACCGTGCGCCCACCCGAACCGAGCAGCGGAGGCTGCGAGAATACGTAGCGGCGGATGCCGAGCAATGCCAGTGCGACCCCGCCGACCACCATGCGCAGCACGTCGGTGTTGCGGATCTCCGAGGAATGCGGAGCCCGGGCGGGAATCAGCTCCGGGGCCAACGCGGCGGCGTCGTCGATGGCTGCCAGTAGGGCCGCGCGGTCGCACCTGGTGGGGGAGTACCACACCACAACCGAGCCGGTGCGCGGATAGGCGTGCACGACACGCACTCCGTTGCACTTGGCGATGACTTCCTCCACGGCGACGGCGCGTCGCGGGTTGGCGCGCACCCAATCGACCCGCAGGCGCATGCGTCCGGCGGCATCGGAGAGCAGCGCGGGCGCGGAGCCGGTTGCGTCAGCGGCGGGGTCGGCCTTGACCAGCGTGGCGGTCACGATCAGTGGTCGTGGTCGTGGACTTCTCCGACGGTCGGCGCCGGGGCCTCCTCGCCGATGCGTTCGCGGGCCTCGGCCATTACGTCGGCCATCGTGAGCCGGGCCGATTCGGCCACTTCCTCAGCTTTGCGGGTACCCCGTAGACCTACCTCGGCCGTCGCGACCACGGCTTGGCGCAGTGGCGCCTGCTTGAGGGTCTTTCGCAGCACTTCATACGCTGTCACGCCGGCCAGGCCGGTGACCACCGTCGATGCCGCCTTGACCAAGAGAACTTGCACAGCCATCGTCACACCTTTCCGTCAGGCCCCCGACAATACCATTTAATTATTGCGATATCGACATATGTTTGGCGTGTCGCACCCGCGTCGCCGGCACCTCGGTGTGCGGGTCGGTACCACGCCAGGTGGGGTGCTCTGTTGATTGTCCTCCGTTGACCCTGCGCTGAGGGCGCCCTCCACTCGCACTTTTGCGCCACTGGTGCAGAGTCACTACCGCGGCCCTGCCCCCTGAGCGTTCACCCTGCGCTGAGGGCGCCCTCCACTCGCACTTTTGCGCCACTGGCGCAGAGTCAACGGTCAGGGCGCTGGGGGCCGGGGGCTGGGCGCGGGATGAACTCAACTGCTCCGCTGCCCCCCCAGCCCCCCAACCAAAGCGTTGCCCCCCACGCACCTAGAGAACCCGGGTCACCTTTTCGGTCTCGATGCGCCGCGGCAGCAGCTCGGAATCCGGATTGGCCACCTGCACCAGCGACCCCCCGATCGAGAGCACTGCCAGCAGCCCGTCGACCAGATGCTCCGGTCGGCTCCACGGCCGGCAGGACAGCACCCGATCGGCCGGTGCCAGTCCCTGCATGCCCGCCGATTGCGCACAGGCGGCCACCAACTGCGCCACCGATTGTCCGGCCAGCGCCGGTCCGGGCCGGGCTTCGGGCAGGATCTGGTCGCCGTGCACCCGCACCGCTGTCGCGTAGTCCAGCACTCCGAACGGCAGGTCCGGTGCCGGCTTGCCGAACGGATCGAGCGACAGCACCGCCACGGCGCCGTCGAGGTCCCCGGCGGCGACCGACGCGTCCGCCTGGTCGAGCCGGTCGCCGGTGCACAGCGCGACATCGGCGGGCCCGTCCAGCACCGCCTCGGCGCCGATCCACCACACGCCGAACAGCACCGCGGCCGTCTGCCAGTGTGCCGGCAGTAGGACGCCCACCCGGCTTCCCGGCCCGGCGCCGAGTTCGTCGCGCAGCAGATTCCCGGTCTTGGCCGCCCAGTTGGCCAGCGTCGCCGCCGACAGCTCGATGCGTTCGCCGCAGGCGTCGTCGTAGTAGGTGATTCGCGGGCCGGCCGGGTCTTCGCGCAGCAACGGATCCAGTATCGCCCCGGACAGCGTGATCAGCGACGGCACCGGGAGGTCAGTTTATGCACTCGGGATTGTCCGAGCCCGCGGTCAGGATCGGTGACGGCGGGGGAGCGGAGTCGTCGGAGTCGCTGCCGGCACCCATGGCGGTTGCCAGTGCGGGGGCCGTCCCCGCACCCTCGAGGCCCGAGCCCGGTCCGGTGTAGTCGTCGGCCAGCACCACCCGCACCGATCCGGCCGGCACCGAGGTGTCGGCGACCACCGGCAGGCCGCCGAGTTGCTCGGCGACCGCCTGCGCCCCGAGGTCGTCGGTCTTGGCCACCCGGACCTGGCTGCCCTCGACGTGGCCGCTTTCGTTGTTTCCGACGGAGCCCGCGCTGAAGCCCTTGGCCGCCAGCACGTCGGAGACCGCCGACGCGAGTCCGTTTATATCGGTGTCGTTGAAGACATTGGTGGTGGTCTTGGCGGGAGTGTAGGCCAGCTCGGCGGTCTTGCCCTGGTCCTGCTTGTGCAGTAGGCCGTCGACCCAGTCCGCAACGTGATGGGCGTCCACCCGTACCACGCTCTGCATGCCGTCGTCGCTCCAGCCGGCACCGTCGAGCACCGGGATGGTGGCGAACGCGACGTTGCCGCCGGTGAGTTTCTGCAGTTGTTTGACGAAGTCGATGATGTCCCAGCCGGCGGACAGCACCACCGACCGTTGCACGGCCTCTTCGAGCCGCTGCAGGGTGGCCGGGCTGGACAGCGTCTTGCCGGAGATCACCCGGTGGGCCAGCGAGGCCATCACCGCCTGCTGGCGGACCACCCGGTCCAGGTCGCCGCGCGGGAGGTCATGGCGCTGGCGTGCGAAGCTGAGCGCCTGCGGGCCGTTGAGCCGTTGCGGGCCCGCGGGAAAGTCGGCGCCGGAGAGCGGTTCGTAGACGGCCTCGTTGAGGCAGACGTCCACGCCGCCGAGGGCATCGGTGATCAGCGCGAAGCCCAGCAGGCCGATCTCGGCGTAGTGGTCGACGGTGACCCCGGTGAGGTCGGAGACCGTCTTGATCAGGGCGGTGCGCCCGGCCTCGGTGCCCGCCGCGGCGGCTTCGGCGGCCGATGCCCCGGCCTGTACCAGGCCGGTCCGCTTGATCTCGCGGGTCTGGCCGTAGACGCCGTTGATTTTGGTCTTTCCCAGGCTCGGCGCCTGCACGTAGGAATCACGGGGGATCGAGATGGCGGTCGCGGACTCCCCGTTCTTGGGAATGCGGATCAAGATAATGGTGTCGGTGTTGGTGGCTTCTTCGTCGCCGGCGCGCAGCGCTGCCAGTTCTTCGGGGGTCAGCGGGTTGCCGTGGGCGTCGGTGCGGCTGTCGAGCCCCACCAGCAGGATGTCGATCGCGCCGTCGTCGGCGCCGCGGCCCAGCGACGGGGAGGACATGTGGAAGATGCCGTCGCTGAACGACCGGACATTGCTCCAGGCGACGCCGGTGCCCAGCACGACAAGTACGGTCAATGCGGTACTGATCACACGACTCACACGAGTCACAGTTTGCACAGACATCACTCCAGGCTACTTGTGTAACACCTGCTTTGCCCGTAGCCGGGCCCGGCGTGCCAGACTCGGACCCATGTCAGGGTCGAAAATTCCGTCGGGGCGGCCGCCGGGAAGGCTGGTCGTCAGCGGAGCGGGCGGGCAGCTGGGCACCCTGGTGGCCGCCCTGGCCACCCGCGGGACCGGCGACGTGGTCGCCATGACGTCGTCGCAGTGGGACATCACCGACCCGGCCGCCGCCTCGGCTGTCATCCGGCGCGGCGACGTCGTGGTCAACTGCGCGGCCTACACCGACGTCGACGGAGCCGAGAGCGCACAGGCCGACGCCTACGCCGTCAACGCCGAGGGCCCCGGGCACCTCGCCCGCGCCTGCGCCGATGCCGGCGCACACCTCATCCACGTCTCGACCGACTACGTGTTCGACGGCGATTTCTCCGGCGATCGGCCGCGCCCGTACGAACCGGGCGACCCGACCGCACCGCAGAGCGTGTATGCGCGCAGCAAACTGGCCGGGGAAGAGGCCGCGCGGACCGCGTTCCCCGATGTCGTGGTGGTGCGCACCGCCTGGGTCTACACCGGCGGGATCGGTAGAAACGATTTCGTCGGCGTCATGCAGCGCCTCGCGGCCGGGGATGGCCCGATCAAGGTGGTCGACGATCAGACCGGTTCGCCCACCTACGCCGGCGACCTGGCCGCCGCGCTGCTGGAACTGGCCGCCCGATTGCCCGACCCCGGGTTGTGCGGACGAATCCTGCACGCCGCCAACGAGGGTGCGGTGTCTCGATTCCTCCAGGCCCGCGCGGTCTTCGAAGAGTCAGGCGCCGACCCGATGCGGGTCACCCCGTGCACCAGCGACGAATTCCCCCGGCCCGCGGCTCGGCCGGCCTACTCCGCGTTGTCGGGCCGCGCGTGGGCCGCGGAGGGCCTGACGCCGTTGCGGCCGTGGCGAAGCGCACTGTCCGCGGCACTGGCGGCAGCCGCGGATCCGGCCGATCGACCGCTACCCTCTACGGGTGGCTGACGTTCTGCCGGTGGTAGCGGTGACGTATTCGCCGGGCCCGCATCTGGAGCGGTTCCTGGCCTCGTTGTCGTTGGCCACCGACGGCCCGTTCACCGTGCTGCTGGCCGACAACGGTTCCACCGATGGGACGCCGCAGGCCGCCGCCATGCGCTATCCGAATGTGCGACTGTTCGCCACCGGCGCCAACGTGGGTTACGGGACGGCGGTCAATCGTGCGGCGGCCGAATTCGGCCGGCAGGCCGGGGAACCGGGCTCCGAGCCCTTGGATCCCGACTGGATGGTCGTGGCCAATCCCGACGTGCAGTGGGGCCCGGGCAGTATCGACGCCCTGCTCGAGGCTGTCGTCCGGTGGCCGCGGGCCGGCGTCCTGGGCCCGCTGATCCGTGAGCCCGACGGTTCGGTGTACCCGTCGGCCCGCCTCCTGCCGAGCCTCGTCCGGGGCGGCATGCATGCGCTGCTGGGGCCCGTCTGGCCGGGTACCCGCTGGACCACGGCCTACCGCCAGGAACATCTGGAGCCCAGCGAGCGAGCGGTCGGCTGGCTGTCGGGATCCTGTCTGCTGGTGCGCCGGTCGGCGTTCGAACAGGTGGGGGGTTTCGACGAGCGCTACTTCATGTACATGGAGGACGTCGATCTCGGCGACCGGCTCGGCATGGCCGGCTGGCAGTGCGTCTACGTGCCGTCCGCCGAAGTGCTGCACCACAAGGGGCATTCCACCGGGCGCGATCCGGCCAGTCATCTCGCCACCCACCACGCCAGCACCTACCGCTTCCTGGCCGACCGGCATCCGGGATGGTGGCGTGCCCCGTTGCGGTGGACGTTGCGCGGATCGCTCGCGGTGCGGTCGCAGGTGATGGTCCGCGGCGAACTGCGCCGATCGCGCAAATCGTTGCGGCGGGAACTCAAGCCGACGGAAGGACGGCACTGAGATGGCAACTCACGACGTCGACGCGGTCGTTCTGGTCGGCGGGAAGGGCACCCGGCTGCGCCCGCTGACATTGTCGGCGCCCAAGCCGATGCTGCCGACCGCCGGAGTGCCGTTCCTGACCCATCTGCTGGCCCGGATAGCCGCCGCGGGGATCGAGCACGTGGTGCTGGGCACCTCCTACCGGGCAGAGGTGTTCGAAGAGGAATTCGGCGACGGATCCGGGCTGGGGCTGCAGATCGAGTACGTGACAGAGGAGACGCCGCTGGGCACCGGTGGCGGTATCGCCAACGTCGCCGCCCAGCTGCGCCACGACACCGCGATGGTGTTCAACGGCGATGTGCTCTCCGGAGCCGACCTCGGGCAACTGCTCGACTTCCACACCGGCAGCGACGCCGACGTCACCCTGCACCTGGTGCGGGTGGGCGACCCGCGGGCGTTCGGCTGCGTGTCCACCGACGGCGACGGCCGGGTCACCGCCTTTCTGGAGAAGACGCACGATCCGCCGACCGACCAGATCAATGCCGGCTGCTACGTCTTCGCGCGCGAGATCATCGACCGTATTCCGCGCGGACGCGAGGTGTCGGTCGAGCGGGAAGTGTTTCCGGGGTTGCTGGCCGACCGCGGCGTCAAAGTCTGCGGGTACGTCGACGCCGGCTATTGGCGCGACATGGGGACGCCGGAGGATTTTGTGCGCGGATCGGCCGACCTGGTGCGCGGAATCGCGGTGTCGCCGGCGCTGGGCGGCCAGCGCGGCGAACAACTCGTGCACGACGGCGCGGCGGTGGCGCCGGGAGCGCTGCTGATCGGCGGCACGGTGGTCGGGCGGGGCGCGGAGATAGGACCCGGGGTGCGGCTGGACGGGGCGGTGATCTTCGACGGTGTCAGGATCGAGGCGGGCAGTGTGATCGAGCGGTCGATCGTCGGCTTCGGCGCCCGCATCGGTCCGCGGGCACTGATCCGCGACGGCGTCATCGGCGACGGCGCCGACATCGGGGCCCGGTGCGAACTGCTGCGGGGTGCGCGGGTGTGGCCGGGGGTGTCGATTCCCGACGGCGGCATCCGCTACTCGTCGGACGTTTGAGCCCGGGTGGCCGCGGCCACCAGGTGCGCCAGCGCGCGGTCGGCATCCGGCGGCAGGCCTGCGGCCGGCCACCACCTCAGGTCGACGGACTCGTCGCTGCGCACGGGCTGGGCACCGGCGGGGGCGTGCGCGACGAACTGCAGATCCAGGTGCCGCGTCGGTACCCCCAGTGAGCAGGTCAGCCGATGGACGTGCAGCGCCACCAGCGCCGGCTCCAGCCGGAGCCCGGCGATGCCGGACTCCTCGGTGGCCTCGCGCAGTGCGGCGGCGAAGATGTCGGTGTCGATGCCGCGTTCGCAGTGACCGCCCAGTTGCACCCAGCGGTGCAGCCGAGGGTGCAGGGTGAGCAGCACCCGCCGGCCACTCTCGTCGAGCACCAGTGCCGACGCGGTGACGTGGCCGGGAACGCACTCGCGTTCACAGGAGTCCTCTCGGGCGAGCACGAAGGCCAGGACGGCATGGCGCAGGGTGTCCTGGGCCGGATCGGACGGGTCCCACTCGGTGAGCAATCGGATCACCGAGTCGCGCAGGTTCGCCGCGGGCTCCCCGGATGCCATCATTTGCCGATCAGCAGGTCGTCGACCGGGGCCGGGTCGCGCGGCGCGGCCGGCTCGACGGGATAGCCGATGGCGATGGCGCCCATCGGTTGCCAGTCGGCGGGCAGGTCGAGTTCGTCGCGGACCAGGTCGGCGGCGAATATCGTCGACCCGATCCAGCAGCTGCCCAGCCCGTGAACCGCCAGCGCCACCAGCAGGGCTTGCACGGCGGCTCCGACCGCGACGGTGAACATGGTGTGCTCGGCGTGGCTCCGGTCCGCGTCGGGGTAGGTGTGCGCCCCTTCGGGCACCAGCATCGGGACGACGACTTCCGGTGCGTCGTAGAGGATCCGGCCGCGGGCAACCCGGCGTTCGACTGCCTCGGCGGGCCGGCCGTCGCCGGCCAGGTCGGCGCGCCACTTGTCCTTCATCCGATCGAGCAACCGGGTCCGAACCGACGGCGTCTGCAGCCAGACGAACCGCACCGGCCGGGTGTGATGCGGGGAAGGGGCGGTCAGCGCCTGGGCGACGGCGGACTGCAGGACCTCCGGCGGCACCGGCTGGTCGCGGAACTGCCGTACCGACCGGCGCACCAGTTGGGCCTGGCGGCGTCCCAGGTCGATCGACTCGGCGGTCCCGAGCCGGAACAGGTCCTCAGGCGCCGGGCGCACCAGTCGCCTGGCGGACGTGCCGTCGTCCACCGGGTCCAGGCCGCGCAGCACGGCCACCGGCGTGGCGGTCAGCTTGCCCTTCACCAGGTCGGCGGCAGCGGCGATCTCGTCGGCGACCGCGATCTCGGTGACCACCAGATCGTTTCCGTGGCGGTCGACCGCACCCGCATAGTTGTGCAGTACGGCCAGGCCGGCGGCGCCGATGGCGACGTCGGTCTGGCCGTTGCGCCAGGCCCGGCCCATCGTGTCGGTGACGACGACGGCGACGGTGACCCCCAGTCGCCGCGCAAGTGCGGCGCGAAGCCCGGCGGCACTGGCGTCGGGGTCGACGGGCAGCAGCGCCAACTCGGAGCGTCCCACGTTGGACCCGTCCACACCGGCGGCGGCCTGCACCAGCCCCAGCCGGTTCTCGGTGATCAGTGTCCGCTCCTTGCGGGCCAGTACGCGGACGGACTCGTCGTCGATGAGCTTGCGGCGCAGCCGGTCCCGCTCGTCCGGATCGATCGGTGCCGGTATCAGCCGCCCCTCGCACTTGGACAGCACCTTGCTGGTGACCACCACAACGTCGCCGTCTTGCAGCCAGGGTGCGGCCGAGCCGATGGCCGCGGCGAGATCGTCACCTGGACGGAATTCGGGAAGGCCGGTGATAGGCCGGATTTCGATGCTTGCCGCGGTGCCGTGCTCGCCCGCGGTCGATACAGCCGGCGGCGGTTGATCGGCAGGACTCGGATGCGTCACATCGTCACGCCCGCGACTTCCAGTCCGGCGCGTACCATTTCGGCCGTTGCCTGCGGGTCGCTCATGATCAGCGGTACGGATCGCACTGCCAACCCCTCGAGTTGGGCGATCGCATCCTCCGATGCGCCGTCGTGCACCAGCCAGCAATCCAGTATTCCGGTAGCGGAGCGGGAACCGTAGTGGCGGCCGACGGCCTCGGCGGTGGTGGCCACCCCGACCACCGAAAGGCAGATATCGGCCATGCCGCGCACCGGCTTTCCGCCGATGATCGGCGAGTAGCCGACGACCGGTGCGCTTGTCGAGCGCAGCGCGGCCCGGATGCCGGGAACCGCGAGGATGGCCCCGATGCTGACCACCGGGTTGGACGGTGCCAGCATGACGATGTCTGCCTGCGCGATCGCGTCCAGAACATCGCTTGTCGCGCTGGCCTTTTCGGCTCCCACGAAGGCGAAGCTGTGGGTGGGAACCTGGGCGCGATGACGCACCCACCACTCCTGGAAATGGATCGCGCGCCGGCTGTCATCGGTCGGATCGGTGATCACCACGTGAGTTTCGCAGCGGTCGTCGCTGGCCGGCAGCAGCTGCGCTCCCGGTTGCCAGCGGTCGCACAGGGCGGTGGTGACCTGCGACAGCGGATAGCCGGCGTTGAGCATCTGGGTGCGCACCAGGTGGGTGGCCAGATCGCGGTCCCCCAGGCCGAACCAGTCGGGCTGCACGCCGTAGCGTCCCAGTTCCTCTTTGGCGTGCCAGGTTTCGTTGCGATGTCCCCACCCGCGTTCCGGGTCGACCCCGCCGCCCAGGGTGTACATGCAGGTGTCCAGATCCGGGCAGATGCGCACCCCGTGGATCCAGGCGTCGTCGCCGATGTTGATCACGGCGGACAGTTCGTGGCCGGCAGCGTCCGGCCCGGCGAATTGGCCCAGGCCGAACAGTCGCTGTACTCCGAGCAGGAATCGCGCTCCGCCGACTCCACCGGCCAGAACCGTGACCTTCACACCGCAGGACAGTACCCGTCGATTTGGTGCGCGACGGCGCGCGGTGGTCGCCGGGAGTCGCCGGGAGTCGCCGGGAGTCGCCGGGAGTCGCCGGGAGTCGCCGGGAGTCACTGTGGCACACGGGTCTTGTGATGAAGGTGTGACCGACACGTCACCGCGTGTCGGCAACGGAATCGCTGAAATTCGATCACGGGATGATATGGAAATGCGGCCAAATGCTTGACCGGGGCGGCTGGTCAGTGTCTAATCACACCAGTGTCATTTCCTGGTTGGCCTGCCGGTTCCGGTGTCGCAGACCGAGATTCGATCACTTGTTCGACCAAGGTTATTGGATGTGACTAGTACATCAAAACAGCGGTAAACAATTTTTCTTCATCGGCGAGGAGGCGGAGGCATGTCCTATGGGTACCTTCGGGGCGTAGTGGGAGGCGTCCCGCACGATGCTCCGGAATCAGCGGTGACGCCATTGCCGACGCCTACGGTGCCCGCCCGTTCTCATCTGAGCGTGGTTCCCGATGCGCTCGACGCATTCGACCCCGAACCGCTGCCCGAGGATGCCGCTGATCAATGGCAGGACAAGGCGCTGTGCGCCCAGACCGACCCGGAGGCGTTCTTCCCGGAGAAGGGCGGTTCCACCCGGGAGGCGAAGAAGATCTGTCTGGGGTGCGAGGTGCGGCACGAGTGCCTGGAGTACGCACTGGCCCACGACGAGCGGTTCGGCATCTGGGGAGGTCTCTCCGAGCGCGAACGCCGTCGTCTCAAGCGCGGCATCATCTAGGGCTTCCCGGCGGTGAGCCGGGCGGTTGCGTGGTGAGCCGTCAGGCGTCGATCGTCAGTCGTCAATCGTCGGGTCGATGACCGAGGGGTCCACGTCCAGGAAGATGGCCACTTGGACCACCAGAATTTCATGCAGTAGCTCTTCGAGTTCAGCAGTATCCTTCGTCCGCCGCTCAATCGGCTTGCGGAACAACACAATTCGTGCCCGCGTAGCGTCGCCGCGGATATCGACACCGGCTGGGATCAGGCGGGCGAGCGCGATGGGCCCATCGGCGATCACCTCGGGCGGCCACTGCACTCGGTCGGGATCCTTCGCCGCGATCCGGGGAATCTCGTCGACGGCGATGTCAAGCTGGCGGACCCGGTCGCGCCAGCGCCGCTCGATCGGCTCGTAGACCTCCAGAACCGCCATATCGAACCGCTCGGCCCGGCTGCGCCAGCCCGGCGCCGTCCGCGGCAGCAACGGCCCGCGCGGATCGCGGCCCCGCCGCC
>NZ_JBKECZ010000100.1:0-73651 GCF_047975165.1 Mycobacterium sp.
CCCGGCCCCACCGGCACCCCCTGCGCCCCCGGCACCGCCGTTGCCCCACAGGCTCGCCGCACCCCCCACACCACCCGGGGCACCCGCAGCGGTCGCCGAATACCCCGCACCCCCATTGCCATACAACCAGCCCCCAGCCCCACCATTGACACTGCCGGCAGTCCCATCGGCCCCATCACCGATCAGCGGCCGCCCCGTATAGGTCACAAACGGCTCGTTGATCGGCGCGAAAACCTGATCCACCAGCGACTCCGCCGACAACGCCTCCGCACCGGAATACAACGACCCCGCACCGGCCAACGACGCCGAAAACACCTGCTGAAACCCCGCCACCTGCGCAGCCACACCCTGATAGGCCACCCCGAACTCGGAGAACACCGCAGCCACCGCCGCCGACACCTCATCCGCCCCGGCACCGGCCAACGATGTCGTCACCGACGCAGCAGCAGCATTCACCTCATCCAGAGCAGCACCGATACCCGCCACCCGCCCCGCAGCAGCCGACAGCACATCCGAGGAAACAACAACAAAAGACACGACAACCCCTTCAAGTGGGCAGCCCTGTAGGCAAGCCGAGGAAACGGACGAAACTCTTCAGGAAAGGTTAGACGGTAAAACCGAGTGCCCGCAATTGTTCGCGGCCGTCGTCGGTGATCTTGTCCGGCCCCCAGGGCGGATTCCACACCCAGTTGATCTTCAACTCGTCGACCAGGCCGGTGCCGATCAGCGCCGATCGCGACTGGTCTTCGATGACGTCGGTCAGCGGGCACGCCGGCGAGGTCAGTGTCATGTCGACCAGCGCGACCGTCCCGGCCTCCCCCTTGGCCAGATTCAGCCCGTAGACCAGGCCGAGGTCGACGACGTTGATCCCCAGTTCCGGGTCGACGACGTCGTGCATCGCTTCGTCGAGTTCGGCGAGCAGGTCCTCGTCCGACATGCCGGCCGCACCCTGCGGCACGGTTGTTTCGCTCATCTGTCAACCTCCTCGGCGGCTGCCGTCGCTTGCGCCACTGCATCTTTGAACGCCATCCAGCCCAGCAGGGCGCACTTCACCCGGGCGGGATATTTGGCCACTCCGGCGAACGCGATCCCGTCGCCGAGGACGTCTTCGTCGCCGTCGACGCTGCCCCGCGATGACACCATCTCGGAGAACGCCGCAACGGTCCGCAGCGCCTCCGGCACGCTTTGTCCGATCACCTGCTCGGTCAGCACCGACGTCGCCGCCTGGCTGATCGAACAGCCCTGCCCGTCGTAGGAGACGTCTGCCACCGTCGCGCCGTCGGCGGATAGCGCCACCCGCAGGGTCACTTCGTCGCCGCAGACCGGGTTGACGTGAAACACCTGGGCGCCGAACGGTTCCCGCAGCCCGCGGTGGTGCGGGTGCTTGTAGTGGTCCAGGATCACGTCCTGGTACATCTGCTCCATTCGCACCGTCACACTCTCCCGAAGAATTCCACCGACCGCCGGACACCGGCCACCAGCCGGTCGACCTCCTCGGCCGTGTTGTACACCGCGAAGGATGCCCGTGCGGTGGCCGCCAGACCGAACCTGCGATGCAGCGGCAACGCACAATGATGGCCGACCCTCACCGCCACACCGTCGTCGTCGAGCACCTGGCCGACATCATGCGCATGCACCCCGTCGACGACGAACGACACCGGCGAGCCCCGATCGTCCATCGACGTCGGCCCGATGATGCGGACACCGTCGATACCGCAGAGCCCGTCGATCGCCCGGGCGGCCAGGTCGCGTTCGTGGGCCTCGACGGCACGCATTCCGATGGCATCGAGATAGCGTGCGGCGGCGGCCAGTCCGACCACCTGCGAGGTCATCGGCGTTCCCGCCTCGAAGCGCTGCGGGACGGCCGCATAGGTCGCGGACTCCATGGTGACCGTTTCGATCATCGACCCGCCGGTGAGAAACGGCGGCAGGGTGTCGAGCAGTTCCCGCCGGCCGTAGAGCACACCGATTCCGTTGGGGCCCAGCATCTTGTGCCCGGAGAAGGCGGCGAAGCCGACGCCGAGCCCGTGCAGGTCCACCGGCCGGTTGGGCACCGACTGGCAGGCGTCCAGGACCGTCAGGGCCCCGACGGTTTCTGCCCGCGACAGGAGTTCGTCGACCGGCGCCAGCGCCCCGGTGACGTTGGAATGATGGCTGAAGGCGACCACCTTCACGGTCTCGTCGAGGCGCAGCGAGTCCAGGTCTATCCGGCCGTCGTCGGTCACGCCGTACCAGCGCAGGGTGGCACCGGTGCGGCGAGCCAGCTCCTGCCAGGGGATCAGGTTCGCATGGTGTTCGAGCTCGGTGGTGACGATGACATCGCCGGGGCCGAGTGCACGGCGGAAACGCCTGTCCCCCAGCACGTATGCCACCAGGTTCAGCGATTCGGTCGCATTCTTGGTGAACACCAGCTCGTCGGGGTCGGCGCCGACGAAGGCCGCGATATCCGCGCGGCCCTGCTCGTAGGCGTCGGTCGCCTCCTCCATCAGTTGGTGGGCGCCGCGATGCACGCCGCCGTT
Organism: Mycobacterium sp.; assembly: GCF_047975165.1. Lineage (GTDB taxonomy): Bacteria > Actinomycetota > Actinomycetes > Mycobacteriales > Mycobacteriaceae > Mycobacterium. The sequence goes on from NZ_JBKECZ010000100.1 coordinate 2,520, forward strand.
GGAGGTGAGCAGAAAGTCGCGTTCGGCGTCGAGCACCTGCACCGGCCGTTGCGATGTCGCGCCGGAGTCCAGGTAGGCCAACTGATTTCCGCCGCGCATCACCCGCTGCAGGATCGGGAAGTCGGCGCGGATGGCCGCCACGTCGAGCGGGGTGACCGAACTCGTCATGTCAGGCTCCGGTTGCCGCCGGCTGGGTGAAGCGTTCGTAGCCGTTCTGTTCGAGTTCGTCGGCCAGCTCCGGCCCACCGGATTCGGCGATGCGGCCGCCGACGAAGACGTGCACATACTCTGGGTGGATGTAGCGCAGGATCCGGGTGTAGTGCGTGATCAGCAGCACGCCGCCGGACACCGACTGCCCGGTGCCGTCGTCCCAGCCGGTCTGCGCGTAGCGGTTGACGCCTTCGCTGACGATCCGCAGCGCGTCAACGTCCAGGCCCGAGTCGGTTTCGTCGAGGATGGCGATCTTGGGTGTGAGCAGCCCGAGTTGCAGGATTTCGTGGCGCTTCTTCTCCCCGCCGGAGAAGCCCTCGTTGACGTTGCGCTCGGCGAACGTCTGGTCCATCTCCAGGGCGGTCATCGCCGCCTTGACTTCCTTGACCCAGTGCCGCAGCTTGGGCGCCTCGCCGCGGACGGCGGTGACGGCGGTGCGCAGGAAGTTCGACATCGAGACGCCGGGCACCTCGACCGGGTACTGCATGGCCAAAAAAAGCCCGGCCCGGGCGCGTTCGTCGACGCTCATGGCCAGCACGTCGACGCCGTCCAGCGTGATCGATCCGGAGGTGACGGCATATTTGGGATGGCCGGCGATGGCGTAGGACAGCGTGGATTTCCCGGAGCCGTTCGGCCCCATCAGGGCGTGGGTCTCACCGGATTTCACGGTCAGGTCCACACCCTTGAGGATGGGAATCTCGCGGTCGGAGTCGCCGGCGCCGGCGTTCGGGTTGGCGACGCTGACGTGCAGGTCCTTGATGTCCAGAATCGTCATGAGGTCTTTTCCGTGGTTTCCAGTTCGCGTTCGATGGCATCGGTCAGGCGCTCGCGGATCTCGGGTATCGCGATCTTGGAGATGATCTCGCCGAAGAAGCCGCGGACCACCAGTCGGCGGGCCTGGTCCTCGGGAATCCCGCGCGAGCGCAGGTAGAACAGCTGTTCGTCGTCGAAACGCCCGGTCGCACTGGCGTGCCCGGCCCCGGCGATCTCACCGGTTTCGATCTCCAGGTTGGGCACCGAATCGGCGCGGGCGCCGTCGGTGAGCACCAGGTTGCGGTTCATCTCGAAGGTGTCGGTGCCGGTGGCCGCCGCGCGGATCAGCACGTCACCCACCCACACGGTGTGCGTATCCGGCAGTGTCGACGCCGGATCGCCTTGCAGCGCACCCTTATACAGGACGTTGGAGGTGCAGTCCGGCTGGGCGTGGTCCACCAGCAGCCGGGATTCCAGGTGCTGGCCGTCGTCGGCGAAATACAGCCCGAACATCTCCGCGGCGCCACCGGGGCCGGCGAACCGGACATTGGCCGCCATCCGGACCACTTCGCCGCCCAGGGTGACGCAGAAGTGGCGCAGCGCGGCATCCTTGCCCAGGCGGGCATGGTGGGCGCTGAGGTGCACGGTGTCGGCGGCGAAGTCGGCGATCCAGATGACGGTGAGCTTCGCGGCGTCGCCGAGCACGAATTCGACGTTGTCGGCATAGGTTCCGCTGCCCCGCAGGTCGATGACGACGACCGCCTCGGCGAGCTCCTCGACGCGGACGTGCAGGTGCCCGTAGGCCACCGCGCCCTCGCCCGGGCCGGTGACGGCGACGACGATCGGTTCGGCAACGTGGGTGTCGCGCTCGATGGTGATCAGTGTCGCGGAGTTGAACGAGGAAAACGCTTGGGCGGCAACCCGGTCGGTGGGTGCTCCGCCGCGGCCGAGCCGCTCGTCGCCGCGGCGCACGGTCTCGGTGCGGACACCGGGGTGTTCGCTGACGGTGATGGCCGGGTTGGCGGTGGCGAACGCCGAACCGTTGTGCAGCCCGCGCAGCCGCCGCAGCGGGGTGAACCGCCAGATCTCATCGCGACCGTGCGGCACCTCGAACGCGTCGACGTCGAAGGAGCAGAACTGCTCCCCCTTGTTCAGCGCGGGAGATGATCCCGGCGGCATCTCCACTGCCGCGGCCAGATTCTTCGCGGTCATCCGACCGCACCCTCCATCTGCAATTCGATCAGCCGGTTGAGTTCCAGCGCGTACTCCATCGGCAGTTCCTTGGCGATCGGCTCGACGAAGCCTCGCACCACCATCGCCATCGCCTCGTCCTCGGTGAGTCCGCGGCTCATCAGATAGAACAGCTGGTTTTCGCTGACCTTGGACACGGTGGCCTCGTGCCCCATGGTGACGTCGTCCTCACGGATGTCGACGTAGGGGTAGGTGTCGCTGCGGCTGACCGTATCGACCAGCAGCGCATCGCATTTCACGCTGGAACGCGACCCGCTGGCGCCCTTGTTGACCTGAACCAGGCCGCGGTAGGAGGTGCGGCCGCCGCTGCGGGCCACCGACTTGGAGACGATGTTGCTCGAGGTGTTCGGCGCCAGGTGCAGCATCTTGGCCCCGGTGTCCTGGTGCTGGTCCTGCCCGGCGAACGCGATCGAAAGCACCTCGCCCTTGGCGTGCTCGCCGGTCATCCACACCGCCGGGTACTTCATGGTCACTTTCGACCCGATGTTGCCGTCGACCCATTCCATGGTGGCGCCGGCTTCGGCCCGCGCGCGTTTGGTGACCAGGTTGTAGACGTTGTTCGACCAGTTCTGGATCGTGGTGTACCGGCAGCGGCCACCGGGCTTCACGATGATCTCGACCACCGCCGAGTGCAGCGAATCCGACTTGTAGATGGGTGCGGTGCAGCCCTCGATGTAGTGGACGTAGGCATTCTCGTCGACGATGATCAGCGTCCGCTCGAACTGGCCCATGTTCTCGGTGTTGATCCGGAAATAGGCCTGCAGCGGGATGTCGACGTGCACGCCCGGCGGGACGTAGATGAACGAACCGCCGCTCCACACCGCGGTATTGAGCGCGGAGAACTTGTTGTCCCCGGCCGGGATCACGGTGCCGAAGTACTGCTGGAAGATCTCCGGGTGTTCCTTCAGCCCGGTGTCGGTGTCCAGAAAGATGACGCCCTGGGCCTCCAGATCCTCGCGGATCTGGTGGTAGACCACCTCAGAGTTGTGCACGAGCAGACCCTCGGCGACGAAGTTGTGTGGGCCGTCGACCTCGATGTCGTACACCGGCTCGACAGCGTACGGTTCGATCGACGTCACCCGCTCGAAGCCGAGCCATTCGTCGGTATGCGCCCGGATCGTCGTCCCGTGTGCGCTATTCGACGAATGCGGGTAGCTGCGGCGTCCGAAGCGGGCGGTCCGTTTCCGATTGCGGCAGCCGAGCCGCTCGAAATCACCGGAGATGCCCAGGCGCCAGGCAATCTGCATCCGTTCTGGTGCGTGGCGGTAGGGCTGGGTGAACGACCACGGTCCACCGGCACGTAATCCCGACAACTCGGCCAGTTCGCGGGCCTGATTGATCAACGGCTCGTTGGCGCACGTCAACAGTACCGAGCTGCTCTTGTCCGCTCCGATGTATCCGTCGGCGTCGACCCAGCCGCCGAGGAAGGCCAGTCGCTGGTCGGCGGGCAGGCCGTAGACCCAGTCGGGCACTCGCTTGGTCAGCGATAGCCCGTTGAAGCCCAACGCGACCATCCACTCCGTCAACGCCTTCGAGTTGACCACGATGCGGTACTCGTCGGCCTCGATGCAGCGGAGCCCGAACAGCTCGTCGACCACCCGGGTCACTTCTGCCCGCAACTCGACATCGGTTGCCGGAATTGCGAACTGAACGCGGTAGGTCTTCACCGACAGGTCCAGGTTCCCGTCGCCGACATACAGACCCAGCAGCCACATCAGGTCGACGGAACTCAGCGCAGGCGTCGCCATCCCCGCGACACCCGGAAGTTCGGCCGCGGCACCGAAATCGGGCAACTTTCGCGGTACAGCGATGAAGTCACCCGGCCGGATCTCGCCGACGGTGACCCACCGGTGAGCAAAGCGGGCACGCTGACGCCCCGGCTTGCGCTCGTCGCGCAACACCAGCATCGGGTGATTGTCGGTGGCCCGGATGCTCCGGCGAGTGGTCCTGACCTCGTGCGTCAACCGGGTGTCGGTCTGCGCCGATGCCTTGACCGGTGCCACCACGAACCGCGCGCCCGCCTCGTCGTAGGCGAAGACCCGGTCACCGCACGCGACATCCTTGATGGGGACCTCGCCGCGATTGGCCGTCCACACCGCGGTGTCGCCGGCGAGGCATTCGTACTGGGCTGCCACCCCGGCGACCAGCCGCTGCTTTTCCGCCTCCGGAATTCCCAGCCGGTCGTAGGTGTTCTTGATGTCCGCAGGCAGATCGTCCCAGGACGCGGCCTGCTTCTCGGTGGAGCGCACGAAGTACTTGATGTTGTCGAAGTCGATGCCGCCCAGGTCCGAACCCCAGCCCGGCATCGGCTTGCGGTCGAAGATGTCCAGCGCCCGCAGCCGGGTCTTGAGCATCCATTCCGGCTCGTTCTTCTTGGCCGAGATGTCGCGGACGACGGCCTCGGACAGGCCGCGCTGCGCACCGGCGCCCGCCTCGTCGGAGTCGGCCCAGCCGTAGCCGTACCGGCCCAGCGAATCGATCGCCTGCTCCTGAGTCAGGGGCTCGGCGCTTCTCGCGGCTTCGAGTGTCATCGAGACGCTCCTTCGATGCTGGTTGGGACGCGGCGCGGGCCGGACGCCGCCAGGGGTACGTGGGTGGTGCAGGCACAGTCGCCGTTGACGATCGTCGCCAGCAGCTGCACGTGGGTGCCGAGCACCTCCGATATCGCCTGCTGCTCGGCTTCGCACAACTCCGGGAACTCCTCGGCGACATGGGACACCGGGCAGTGGTGCTGGCAGATTTCCACACCGTGGATCGGCCCGCCCACCCGGGTGGTGGTGGCGACGTAGCCGGCGTCGGTCAGCGCCTCGGAGACCCGCTCGGCGGCCGCTTGCACCGCGGCATCATCGAGGCCGTCCGCGGGTGCGACACCGGAGAGGATCGCGTCGATACGGCGCCGGGCGAACGTCTTCACCGCATCCTCGCCGCCGATTTCGCGCAGCTGGCGGATGGCGGCGGCGGCCAGGTCGTCGTAGGAGTGTTCGAGCTTGGCCCGCCCGTCGGCGGTCAACCGGTAGCGTTTTGCCGGGCGTCCGCGCCCGACCTGCTGCCAGGCGCCGGCGGCCACCGACTCGGCGTCGCCGGCGTCGATCAATACGTCGAGGTGGCGCCGAACTCCGGCGGCCGATAGACCCAACCGGTCCCCGATCTCGGTGGCGGTGATCGACCCGGATTCCAGCAGCAGAGCCACGATCGCATGCCGGGTGTCGCGGTCCGGACCGCCAACCCCCGCCGCGGAAACAGCGGCAGCCAGCCCGGATCTGATTTTCACAACACCAGTGTGACGCAATTCCTTCGGAGGGTCCAGGCAGGGTGCCCAATCAAAGGGGTTGCGCTGGTCACAGCCCGACCGCGGGGATCACGCGTCGATCTCCCGAGGCTAGGCTGCTCTGATGGCAGAGCGCCACCACACGTTGAGCTCATCGATCGCCGCGTTGCACGGCGACGAACAGACGGTGGGCCAGCCACTCAACGCCGCCGAACGCTGGGCGCTGAGACGCACCAGGCTGTTCGGCTCCACCGGCACCATGCTGATGGCCATCGGCGCCCTCGGCGCCGGCGCCCGGCCCGTCGTCCAGGATCCGACGTTCGGGGTGCGCCTGCTCGACCTGCCCTCACGCATTCAGACGGTCGCACTGACGACGACCACCACCGGGGCGGTCATGATGGCACTGGCCTGGCTGCTGCTGGGCCGCTTCACAACGGGCCGCCGGCAGATGTCGCGCGGGGAGTTGGACCGCACCCTGCTGCTGTGGATGCTGCCGCTGCTGATCGCCCCCCCGATGTACAGCAAGGACGTGTACTCCTACCTGGCCCAGAGCCAGATCTCCCTGGAGGGGCTCAACCCGTATCAGGTGGGCCCGGCCGCTGGCCTCGGGTTGGGGCATGTGTTCACCCTGTCGGTTCCCAGCCTCTGGCGCGAGACGCCGGCGCCCTATGGTCCGCTGTTCCTGTGGATGGGACGCGGACTATCGGCGATGACCGGAGAGAATATCGTCGCCGCCGTGCTCTGTCACCGGTTGCTCGTCCTGGCCGGGGTCGCGCTGATGGTCTGGGCGATCCCCCGGCTGGCCCAGCGATGCGGGGTGGCCGAGGTGAGCGCGCTGTGGCTGGGGGCCACCAACCCGCTACTACTGATGCACCTGGTCGCCGGGATCCACAACGAAGCACTGATGCTGGGCCTGATGCTGACCGGCGCCGAATTCGCGCTGCGCGGCCTCGACGCGGAACCCTTTCTGCCCGCCGCGTGGCGGCCGGGACCCGATTGGCGGCCCCTGGGAACATTCCTGGCCGGGTCCGTCCTGATCGCCCTGTCCTCGCAGGTGAAGCTGCCGTCCCTGCTGGCCCTGGGCTTCGTCACGATGGCCTTGGCCTACAGGCTGGGCGGCACTCTCAGGGCACTTTTGGTGTCCGGCACCGGGATGGCCGCACTGACGCTGGCGGTGATGGGCATCGTCGGCAAGACCAGCGGGCTCGGGTTCGGCTGGATCTACACGCTCGGCACCGCCAATGTCGTACGCAGCTGGATGTCGCCCCCGACACTGCTGGCCCTGGGCACCGGGCAGGCCGGCATTCTGCTGGGCCTGGGAGATCACACCACCGCCGTGCTGGCGCTGACCCGTTCGATCGGCGTGCTGGCCATCATGGTGATCGTCAGCTGGCTGTTGCTGTCGGTCTTCCTGGGCCGGTTGCATCCCATCGGCGGCCTCGGGGTGGTGCTGGGCCTGACGGTGGCGCTGTTCCCCGTCGTGCAGCCCTGGTATCTGCTCTGGGCCATCGTTCCGCTGGCCGCCTGGGCAACCCGGCACGGATTCCGGGTTGTGGCGATCCTGAGCACCCTCGTCGTCGGTATTTTCGGGCCCACCGCCAACGGCGACCGCTTCGCGCTGTTCCAGATCGTCGACGCCACCGTGGCCAGCGCTCTCATCGTCGCGGTGCTGATCGCGCTGACCTACAACCGGTTGCCGTGGAAACCGCTGCCGGCCCAGGACGACGAGCCCGCACCGGGGCCGGCATCCCCGAGCGGCGCCGCACCCTGCGATGCGTCGCCGAGCACCGCCCAACCGCCGGCCCAGCCCTCGCTGCCGGCGCCCACACCCGACGCCTACGCTGACTCCACATGAGCCCAGCCCCTCCGGACCGCGACATCGCAGTGCGGCTACGCGGGGTCTGCAAAACGTTTTCGAAGGCCGAGGACACCGTCAAAGCCGTCGACAGCCTCGATCTCGATGTCTACACAGCGGAGGTGTTCGCGCTACTCGGCCCCAACGGCGCCGGCAAGACGACCACCGTCGAGATGTGCGAAGGCTTCGTGCACCGCGACTCCGGCAGCATCGAGGTACTGGGACTCGACCCGATCGCCGACAACGCCCGCCTGCGCCCGCGCATCGGGGTGATGCTGCAGGGCGGCGGCGGCTACCCGACGGCCCGCGCCGGCGAGATGCTCAAGCTGGTGGCCTCCTACGCGGCCGACCCGCTGGACCCGGACTGGCTGCTGGAAACCCTGGGCTTGACCGAAGCCGCACGCACCACCTACCGGCGACTCTCCGGCGGACAACAGCAGCGGCTGGCGCTGGCCTGCGCCCTGGTCGGCCGGCCGGAACTGGTGTTCCTCGACGAACCCACCGCCGGCATGGACGCCCACGCACGGCTGCTGGTGTGGGAGCTGATCGATGCCCTGCGCCGCGACCGCGTCACCGTCGTGCTGACCACCCACCAGCTCAAGGAGGCCGAGGAACTCGCCGACCGGCTGGTGATCATCGACCACGGCGCGATGGTTGCCGCGGGCACTCCGGCGGAGCTGATGCGCAGCGACGCCCAGGGCCAGCTGCGATTCAGCGCCCCGCCGCGGCTGAACCTGACGTTGCTGGCCGCGGCCCTGCCCGAGGGTTACCGGGCCACCGAGCGCACCCCGGGGGAATATCTGGTCGAGGGCACGGTCGACCCGCAGGTGCTGTCGACCGTCGCCTCGTGGTGCGCACAGATCAACGTCTTGGCCACCGACATGCGCGTGGAGCAGCGCAGCCTCGAGGACGTCTTCCTCGATCTCACCGGCAGGAGGTTGCGGCAGTGAACGCACCCGACACCGTGCCCACGTTCCCGCCCGGCACCTTCGTCCCGGACCCCCGGCCCAGTGCGGTATCGCGGATGCTGGCCGCGCAGACAGGCCTGGAGCTGAAGCTGCTGCTGCGCAACGGCGAGCAGCTGCTGGTGACGATGTTCATCCCGATCACGCTGCTAATCGGACTCACCGTGCTGCCGCTGGGCTCATTCGGCCCGCACCGCGCGAACGTGTTCGTCCCGGCCATCATGGCGCTGGCGGTGATCTCGACGGCGTTCACCGGCCAGGCCATCGCCGTTGCCTTCGATCGCCGCTACGGGGCGCTCAAGCGGCTCGGCGCCACACCGCTGCCGGTGTGGGGCATCATCGCCGGCAAGTCCCTGGCGGTGGTGTGCACGGTGTTCCTGCAATCGGTGATCCTGGGTGCGATCGGCTTTGTGCTCGGCTGGCGACCGCCGTTGGCGGCCCTGGGGTTGGGCGCCGGGGTGATCGCGCTGGGCACGGCCGCATTCGCCGCATTGGGCCTGCTCCTCGGCGGCACCCTGCGCGCCGAGGTCGCCCTGGCGCTGGCCAACCTGGTGTGGTTCGCCTTCGCCGGCTTCGGCGCGCTGACCCTGGAGACCGACATGGTGCCGACGGCGGCCAGGTGGTTCGCGCGGGTGACCCCCTCCGGGGCGCTCACCGAAGCGTTGTCGCAGGCCATGAGCCTGTCGGTGGACTGGTTCGGGATCGTCGTACTGGCGGTGTGGGGTGCGGTGGCAGCGGTGGCCGCGCGGCGCTGGTTCCGCTTCGTCTGATCAGCCCGCCGCGAGCGTAACGCCAGTGCGAAAAATCCTGGCCAAAACCGCAACCACGTTACGCTCGCGGCAGGTTGGGCCGGGACCGTCGCTACGATTCAGCGGTGGCTGTCGGACGAACACTGATGCGGTTGGTGGACCTGCTCCCCGAACCCGGCCCGCGCACCCAGCGCCTGGCCGCCGCGGCGGTGATCCTCACCCAGGGCCTCATCGCGGTGACCGGCGCGATCGTCCGCGTCACCGCCTCGGGGCTGGGCTGCCCGACCTGGCCGCAGTGCTTCCCGGGCAGCTTCACCCCGGTCGCGGTGGCCGAGGTCCCGCGAATCCACCAGGCCGTCGAATTCGGCAACCGGATGGTCACCTTCCTGGTGGTCATCGCCGCGGTGTTGGCGGTGCTGGCCGTCACCCGGGCCCGGCGGCGCACCGAGGTGCTGGTCTACGCGTGGCTGATGCCCGCCTCGACGGTCCTGCAGGCGATCATCGGCGGCATCACCGTGCGCACCGGGCTGCTGTGGTGGACGGTGGCGGTCCACCTGCTGACCTCGATGACCATGGTGTGGCTTGCGGTACTGCTCTACGTCAAGGTCGGCGAGCCCGACAACCCCGCGGAGAACACCGCGACCCATCACCGGGTGGCCGGGCCGTTGCGGCTGCTCACCGCCCTGAGCGCGGTGAACCTGGCGGCGGTGCTGGTGACCGGAACGCTGGTGACCGCGGCCGGCCCGCACGCCGGCGACCGCAGCCCGGCCCGCACCGTGCCGCGGCTGGAAGTCGAGATCACCACCATGACGCACATTCATTCGTCGCTGCTGGTTTCCTACCTCGCCCTGCTGGTCGGCCTGGGTTTCGGGTTGGCGGCGGTGCGCGCCGGGCGGGAGACCATGCGGCGACTCGGTGTGCTGATCGCCCTGGTGTCCGCCCAGGCGGCGGTGGGCGTTGTGCAGTTCCACACCGGGGTGCCGGCCACCCTGGTCGCCATTCACGTCGCCGGCGCCGCGGCCTGCACGGCAGCCACCGCGGCATTATGGGCGTCGACGGGAGAGCGGGCCGAGCCCCAGCCGCTCGCACGCTGACTCCACGGCCACCGCGAATTCCCGCTGGGCACGCTCTCGGGTGCCGAGGTCCAGGTGCTGCCAGCCCAGGGACGGGTCCACCAGTTGCAGTTCCAGCACCCGGTCACCGATCAGGTGAACGCCGGCATAGAGCAGCTCGGCGGGGCCGGCCGCCGCGGCCAGCGCCGCCGCACCGGCGTCCCACAGCTCGAAGTCGAGTTCGCCCTGCCGCAGCCCGTCGGCATGCTCGGTGAAGGCGTGCGACGGCTTGCCGCCGAGAAAGATCAGCACGGTCCGCGGCGCCGAGCCGCCGGCCTGCACGAGCACGCTGCGGCCGGCTTCGTGGCATCGGGCGACGTGGGCCGCGGCCGCGCGTCGGTCGCCGAAACGTCGTCTCCCCGATCCGATCGCCGGGCCGACGAACACCGGGCCGGCATCCGGCAGCGCGACCGGGCTGCCCGGCGCACAGACCGAACCCGGCACCACCGGCACCCCCCGATTCACCAGATCGTCGAGATAGCCGCAGCGGATGTTCCAGGCGACCACATCGGCCGGGTTGAGCAGATTCGCCACCCGGTGAGTCCACGTCAGGAATTCGTCGAGCCCAGTGGAGACATCGCCGGTCGCGCGCAAAATCACCAGGTGTGCGTCGTCAATCTGCGGGTCGTCCCAGGGCAGCCACCGGGCATGCAGGCCGCGGTGTCGCAGCGCTTCGGTCAACCCGGCGTCGTCGCCGTCACTGTCGGGATACCGCCGCGAACCGGCCAGCACGATGCGCGGATGGAAGATGTCCGGCCGGGCGAGTTTCATGTCCGGGCATGATATCGGCATGCATGCGGTCGAAGTCAGCCGAACCGGCGGCCCCGAAGTCCTGCGCTACACCGACGTGGCCCAACCCGAACCCGGCCCGGGTGAAGTGCTGATCCGCACCGAGGTCATCGGCGTGAACTTCATCGACACCTACTTCCGCTCGGGGCAATACCCGCGCGCGCTGCCGTTCGTGGTCGGCTCGGAGGTGTGCGGAACCGTGGTGGCCGTGGGAGCCGAGGTGGGGCGCGGCGGCGTCGACAACGCCATCCGCGTGGGCGACCGGGTCGCCTGCGCCTCGGTCAACGGCGGGTATGCCGAATTCTGCACCGCGCCCGCGGATTTCACCACTGTTGTGCCCGGCGCCGTCAGCTCCGAGGTGGCCGCCGCGGCACTGCTCAAGGGACTCACCGCGCACTACCTGCTGAAGTCGGTATACCCGGTGCGGCGCGGGGACGACGTGCTGATCCATGCGGGGGCCGGCGGGGTGGGTTTGATCCTGACGCAGTGGGCCGCGCACCTGGGAGCGCGGGTGATCACCACGGTGTCGACACCGCACAAGGAACGACTGTCCCGGGCGGCCGGGGCAGCCGAGGTGCTTTCCTACCCCGACGATCCCGACCGGTTCGGCCGGCGGATCCGCGAACTCACCGGCGGCGCCGGGGTGGCCGCGGCGTACGACGGTGTCGGCGCGGCCACGTTCGACGCCAGCCTGGCCGCGCTGGCCCCGCGCGGGACGCTGGCACTGTTCGGCGCCGCCAGCGGGCCTGTTCCCCCGCTGGACCCGCAGCGTCTCAATCGTGCCGGTTCGGTGTATCTGACCCGGCCGTCGCTGGTCCACTTCATCCGGGCCGCCGGCGAGTTCTCCTGGCGCGTTGGCGAGCTTTTCGAGGCGATCGGTGCCGGGACGGTGAACATCGAGGTCAGCGGCCGCTATCGGCTGGCCGAGGCGGCCCGCGCCCACCAGGACCTGCAGGGCCGCCGGACGACCGGTTCGATCGTGCTGCTGCCGTAGACGGCACCGGCCGGGGCCAGGGGCGACCGGCCATGCTGCCGCGACGTTGCGGCGTTGCGGCGTTGCGGCGTCAGAACAGCGTCGGCAGCGCGAGCGCCGAATCGACGGCCAGCGCGCAGAACACCAGCGCCAGGTAATTGTTGGACTGCAGGAACAATCGCAGCGGCTTGACCGGCTCACCCGCGCGGACCCGGGCGTGCAACTGGTAGGCCATCGTCAGGAACCACACCCCGCCCACTACGGCTGCCGCAGCGTAGAGCCAGCCCGCCGCCAGCGCGAGGACCATCGACGCCAGCACCGTCAGCCAGGTGTAGACCACGATGTGCGTGGTGACCTGACGTTCGGTGGCCACCGCGGGCAGCATCGGCACACCGGCCGCCCGGTAGTCCTCCTTGTAGCGCATCGCCAGCGCCCAGGTGTGCGGCGGTGTCCAAAAGAAAATGACGGCGAACATCGCCAGGGCCGGCCACCCCAGCGTGCCGGTGACGGCCGACCAGCCGATCATCACCGGCATGCATCCCGCCGCCCCGCCCCACACCACGTTCTGCGACGTCCGGCGCTTGAGCAGCAGCGTGTAGACGAAGACGTAGAAGGAGATGGTGGCGACGGCCAGCAGCCCGGACAGCAGATTGGTCGTCCACCACAGCCAGAGGAACGAACCCACGCTCAGCACCAGGCCGAAAATCAGCGCATTGGGCCGGGGCACCGCGGCGCGCGCCAGCGGCCGCCGCGCGGTCCGTTTCATCACCTTGTCGATGTCGGCGTCGGCCACGCAGTTGAGCGTGTTGGCGCCGCCGGCGGCCATCATGCCGCCGAACAGGGTGTTGAAGATGACCAGGGGCTCGACGCTGCCGCGGTTGGCCAGCAGCATCGCCGGAATCGCGGTCACCAGCAGGAGCTCGATCACCCGGGGTTTGGTCAGCGCCAGGTAGGCGAGCACCGTCCCGGCGATCCGGTGTCGCACCGAGCCGCCGGCCACGCCGACGGTTTCCCCGCCGGTCTCCGAGTCTGTCTCCGGGCTCGTTGTCCGGCCCGGTGCGGCGTCCCCGCGAACGCTCACGCATCAACTCCTCGGTGAATTCGCAGCAGGGCCAACTTCCTAATACGCACGATGGTAGACGCCGCCGCCGCCGCTGCGCCGCAGGGTCGATTCGAGCGGATTCCCCGCAACGCCCCGCGATGCGAACCCGCTGCCGTCGGCCCTGCGCACTAGGGTGGACGTGATCAGTTTTGACGACGTTGGCCGGTGGACTGAACCGAGGACCGAACTAGTGACCACTCGCGAAGAGCTCTCCGCACTCACCCAACCGCACCACCCCGGCGACTGGTCGCCGCTCGACTCGGCCGCGGTCGACACGGCCCGGGTGCTGGCCGCCGACGCCGTCCAGAAGGTGGGCAACGGCCACCCCGGGACGGCCATGAGTCTGGCCCCGCTGGCCTACACCCTGTTCCAGCGCGCCATGCGGCACGATCCCGGCGACACCGGCTGGCTGGGCCGGGACCGCTTCGTCCTGTCGGCGGGGCACAGCAGCCTGACTCTATACATCCAGCTCTACCTGGGCGGATTCGGCCTGGAGCTGTCCGATATCGAGGCGCTGCGCACCCACGGCTCCAAGACACCGGGTCACCCGGAGTTCCGGCACACCGCCGGCGTCGAGATCACCACCGGCCCGCTGGGCCAGGGCCTGGCATCGGCCGTCGGGATGGCGATGGCGGCCCGCTACGAGCGCGGACTGTTCGATCCGGACACCGAACCCGGCGCCAGCCCGTTCGACCACCACATCTATGTGATCGCCTCCGACGGCGACATCGAAGAGGGGGTGACCTCCGAGGCGTCGTCGCTGGCCGCGGTCCAGCAGTTGGGCAACCTCATCGTGTTCTACGACCACAACAAGATCTCCATCGAGGACGACACCGCAATCGCGTTGTGCGAGAACACCTCGGCGCGCTACCGCGCCTACGGCTGGCATGTCCAGGAGGTGCAGGGCGGGGAGAACGTCGCCGGGATCGAGGAGGCGATCGCCAACGCGAAAGCCGAAACCGACCGGCCGTCATTCATTTCGCTGCGCACCATCATCGGCTATCCCGCGCCGAACATGATGAACACCGGCAAGGTGCACGGCGCGGCACTCGGTGACGACGAGGTGGCGGCCACCAAGAAAGCACTCGGCTTCGACCCCGCCAAGACATTCGAGGTCAGCGAGGACGTCATCACCCATACCCGCGGGCTGGTGGCGCGCGGCAAGCAAGCCCACGAGGCCTGGCAGGGCGGCTTCGACGCCTGGGCCCGGCGGGAGCCGGACCGCAAGGCCCTGCTGGACCGGCTGCTGGCACAGCAGTTGCCCGACGGCTGGGACGCCCGGCTGCCGAGCTGGGAACCCGGATCAAAGGCGCTGGCCACCCGGGCCGCCTCGGGTGCGGTGCTGTCGGCTCTCGGGCCCGAGCTGCCGGAACTGTGGGGCGGCTCGGCCGACCTGGCGGGCAGCAACAACACCACCATCAAGGGCGCGAACTCCTTTGGCCCACCCTCGATTTCGACGGACGACTACACCGCCGACTGGTACGGTCGCACACTGCACTTCGGTATTCGCGAACACGCGATGGGCGCCATCCTGTCCGGCATCGTGCTGCACGGCCCCACCCGCCCCTACGGCGGCACCTTCCTGCAGTTCTCCGACTACATGCGCCCAGCGGTGCGGCTGGCGTCGCTGATGGACATCGACCCCGTCTACGTGTGGACGCACGACTCGATCGGGCTGGGCGAGGACGGTCCGACGCACCAGCCGATCGAGCATCTGGCCGCACTGCGCGCAATCCCCCGGCTGTCGGTGGTACGACCGGCGGACGCCAACGAGACCGCCTATGCCTGGCGAACGATCCTGTCCCGCGGCGCAACCAGCGGCCCGGTGGGCCTGATCCTGACCCGCCAGGGCGTCCCCGTACTGGAAGGCACCGGTCAGGAAGGCGTAACCCGGGGCGGCTACGTGCTCGGCGACGGTCCGGCCGCCGACGACCCGGACGTGGTGCTGATCGCCACCGGTTCGGAGGTGCAACTCGCCGTCGAGGCGCAAAAGTTGTTGGCGGACAGGGATATTCTGGCGCGTGTGGTGTCGATGCCGTGTGTGGAGTGGTTCGACGCGCAGCCACGCGAGTACCGTGACGCGGTGTTGCCCCCGACGGTGTCCGCGCGAGTGGCCGTCGAGGCCGGCATCGCACAACCCTGGCACCGGCTGGTCGGCGACACCGGAAAAATCGTGTCGATCGAGCACTACGGGGAATCCGCAGACTACAAAACCTTGTTCCACAAGTACGGGTTCACCGCCGAAGCCGTCGCTGCGGCCGCCCAAGAAGCACTCGACAACTGAAAGAGGGTGAGTCCGATGACCCAGAACCCCAACCTTGCCGCACTCAGCGCCGCGGGAGTATCGGTATGGCTCGATGACCTGTCCCGCGACCGGTTGAAGTCGGGCAACCTGCAGGAGCTCATCGACACCGTCAGCGTCGTCGGCGTCACCACCAACCCGTCGATCTTCCAGAAAGCGCTGTCCGACGGACACGCCTACGACGACCAGATCGCCGAGCTGGCCGGGCGCGCCGCCGACGTCGACGCCACCATCCGCACCGTCACCACCGACGACGTCCGCAACGCCTGCGACGTACTGGCCCCGCAGTGGGAGGCTTCCGCCGGGGTCGACGGCCGGGTCTCCATCGAAGTCGATCCGCGGCTGGCCTACCAAACCGAGAAAACCGTCCTGCAGGCCATCGAACTATGGAAGATCGTCGACCGGCCCAATCTGCTGATCAAGATCCCGGCCACCAAGGCGGGCCTGCCGGCCATCACCGCGGCCCTGGCCGAAGGCATTTCGGTCAACGTCACCCTGATCTTCTCGGTCGAACGGCACCGCGAGGTGATGGACGCCTACCTGGCCGGCTTGGAGAAGGCCCGCGAGGCCGGCCACGATCTGTCCAGAATCCATTCGGTGGCATCCTTTTTCGTATCCCGGGTGGACACCGAGGTGGACAAGCGTCTGGAGGCCATCGGATCCGACGAGGCACTGTTGCTGCGCGGGCACGCGGGCGTCGCCAACGCCCGGCTGGCCTACGGGGCCTATCTGGAGGTCTTCGAGGCCGGTGAGCGCTACCGGGCACTCAAGGCCCACGGCGCCCGGGTGCAGCGGCCCCTGTGGGCATCGACCGGCGTCAAGAACCCCGACTACTCCGACACGCTCTACGTCACCGAACTCATCGCGGCCAACACGGTCAACACCATGCCCGAGAAGACCATCGACGCCGTCGCCGACCACGGAATCATCGCCGGTGACACCGTCACCGGGGCCATCGTCGAAGCACGAACGGTGTTCGACAAGCTCGACGCCATCGGGATAGACCTGCCGGGAGTGTTCGCGCTGCTGGAGGAAGAAGGCGTGGAGAAGTTCGAGGCCGCCTGGAACGAGCTTCTGCACGCGACTCAGGAGCAACTCGACAACGCGGCCGCATGAGCCCTGCCGACTCGGGCGGCTACGCCGCGACAGACCCCGGGCAGTGGCGCAACCCGTTGCGCGACCGCCAGGACATGCGACTGCCGCGCATCGCCGGCCCCTGCGGCATGGTGATCTTCGGGGTCACCGGCGATCTGGCGCGCAAGAAGGTGATGCCCGCGATCTACGACCTGGCCAACCGCGGGCTGCTCCCACCCACCTTCGCCCTGGTGGGCTTCGCGCGGCGCGACTGGGACCACGAGGATTTCGGCGAGGTGGTGTACGACGCCGTCAAGCAGCACTGCCGGACACCGTTTCGACAGGAGAAGTGGGATCGGCTGGCCGAAGGATTCCGTTTCGTACCGGGATCGTTCGATGACGACGAGGCCTTCGCTCAACTTGCCGAAACACTGGCGAAGCTGGATGCCGAGCGCGGCACCGGCGGCAACCACGCGTTCTACCTGGCGATCCCACCGAAGTCCTTCCCGGTGGTCTGTGCGCAACTGCACAAGTCCGGTCTTGCTCGCTCGCGGGGCAACCGGTGGAGCAGGGTCGTCATCGAGAAGCCGTTCGGCCACGACCTCGAGAGCGCCCGGGAGCTGAACAAATCGGTCAACTCGGTGTTTCCCGAGGAATCGGTGTTCCGGATCGACCACTATCTGGGCAAGGAGACCGTCCAGAACATCCTGGCAATGCGGTTCGCCAATCAGCTGTTCGACCCGATCTGGAATTCCCACTACGTCGACCACGTACAGATCACCATGGCCGAGGACATCGGATTGGGCGGCCGCGCCGGCTATTACGACGGAATCGGCGCGGCCCGCGACGTGATCCAGAACCACCTCATGCAACTGCTGGCGCTCACCGCGATCGAAGAACCCGTCAGCTTCCACCCGCGGTCGTTACAGGCCGAGAAGATCAAGGTGCTGTCGGCAACGCGCCTGGCCGAACCGCTGGAGGCAACCACCAGCCGCGGCCAGTACACCGCCGGCTGGCAGGGCGGCCAGCAGGTGGTGGGGTTGCTTGAAGAGGACGGGTTCGCCGCGGATTCGGTCACCGAGACCTTTGCCGCCATCACCGTCGAGGTCGACACCCGCCGCTGGGCGGGCGTCCCGTTCTACCTGCGGACCGGCAAACGACTGGGCCGCCGGGTCACCGAGATCGCCTTGGTGTTCAAGCGGGCGCCGCATCTGCCATTCGACGCCACCATGACCGACGAACTGGGCGCCAACGCGGTGGTGATCCGGGTGCAACCCGACGAGGGCATCACCCTGCGGTTCGGCTCCAAGGTGCCGGGGTCGGCGATGGAGGTCCGCGACGTCAACATGGACTTCTCCTACACCTCGGCATTCGCCGAGGAATCGCCGGAAGCCTACGAACGGCTGATCCTCGACGTGCTACTCGGCGAACCCTCACTGTTCCCGGTCGACGAAGAGGTCGAATTGGCCTGGAAAATACTCGATCCCGCCCTGGAACACTGGGCCGCGCACGGAAAGCCGGACCCGTACGAGGCGGGCACCTGGGGCCCGGATTCGGCGTTCGAGATGCTGCGCCGCACCGGCCGGCAATGGCGGCGGCCATGACGTGCAATACCACCGGCGCTGAAGAACAGGGGCGCAGATGATCGTCGAACTACCCGACACCACCACCACCGCGGTGAACAAGAAACTCGGCGCCCTGCGCGAAGAGGCCGGTGTCATCACCATGGGCCGGGTGCTGACCCTGATCATCGCACCCGACAGCGAAGCCGTGCTGGAGGATTCCGTCCAGGCCGCCAACGACGCCAGTCACGAACATCCCAGCCGCGTCATCGTGACGATCACCGCCGACCGATCCGTCGAGAAGCCGCGGCTGGATGCCGAGTTACGGGTGGGCGGTGACGCCGGGGCCGGCGAGGTGGTGATCCTGCGGCTGTCCGGGCCGCTGGCGGCACACGCCAACAGTGTGGTGGTGCCGTTCCTGCTCCCCGACATCCCGGCGGTGGTGTGGTGGCCCGATGTCGCTCCCGCGGCACCTGCCCAGGATCCGTTGGGCAAGCTGGCCATTCGCCGCCTCACCGATGCCACCAACGCCGCCGATCCGCTGTCGGCCATCAAGAGCCGGCTTGCCGGATACACCCCGGGCGACTCCGACCTGGCCTGGAGCCGCATCACCTACTGGCGGGCACTGCTGGCGTCGGCGGTCGACCTGCCGCCGCACGAGCCGATCGAGTCGGCGCTGGTTTCGGGGTTGCCCACCGAGCCCGCGCTCGACATTCTGGCGGGCTGGCTGGCCAGCCGCATCGACGGACCGGTACGCCGCGAGGTCGGCGAACTCCGGGTGCGACTGGTGCGCAAGAGCGAAACCATCGAGCTCAGCCGGCCCCAGGACGGCACCACGGCGACGCTTTCCCGCACGGCCAAACCCGACGCGCTGGTTCCGTTGCCTCGCCGGGTAACCGGGGAATGCCTGGCCGAAGACCTGCGCCGGCTCGATGCCGACGAGATCTACCCGACCGCGCTGGCAGGCATCGAGAAGGTCCAGTACGGGTGACCGCTGAAATCGAGACGTTTGCCGACGGCGCCGCCCTGGTCGAGGCGGCGGGCCGGCGGCTGATCTCGACGATAGGGTCCGCGGTCGCTTCGCGGGGGCGGGCGCTGATCGTGCTGACCGGTGGCGGCAATGGGATAGGGCTGCTGCGCTACCTGGCCGGCCCGGCGTCGGCCGGGCACGTCGATTGGTCCAAGGTGCACCTGTTCTGGGGAGACGACCGCTACGTCGCCGCCGGCGACGACGAGCGAAACGAGAAGCAGGCGCACGCAGCATTGCTCGACCACATCGACATACCCGCCGGCCAGGTGCACCCGATGGCCGCTGCCGGCGGTGAGTTCGGCGACGATATCGAGGCCGCCGCGAGCGCCTACGAGCGGACCCTGGCCTCCTGTGCCGAACCCGGCGACCCAGCGCCGAACTTCGACGTCCACCTGCTGGGCATGGGGCCCGAGGGGCACGTCAACTCGTTGTTTCCGGGCACCCCGGCAGTGCGCGAAACCCGCCGCATGGTGGTAGCGCTCGACGACTCCCCCAAACCCCCGCCGCGCCGAATCACCTTGACGCTACCGGCAATCCAACGCTCGCGCGAAGTTTGGCTGATGGTGTCGGGAGCCGGCAAGGCCGACGCGGTGGCCGCGGCGGTCGGCGGCGCCGACCCGGTTTCGGTGCCGGCCGCCGGAGCGGTCGGACTCGACAGGACGTTGTGGCTGCTGGACGAGACCGCCGCGGCCAAGCTGTAGCGGTCGGCTGTCAGCTGTCGGCGGTCAGCGATCGGCGGTGGGCAATGGGGCTGGGCGCCTGGCGATACCAACCCGCTTCACCAAGGCGGTATCGCCCGACGCCGAAGGGGGCAATAATGGCGATCATGGCAGACAGAAGCGGTGGCCGCCCGACCCCGGCTCGGCAACGAATGAAGACGCTCACCCAAGCCGCACTGAACGCGGACAAGACGGTGGAGCAGGTCGAAGACGTCCTCGACGGCCTGGGTTCCTCCTTGACCGAGCTCAATAGCTCGCTGTCGACGCTCAACAGCACCGTCGCGCGGCTGGAGGGCGGCCTGGACCATCTTGATGGCACCCTGTCCAGCCTCGATGACCTCGCCAAACGGCTGGTGACGGTTCTCGAACCGGTGGAAGCCATCCTGGCGCGCCTGGACCACCTGGTGAGCTGGGGCGAAACCATGATGGCGCCGATCAACGTCACCGATCACGTGGTCCGCGGCGTATTCGACAAGCTGCGCAACCGCGGCGTTCACTAGGCGCCGCGGCACTGGCCGTGACCGCGCGGGGCCACGCCCCGCGGGTGCCACCCGGCCGTCATACTGCATCCATGGCCACCGTCGTCGCGTTCCATGCCCATCCCGACGACGAGGTCATCCTCACCGGCGGCACCTTGGCCAAGGCGGCCGCTGCCGGTCACCGGGTGGTGGTGGTCACGGCGACCGACGGGCGAATGGACAGCGCGCCGGACAGCACCAGAATCGACGAATTGCGTTTGAGCGCACACATTCTCGGGGTGCATCGGGTCGAGTTCCTGGGCTACGCCGACAGCGGCTACGGCCCGGTATTTTTCCCGGACCCGCCCGGCCGGGTCCGGTTCGCCCGCGCTGACGTCGCCGAGGCCGCACACCGGCTGGCCGGGATTCTTGGCTCCGAGCGGGCGCCGCTGCTGATCAGCTACCAAGCCAACGGCGGGTACGGTCACCGCGACCATGTTCAGGTACATCGCGTCGGGCGGCTGGCCGCCGAGTTGGCCGGAACCCCGCGGGTACTCGAAGTGACGATGCCCCGCGAAGTGCTCCGTCGAATCTGCCGGCTTTGCGCCCTGTTGCGACTCCCCGCACCCTACGAACCCGCAGTGGTTTCCCGAGCGTATGCGCCCCGCGCCACCATCACCCACCGCGTCGATGTCCACCGGTTCGCCCGGCAGAAGCGCGATGCTCTGGGTGCCCACCGTTCGCAGATCGGCAACGGCCTGGGCGCGCGACTTTTCGGCCTGCTGCGCAAGATGCCGCCACAGGTCGTCGGCCTGTTCTTCCGTTACGAATGGTTCGTCGATCCCACAGCCGCGCCGGGAACGGTGCTCGATGACATATTCGATGCCGCGCCGGGCTAGGGATTGCCCCCTGCCCCCTCGACGCCGAGCGTTACCCCACAGCCACGCTCGACGCCCCCCGCCGCCGAGCGTTACCCCACAGCCACGCTCGTCGCCGAGCGTTAACGTGCTGTCGCACCCGGCGGGAAGACGGACGCCCCGCCCCCTGCCCCCCTGCCCCCCGACGCCGAGCGTTACCCCTCAGCCACGATCGACGCCCAGCGTTAACGTGCTGTCGCACCCGGCGGGAAGACCGAGGTCGGCTCGGGCCCCTGGGCTCTGGGCTGCGGGCGGGGCGCCGGGCGGTGAGCGGCGGACCATCGACTGTTCGGTAAGCTGCCCATCATGGAATTGGCACTGCAGATCACCCTGGTGATCACCAGCCTGCTGGTGGTGTTGCTGGTGCTGCTGCACCGCGCCAAGGGTGGTGGTCTGTCTACGCTGTTCGGCGGCGGTGTTCAGTCGAGTCTGTCGGGGTCGACGGTGGTGGAGAAGAACCTCGACCGATTGACCCTGTTCATCACCGGGATCTGGCTGGTGTCGATCATCGGCGTGGCGTTGATGATCAAATACCAGTGACACATCGCCGAGCCGGCGCCAGGCGGCTCTCGCCTCCGGGGTTGGCGTCCGGTTAGCGCATCGGGTCAGGGCAGCGGCCCGCCCGCGGCGATCGCGGCCAGCATCGCGAACTGCTCCCCGTCCAGCGACGCCCCTCCCACCAGACCGCCGTCGATGTCGTCCGAAGCGATGAGATCGCGGGCGTTCTTGGCGTTCACCGAACCGCCGTAGAGCACCCGCACCGTCTCGGCGATCGGAGCGGACGCCAGTGAACCCAGCTCTTCGCGAATCGCCGCACACACCTCCTGGGCATCGGCAGCGCTGGCAACCCGACCGGTGCCGATCGCCCAAACCGGCTCGTAGGCGATCACCACTTTGGAGATCTGCTCGGCCGAGAGCCCCGCCAGCGAACCACGGAGTCGCTCGACGTTGTGCGCCACATGATTTCCGGCCTCACGGACTTCCAGGTGCTCGCCGATACAGACGATCGGCGTCAGATCGTGCTTGAGCGCGGCCGCGGCCTTCGCGGCCACCAGGGCGTCGTCCTCATTGTGGTATGTCCGGCGCTCGGAGTGCCCGACGACGGCGAAGGTGCAGCCCAGCTTTGCCAGGAAGGACCCGCTGATCTCACCGGTGTAGGCGCCGGAGTCATGCTGTGAGACATCCTGCGCCCCGTAGGTCAGTCGCAGCTTGTCGCCGTCGACGAGGGTCTGCACACTGCGCAGATCGGTGAACGGTGGAATCACCGTCACGTCCACCCTGTCGAAGTACTTGTCGGGCAAGGCGAATGCGATCGTCTGCACCAGCGCGATAGCCTCGAAATGGTTGAGGTTCATCTTCCAGTTGCCGGCGATCAGCGGCTTGCGGCTCATGAGTCTGCGCTCCTCAGTCTTGAGCGGGTTGGGGCTCGCCGAGCACTTCGATGCCCGGAAGCGATTTTCCTTCAAGGTATTCCAGCGATGCGCCACCGCCGGTGGAGATATGCGAGAAGGCATTTTCCGGAATGTTCAGCGCACGGACCGCGGCGGCCGAATCACCCCCGCCGACCACGCTGAACGCGCCTTTGGCCGTCGCCCCGACGATCGCCTCGGCAACACCTCGGGTGCCTTCGGCATAGGCCGGAAACTCGAACACCCCCATCGGGCCGTTCCAGAAAACGGTCCGGGCGTTGCCCAGCAGGGCAGCGAACCTCTTGACCGAGCCCGGCCCGATATCCAGGCCCATCACGTCATCCGGGATCTTTTCTACGGCCACCGTGCGCGGCGGAGAGTCGGCGGCGAACTTCTCCGTCGCGACGATGTCCACCGGCAACCGCAACACGTCGTGATAGGTGTCGAGCAGGTCGCGGCAGGTTTGCACCATGTCTTCTTCGAGAAGCGACTTGCCCACCGGATACCCTTGTGCCGCAAGAAATGTGAAACACATGCCGCCGCCGATGACGATGCTGTCGGCCTTGGTCGCCAATCTCTGGATCACGCCGAGCTTGTCCGAGACCTTCGATCCGCCGAGGACGACGGCGGCCGGAGGTTGCGTCGAACGGGTCAGCTGTTCGAGCACCGCGATCTCGCCCGAGACCAGTGTGCCCGCGTAGTGCGGAAGCAGCGCGGCGACGTCGTAGACCGAGGCCTGCTTGCGATGCACCACACCGAACCCATCGGATACGAAAGCCCCTCCCGGACTCACCAATTCGGCAAGTTGCCGGGCCAGAGCCAGACGTTCGGCATCGTCCTTGCTGGTCTCGCGCTTGTCGAAGCGAATGTTCTCCAGGAGCAGGATGTCGCCGTCGGTGAGCCCCTCGGCCCGAGCGAGCGCGTCGGCACCCACGACGTCACCGGCGAGCTGCACGTGCCGGCCAAGCTGCTCGCCAAGCGCGGCGGCCACCGGCGCCAGCGAACATTTCGGGTCCGGACCGCCCTTCGGCCGGCCCAGATGTGCGGCCACGATCACCCGGGCCCCGGCGTCGAGCAATGCGGTCAAGGTGGGGACCGATGCGGTGATCCGGCCCGGGTCGGTGATACTGCCCTTATCGTCGAGTGGGACGTTGAGGTCCGAACGCACCAGCACTCCGCGCCCGGAAACCCCTGCGGCAAGAAGGTCTTCCAGCGTCGGGACCGCCACGGTCAGAGTGACTTGCCCACGAGAGCGACGAGATCGATGAGGCGGTTGGAGTAGCCCCATTCGTTGTCGTACCAGGACACCACCTTGGCCTGGTTGTCGATGACCTTGGTCAGACCGGAATCGAAGATCGAGCTATGCGGATCGGTGACGATGTCGCTGGAGACGATCGGAGCGTCGTAGTACTTCAGGATGCCCTTCATCGGGCCGTCGGCGGCGGCCTTCATCGCGGCATTGATCTCTGCGGCGGTGCCCGGCTTCGCCAGCTCCACGGTGAGGTCGGTGGTCGATCCGGTCGGGATCGGCACCCGCAGGGCATACCCGTCGAGCTTGCCCTTCAGCTCGGGCAGGACCAGCGCGATGGCCTTGGCCGCCCCGGTCGAGGTGGGCACGATGTTCAGTGCGGCCGCCCGGGCGCGTCGCAGATCCTTGTGCGGGGCATCCTGCAGATTCTGGTCCTGAGTGTAGGCGTGAATCGTAGTCATCAGGCCTTTGACGATGCCGAACTCGTCGTTGAGCACCTTGGCGATCGGCGCCAGGCAGTTGGTGGTGCAGGAGGCGTTGGAGATGATGTCCTGGCTGCCGTCGTACTTGTCATCGTTGACACCCAGAACGATGGTGATGTCCTCGTCGGTGGCCGGAGCGGAGACGATCACCTTCTTCGCGCCGGCATCCAGGTGCCCCCGGGCCTTCGCCGCGTTGGTGAACAATCCGGTGGACTCCACCACGACGTCCACGCCGAGATCGCCCCACGGCAGGGCTGCCGGGCCCTCGCGCACCGCCAACGCCTTGATCCTCGCCGGGCCTACGACGATGGTGTCCTCGCCGTCGAGGGTGACGTCGTAGGGCAACCGGCCCAGGATCGAATCGAACTTCAGCAGATGGGCGAGTGTCTGGTTGTCGGTGATGTCGTTGACGGCGACCACCTCGACGTCGGCTTTACCCTGCTCCCGTTGCGCCAGAATGGCCCGGTAGAAGTTACGTCCGATCCTGCCGAATCCGTTGATGCCAATACGGACCGTCACGTATCTCTCCTTGTCGTCACCCCGGCACGCCCTTGTGTGCCCGCAGTAAGCCTAGACGGTTCGGACACCGGGATCCCACGGGCCGCCACGGGTCATCTCCGCGTCGTATCGCTGTCAACAAGTGCCCGATGCCGTCAAAGTCACCGTTTGGAAACGGCACGGTGCGCCGCAGCGGGCGGTACCCGCCCAGCGGCAACAATTGGGCCCGTCGTTCGAGCATGACTTCGGTCCTGCAGCGAGCCACCAGATTGCGAAGACATGAGTACAAGGAGTTGACGTTGATGACAATCTTTGATCGCGTCACCATCAAAGTAGTTGCCGTCAGCGCAGGGTTGTGCGGAGCCGCGATATCGCTTAGCCCGATCGCGACGGCCATCCCGCTGAAGACGGGCGGGTCCGCGTGCATCGAGGGACAGGCAGGGGAAGCTGTCCCATCGGCCGGGGGTGCTGCCGCCGGGTGCGCACCGGCCAGCGCTGCGATAACCGACATGGCGGGTGTTCCGGTGGTGGTTCCAGGGCCGGGCGGCGCCGCGGTGCCGGCCGGGGTACCGCTGATCGGCGCACCCCTACCGATCGGAGCTCCGGTGCCCGTCGGCGCACCCCTGCCGATCGGAGCTCCGGTGCCCGTCGGCGCACCCCTACCGATCGGAGCTCCGGTGCCCGTCGGCGCACCCCTGCCGATCGGGGCTCCCCTGCCCATCGGCGCACCCCTGCCCGTCGGGGCACCAATACCGGTCGCACCGGTAATACCCGCGGGCACTCCGCTAGTGGATCTGGGAGCGTTGCCTGCTACCGCTCCGATCATCGACATGTCCGGGACCGGCAAGGGCGTTCCCACCAGCCCAGCTCCATCCGGCGGACCCGCACCAGGTCAGCCCGTTCAGCCCGGCCCCGCAGGCCGCTGACCGACTCGCCCCGCCGCCGAGCGTGTAACTACTGCGGAAAAACCGCCGATTCTTCGCAGTGGTTTCACACTCGACGAAGAGCAAGGGCGGCGAGGGGCGGCCGCGCCCGGTAGCGGGGGGCCGACGCCCGGCAACGGTCGATACGATCGACACGCCAAGCACCCGTCGGCGAAGGAGCTCACGTGAGCGAAAACGACATCGACGAAAACGACATCGAAAAATTCGATGCCGTCGCAGCCCAGCGCATGATCGCGATCCTGCGCCCACTGCTCAAGACGTACTTCCGCAGCGAAGTGCACGGACTCGATGCGTTCCCGCCCGGCGGCGCGCTGGTCGTCGCCAACCACTCGGGCGGCCAGTTCCCGATGGACGTCCCCATCTTCAGTGTCGACTTCTATGAGCAGTTCGGCTTCCAACGCCCGGTGCTGACACTGAGTCACGACATACTCTTCATGGGCCCGACCGGGGATCTCTTCCGGAAAGTCGGCTACATCCGGGCCAACCGGGACAACGCGGCCGCGGCACTGCGCTCCGGCGGCGTGGTCGTGGTCTTCCCCGGCGGCGACTACGACGCCTACCGGCCGACGGCGGCAGAACACCTGATCGACTTCAACGGCCGCAAGGGCTACGTGCGCACCGCCATCGAGGCCGGAGTGCCGATCGTGCCCATGGTGTCCATCGGGGGCCAGGAAACCCAGCTGTACCTGAGCCGCGGCACCTGGCTCGCCCGGCAACTCGGCCTCAAGCGTTTGCTGCGCAGCGAGATCCTGCCGCTGTCTTTCGGGTTTCCGTTCGGCCTGGCCACCGCGATCCCGCCGAATCTGCCGCTGCCCAGCAAAATCGTGACACAGGTGCTGGAACCTATCGATATCGCCAGGGAATTCGGTGACGAGCCCGACATCGACGACGTCGACCGGCGCGTGCGATCGGCGATGCAAGAGGGCCTCAACAAGCTCGCCGCGGCACGTCGATTCCCGATCCTGGGTTGAGCAATGACATCTTTCGCAGACACTCCGGGCCCGAGCCGCTCATGAGCATCCGCCCCCTGCGGCAACAACTGCGCCGGCCCCGTCCACTAACCCGAGCGATCGTGGAATTCGTCAACGCCGCCAACGGTTTACGCCCGATCTCCCGAAATCCATGGGCATCTGTGTTCGAGTTCTGGCCGGGTTGGCCGACCTCCGAGCTGCCCGCACTGTATGCGGGCGTTTCCGCGATCGACGCAGTGCGCCGCGGCCGCCGCGGCGCGTTCAGCGGACCGAAAGGCCGACTGGCGCTGGCGATCACGGCCGCATCCTGGGCGGTGCTGGGCACGATCGCCTACCGCAGTGTCAAGACTCCCGGCCCGATACTCCAGACCGCCCTGGCCGAAGCACTGGGACCGGACGACGCCGACGACTCGCGCACCCGTCCGATAGCCCCGACACAGCCGGCCTGGCGCGGCACGCTGCTGCGCACCGCCACGTCCCGGCGGCGCTACGTCGCCAAAGAGAACGTCGTGCGCTACGGCCCGCACGGGCGTTCCAACCTCGCCGACATCTGGCGCCACCCCGACCTGCCCCGGGACGGCAAGGCTCCAGTGCTGCTGCAGGTGCCCGGCGGCGGGTGGGTCATCGGATGGCGTCGCCCCCAGGCGTATCCGTTGATGGAACATCTGGTTGAACGCGGCTGGATATGTGTCTCGATGAACTACCGGGTCTCGCCCTGGCACACCTGGCCCGATCACATCGTCGACGTCAAGCGCGCGTTGGTGTGGGTCAAGGAGAATATCGCCGGCTACGGTGGCGACCCGGATTTCGTTGCGATAAGCGGCGGTTCGGCCGGCGGCCATCTGTCGTCCCTGGCAGCCCTGACGCAGAATGACCCCCGATTCCAGCCGGGTTTCGAGGAGGGCGACACCTCAGTGGTGGCCGCGGTGCCGTTCTACGGCCGCTACGACTGGTTCTCCATCGACGAGCCCGGACGACCGGAGTTCCTCAAGGTTCTCGCCCGGCTGGTCGTCAAGAAGAAGCTCAGCACGCACCGCGACGTCTACGTCCAAGCCTCGCCGATCACTCACGTGCGGGTCGACGCACCGCCGTTCTTCGTCCTGCACGGAACCAACGACTCGCTGATCCCCGTCGGCGAGGCCCGCGAAGTCGTCGCCGCGCTGCGTTCGGTATCCGAAGCCCCGGTCGCCTATGCCGAACTACCCAACGCGCAGCACGCATTCGACATCTTCGGGTCGCCGCGGGCCAACCGATCGGCCGAGGCGGTCACCCGATTCCTGTCCTGGGTCCACACGAAGCGCGGTGGCCGCTGAGTCACAAACCCGCGGCACGTTCGAGCTCGGCCAGTGCCGGCTCGATGGCATCGGCCATATCGTCGATGTCGTTGGCCACTTCGGGTGTGGTGACGAAGCCGAAGTCAAGGGAATCCCGGTAGGAAAAGCAGGTGATGTTGAGCGCGACGTCCATCACCGGTGGGCCCAGCGGTACCAGCGAATCCAATTGGGCGCCGGCCATATACAGCGGAAAGGACGGCCCCGGAACGTTGGAGACCACCAGGTTTATCGGCGCCAGGTTGTGTGAGAGACCGGTAGCGGTGTAGGCGCGGGCCGCCAGCTGAAGAAGGCCCGGCGGGGTGGTCTCGGTCAGGCCCATGATCTGGTGCGCCGACAGCGCTTTGGCCATCTCCTTGGCGCTTTGGGTGCTTTCGTGGATCGCCTTGAGCCGTTCGGCCGGATCGTCCACATCGGTGGCCAGCGAAGCCGTCATCGAACTGATCTGATTGCCGATGTCCTCCTTGGTCTCATCGGTGCGGGTGGACACCGGGATCTGGGCGATCAGCGGCTTGTAGGGCAACTCGTCGCGTTCGAGGAGGTAGGCGCGAGCCGCGCCGGCCACCAGCGCGAGCACGACGTCGTTGAGCTTGACACCGAAGGCATCCTTGACGGCTTTGACCCGGTCGAGTTCGACACGGGAGCCGGTGATCCGCCGGTGCGGCGATACCGAGGCGTTGAATCGGGTCATGGGGGCGTCGAAGTAGCTCGGCGGCTTGTTGGCGACGCCCAGCACCGCCACCTGCTGCCGGACGGTCTGTTCCAGCAACCGGGCGATGCGGAACGGCGTCTTGATCCCGACGTTCACCAGGGCGCTGATCGCGCGTTGTTCCACACCCGGGATGGTGAATCCGACGAATCCGACGGTCTCCTTCTGCGCTTGCCGCGGCTCCGGGGTGATGTCCAGCAGGATCTCGCCTAGCCCGGCCCCCGAAACACCGTCGACGATCGCATGATGCATCTTGGTCAGTGTCGCGATACGGCCACCCTCGACACCCTCGATCACCCACAGCTCCCACAGCGGCCGGGAGCGGTCCAGCTTGTAGGACATCAGGCGTCCGACGAGTTCCTCGAGTTCGTGGCGCCCACCGGGTGCCGGAACACCGATGCGACGGACGTGGAAGTCGATGTCGAGTTCTTCGTCTTCGACGAACCACGGCCGGTCCAGGCCGAGCGGGGCTCCGGTGACCCGCCAGCGCAACTGCGGGATCTCCGGAAGCCGGTCGATGAGCAGCTGCCGAAGCAGCTGAAAGCTGTAGTCGGGGGCCTTCCGAGGATCGCAGATCGCCAACGCACCCACATGCATGTGCCAGCCTGGTGTTTCCGCTGACCAGAACGCCGCGTCGACACTCGAGAGCCGTTTCATGCCACGACGGTAGCGTCCCGTCGCCGAAAGAAGCCAGCGCATCGGGAAATCTCACGGCGCCGAATGCCACGGCGGACCCGGGTGAGTGTGCCCGGAACCGGATTTCGCGAGCCCAGCCCGCCCCGACTCTGGCCGGAGCATCGGGTCAGGCATCCTCCAGCAGGTCCGGTGTCACCGCCGACTCGGTGTCGGGAATGCCGTCCGCCTTGGCCTTGCGATCGGCCATCGACAGCAGCCGCCGAATACGGCCGGCAACCGCATCTTTGGTCATCGGCGGATCGGCGAGCCGACCGAGTTCCTCCAGCGACGCCTGACGGTGCTCGACACGAAGCCGGCCGGCCGTGGCCAGATGATCGGGCACGGTGTCAGCGAGGATTTCCAGCGCACGCTCAACCCGGGCGGCCGCGGCCACCGCGGCCCGCGCGGAGCGGCGCAGATTGGCGTCGTCGAAATTCGCCAGTCGATTGGCCGACGCCCTGACCTCGCGGCGCTGCCGGCGCTCCTCCCACACCACCCGGGTGTTCTGGGCGCCCATTCGGGTCAGCAGCACACCGATCGCCTCGCCGTCGCGCACCACCACCCGGTCAGCGCCGCGCACCTCGCGGGCCTTGGCGCCGACCCCCAACCGGCGGGCCGCGCCGACGAGAGCCAGCGCTGCCTCCGGCCCGGGGCAGCTCACTTCCAGGGCCGAGGAGCGGCCCGGTTCGGTCAGCACTCCGTGGGCCAGAAATGCACCCCGCCACGCGGCTTCGGCATCGGCAACACTGCCGCCGACAACCTGGGCGGGCAGTCCGCGCACCGGGCGGCCCCGCATGTCCAGCAACCCGGTCTGGCGGGCCAGCGCTTCGCCGTCATTGGCCACCCGCAGTACGTACCGGGTGCTTTTGCGCATACCGCTGGCGGACAGCACATGCACGACGGCGGTGTAGCCGTACAGATCGAAGATGTCCTTGCGCAGCCGGCGGGCAATGTTGCTCAGTTCGAGGTCGGCCTCGACGATCACCCGGCCGGATACGATCTGCAACCCACCGGCGAATCTGAGCAGCGAAGTGACCTCGGCGCGGCGCGCGCTGACCGATTTGACCGGCAGACGGCTCAGCTCATCCTTGACTTCGGTCGTCATCGCCACGTGCTGTCACCCCTTGGTCGGTTCCCGCGACCACCGTCGATCGGCATCTCCTCGGTGGTCGCCACCAAAGGCCCGGTAGGCCCGGTGTCGCCAATGCTGTCCAGGGCGGCCGCCAGCTTCCCCGGGTCATGTAAAGGTGTACCAGGTCTGGCCACATCGGCGAAGTGGACCTGCGCCCGGAGCAGGGTTGCGGTGCGGCGGAGTTGGTCACGCTCCCGGTCGCTCGGTACCCGTCCGGCGTCGATGACGATGTCGTCGACGGTGAAATCGGGAGCGTGCTGGGCCAGCACATGCAGGTGACGTTCCACCGAGAAACCGGCGGTTTCCCCGGGTTCGGCCACCAGGTTGAGCACCAGCGCCTTGCGCGCGGCGGTCGCCCGCAGCGCCCGCAACAGGCCGGGAACCAGCACATGCGGAATCACGCTGGTGAACCAGGATCCGGGCCCCAGGACCACCAGATCGGCGGACATGATGGCGTCGACGGCCTGGCGGGTCGCCGGGGGGTCGGCAGGCAGCAACCGAACGCGGCGCACCTTTCCCGGCGTGGTGGCGATCGCCACCTGCCCCCGGATCAGCCGGACCATCCGCGGATCGGACTCCAGGCCGGACACGTCGGCTTCGATGTGCAGGGCGATCGGGCACATGGGCAGCACCCGGCCGTTGACTCCGAGAACGCGCCCGATCTCGTCGAGTGCCGCGATCGGATCGGCCAGTACCTCCGAGAGGCCGGCCACCAGCAGATTCCCAATCGGATGCCCGGCCAGTGCACCGCTGCCGCCGAATCGGTGTTGCAGGATGGTCGCCCACAACCTCCCGTGTGGGCTGTCGGATGCCAACGCCGCCAGTGCCATTCGCAGATCCCCCGGCGGTATCACGTCGAGCTCGCCGCGAAGCCGGCCCGAGGAGCCGCCGTCATCGGCGACGGTCACTATAGCGGTGACGTACGGAGTGAGCCGGCGCGCCGCCGACAGCGTCGCGTACAGGCCGTGCCCGCCACCCAGCGCGACAATGCTGTGGGTCATTCGCGGCCCAGATCCCGGTGCAGTGTCCGCACCACCAGTTGCGGATCCGCCGCCAGCACCCGCATCAGCGCCTCGGCGATGGCCACGCTGCGGTGTTTTCCCCCGGTGCAGCCGACCGCGACCGTCATGTAGCGCTTGCCCTCGCGTCGATAGCCCTCGACCACCAGCGACAGCAGCCGGTGATAGGTCTCCAGGAATTCGGCCGCACCGGGCTGACCGAGCACGTAGTCGCTTACCGGCTCATGCAGGCCGGTGAGCGCGCGCAATTCGTCCACCCAGTGCGGGTTGGGCAGGAATCGGACGTCCATCACCATGTCGGCGTCCATCGGCAGGCCATACTTGAAGCCGAACGATTCGACGGTGACGCTGGTGGTCGCGGCGGCGCTGCCACCGAACGCGAGCTCGATGCTCTCCCGTAGTTCGCGCACCGACAGCGTGGAGGTGTCGATGATCAGGTCTGCGGTGGCGCGCACCGGCGCCAGCATCCGGCGCTCGGCGGCTATCCCTTCGCCGAGGGTTTGCTCGCCCTGCAGGGGGTGGCTGCGGCGGTTGTTCTCGTAACGGCGCACCAGCATGTCATCGGAGGCCTCCAGGAACAGCACCCGCGGTGTGATGTAGCGGGTGGCCAGCTCATTGCGCACCTCATCGAGGTCGCCGGTGAATCCACGGGATCGCACGTCCATCACGACGGCCAGCTGGGTGATCCGCGACCCGGCCGCCAAACCGAAATCCACCATGCGGGTGATCAACTGGGGCGGCAGGTTATCGGCGACATACCAGCCCAGATCCTCCAGAACCTTGGCCGCGGTACCCCGGCCGGCACCGGACAATCCGGTTACCAGCACCACGTCGATTCCGCCGGGTGCATCCTCGGAGTCCGTCATCGAGTGGCTCCCGTCGAGTCGGGGCGCAGGGCTTCGAGAACGGCGGCGGCCGTTGCGACACCGATACCCGGAACTGCGGTGATCTGGTCGATGGTGGCCTCCTTGAGCCGGCCTATCGATCCGAAGTGAGTCACCAGCGCCTTCCGTCGATGCTCGCCCAATCCGGGCACCGAGTCCAGTGCCGAGGCGGTCATTCGTTTGGATCGTTTGCTGCGATGGTAGGCGATGGCGAATCGGTGAGCCTCGTCGCGCACCCGCTGCAGCAGGTACAGTCCCTCGCTGTTGCGCGGCATGATGATCGGATCCGGTTCCGAGGGCACCCAGACCTCTTCCAGCCGTTTGGCCAAGCCGATGACGGCGACATCGGTGATGCCGAGTTCTCCGAGCACGGCACTGGCGGCATTGACCTGCGGCGCCCCGCCGTCCACGACGTAGAGGTTCGGCGGGTAGGCAAACCTGCGCGATTTCCCTTCCGCGTTCATCGTATTCGCGTCACCGGCACTACTGTGACGGTGGCGGAAACGACGGCGGGTGACTTCGGCGATGGAAGCGACATCATCCGAGTGTCCTTGCCCGGCAGCTTCTTTGATCGCGAAGTGCCGATAGTCCGACTTTCGCGGTAAACCGTCCTCGAACACCACGAGCGAGCCCACGACATCGGTACCCTGCACGTGGCTGATGTCGACGCACTCGATCCGCAGCGGAGCGGCGGGAAGGCCGAGGTATTCCTGGATGTTCTGCAAGGCAGCGGATCTGGCGTTGAAGTCGCTCGCCCGTTTGAGCTTGTGCTGCTGCAGGGCTTCTTGTGCGTTGCGTTCCACCGTATCGGCGAGAGTGCGCTTGTCGCCGCGCCGCGGCACCCGCAGAGCTACCTTGGTGCCACGCAGACCGGACAGCCAATCGGCGAGCTCACCGTGGTTGGCCGGCAGCGCCGGAACCAACACTTCGCGAGGCACCGGGTTGGCCGATTCGTCTGTCGCTGCGCCTGTTTGGCGGCTCAACTCGGCCTGGTCCCCGTAGAACTGGGTGAGGAACTGCTCCACCAACAACGGGGCACCGGAATCGTCGGGGTTACCTGATTTTTCGACGATCCACCCACGCTGGCCGCGAACCCGTCCGCCGCGCACGTGGAATACCTGTACCGCCGCCTCGAGATCATCGTCGGCGAACGCCATGACGTCGGCGTCGGTACCGTCGCCGAGCACCACCGCCTGCTTCTCCATCACCCGCTTGAGGGAGGACAGATCGTCCCTCAGCCGCGCGGCCCGCTCGAAATCGAGTTGCTCGGCTGCGGTGCTCATCTGGCGTTCCAACTCGCGGGCGTACCGATCGGTTCTGCCGGACAGGAAGTCGCAGAAATCCTCGACGATCCGGCGGTGCTGCTCGGCGGTTACCCGGCCGACACACGGCGCTGAGCATTTCTCGATGTAGCCGAGCAGGCAGGGACGATCGATCTGGCTGTGCCGCTTGAAAACTCCGTTCGAACAGGTTCGCGCGGGAAACACCCTGGTAAGCAGATCCACGGTCTCGCGGATCGCCCAGGCGTGTGCGTACGGCCCGAAGTAGCGCACACCCTTGCGCCTGGGCCCGCGGTAGACCATCAGCCTCGGGAACTCCTCGCCGACGGTCACGGCCAGCACCGGATACGACTTGTCGTCGCGGTAGCGGACGTTGAAACGGGGGTCGAACTCCTTGATCCAGTTGTATTCCAGCTGCAGCGCCTCGACTTCGGTGTTCACCACGGTCCACTCGACCTTGGCCGCGGTGGTCACCAGCTGCCGGGTGCGCGGGTGCAGGCCGGCAATGTCGGCGAAGTACGACGTCAGCCGAGTGCGCAGATTCTTGGCCTTGCCCACGTAGATGACGCGGTCATGCACATCCCGGAACCTGTACACGCCGGGCTCGACCGGGATCGACCCGGGCGCGGGCCGGTAGGTGGCTGGGTCTGGCACATCTTCCAGGCTAGCCGCTAGCCGTCCTCGCAGCGGCGCCCGCCAGCCGATCCGAGAGTGTTCACCGGGCATCCAAATCGGGCCGGTACCGGGCAACCAGCGCGCGGAGTTCGTCCATGGACTCCACGGCAAGATCCTTGTCCACGGCCTGGATGGCCAGTACCGGCAGGTACTCGTCGTCGGGCAGGTCGACTCGAGCCCACCGGCTGCCGACGGGAAACGACACGCCGACCAGGTCGGCCCATGGTACGAGCCTTTCCCCCACGGTATTCCGTACCGAAACACCCCGCGGCCCCACCCGCAGCCGCGAGCGGGTCAACAGCAGCACAACACCCGCCAGAACCACACCCAGCAGCGCGATCGCAACCTGGTCGGCAGTCCGGAACACGACGCCGCTGGACCCGATCTTGAGCGCGAGTCCGCCCCCGACATGCGCCAAAATGATCAAAACCGCCGCGACATAGGCGAATATCGGCGTCCAGTGCGGACGGCAGACGAAATCCCACTCGTCGGAATCGGATTCGGCAATCATGACCGGCCACGCAGATCGCGCAGGGTAAGTGCGGAGATCAGCGCCGCGGCAGTCGCCTGGGCACCCTTGTCCTCCGCGGACGACGGCAGCCCCGCCCGGTCCAGCGCCTGCTGCTCGGTGTCGGTGGTCAGCACCCCATTGGCAACCGGAGTGGCGGCATCCAGCGAAACCCGGGTCAGGCCCTGGGTCACTGCATCGCATACATAATCGAAATGTGGTGTCTCACCACGGATTACCACACCCAAGGCCACAACCGCATCATGGTTGCGGGCCAACTCCTGGGCCACCACCGGAATTTCGATGGCTCCGAGAACCCGCACCACCGTCGGTTTGCCCACTCCGGCGTCCGCGGCAACCCGGCGGGCGCCGGCCAGCAGCGCATCGCAGATCTCGTCGTGCCAGGTGCTGGCCACGATCCCCAGCCGCAGACCCGCCGCATCGAGCTCGGGGATGTCGGGCGCTCCCGATGCTGGAGTCATTGGCGCCACTCCTTCTCATCGCTACGCTCTGCATCGTCGCCGGCGCGAGTCATTGGCGCCACTCTCCCCCGCACGCGGGCGGTACCCCCATCACATCGCGGCAAACGCGAAAGATCACAGCGCACCGCCGAATTCACCGGACCAGTGCGCGGAGTCGTGGAAATCGTCGAGACCCGCCAAGTCATGGCCCATCTTGTCGCGTTTTGTCATCAGATAGCGGATGTTCTCCGCATTGGCCCGGACCGGCAACGCTACCCGCTCAAGGATGTGCAGCCCGTACCCGTCCAGGCCGACCCGCTTGGCGGGGTTGTTGGTCAGCAGCCGCATCGAGCGAACGCCGAGGTCTACCAGGATCTGCGCGCCGATCCCGTAATCCCGGGCGTCGGCGGGCAACCCGAGCTTGAGGTTCGCGTCGACGGTGTCGTCGCCGGCATCCTGCAGCTGGTAGGCCTGCAACTTGTGCATCAGCCCGATACCGCGGCCTTCGTGGCCGCGCATGTACAGCACCACACCTCGCCCCTCCCGGGCGACCATCGCCATCGCCGCATCCAACTGCGGGCCGCAATCGCAACGTCGCGACCCGAATACATCACCGGTCAGGCATTCCGAGTGCACCCGGACCAGCACATCGTCGCCGTCGGCATCGGGACCGGCGATCTCACCGCGGACCAGCGCGACGTGTTCGACGTCCTCGTAGATGCTGGAATAGCCGATCGCCCGGAACTCGCCGTGCCGGGTCGGGATCCGGGCCTCGGCGATGCGCTCGACGTGCTTCTCATGCTTGCGCCGCCATTCGATGAGGTCGGCGATGGTGATCATGGCCAGCCCGTGCTCGTCGGCGAAGACCCGCAGCTCGTCCGTCTGGGCCATCGACCCCTCGTCTTTTTGGCTGACGATCTCGCAGATCGCACCCGCCGGTTGCAGTCCCGCCATCCGAGCCAGGTCGACCGCCGCCTCGGTGTGACCGGGGCGCCGCAGGACCCCGCCGTCCTTGGCCCGTAGCGGAACCACGTGCCCCGGCCGGGTGAAGTCCCCGGCCGCACTCGCCGGCTCTGCCAGCAACCGCATCGT
Source organism: Mycobacterium sp. (assembly GCF_047975165.1). Taxonomy (GTDB): domain Bacteria; phylum Actinomycetota; class Actinomycetes; order Mycobacteriales; family Mycobacteriaceae; genus Mycobacterium. The sequence goes on from NZ_JBKECZ010000100.1 coordinate 38,928, forward strand.
CGTCGCCCGATCCGAAGCGGATATACCGGTTCCCACCCCGTCCTTCGCGTCGACGGTGACGGTATAGGCGGTGCCGTGCTTGTCCTGGTTCACCGCGTACATCGGCAGCAAACCGAGCCGGTCGCAGGTCGCACCGTCCAACGGCACACAGAGGTACCCCGAGGTGTACCGAACCATGAAGGCAACCAGTTCCGGGGTCGCCTTCTCGGCAGCGAAGATCAGGTCGCCCTCGTTCTCGCGTTCCTCGTCGTCGATGACGACCACGGCCTTGCCCGCCGCAATGTCGGCAACCGCCGTTTCGACGGAATCCAGCCTCGTCATCGTTGCTACCTTGCTGTCAATGCCTGCGCCCACGAGAAGCGCCGTGCCGTATTCAGTATGAACCACCACCGGAGCGCGGTTATCGGCCATGCGCGGAGGGCGGCACGTGCAGCAACCGCTCGACGTACTTGGCGATCACGTCCACCTCGAGGTTCACCGGGGTGCCCACCGGGGCCGAACCCAATGTGGTCAACTCACGGGTGGTCGGGATAAGCGACACCTCGAACCAGTCGCGCGGGTGCGCACCCAGGCCCGAAACCGTCAGCGAAATCCCGTCGACGGTGATCGACCCCTTTTCCACGACGTAGCGGGCGACGGCGGCGGGCATCTCCACGCGCACCACCTCCCAGTGCTCCGAGGGCACGCGGGCGACGATCAGACCGGTGCCGTCCACGTGCCCCTGCACGATGTGCCCGCCCAGCCGACTCTTCACCGCGGCCGCCCGCTCCAGGTTCACCCGGCATCCCGGCCGCAATGCCCCCAGGTTGGATCGGTCGAGTGACTCGGCCATCACGTCGGCGGTGAACCTGCCGTCGGACAGGACTTCGACAACCGTCAGGCACACCCCGTTCACCGCGATCGAATCGCCGCGGACGGCGTCGGCGGTGACGATCGGGCCGCGGATCGTCAGCCGCGAGGCGTCTGCCAGCGATTCCAGCCCGTCTACCACGCCGAGTTCTTCGACGATCCCGGTGAACATCGCACCAGGTTAATGAACACCACACGCCGTGTGCACCCGCCTGGCTACCGGGCCAATCCCGCAACACCCTCTACCATGCAGGGTATGGCTAACATTCGTCGTCTTTTCGCTGCCCTCATTGCGATATGCGCCGCGACAACCCTGGTCGCGGGATGCTCCGCGCACAAAAAGGACAGTGGCGGCCCCCTGCCGGACGCGCAGGCATTGATAACCCAGTCCATCGACACCACCCGCGCCGTCAAGAGCGCGCACATCGTCCTCACGGTCAACGGCGAGATCCCGGGCCTGTCCATCAGCTCGCTCGAGGGTGACCTCACCACCGACCCGACCGCCGCCAAAGGCGACGTCAAGCTCAACATGGCCGGAACGGCCTTCGAGGCCGGCTTCGTGGTTCTCGACGGAACCTTGTATGCCACCCTCACCCCGAACCGGTGGTCCAATTTCGGCAAGGCCTCCGATGTCTACGACGTCTCCCAGATCCTCAGCCAGGACAAGGGCCTGGCCAACGTGCTGTCCAATTTCACCGACGCCAAGGCCGAGGGACGAGAAAACATCAACGGGCAGGACACCATCCGGATCAGCGGAAAGGCCAGCCCCGAGGCGGTCAACGCGATCGCACCGCCATTCAGCGCGTCCGAACCGGTACCGGCGACCGTGTGGATCCAGGAGGCCGGTGACCATCAGCTGGCACAGGCCCTGCTGGAACGCGGCACCGGCAACTCCGTGCAGATGACACTGTCGAACTGGGGCCAGCCGGTCCAGGTCACCAAACCCCCGCTGAACTGACGACCATGCAGGCAGGACGTCGAATCGCGATAGGCGCAGGCAGCCTGGCGGTGCTGCTCGGCGCGTTGGACACCTATGTCGTGGTCACCATCATGCGCGACATCATGAACAGCGTCGGCATCCCGGTGAACCAGCTGCAGCGGATCACCTGGATCGTCACGCTGTACCTGCTGGGCTACATCGCCGCGATGCCGCTGCTCGGCAGGGCTTCGGACCGGTTCGGGCGCAAGCTGGTCCTGCAGGCCAGCCTGGCCACGTTCATCGTCGGTTCGATAGTGACCGCGCTGTCGGTCCAGATCGGCTCCTGGACGCTGGAAGCCGGTGACTACGTGCTGCTCGACCCGGACCCGAACCGGGCCTTCCACGTGCTGATCGCGGGCCGCACCATTCAGGGCATCGCCAGCGGCGCCCTGTTGCCGGTCACCCTGGCCCTGGGCGCCGATCTGTGGTCGACGCGCAACCGGGCCGGCGTGCTCGGCGGTATCGGCGCCGCGCAGGAACTGGGCAGCGTGCTGGGTCCGCTCTACGGCATCTTCGTGGTGTGGTTGTTCCACGACTGGCGGGACGTGTTCTGGATCAACGTCCCGCTGACCCTGATCGCGATGGTCATGATCCACTTCAGCCTGCCCTCGCACGACAGCAGCGCAAATCCGGAGCGGGTGGACATCGTCGGCGGCCTGCTGCTGGCCGTGGCATTGGGCCTGGCCGTCATCGGGCTGTACAACCCGAGCCCCGACGGAAAGCACGTGCTGCCGAGCTACGGGTTGCCGCTGGTGATCGGGGCGGTGGTGGCCGCCGCGGGGTTCTTCACCTGGGAACGGCTCGCCCGCACCCGCCTCATCGAACCGGCCGGGGTGCGGTTCCGCCCCTTCCTGGCGGCGCTGGGCTCCTCGGTCTGCGCCGGCGCGGCACTGATGGTGACCCTGGTCAACGTGGAGCTGTTCGGTCAGGGCGTGCTGATGATGAACCAGACGCAGGCGGCCGGCCTGCTGCTGTGGTTCCTGATCGGCCTGCCCACGGGTGCGCTGCTCGGCGGCTGGATCGCCACCAGGGTCGGTGACCGCGCGGTGGCATTCGTCGGAATGCTGGTCGCCGCCGGTGGGTACTGGCTCATCTCCTATTGGCGGACCGACCTGATGAGCCGGCGCCACGATATCTTCGGGCTGTTCACCGTGCCCGCTGTGCACTCCGATCTGCTGATCACCGGTCTGGGCCTGGGGCTGGTGATCGGCCCGCTGTCGGCGGCCGTGCTGCGCGTGGTTCCCGCCGCTCAGCACGGAATCGCATCCGCATCGGTGGTGGTCGCCCGGATGACCGGCATGTTGATCGGAGTCGCCGCACTGACCGCCTGGGGCCTGTACCGGTTCAACCAGATACTCGCCGGCCTGACCGCGGCCATCCCCCCCGATGCGACCATGCTGGAGCGCGTCGCCGCCCAGGGGCAGATCTACCTGCATGCCTTCGCGTTGATGTACAGCGACATATTCAAGGTGACCGTTGCCATCTGTATTCTCGGGGCCCTGCTGGGTCTGTTGATCGGCGGCCGCCACAAGCACGCCGACACCGGGGAGCAGGCTGCCTCCGGGCCGCCCGGGATCACGCCGCAGGCGCAGGTGGCGGCTACCGAGCGACCAGGCTGAGCAGCAGATCCGGGCCGACCTTCTCGACACTGTCGAACTGCCAGCGCAGCGCCTGCGCCATGTTCAATACCCCGATGTCGTCGACGGCGGTCACCGGGCCCCCGAGCAGGATCGGGGCGACGTAGGCGAGGATCCGGTTGACCGCCCCGGCCCGCAGGAAAGCCCCGGCCAGGGTCGGACCGCCTTCCAACAGGACGTCGGTGTGGTCGGCGAGCGCCCTGAGGACCTCGGCGGGCTCCCGGCTGCGGATCACGGTGGTGCGGGAATCCGCGCTGAGCACCTTTGCGTCCGGGGGTATCTCACGCTGGCCGACCACCACCCGCAACGGCTGCTGCGGGGCGAGTGACCCGTCCGCGTTCCGGGCGGTCAGGGCCGGATTGTCGATGAGCACCGTTCCGGTGCCGACCATCACCGCGTCGGCGATCGCCCGCCGGCGGTGCAGATTCGCTCGGGAGGCATCGCTGGAGATCCACTGGCTGGAACCGTCCGCCGCCGCGCTGCGCCCGTCGATGCTGGTGGCGTACTTCCAGGTTACGTGCGGAAGCCCGGTGCGCTGCTTGTACAACCACTCCCGCAGCGGACCGGTGGTGACCGCGTCCGCGAGTACACCCGAGCGCACCTGGACTCCGGCCGCATTCAGCCGGCCGGCTCCGCCGCCGGCGATGCCGTTCGGGTCGGCGACCCCGTAGGCCACGATAGCCACCCTGGCTTCGATCAGCGCGTTCACACAGGGCGGTGTCTTGCCGTAGTGGTTGCACGGCTCCATCGTGACCACCGCGATACCGCCGGCTGCCGCGCCGCCCGCCCGGCGCAATGCGATGACCTCGGCGTGGTCGCCACCGGCCGGCTGGGTGGCGCCAGCACCGACGACCCGGCCCTCCTGGTTGACGATGACCGCTCCCACCGGAGGATTGGGATACGTTGTGCCCTTGACCCGGTAGGACTCCTCAATCGCCAGGCGCATCGCCTCGTCGAGGTTCTTGACCTGCTCCGCGCCGGTCATCAGCGGTTCACGCGGCTCAGATGAGGCGACCTGGATTCGGCCTGCCGCCGGAGTGCCGCCACCGCGGCAACCGGATCCTCGGCGCCGTACACCGCGGATCCGGCGACGAAACAGTCGACACCGGCTTCGGCGGCCTGCTCGATGGTGTCCGCATTGACGCCGCCGTCTATCTCGACCACGATTCTCAGCTCTCCGGCATCGACCAGCCGACGCACCGTGCGTACCTTGGTCAGCACCTCGGGGATGAAACTCTGCCCACCGAATCCGGGTTCGACGGACATCACCAGCAGGGTGTCAAAGTGCGGCAGGATTTCCAGATACGGCTCCAGCGGGGTGCCGGGCTTGACGCTGATACCGGCCTTGGCGCCGGCCGCCCGGATGTCGCGGGCCACCCCGATGGGATTGGCGGTCGCCTCGGCATGGAAGGTGACGTTGTAGGCGCCGGCCTCGGCATAGGAGGGCGCCCACCGGTCCGGGTCTTCGATCATCAGATGGCAATCCATCGGTATGGCGGTGACCGCCAGCAGACTCTCGACCACCGGCAGGCCGATGGTCAGGTTCGGCACGAAATGGTTGTCCATCACATCGACGTGCAGCCAGTCGGCGCCGTCCACCGCGGCGGCTTCCTCGCCGAGCCGCGCGAAATCAGCCGCCAGGATCGACGGTGCGATCAGCGGTCCACCCCTAGAACCCATGGGCGACACCTTACTGACGTTCGGGGAGCCGGCGAAGCGCGACTGCGAACATCGCGTCGGTGCCGTGCCGGTGCGGCCACAGCTGGACATGCGGCCCGCCCGCCGATCCGCCGGAGGAATCCGGCGGTACCGGCGCGAACAGCGGCCCGGTGTCCAAAGCCGTCACCGGATGGCGGCGCAGTGCGTCGGCGACCACCGCCACCGTCTCGGCCAGGTGCGGTGAACACGTCGCATACAGCACCACGCCCCCGGGGCGGGCCAACGAGATGGCGGCGGCCAGCAATTCGCGCTGCAATCTGGCCAGGGCGGGGACGTCGGATGCCTGACGCCGCCAGCGGGCTTCCGGCCGCCGGCGCAGCGCACCCAGCCCCGTGCAGGGCACGTCGACCAGCACCCGGTCGAAGCCCGGCTCGAGACCGGAGTCGCGCCCGTCGGCCCGCAGCACCTCTACCGGCAACCCGCCGGTGTTGGCCACCACCAGGTCGGCGCGGTGCGGGGTCGGCTCCACGGCCGTCACCCGGGCACCCGATTCCGCCGCGAGCGCACCCAGCAGCGCCGTCTTGCCGCCCGGCCCGGCGCACAGGTCGAGCCAGCGCCCGCCGTCGTCCTCGACCGGCGCCAGTGTCAGCGCCCGGGCCACCAGCTGGCTGCCCTCGTCCTGCACCAGCGCCTGCCCGTCGCGAACCGGGTCCAGCGATCCCGGGTCGCCGCCTCCGGTCAGGTAGACCGCGTACGGCGAATACTCACCGACCGTGCCACCGACCCGTTCGGCCAGTTCGGCGACGGACAGCACGCCGGGCCGGACCGCCAAATGCACCGTGGGCCGCTCGTCGTCGCTGGCCAGCATCGCATCCAGTTCTCCGGCGGCGGTGCCCAGCGCATCGGCGAATGCCTGGGCGATCCACCGCGGGTGTGCGTGTTCGAACGCCGTACGGCCGACCGGGTCGTTGTCCGGTGCGAGTTCCGCCACCCAGGACCGTTCATCCCGGCCGGCGATGGTGCGCAGCACGCCGTTGACGAATCCCGCTCTGGCCGAGTCGAATTCGATACCGGCCTGTTCCACGGTGGTGGAAACCGCGGCGTGTGCGTCCACCCGGGTTCGCAACAGCTGGTAGGCGCCCATGCGCAACAGGTCGAGCAGAACCGGGCTGATGGTCTCCGGCGCCCGTCCGGCGGCCGCGCCGATGACGGCGTCGAGCAACCCGCGGGTCCGGCAGGTGCCGTAGGTCAGTTCGGTGGCAAATGCCGCGTCACGTCCGCCGATACCGCGTTCGCGCAGCAGGGCGGGCAGCACCAGGTTGGCGTAGGCGTCACGGGCACTCACCGCCCGCAACGCGTCGAAGGCGGCCTGGCGCGCGGGGTCCAGCGGCTTGCGGCGCGCCCGGCCCGTTCGCCGCTGGCGGGTCTGCCCGCCGTTGGGCCCTGACTGCTTGCGGTCCGGCCGGGACTGCTTGCGGTCCGGCCGTTTCCTGTACGGCTTGCCCGCGGACGACGTCATGACGCCCGGGCATCGGCATCGAGCCGGGCCCCCCGCGCCCAATCGGCGGCGGTCATCGGCTTTTTACCGGGTGGCTGAATCTCACCCAGGCACACCGGATCCGAGGCCGTGCCGATCCACACGTTCTTGCGATCGACGTGGATGTTGCCCGGCCCCAACGACTCCGGCGCCTGCCGGCCACCGATCCGCACCGGCCCGACCTTGACACGCAGGTCACCGATGAGCGTCCAGGCCCCCGGATTAGGGGTTACCGCGCGGATCCTGCGTTCAACGGCGTGCGCAGGCAGATCCCAGCTCACCCGCGCCTGCGCCACGGTGATCTTCGGGGCCAGACTGATGCCCTCGACCGGCTGGGGCTGCGGTGTCAACGATTTCGCGGCGATACCGTCCAGGGTGGCCGAGAGCAGTTCGGCGCCCGAAACAGCAAGGCGGTCGAGCAGATCACCGGCAGTGTCGGCCGGGCGGATGGCCTCGGTGGCCACACCGTAAACCGGCCCGGAGTCCAGGCTCGGCTCGATCTGAAACGTAGTCGCCCCGGTGACCGTGTCCCCAGCGGCAATCGCGGCCTGCACCGGTGCCGCACCGCGCCACGCCGGAAGCAGCGAGAAGTGCAGGTTGATCCAGCCGCGCGGGGGGACGGCCAGCAGGCCCGCGCCGAGCAGCTCCCCGTAGGCCACCACCGCACAGCATTCGGGCGCCAAGTCGGCTAGTTCGGCGACGAACTCCTCGGCGTTGGGGCGCGCCGGCCGCAACACGGGAATGCCGCGGTCGAGCGCCTCGCAGGCCACCGGTGACGGCATCGGCCTGCCACGTCTGCCCGATACCGCGTCAGGCCTGGTCAACACCGCTATCACCGAATGGTCGGGTGATTCGGCCAGCAGCCGCAGGGCGGGAAGTGCGGGCTGCGGGGTGCCGGCGAAGACGATGCGCACAGATTCAGTCTAAAAAGGGCGCGGGCCGGCCGGATCCCGGACGCACCCGGAGCGTCCTACACCTCGTCGACATCGACCGGGAAGTCGGGTTCGTTGCTGGCGGCGGTGAAGGCCTGCAGTGCACCTACCAGGCCCTGACGTTCGGCCTCCGGCATCTTCTCGACGACCCGGGCGATTTCGGCACGCCGGTAGCCGGTCACCTCGCGAACCAGGTTGCGACCCTGGTCGGTCAACGCGACGAGCAGCTCCCGCCGCGATTTGGGATGCTGCCGGCGGTCGATCATGCCGGTGCCGACCAGGCGGTCGACCATCCGGCCGGTCGCCGATGGCTTCACGCCCACCAGACTCGACAGCGTCGCCAGGTTCACCGGACCCCGGTTGGACAGAATCACCAGAGTGCGGAATTGCGGGATGGTCATCGTGTCTTCGACGTGCCCGATCGACCGGGCCGACATCGCCACCAGCAGCCGGGACGCAGTCAGTAGCGACTCGGTAATCGCATCCAGCGATTCGTCCGCCGTCGTCGAGTCACTGGTCGGCATGGCGTGGCACCTTTCCTGTGCATGCGGGCGATTCGCGGTTGTGGGCTGCACGCATTGTAGGCGCGCGAGCCGATGAACCGTTTCCGGCACGTCACAATCCAGGGGGCAGTCACGGCTGGAATCCACCGGGAGTTCCCTGTCGATGGCGGTGAACCGTTCACGACATCGCATGGGACACGCCGCATCGATCGGGTCCGGCGGTTTTGCAATATCCTGGTGACGGGCCGGTCGACAGGGAGTGACCGCGAGTCGAGAAGGCAGGCGGCGGGCGACGGGCGTGGGGCGACGGGCCCGAGACGGGAGGAGTGATGCCGGTCGGAGTTTCACCCGAAGCAATCAGTGCCGCCGCCGGGCAATTGGCGGGCATCGAGTCGGCCCTGAGCCGGGTCGCTGCCGCATACGCAGCCCGGACCAGCATCGTCGCCGCCGCGGCGGCCGATGAAGTATCGGCGGCGGTGTCGCGGCTGTTCGAATCGTACGGTTCAGAATTTCAAGCCACCAATGCTCGGGCAGCACTGTTTTATGCCGATTTCACGCGACTGTTGGGTCACAGTGCGGCCTCCTACCTCGGTACCGAGCTGGCCAACGCGGAACGGACCCTGCCGGCCGCGGACACCCCGCCACCCTATGCGCCCGGGCAGGCCTGGCGGCGACTGTTCGTCAACACCGAAACCAATGTGGCAGCCCTGAACCGGGCTTTCGCATCGGACCCATTCCCGATCCTGCGGCAGGTCATCGCCAACCAGCAGGGCTATGCGAACCTCGGAGGTCCGGACATCGGCGTGGCTTTGGCAAACCTGCCTTCGGAAATCCCACGGATTCCGCTGACCATCAAGAACACCGTCGCCGGCCTGTCCGCCTTCAACCCCGCCTACTACGGGCAGATCTTCCTCGACGGGCTGACCGGCACGCAGCGCCTGACGAGTTCATCGATTCTCGCCTTCAGTGTCGACTTCCAGGGTGCCCTGACCGACCTGCCCGCCGACTGGGGACAGGTAGTCGAGGCGATCAACGCGGGCGACTACAACGGCACCGTCACCGACGGAACGGACGCGGCCCTCGGCCTCTTCCTGGGCGGCTTGGGCAGTGGCGATCTGGCCGACGTCACGCTGTTCGGGGCAGTGCGCAACCTGCTGCCGATCCTGAGCCTGCCGGGCCAGCAAATGACCGGACTGAGCACCCTCATGATCGGTCATTCCATTCCGGCGCAGATGACCCAACCTGGGCAGCTTCTTGACCACGCTGTTCGATGTCGATATATCGACGACCGTGACGACCGAGATCAGCTTCCCGCCGCCGAGTGGTACCCCGCAGGTCTCCGCGAATTTCGGCCTACCGGTGTCGCTGCTGTTCGCTGTGGCCGGCGCACCGGTCGGCGCGCTCGACGGGTTGGCCACCGCCGCAAAGATCATCGGAACCGGAGTGGCCACCACCAACCCGGCAATGATCCTCGGCGGTGTGCTGGATTCGCCCGCGTTGATCCTCGACGGGTTGCTCAACGGCGAAGTGCTCGTCGATATGCCGCTGCCGGTGAAGTTCGACCTGCCCGTCCTGGGCTCGGTCAAGATCCCGGTCGTGGCTCATGTGCCGTTCGACGGGCTGCTCGTTCCACCGCATCCGCTTACCGCGACGGTGCCGATCACCCTGCTGGACAACGAAAGCCCCATCGAACTGACGCTGGGCGGCACCAGATTCGGTGGGCTCGCGCAGTTTGCGGCGATTACCGGCGCACGGACGCTGGCAGACTCGATCACCAACTGACACACCGCGTGGCCGTCAAACCCACTACACGGGGGTGAACTTGGTGATCAGCCACTTCCCGTCGATTAAAGCCAGATTCACCACGACGCTGCGGGCCTCCATCGCAGGCGTGGAATCGTCGTTGTCCGTCGTACTTTGATCGACGAACAGCAACACGACCGCAGACGTCGGATACAACTCCTGCGCCGCGGCGCGCACGACCCGGGCGCTCGTCTTCAGCGACTTCTGTGTGGCCGAGGGCATCACGATCTGCTGGGTGAACTGCTTGTAGTAGGACAGGAAGTCCCCGGACAGGTACGACCTGGCGGCAGCAAAGTCCTGCTCCAGGGTGTCGGACGAGTACGACAGCAACGCAACTGTGCCATCGGTGGCCGCGTCGATCGCCGCCCGCCGGACGGCGTGGCTCGTCTGCTGGTCGGGCCGATAATACTGCGCATACAGCCACGTCGCGGAACAACCGGTGGCCACTAGCAGAACGGCCAGAACCAGTGAGACCGGTCCCACGTAGATTCGGCGCTGCCAGAAAGCACCCGGCCGGTTCAGCGTTGGCCGGGCTGAACGACCCGCGGGCGCCAGGACCTCGGTCGCACCGGTCCGGGTGTCATCGGGGACCGGAACCGCGATGACGTCGGTGATGTCGGTGATGTCGCTGGCATCTGCGACGTCGAGGAAGTCGGCATCGGCAGGTGCGAGATCCTCAAGCGCGTCACCGGTGTGGACGTCGGTGATCGGGAAATCCGTAACCGGCAGGGCCATCCGCGTCTCGTCAACGGCATGCACATCCGCCGGAGGCCTGACGACAGGGATGGCCATCCGCGTCTCGTCAACGGCATGCACATCCGCCGGAGGCCTGACGACAGGGATGGCCATCCGCGTCTCGTCAACGGCATACTCATCCACCGGGGGCCTGACGACGGGTATGGCCATCTGCGTCTCGTCAGTGGCGTGGACGTCGACCGTCGCGTCGGATTCCCCGAGGGAATCCGTCACTGCCAGGTCGTCGTCGCGGACGTCGTCACTCACGGTACGAACTCAACTTTCGTCATCGTGTATTGCCCGTGTACTGCCCGATCAGCTTAGTGAATCCGGCCACCCGTTGGCGCAAATCGTCTCCGGATTCACCGGCCGGGGCCGTGATCCGGCCCGACCGTCGTTTCCCGGTGCTCAAAATTTCGAACCGCCAGATCCCTCAGCCGATGTTCAACGGATCGATTTGGACCCGCACCGGATCACCGCTCTGCCGGGCACTGAGCACCCCGACCGCACCCCGCAGGGAAGCCGCCAGGACCGCGCCCTGCTCCCGCGGAACACGCACCAGCATCCTGGTGACGGCGACGTCGCCGGGTATTCCCGGCGGCCGCCGCGCACCCACCGGCAACTCCACCGGACCGAGCAACTCGGCGTCGAGCAACTCGTGATCGTCCAACCGTGCCTCGGCCAGCAGCGCGCTCACAGCGCGCGGGGTGCCGTCGAGCGCAGCAAGGTGCACGCTCGGTGGCAGGCCGACTGCCGTCCGGGCCGCAAGCTCGGCCTCGGCGTGACCGACCGGATCCCACCGGATCAACGATTGCACTGTCGGGAGCGAAGATTCGGCAACCACACTGACCACTCCCCCGTCCCCCCGAGATCGCACCAGCGCGGCTGCGGCCATCCACCGCCACAGCGCCTCCTCGGCTGCCCGCAGGTCCTGCCGCCCGAGCAATGCCCAGGTATCGAGCAGCAGCGCCGCCCCGTATCCGCCCGGCGCGCGGGGTTCGGCTCCGGGCGTCGCGACCACCAGGGCGGCGCGGGCGGGCACCTCGGAAACGACAAGGTCGCCCGACGACGTCACCACCGGTGTGCCGGGGAACGCCCGGCCCAATTCCTCAGCCGTGCGACGGGCGCCGACGACGACTGCCCGCAGCGCCGCCGAACCGCAGCGCGCGCACCGCGACGCGGTGTCGATCCGTCCGCACCACCGGCACACCGCGGCGCCATCCCGCTGGGTCTGCGACAGCGGCCCGGTGCACTGGCGGCAGCGGGCTATCGCCCGGCAGCCACCGCAGGCCAGCGACGGCACGTACCCCCGTCGCGGCACCTGGACCAGCACCGGCAGGCCGGCTTGCAGCGCGACCCGTGCCGTGCGCAACGCGATCGAAGGCAGGCGCGCAGTACGTGCCGCCGGGTCACGCTCGTCGATATAGGCGCTGCCATCGAGCGCCGCGATACGGGGCGCACGCGAGCGCACCACCGGCCTGGGGGCCACCACGTCGTGTGCCCAACCGCTGCGCACCAGCGCGTGAGCTTCCGCCGTGCGGGCGTAGCCGCCGATCAGGGCCGCACACCGGGCCTGGTGCGCGCGCAGCATCGCCACCTCCCGCGCGTGCGGATAGGGCGCCCGCGGCTCGGCCAGGCTGTCGTCGCCGTCGGACCAGACCAGGACCAACCCCAGATCGACCGCGGGGGCGAACACCGCACTGCGGGTGCCGATCACCACCCGCGCACCGCCGCGCAGCGCGGCCAGCCATCTGCGATACCGCGCTGCGGGGCCCAGCCCGGCGGACAGCGCCACCACACTGGTGCCGTCGATGTGGGCAACCATGGCCTCCCGCAACGCATCCAGATCCCGCTGATCGGGAACAATCGCCAACACCGAACGGCCGGCGGACACGGTGTGCGCGGCGGCCTCGGCGAATCGGTGGGCCCACTGTTCGCCGGGCAGTGCCTGCCATACCGCCCGGGCGGCACGCGATTCGGTCAGGGCGGCCAGGAACCCGCCGCCACGGCTGTAGGTCTCCCAGCCAGCCGGGTCCACCGGGCGCACCGACGCCGGAACCGCAGCAACACCGGCCTCTTTCTCCACTCCGGCGTGCCGGGCGGGGATCGCCAGCCTCAGCACATCCGGCCGAGTGCCGGCGTAGCGGGCCGCCACTGCCTCGACCAGCCGGCGGATCTCCGGAGTCAGCACGACTTCGGCCGACACCACTCGATCGAGCCAGCCCAGCTTGCCCCGGTGATCGGTGTCGTGGCGGCGCTCCAGCACGAAGCCGTCGACCAGCCGGCCATGGAAGCGGACCCGAACCCGCACGCCGGGCTGCGCATCGTCGGACTGTTCGGGCGACACCAGGTAGTCGAACCCACGATCCAGGTGCGGCACCGACAGCATCGGCAGCACCCGCGCAATGGGTTCCACCTCGGCCGGGATCCGGGTGACACCCCGGGATGCGCCGTCGGATGTCTTCGAAGTCAAAAGGCGGTTCCGGTCACTGCGGATGCGATGCAGCGCCACCGGCAGCATCGTCGACGTCGCTGCGGCCGAAGAAGAACCCCGCCGTGATCAGGATTTCGGCCGCCGCATAGGACCACCAGACGGGCACCGCCAGCGCCTCACTACCCAGGATGAACCGTCCGATCGCGATCATCGAATCCGACACCGCGAAGCACACCGCACCCACCGCGGTCCAGATGGTCGGAAGTCGCGCCAACAGCGCGGTACACACCATCGCCGACAGCACCGTGATGTACACGGTGACCGGAATGGTCAGATTTTCGGTGCCGCTGTCCAGATGCGGCCAGAACCAGACCAGCATCGAAACCGAGGCCGCCACCATCACCGCGGCAGCGCCCGCCCTCGTCCGCGATACCGCGGCATGGGGTAACAACGCAGCCAGAAAACAGATGTGCGCCAGCAGGAACGATCCCAGCCCCAGGACGAAGGACATCGTCCACCACGGGATCGCCAGCAGCCAGTCGCCGACGGCCGAGAACAGCAGCGCCGGCACCAGCCAGCGGCGCTCCCGTGCCACCGGATGGGCCAGTGCGGCCAGCGTCAGCAGCAACGCCATCGACGCCTTGAACAACGGCTGCAGAACCCAGTTCCCGGTCAGCTCGCTCCCCGGCGACGACCTCAGCGCGATCACCGTCAGGGAGACGCCGTAGGCGATCCCCGCCCACCCGGCGGCCACCCAGCCGCGAACCATCAACCGGGATGCGTAGGGTACGTCCATGCCCGACTTGGACAACGCCGCCGCTGAGAAACCGGGTGTCGACCCCATCCTGCTGAAGGTACTGGATGCCGTCCCCTTTCGGCTATCGACCGAAGACGGACTCGAGGCCACCCGGCAACGCCTGCGCGACCTGCCGCGCCGGGCACTGCATCCGGACATGCGGGTCGAGGACCGGACGATCGAGGGGCCTGCCGGCCGGATCGGCATCCGGATATATTGGCCGCCGGACGATTCCGGGCGTGGTATGCCAGCCCCGGTGGTGCTGTTCTTCCACGGCGGCGGGTTCGTGATGGGCGATCTGGACACCCACGACGGGACGGCACGTCAGCACGCCGCCGGAGCCGGTGTGATCGTGGTGTCCGTGGACTACCGGTTGGCTCCCGAACACCCCTACCCGGCCGCCATCGAGGACGCCTGGGCGGCGACGCGGTGGGTTGCCGGTCACGCATCAGAGATCGGCGCCGATCCCAGCCGCATCGCGGTGGCCGGCGACTCCGCGGGGGGCACCATCGCGGCGGTGACCGCCCAGCGCGCCCGTGACGAAGGCGCGCCGCCGATCACCTTCCAGCTGCTGTGGTATCCGTCCACGATGTGGGATGCCACCCTGCCGTCGTTCACCGAGAACACCGACGCGCAGATCCTGGACGCCAAAGCCGTCGCCGACTTCTCCCGGTGGTACGCCGGCGATACCGACATGTCCGATCCGCCGGCCGGGATGGCGCCGGGCCGGGCGGCGGATCTGTCCGCCCTGCCGGGTGCCTACATCGCCGTCGCCGGGCACGACCCGCTGCGCGACGACGGCATCCGGTACGGGGAACTGCTGACCGCCGCCGGTGTCCCGGTCGAGGTGCACAACGCCGAGACGATGGTGCACGGCTATCTTGGCTACGCCGGCGTGGTGCCTGCCGCCACCGCGGCGATGGACCGGGGGTTGGCGGCGTTGCGCGCGGCGCTGGGGGTCAGATCGCGCGCTTGAGGTCGTCGACCTTGTCCAGCCGCTCCCAGGGCAGCTCGACGTCCGTACGTCCGAAATGACCGTAGGCCGCGGTCTGCGCATAGATCGGCCGCAATAGATCCAAGTCGCGGATGATCGCTCCGGGCCGCAGATCGAACACCTCGGGGACGACTTTCTCGATCTTCACCGGGTCGATCGTCTCGGTGCCGAAGGTCTCGATGAACAACCCCACCGGGGCGGCTTTGCCGATCGCGTAGGCCACCTGCACCTCGACCCGCTGCGCGAGGCCGGCCGCGACGATGTTCTTGGCCACCCAGCGCATCGCGTACGCCGCCGACCGGTCCACCTTGGAGGGATCCTTGCCGGAGAACGCGCCGCCACCGTGGCGGGCCCAGCCGCCGTAGGTGTCGACGATGATCTTGCGACCGGTCAGCCCCGCGTCACCCATCGGACCGCCCAGGACGAACTTTCCCGTCGGATTGACCAGCACCCGCGTCGACGCGGAGTCCAGCGTTTCGTGGGCCAGATCCGTCAGCACGGTGTCCAGGACGTGCCGGCGGATATCGGGGTCCAGGGTGTTGACCAGATCGATGCCGTCGGCATGCTGGGTGGAGACGACCACGGTGTCCAGCCGCACCGGAACGTTGTCCTCGTAGGCGATGGTGACCTGGGTCTTGCCGTCCGGTCGCAGGTAGGGCAGGGTGCCGTTCTTGCGCACCTCGGTCAGCCGCCGGGACAACCGGTGGGCCAGGGCTATCGGCAGCGGCATCAGTTCCGGGGTGTCGTCGATCGCGTAACCGAACATCAGGCCCTGGTCGCCCGCGCCCTGGGAGTCCAGCGGGTCCGCGGCACCCTCGACGCGCGCCTCGTGCGCGGTGTCGACCCCTTGCGCGATATCGGGCGACTGGGCGCCGATACCGATGTTCACCCCGCACGTCTGGCCGTCGAAGCCCTTGTCGGACGAGTCGTAGCCGATGTCGAGGATGCGTTTGCGCACGATGTTGGTGATGCCGGCGAACGCCTCCCTCGCCGTCGTCGTCACCTCCCCGACGACATGGACCTGCCCGGTGGTCACCAGTGTCTCGACGGCGACACGGGAGCGCGGGTCGTCGGCAAGCAGCGCGTCGAGCACCGAGTCGCTGATCGCGTCACAGATCTTGTCCGGATGCCCCTCGGTCACCGACTCGCTGGTAAATAGCCGACCTCGCTCGCTCACCCTGTCCGTCCTTTCCTGACGTTCCCGGCCCGACCGTTAGTCAGTCGAATTATTGCCTTGCCCCTAGCAAACCGGACCATCCCGGCGCCACACAAACCCGGGGGTCTACGGTCGCGCTGCCCGGTACACGTTAGCCGCAGCTTCGCCCGCCGTCCCGGGAAAGCACTGTGACAATGGCATCAACGATACGGCTCGCCATCAGCGTCTTCGACCCGTGGCGCAGCGCCGATTCGGTGCCGTCGGACGCCAGCAGCCAGCCGTCGTTGCTATCCACCTCGAATGCCCTGCCTTCGCCCACCGCGTTGACGACCAGCAGATCGCAGCCCTTGCGTTCGAGTTTCGCGCGGGCGTGGAACAACACGTCTCCATCGGCGTCGCCGGTTTCCGCGGCGAAGCCGACGATGGCGCGCATAGCCCGCAGCTGCCCGTTCGTGCGCGCCCGCACCGCCGCGGCCAGCACGTCGCCGGTGCGCAGCAGGTCTATCGGCGGCGGCACGGCCTGCTCACCGGCACGCTTCTTGATTTTTGCGGTGGCCACCTGTGCCGGCCGGAAATCCGCGACCGCCGCGGCCATCACCAGTACGTCCGCCTCCCGGGCATGCTCGGATACCGCGTCGCCGAGTTGCTGCGCCGAACTCACCCGCACCACGTCGACGCCGGCCGGGTCGATGAGCCCGACGGTATGCCCGGCGATCAGCGTGACCTCGGCGCCACGCTGGGCGGCCACCCGGGCCACCGCGTAGCCCTGCTTGCCGGAGCTGCGATTGCCGATGAAGCGCACCGGGTCGATCGCCTCGCGGGTGCCCCCCGCCGTCACCAGCACCTTGCGGCCCGCCAGATCGTGGGGCAGGGCATCCGGGCGTTCCAGCAGCAGCTGCGCGAGGGTGGTGATCTCCTCTGCCTCGGGCAGGCGGCCGGCGCCGCTGTCCGCGCCGGTCAGACGCCCGGATGCCGGCTCCAGAACCACCGCGCCCCGGCGGCGCAAGGCGGCGACGTTGTCGGCGGTGGCCGGGTGCGTCCACATCTCGGTGTGCATTGCCGGTGCGAACATCACCGGGCACCGAGCGGTGAGCAGGGTTGCCGACAGCAGGTCGTCGGCGCGGCCGGCCGCGGCGCGGGCCAGCAGGTCGGCGCTGGCCGGTGCGACGACGACCAGGTCGGCCTGCTGGCCGATCCCCACGTGCGGCCCCTCGGGAACCTCCTGGAAGACCCCGGTGCGCACCGGCGACCCGGACAGCGCCTCGAAGGTGGCGGCCCCAACGAACCGCAGGGCCGACTCGGTGGGAATCACCCGGACCCGATGGCCCGCCTCGGTGAGCTGCCGGACCACAGTGCAGGCCTTGTAGGCCGCGATACCGCCGGAAACGCCGACGACGATCCGCTTGCTGTCCACGGCGTGCGCGGCCCGCTACTCGCCCTCGGTGTGCTCGAGCAGGTCGGCGTGGATCTCGCGCATGGCGATCGACAGCGGCTTCTCCTGCAGCCCGGGCTCGACCAGCGGGCCGACGTATTCGAGGATGCCTTCGCCGAGCTGGTTGTAGTAGTCGTTGATCTGCCGGGCCCGCTTGGCGGCATAGATGACCAGCGCGTACTTGCTCGACACCCGGTCGAGCAACTCATCGATAGGCGGGTTGGTGATGCCCAGCGGGGTGTCGTAGGCGCCGGCGCCACCCGCAGCGGGATCGAACTGATCCACGGTGGTGGTCGATGACGAGTCGGATTGCGGGATAGTCACGTAAACGATCTCCTGGCGACGTAGAGCGGCTGAACGGTTGAGCGTTCAGTTCGGAAAATCTGGCGGCCGCTGCTGTCCTCCGAGTTGCGGTTGCGCAGCGCCAGGGATGGTACTCACCAGCAAGGATACCAATTCGGCGCAGGCAGACTCCAATCGACTGTTCACCACGACCACGTCGAAGTCGTCCCGGGCCCGCAATTCGATGCGCGCGGTGTCCAGGCGCCTGCGGATGACCTCGGGAGTCTCGGTACCCCGGCCGATGAGCCTGGCCTGCAACTCCGCCCAGCTGGGCGGGGCCAGGAATACCGAGAGCGCCTCGGGCATGGCCGACTTGACGGCCCGGGCCCCGGCCAGATCGACTTCGATGAGCACCGGCGAACCGGTTGCCGCGGCGGCCCGTACCGGCCGCGCCGGGGTGCCGGACCGATGCAGCCCCCCGTGGATTTCTGCCCATTCGAGCAGATCACCGGCATCTATGAGCTGCTGGAACCGCACCGGGCTCACGAAGTGGTAGTCGACGCCGTCGACCTCACCCGGACGCGGCGCCCGCGTCGTGGCCGAGACGCTGAAATGCAGGTTCGGAATCCGCTCGCGCAGACACCGGACAACACTGGACTTGCCGACCGCAGAGGGACCGGACAGCACCACCACGTGGCCTGTGCCCGGTCCCCCGCCGGCACTCACCGGCGTCCCCGCACCGTCGCCGGGTCTGAGTCGGCCGGCCGGCTGCTAGGAGCCGAACTTTTCCAGCAGTGCCTTGCGCTGACGGTCACCGAGTCCGCGCAGCCGGCGGGTCGGGGCGATCTCGAGTTCGGTCATGATCTCCTGCGCCTTGACCTTGCCTACCTTGGGCAACGCCTCCAGCAGCGCCGAGACCTTCATCTTGCCCAGAACTTCGTTGCTCTCGGCATCCTTGAGCACCTGGGTGAGGTTAGTGCCGCCGCGCTTGAGTCGGTCCTTCAGCTCTGCTCGGATCCGGCGTGCGGCAGCAGCCTTCTCCAACGCTGCCGCGCGCTGCTCGTCGGTCCACTGGGGACGGGCCACGAGTCCTCCGTCTCTAGGTGATAGCGATCTATCGTCGGTGTTCTTGACCGGGCACTCCGGCCAGCGCAAACGACCGTACTCAGGGTTACTGACGGAATCTAACCCGGCCCCCCTGGTTTCGGCAGCATTTACCCAGCAAGATTCGTCGATCCGGTGCCGGCCGGGGGAACTCATCAGCGTCACCAAACGCGACTGCAGGGCCCGTCGGGGCCGGCCGGCCCGCCCCGTGACGAGTCCTCGTTGGCTCGAAATAACACGCGCTACCTGCACGTTTCACAACCAAATAGAGCCACCCGGCGCACCGCCCAGCAGGGCTGCGCGCAGTCCGGCGGGGCCGGCGCCACTGGCGGTTCCGGGTACCGCCACAGTGCTGCGAATCACCACGCTCCAGCGGGTCGCGCGGGTCACACCGACCTCCCGGCAAGGCCCGGTGCTACCTGGCGCACAGATACGCGACGGAGTCGCGTACGCGCTCCGCTGCCGCTCGCACCGCCGCGACCCCGGGCCCCGCTCGCAGGACCTCGCGCGACACCGTCGGCAGCAACAGCCGCGAATCGGCCCCGCCGAGCCCCGCCAGCGCCTCGGCGCGGCCCCCCTGCGCCCCGACGCCGGGCACCAGCACCGGACCGCCCACGCCGGTGAGGTCGGGCGCGTGCGACACCGTCGCGCCGACCACCACACCGACCGATCCCAGCGGTGCCGAGTCACCGGCCGGCTGCCCGTCGGCCCGACCGGATATCCGGTCGGGCATCTGATTGAACGTCCGATTGGACATTTGATTGGACTCGGCGACATGATCCACGATCAGCTGAGCCACCGAACGACCGCCGGCATCGGCCTGCTGGACCGTTGCCCCTTCCGGATTGGAGGTGGCGGCCAGCACGAAAACGCCTCGGTCATGGGCGAGCGCGACCTCGATCAGCGGGCGCAGCGAACCGAACCCCAGGTAGGGCGAGGCGGTCACCGCGTCGGCGGCCAACGGCGAATCACCGGCCCAGGCCGCCGCATAGGCCGCCATCGTCGTCCCGATATCCCCGCGCTTGGCGTCGGCCAGCACCAGCACACCGTTGGCCCGCGATGCGGCGATGGTGTGTTCCAGTACGGCAAACCCGGCTGATCCGTACACCTCGAAGAACGCCACCTGGGGTTTGACGACCGCGAAATCCGCAAAAGCCTCGACACAGATGTCACAGAACGCGGCGAGCCCCGCCGCGGTGGCCGGTAGGTCCCAGGCCCTCAACAACTCCGGGTGCGGGTCGATCCCCAGGGCCAACGGGCCGCGACGCTCCCGCGCTTGGGCCAATCGAGCACCGAATCCGCTCACCGTTCGCCGCTCCAGCCGCCCAGGTTGCGGTGCAGTTCCTGCAGTGAGAGCACCCCGATGTCACCCCGGATGCCCGCCTCGATGCCCTGGACGGCCGCCGAGGCTCCCTGAACCGTTGTGACACAGGGGATGTTCGCCGCCACCGCGGCCGAGCGGATCTCGTAGCCGTCGACGCGCGGACCGGAGTTTCCGTACGGCGTGTTGAACACCATGTCGACCTCACCGGCCCGGATCGCGTCGACGGCCGACATCGCCGGGCGGCCCGGCTGCGGCGACTCGAAGTGCTTGCGCACCTCATCGCACGGAATCCCGTTGCGGCGCAGCATCTCCGCCGTCCCTTCGGTGGCCAGCACCCGAAACCCCAGGTCCGCCAGCCGCTTCACCGGAAACACCAGTGATCGCTTGTCCCGATTGGCCACCGAGACGAACACCGTGCCCTGCGCGGGCAGGGAACCGTAGGCGGCGGTCTGACTCTTGGCGAAGGCGGTGCCGAAATCGCGATCTATTCCCATCACCTCGCCGGTGGACTTCATCTCCGGCCCGAGCAACGAGTCGATCGCCGCTCCATCGGCGCGCCGGAACCGGTGAAACGGCAGCACGGCTTCCTTGACCGCGATCGGAGCATTCGGTGCAGCATGGGCGCCGTCTCCCGATGCGGCCAGCAGCCCTTCTTCGCGAAGCGCGGAAATACGGGCGCCCAGCATGATCCGGGCGCACGCCTTGGCCAGCGGGACCGCCGTCGCCTTGGATACGAACGGAACCGTGCGACTGGCCCTCGGGTTGGCTTCGAGCACGTAGAGAACATCGTCCTTGAGGGCGTACTGCACGTTGAGCAGGCCCACCACACCGATTCCGCGGGCAATCGCCTCGGTGGCCCTGCGCACCTTCTCGATATCGCTGCGCCCCAGGGTGACCGGCGGCAACGCACACGCCGAGTCACCGGAGTGGATGCCGGCCTCCTCGATGTGCTCCATGATTCCGCCGATGTAGACCTCGGTGCCGTCGCACAGCGCGTCGACGTCGATCTCGACGGCATCCTCCAGGAAACGGTCGACCAGTACCGGGTGTTCCGGGGAGAGTTCGGTGGCGCGGGTGATGTAGCCCCGCAGGGTCTGCTCGTCGTAGACGATCTCCATCCCGCGACCACCCAGCACGTAGGAGGGCCGGACGAGCACCGGGTAGCCGATACCGGCGGCGATCTGGCGAGCCTGATCGAACGTGGTCGCGGTGCCGTACTTGGGCGCGGGCAGCCCCGCCGCCCGGAGCAGCTCACCGAACGCGCCGCGGTCCTCGGCCAGATCGATGGCCTCCGGCGGGGTGCCGACGACCGGCACCCCGGCATCGGCGAGCCGTTGCGCCAGCCCGAGCGGGGTCTGTCCGCCGAGTTGGACGATCACCCCCGCCACGCCGGCTCCGCCGGCGCCGGACCGCTCTTCGGCGCGAAACACTTCGAGCACGTCCTCGAAGGTGAGGGGCTCGAAGTACAGGCGGTCGGCGGTGTCGTAGTCGGTGGACACGGTTTCGGGGTTGCAGTTGACCATCACGGTCTCGAAACCAGCCTGGCTCAACGTGGTTGCCGCATGCACGCAGCTGTAGTCGAACTCGATTCCCTGGCCGATCCGGTTCGGCCCCGAGCCCAGGATCAATACCTTGGGCCTGGCCGTCTGGCGGGCGACCTCGTTCTCGGCCGCGGGGTCGAGTTCGTAGCTGCTGTAGTGGTACGGGGTCCTGGCCTCGAACTCGGCGGCACAGGTGTCCACCGTCTTGTACACCGGGTGGATCCCCAGCCGCACACGCAGCGACCGCACCCCGTCTTCACCGGCCAATTCGGGCCGTAGCGAAGCGATCTGACGATCCGACAACCCGTTGTGCTTGGCGTAGCGCAGCAGATCGGCGTCCAGCACCGGCGCATCGGCCAGCTCGGCCCGCAGGGCCACCAACTCTTCGATCTGCGCGACGAACCACGGATCCACACCACTGGCCCTGGCCACGTCCTGCACCGACCCGCCCAGGCGCAATGCCAGTTCGATGTCGTAAAGTCGGCCCTCTGTCGGGCACTCCAGCCGGGTCAGCACGGCGTCGAGCAAACCCTCGGGATCCGGCTTCGTCCAGAACCCGGCGCGGGTGGTTTCCAGCGATCGCATCACCTTCCCCAGTGCCTCGACGAAGTTGCGGCCCAACGACATCGCTTCACCGACGGATTTCATCGTGGTGGTCAGCGTCGGATCGGCGCCGGGAAACTTCTCGAAGGCGAACCGGGGCGCCTTGACCACCACGTAGTCCAAGGTGGGTTCGAAGCAGGCCGGCGTCTCCTTGGTGATGTCGTTGACGATCTCGTCGAGGGTGTAGCCGATGGCCAGCTTGGCGGCGATCTTGGCGATCGGGAAACCGGTCGCCTTGGACGCCAGCGCACTCGACCGCGACACCCGCGGGTTCATCTCGATGACGATCAGGCGACCGTCGTCGGGGTTGACAGCGAACTGGATGTTGCAGCCGCCGGTGTCCACACCGACCTCGCGCAGGATGGCGATGCCCAGGTTCCGCATCCGCTGGTATTCCCGGTCGGTCAGGGTCATCGCCGGGGCCACCGTCACCGAGTCGCCGGTGTGCACGCCCATCGGGTCGATGTTCTCGATCGAGCAGACGACCACCACGTTGTCGTTGCCGTCGCGCATCAGCTCGAGTTCGAATTCCTTCCAGCCGTAGATGGATTCCTCGATCAGCACGTTGGCGCTGGGGCTGGCCGCCAGACCGGCGCCGGCCATCCGGTCGACGTCCTCGATCGATCGCGCCAGGCCCGACCCCAGTCCCCCCATGGTGAAACTGGGGCGAACCACCACCGGCAGACCCAGTTCCCCAACCGTTCGGTGGACATCGGCCATGCTGAAACACACTCGGCTGCGAGCGGATTCGCCACCGACTGAGGCGACGATGTCCTTGAACCGCTGCCGGTCCTCACCTCGCTGGATGGCATCGAAATCGGCGCCGATGAGTTCTACGCCATAGCGTTCCAGCACACCCCGCTCATAGAGTGCGACAGCGGTGTTGAGCGCCGTCTGCCCGCCCAGGGTGGCCAGCACGGCGTCGATCCGCTCACCCCGCTGGGCCTGCTGGGCGATCACCTTCTCCACGAACGCGGGGGTGATGGGTTCGACGTAGGTGGAGTCGGCGAATTCGGGGTCGGTCATGATGGTGGCCGGATTGGAGTTGACCAGGCTCACCCGCAGCCCCTCGGAGCGCAGTACCCGGCACGCCTGGGTGCCGGAATAGTCGAATTCGCAGGCCTGGCCGATGACGATCGGACCGGAGCCGATCACCAGGACGTGGTTGAGATCGGTCCGCCGGGGCACTAGCGATCCCCTTTCATCAGCGCGACGAACTGGTCGAAGAGATATTCGGCGTCGTGCGGACCCGCAGCGGCCTCCGGGTGGTACTGCACCGAGAACGCCCGCCCGTCGGCGAGCCGGACTCCTTCCACCACACCGTCGTTGGCGCAGGTGTGGCTGACCGCGGCCCGGCCGAACGGTGTGTCGAAGGACTGCCCCGCCTCCCCTTCGAGCGCGAAGCCGTGGTTCTGCGCGGTCACCGCCACCCGTCCGGTGGCGTGGTCGATCACCGGAATATTGATCCCGCGATGGCCGAACACCATCTTGAAAGTCGACAACCCCAGCGCCCGGCCGAGGATCTGGTTGCCGAAACAGATTCCGAACAGCGGGATTCCGGCACCCAGGACTTCCCGGGTGAGTGCGACGGTGCGATCGGCGGTGGCGGGATCGCCGGGACCGTTGGACAGGAACACCCCGTCCGGCCCGATCTCGGCGATCTGGGCGAAAGTCGTCGAGGCAGCCAGCACGTGGGTGCGGATTCCCCGGCGGGCGAAGTTGCGCGGCGTGTTGGTCTTGATGCCCAGATCCAGCGCGGCCACGGTAAGCCGCGGGGGGCCTTGCCGGCCCTCCGGCTCCACCACGTAGGCGTTGGGCGTGCTGACCTCACCGGCCAGATCCGCACCCAGCATGGGTTGCTGCCCGCGCACTCGCTCGATCAGCTCTGCGGGACCGGCCAGCGCATCACCGGAGAACAGCCCGGCCTTCATCGAGCCGCTGGCGCGCAAACGCCGAACCACCGCGCGGGTGTCGATACCGGCGATCCCGACGATGCCCTGCCGCACCAGTTCCTGTTCGAGGGTGCCGGTGGCCCGCCAGTTGGAGGCACGCGGCGAGGGATCCCGCACCGCGTAGCCGGCGACCCAGATCCTGTCGCCACGACTCTCGCCGTCCTCGTCGTTCCAGCCGGTGTTTCCGATCTGCGGCGCGGTGGCCACCACGATCTGGCGGTGATAGCTGGGGTCGGTCAGGGTTTCCTGGTAGCCGGACATACCGGTGCTGAACACCGCCTCCCCCAGCGTTTGACCGACCGCCCCGAACGGTGTCCCGGTGAAGATACTCGCGTCTTCGAGCACCAGCAGGGCTCTACTCATGGGCGTCACAACCTTCGTCGTGAGCAGGTGAACCCACCCGTTCGCCCGGCGCCGCATTGTGGTCGGTTCGGCTCACCCGGCCCCCTCCGTCCATGAGTCCACCCATTGGGCGTACTCGTCGCGATTGTCCGCCCGGAAACCGGTATCGATCTCGGTGCCCGACGGCAGACGCCACCGGACGGCCAGGATCCCGTCCCGCGCCGCGACCCGGCCCGCCGCGCCGCGTTCGGTGCTGATGGCGACGATCGATGCCCGTGGAATCCAGATCGGCCGGGAGCCCGTGCGTTCCAACAGGATCCCCGCGGGATAGGCGACCATCGTCGCCCTGCTCCGATAGCCCAGGTCTCCCACCACGACCCGGTCGTTCCAGGCCGGCGACAGCGTACAGCCGAGGTAGAGCCCGGCGGTGACGGTCGAGGCGGCGCCGACCTCGTCGGGCACCGCGGGCAAGTCCCCGATCAGTGTCTCTTGCTGCTCAGCGCGGTGCCGCCAGCCGCGAAGCGCCAGCCGGATCGCCATTCCCAGGATCACCACGAGCACCGCCGCGAAGATCAGCGAACCCACCAGAGTGCCTGAATTCATACCGGGCACTGTCCGTTCCGGGCGGTGACTTTTCCGCGCAGCAGTGTCGTGGTCACCGTCGCCGGCAGCGTCATGGACTCATAGGGCGTGTTGTCCGATCGGCTGGCCAAGTCGAGCCCGGCCACCGTCCAGGTGGAGTCGGGGTCGACAACGGCGAGGTTCGCCGGCTCACCCACCTCGAGCGGCCGGCCGTGATCGGGCAGGCCCGCGATGCGCGCCGGGTTCTCGCTCATCACCGCGGCAACACCCCGCCAGCCCAGCAGGCCGGGCCGTACCATCGTGTCCACGACGACCGACAGCGCGGTCTGCAACCCGAGCATGCCCGGGCGCGCCGCGGCGAACTCGACGCACTTCTCGTGTTCAGCGTGCGGAGCGTGATCGGTGGCCACGCAATCGATGACCCCCTCGGCCAGCGCCCGGCGCAGCGCGAGAACGTCGGAAGCCTCCCGCAGCGGCGGGTTGACCCGGTTGCGCCCGTCGTAGCCGGCCAGCCGGCCGTCGTCGAGCAGCAGATGATGCGGAGTGACCTCGGCGGTGATCGATATCCCGTGTTGTTTGGCCCATTTCAGGATTTCCACGGTGCCTGCGGTGGAGGCATGACAGATGTGTACCCGCGCCCCGGCGTCGCGGGCCAGCAGCGCGTCCCGGGCGACGATGGATTCTTCGGCGGCCCGCGGCCATCCGGCCAGGCCCAGCCGCGCGGCGTTGGGGCCTTCGTGGGCCACCGCGCCAACGGTCAGGCGCGGCTCCTCGGCGTGCTGGGCGATCAATACGCCCAGCCCGGTCGCGTACTCCAGCGCGCGGCGCATCACCAGCGGATCGTGGACACAGATGCCGTCGTCGGAGAACATCCGGACCCCCGCCGCACCGGCGTGCATCAGGCCCATCTCGGTGAGTTCTTTGCCGGCCAGCCCCACCGTGACCGCACCGACGGGGTGCACGTCGACCAGGCCCACCTGCCGGCCGCGATGCCAGACATGGTCGGTGACCACCGGAGTATCGGCGACCGGATCGGTGTTGGCCATCGCGAACACCGCCGTGTAACCGCCGAGTGCGGCTGCCGCCGAACCGGTTTCGATGTCCTCGGCATACTCGCGACCCGGTTCGCGCAGATGGGTGTGCAGATCGACGAAACCGGGCAGCAGCACCTGACCGGTCGCATCGATCACCTCGACATCGCAGACGCCCGCCGGGATGTCAAGGCCCGGACCGATGCCGGCGACCTGCCCCTCGAAGCCGGGAGTGCCGGTGAGCACGTCGACCCGCTCGCCCTCGCCGTATAGCCGGACACCACGCAGCAGCACACTCATGCAGCACCCTCTTTGCCGGCGTCGACCGGCGTCTGCGCCCCGACCAACGCGTGGAACAGAACCGCCATCCGCACGTGCACACCGTTGGAGACCTGTTGCAGCACAGCGGATTGCGACGAATCGGCCACCGATGACGAGATTTCCATTCCGCGCAGCATGGGGCCGGGATGCAGCACGACGGCGTGGTCGGGCAGCAGCGCCTGCCGGCGTTGGGACAATCCGTAGAGCGTCGAGTACTCGCGCACCGACGGGAAGAACCCGCCGTTCATGCGCTCCGCCTGCACCCGCAGCATAAGTACGCCGTCGGCGGCCGGAAGCTCGGCGTCGAAGTCGTTGGACACACTCACCGGCCAGTCCCCGACCCCCCTGGGCAGCAGGGTCGGGGGGGCGACCAGCACCACCTCGGCCCCCAGGGTGTGCAGCAGCATGACGTTGGAGCGCGCCACCCGGCTGTGCAGGACGTCGCCCACGATCAGGATGCGCCGGCCCTCGATGCCGCCGAGGCGCTGACGGATGGTCAGCGCGTCCAGCAGTGCCTGGGTGGGGTGTTCGTGGGTGCCGTCACCGGCGTTGATCACCGACGGGCCGGTGCCATCGACGGCGGTCCAGTCGGCCAGCAGGTGCGCGGCACCCGAGGCTGGATGGCGGACGATCAGCGCATCGGCCCCGGCTGCCCGCAGGGTCAGCGCGGTGTCGCGCAATGACTCTCCTTTGCCGACCGACGATCCGGCGGCGCTGACGTTGATCACGTCGGCGCTCATCCATTTGCCGGCGACCTCGAACGAGACCCTGGTGCGGGTGGAGTTCTCGTAGAACATGGTGACGATCGTGCGGCCGCGCAGCGTCGGCAGCTTCTTGATATCGCGGCCCACCAGCGCCTGCGCGAACCGGTCGGCGTCGTCGAGGATCGCCACCGCCTCGGCACGGCTCAGATCGGCGGCCGCCAGCAGATGCCTGCGGGTCATCGGGCGATCACCACCCCGTCCACGCCGTCGTTCTCCAGCAGCCGCACCTGGACGCTCTCGCTGCGCGAGGTGGGTACGTTCTTGCCGACGTAGTCGGCGCGGAGCGGTAGTTCGCGGTGGCCGCGGTCGACGAGCACCGCAAGCTGCACCGCGCGCGGCCGGCCCAGGTCGCGCAGCGCGTCCAGGGCGGAGCGGGTGGAGCGTCCCGAGTACAGCACGTCGTCGACCAGGATCACCAGTGCGCCGTCGACGCCGCCGGCCGGAATCGAGGTCGCCGCCAGCGGCCTGGGCGGCTTGCTCATCAGGTCGTCGCGATACAGGGTGATGTCGAGTGCGCCGTGACCGACTTCCACACCGCTGTACTCGGCGATGTTCGCGGCCAACCGGCCGGCCAGGGTCACACCCCTGGTCGGGATCCCGAGCAGAATCACCGGCGCCGAGCCCGGATTGTCCAGCGCGGTCTTCTCGATGATCTGGTGCGCGATACGCGAGACGGTGCGGCTGACATCGGCCGCGGACATCAGTTCCCGGGATCCGCGCGATTGCTGATCCCGCTTACCGACAGTCGCATCACCGGCGGCACCCATGTGCGAACTTGACCTCCTTCTCCGCCTCACCGGACGGCTCGTTAAAGGATGTCGACTGCCGGGCAGCCTAGCACGGACCCGGCTTCGGACACCGCTGCGCACATCGTGGCCGAGGACGGACACCGCCCCCGACCGGCTACCCTGACCGAAGTGAACCTGGACAGCAATCGGACCGCCATCCGCGAGGTGTGTGACGCCGGCCTGCTCGCGGGCGCCCTGACGATGGTCTGGCAACACGGAGACGTGCTGCAGGTCAACGAAATCGGGTACCGGGACATCGAGGCGAAGACGCCGATGCGGCGCGACACGCTGTTCCGCGTTGCGTCGATGACCAAACCGGTCACTGTGGCGGCCGCCATGACCCTGGTCGACGACGGCAACCTGGCGCTGGCCGACCCGATCGCACGCTGGGTGCCCGAGCTGGCCGACGTGCGGGTGCTCGATGATCCGGCCGGGCCGCTGGACCGGACCCATCCCGCCCGGCGCCCGATCACGGTGGCCGATCTGCTGATCCACACCAGCGGTCTCGGCTACAGCTTCTCGGTGCCGGGGCCGATCTCCCGGGCGTACGCGCGGCTGCCGTTCAGCCAGGGCTCAGAGGTCTGGCTGTCGGAATTGGCCGCACTGCCGCTGGTGCACCAGCCCGGCGAAAAAGTCACCTACGGTCATTCGATCGACGTGCTGGGAATCATCGCCTCCCGGATCGACGGCAAGCCGCTCCATCAGGTGCTCGACGAACGTGTGCTGGGCCCGACGGGTATGGGCGACACCGGATTCTGCGTCGCCGCCGAATCGCGGTCGCGCGCGGCCACCATGTACCGGCACGACGAACACGACCGGCTACGCCACGATGTGATGGGGCCGCCGCGCGTCACACCGCCGGCGTTCTGCAACGCCGGCGGCGGGTTGTGGTCGACTGCCGACGACTACCTGCGGTTCGCCCGGATGCTGTTGGGCGAGGGGTCGATCGACGGGACACCGGTGCTGTCCCCGGAGTCGGCACACCTGATGCGCACCGACCAGCTGACCGACGAGCAGAAGCGGCACAAGTTCCTGGGGGCGCCCTACTGGGTGGGCCGCGGCTTCGGTTTGAACCTGTCGGTGGTCACCGACCCGGACAAGTCCACCCCGCTGTACGGGCCGGGCGGCACCGGGACGTTCGGCTGGCCGGGCGCCTACGGCACCTGGTGGCAGGCGGACCCGACCGCGGAGCTGATCCTGCTGTACCTGATCCAGTACTGCCCCGACCTGAGCGTGAACGCCGCCGCCGCCGTCGCCGGAAACCCGGCACTGGCTCGGGTGCGCACCGCCCAGCCCAAGTTCGTCAGTCGCACCTATCGCGCGCTGGGCCTCTGACCCGTGCCGCGACCGCCGGTCGCGTCCCCCGCACCGGAGCGCTCTAGTGGCCGGCGGTGGCGGCGACCAGCGCGTTGCGTCTGGCCTCCAACCGCTTCAGCGCGTCCTGGGTGAACACCGACAGCCCCAGTTCGGGGTTGTAGCCGTGAATCTCCTTGACGTCGAGCTGGGCGAGGAAATAGACGATCTCCTTGGAGACGACCTGTCCGGGCACCAGCACCGGGAAGCCCGGCGGGTAGGGCACCACGAACGTGGTGGACACCAGCGTCTTCCCCTCGGCGAGCCGGCGGCCGGCAGTGCCGATCAGAACGTACTCGCGATCGGATTCCTCGTAGCCGGCGTAGAACGCGGTGCGGGTGTCGCCGAACGTGGTCGCCCCTTCCGGGCGGAAGGCGACATCGAACTCGCTGAAGTCGGGCAGGTGCGGCAGGTCCTCGGTGATCTCCTCGACCCGGCGGGCATGCAGCGCCCGGTCGGCCGCACTGGCCTCCTTCTGTGCGCGGTCGAAGTCGGCGGCCACCCGGCGCAGCACGTCGAGCAGATGATGCACACTCGACCAGGTCACTCCGATGGTGAAGATCAACAGCACGCTGTTGATCGACGTCTTGTTGATCTGGATGCCGAACCGGTCCATCAGGATCTTCTCGCGGAAGTCGTAGCCGTTCATCCCGGTTTTGCCGAGGAACAGCGTCACCCGGGTGGGATCGAGTACGAACTGGTCGGACCGCCAGGCTTCGTTCCACTCGTCCAGGGCGCCCTGCCGGACTTCCCGGTAGGAGCTGACGTGGGACGCCCGGAACTCCTCGGGTACCAGATCGGACTCGTCGAGGATGCGGAACCACCTGCTGATCAGCCGGTCTCGGCGAACCCGGTGCCGGAATACCAGCGCCATGTCGTAGACCTGCCGGACCAGCTGAAAGCCCTCGATATCGACCTGCCTGCGGGCCAGGTCCAGCGAGGCGAGCAGCTGCTGGCTGGGCGAGGTCGAGGTGTGGGTCAGGAACGCCTCACCGAAGGCATCGCGGGCCCGCGAGTTGAAGTCCTGATCGCGGACGTGGATCATCGACGCCTGCCGGAATGCCGAAAGCGACTTGTGTGTCGAATGCGTCGCATAGACCCGGACCCGCGCCTCGGCGGGATCCGGCAGCAGCTGGTGATCGACCCATTCCGAACGCGGAATTCCCTCCATCGACGCACGCCACTTCCGGTATTCCTCGGCGTAGTCCGGCGAGGCCAGCATCTGCTCGAGCCGCTCGGCGGACACCATGGCCGTGCGCTGGCGGGCCCAGGGCACCGCCGTCGCGAACGCATACCAGGCCTCGTCCCACAGGAAGCAGATATCCGGCTTGATCGCCAGCACCTCCTCCATCACCCGGCGGGGGTTGTAGACGACGCCGTCGAAAATGCAGTTCGTGAGCAGCAGCATCCGCACCTTGTGCAGTTGCCCGGCCGCATCGAGATCCAGCAGCGTCTTCTTGATTGTGGCCAGGGACACCGCACCGTAGATGGCGAACTGGGGCAGCGGATAGGCATCCAGGTACAGCGGATAGGCGCCGGCCAGCATCAGCCCGTAGTGGTGCGACTTGTGGCAGTTGCGGTCGATGAGCACAATGTCGCCGGGCCGGGTCAGCGACTGCACGACGATCTTGTTGGCGGTGGACGTCCCATTGGTGACGAAGTAGGTGTGATCGGCGTTCCAGGTGACCGCCGCCTTGTCCATCGCCGTCTTGATGTTGCCGTGCGGGTCCAGTAGCGAGTCCAGACCGCCGGAGGTCGTGGACGTCTCGGCCATGAAGATGTTCCGGCCGTAGAACTCGCCCATGTCCTGCAGCGAGGTGGAGTTGAAGATGCTGGCGCCGCGGGCGACGGGCAGCGCGTGGAACTGGCCGACCGGTGCGGCGGCGTAGGCGCGCAACGCGTCGAAGAACGGTGTGGCGAAACGGTTCCGCAGACCGGCGATGACCGTGCTGTGCAGGTCGGTGACATCGTTGAGCCGGTAGAAGGTGCGCAGGTAGAGATCCTGGTCATCGTCACCGCCTGCGGCGATCGACTCGTCGGTGAGCAGGTACAGGTCGATGTGCGGCCGCAACTCACGCATCCACTCGCCGCATTCGACCCAGTCGTGTGCGCGGTCGGACACTCTCGTGTTGTCTTCGTTGACCCCCAGCAGCGTGTTCATCAGCGGCACCCGGTTGCGTGACCGCAGCGGCAGGTCGTGCCGGATGATCGCGGCCTGGATCTCACCGTTGAGCGCCACCGCCGTGATCGCGTCCTCCACGCTGGGAGCGACCAGGATCTCGAATTGGATGTCGTCGTCGGGATTGCGCAGCGCCCGCAGGGCTTCCGCCAGCGAATCCGGAGCGGTCGAAGGAGCGTCGTCGGCCAGCAGCACGGTGTAGAACTGCTGCTGCTTGGCCTGGGAAACCAGCTCCTGGTCGGCAAGCGGCGCGGAGGTGTCGAAAAGCGCTGTGCGGTCGCCGTATTCACTGAGCAGCCGGACCGCCGTCGACACCTCCTCGGCGAGCCGCACCGTGGACAGACTTTCGAAATGCGCCCGGAATGTCGCCAGGTTCTCCGCACCGGGGTACAGCCAGTACCGCTCATAGGCGCCCAGGCGGTCCAGCAACCGCTTCACCGTGGCCAGGTCGTGAGCCTTGTCCAACCCGGCCAAGTCGACCTCGGCCAGGTGACGGCAGGCGTCGTCGAGAAGATTCCACGTGTCGACACGGGTGTAGGACGGATTGGCCACCGTCGCCAGGGCCGAAACCCGGAGTCGTCGCGCGTAGCTGCGGTCTGCGTTCATGTCGTCACCTGTCTCAACTCGCGTCATCGGGGCACGGTTTGCCATTATCGCGGTCGGACCCGATCGCGTCCGCGGCAGCCCGGATCTGCGGTGTCACCAGCATGACCTGCCCGAGTACCCCGTTAACGAAGCCCGGCGATTCATCGGTGGACAGTTCCTTGGCCAGCTGTACGGCCTCGTCGACCGCGACCGGTCCGGGTACGTCGTCGGCGTGCAACAGCTCCCACACCGCCACCCGCAGGATCGCACGATCCACGGCGGGCAGCCGGTCCAGTGTCCACGCCTGCAGATACGAGGTGATCAGTTCATCGATGTGGGCGGTGTGCCGCGCGACCCCTTGGGCGACCAAGCCCGTATAGGGGTGCAACGGGGCCACATCCGGGTTCGATTCGGCCAGGGCGGTCCGGCCTTCGACGACCTCCGCCGGGCTCAAGCCGCGCGCCTCGGCCTCGAACAACAAGTCCACCGCACGCTTGCGGGCATGGTGGCGGCCCTTGACCGGGCGTGCGGATCCGACGGGGCGGTCCGGCGCTTTTCCGTCGGGTGCCATCGCCTGTCCGTCCGGCATACTCAGGCGTTGACCCGACCCAGGTAGCTGCCGTCGCGCGAGTCCACCTTCAGCTTGTCTCCGGTGTTGATGAACAGCGGCACCTGAATCTGCGCACCGGTTTCCAGTGTGGCCGGCTTGGTTCCGGCACTGGACCGGTCGCCCTGCAGGCCCGGCTCGGTATGGGTGACGATGAGCTCGACGGTCACCGGTAGCTCGAGATACAACGGCGCGCCGTCGTGAAACGCCACCTGCACCGGCAGGCCTTCCAGCAGGAACCTCGCCGCATCGCCGACCAGCGACTCCGGCAGCGGGTGCTGCTCGTAGTCCTGGCTGTCCATGAACACGAAGTCCGAGCCGTCCCGGTACAGGTAGGTGGTGTCGCGGCGGTCGACGGTGGCGGTGTCGACCTTCACGCCCGCGTTGTAGGTCTTGTCGACGACTTTGCCCGAGAGCACGTTCTTGAGTTTGGTGCGTACGAATGCCGGACCTTTGCCCGGTTTGACGTGCTGGAACTCGGTGATGGTCCACAGTTGGCCGTCTATGACCAGGACAAGTCCGTTCTTGAAGTCGGCAGTGCTCGCCACGATCGGTGATTCTCCTAGAGGACGGCCAGTTCCCTGGGGAACCGGGTCAACAATTCCGGGGTCTGCCCGGCGGGTCGCGCGCCATCCACCGACTTCGCGGGGACAACCACGGTGTCCTCGATGCGGACACCGCCGCGGCCGGGTAGATAGACGCCGGGTTCCACGGTAACGACGGAACCCGCCAGCAGTGTACCGGCGGATGCCGCTCCGATACCGGGTGCTTCGTGTATCTGCAGACCAACCCCGTGGCCGAGCCCATGACCAAAGTGCTCGCCGTATCCCGCGTCGGCGATGATTCCCCGCGCCGCACCGTCGATGTCGCGCAATCGGGCATCCGGACGCAACGCCTCCCGGCCGGCCCGTTGGGCTTCGGCGACCAATTCGTAGATTTCCAGCTGCCAGTCCGCCGCGTTGCCCAACACAAAAGTCCGGGTCATATCCGAGTGGTATCCGCCGACCAGCGCGCCGAAGTCGATCTTGACGAAGTCGCCCGCAGCCAGCGTCGCATCGGTGGGCCGGTGGTGCGGGACGGCCGAATTGGGCCCGGCTGCCACGATCGTCTCGAATGCGATCGCATCCGCCCCGTGGTCGAGCATCCGGCTCTCCAACTCGCGGCTCACCTCGCGTTCGGTGCGGCCCGGCCGCAGTCCGCCCCGCGCCACCAGATCGCCCAGGGCGGCGTCGGCCGCCTCGCAGGCCAGCCTCAGCAACGCCAGTTCACCGGCGTCCTTCACCTCGCGCAAGCCCTCGACGGTCCCCGACGCCCGGACCAGTTCGGTGCTGCGCTCTTCCACGGCGCCGGACAACGCGTCCAGACCGTCTACGGTGACGACGTGGCTCTCGAAGCCCAACGCGCCGACCCCGTCTTCGGCTGCCCGCCCCGCCAGGTACCGGCCTACCGCGCGCTCGATAACGACCTCGAGATCGGGCGCCTGGTGCGCGGCTTGGGTGCGGTAGCGGCCGTCGGTGGCCAATACCGCCTCCCTGTCGTCGGCAAACACCAGTAGCGCCCCGTTGGACCCACCGAAGCCGGACAGATATCGCACATTCACCAGGTCGGTGACGAGCATCGCGTCCAGTCCGGCGGCACCGATAGCGGCTTTCAGGGTGTGTCGGCGCTGGGAATGTGTCACGGTACTTGACGCTACTCGCTAGGCTGTCTGGTCATGAACAAGTGGATGCTGCGCGGTGTGGTCTTCGCCGCCGTCATGGTCGTGCTTCGAGTGATCCAAGGCACGCTGAAAGATTCCAGGGTGCTGCTCCCCACGGTGATCAGCGATGGCCTGCTGACGATCTTCATCACCTTGGCAACTCTGTGGTGTATCGCGGACGGCCGCGCCGACGCCTCGGCCAACCCGGACCCCGACCGTCG
>NZ_JBKECZ010000101.1:0-53571 GCF_047975165.1 Mycobacterium sp.
CCCACAACCGCCTGGCAGAAAACGGCTGGACCACCCGAAAAAACAGTCGCGGCCACACCGAATGGATCCCACCCCCACACCTCGACACCGGACAACCCCGCGTCAACAACTTCCACCACCCCGAACGACACTTCACCCGCCGGCAAGCCGAGGAAACAGGGGAAGACGAGGCCGGGCCGACCGGGGCAGCCGAGGCCGAGCAGACCGGGCAGACCAGGCAGGCCGGGCAGGCCAGGGAAACCGGGAACGCCGGGCCCTCCTGACCAACAGTCCCCGATCAGCGGATAGTGCCTGCGCCGGGAATAAGCGGCAGGTCCAACGCGGTCACCCAGCCGGGAGGCAGGTCGTTGACGGCCGGCACGGCGTTCAGTGCCCGCAACCCGGTCGTCAGACACCCGGCAGCGGCGGCGTCGCGGCCTGAGCCGTCAGTGAACCGGAAGGCGGTCTCCTGAGAAATGCTGGGGGTTCCCTCGATCTCCACCCGGTAGACGTCATTGTCGTTGCCCGTGGGCCAGTCCGGTGCGGCGTCGAGTCCGATCCGGTTCACGTGCTCAAGCTGGATTCGAGTGTCGCCCCGGTAGATCCCATTGATGGTGAACCGGACGGCTGCGACCGTGCCGGCTTTGATGACTCCCTTCGCGGACGGGCGGTCAGTGGGTGTCACCCACTTGTCCCAGGTCGTCGTGATCTCGTCGAGGGTGATACCCGCGGCGTGAGCGATCATCGGCACGGTAGCGCCCCAGGCGAAGATCAACACGTCGCGGTTCTCCAGCATCGGGCTGAACTCGGGTTCACGGCCGATACCCATCTCCCGCTCGTAGTCACCTTCGTAGTGTGTGTAGTCCAGCAGCTCCGAGGCCCGCACCGTTCGCACCTGCGAGCACAAGCCCATCAGGGTCATCGGGAACAGGTCGTTGGCGAAGCCCGGGTCGATACCGGTGGTGAAGCAGGACGCGGCGCCCTCTTCGCAGGACCTGGCAATCGGTTCGACCCAATTCGGCGGGTTCAGCTGCATAGCCGGCCAGATCCAGGGCGTCATCGCCGTCGAACACACGTCGATGCCGGCTCGCAGGAACCTGGTGATCAGCGAAATGTTATCCCCGGCGTGCAGGGCCGTAGGGCCGTAGTGCACCAGCGCATCCGGATTCAGCGCGACCAACGCGTCCACGTCGTCGGTGGCGTTGACACCGACCGGCGCAGACAGCCCACAGATGTCGCCGGCGTCGCGACCCACCTTCGCCGGGTTGCTGACGCCCACGCCGACCAGCTCGAATCGCGGATGGCTGACGATCTCGGGAATGACCATCTTGCCCACGAAGCCGGTACCCCACACGACAACCCGCTTGACTTCTGGTCGCGGCATCACTGTTGTCCCGGCATCCCGACATCACCTTCCTCGCCCCCTCACCCTATGCGGCACCCCGGCCGGTATTGAACCAATGGCAGCTGCCCTCTGGTGCTGCGTAGCCGGTAGTGACACCATGGGGCACCATGACCAGTCGATCGGTATTCCATCGGATGCGCGACAGCGGACTCTCCACAGTGCTCGCCCTCGGTACCGGGTTCGCGGCCAGCTGCGGCATGGCCCAGGCCGACCCGGGCGGGCCCGGCTACCCGCAAGTCCGCTACGAGGTCAGCGGCACCGGGGTCGCCACGGCGATTTCCTGGCAGTCCGAAAAAGGCCAACAGCACGCGTCGAACGTGCAGCTTCCGTGATCGACGGAATTCACCGCGTTCGCCGGCCAGGTGTTTGTGCTCACCGCGCAGGGGCCGGGCACCATCGCCTGCAAAATCCTGCTCGACGGAGCGGCGGTCAACGACGCGCAGTCCACCGGGACGCCCGGTTTGGCGGTCTGCTCACACTGACCAGTGCCCAGTGCCCCGTGCCCAGCGCCCCGTGTGGGACAGGCCGGGCCGTCGGCCGCCCTGATCACGGCGTGAGTTCGTAGACGAACAGGACACGCTGGTAACCGACCGCCGAGTCGGCTGGCTGCGGGATGCGGGTCACGTGGGCCGCGGTGGAGCCCAGCCATGCCAGCGCTTCGCGGTATTCGGCCGTCCGGGCGGGACGAAACGGGTAGCGGCGGCTGTCGGCGGACGCGCGCACGCGCGCATAGAGCGCGACCTTGCCCAGGAATCCGTCGGGCACGGCCGCAAAAACCATGACGTGGCGACGGCCAACCCGAGCGCACTCCGCGATCAGCCGCACCGGATCTCGACTGTGGTGTAGCACCTCGTTCACGACCACATGGTCAAACGAGTTGTCCGGAAACGGGATCGAAGTCCCATCGAATTCCTCGAAGTCCAATTCCTCGAAATCGATATCGGCCACTTCGGCCAGCCGGGAATCCAGGACGTCGATTCCGGTCGGGGCCACCCCGTACATCTCCCGCAGGTAGGCCGAAAACCGCCCGGTCCCACAGCCGACATCGAGCACGCTTTCACCCTTGCCGACATACCCGCCGAGCCCCCGGGCCCGCTCGCGCGTTCGCTCAGCGGGCCTCATGATCCGCTGGGCCGAACGGCGACGGAGTGTCTCGACATATGGCGGTGCGCCTGTCATCCGCATCCTTGCTTCGAACTGCGCCGAACGTATCACGGGAGCACCAGCCCCGACCCCGGCATCATGCCAAGGGGTGCAAACCTCCGCCTGGTATCTACGATGTCTGCTGTGGTCAGCGAGAACAGCGTCGATACCGCCCCGGTCGAACAGGAGCCCGACTACCGGTTCACCCTGGCCAACGAACGGACATTCCTGGCCTGGCAGCGCACCGCACTGGGGCTGCTCTCCGCCGCTGTCGCGCTGGTGCAGCTGGTCCCCGAGATGGCGGTACCCGGCGCGCGTCACCTGCTGGGCATCGGCCTGGCCACGCTGGCGACCTGCACCAGTGGGATCGGGTTGAAACGCTGGCGTCAGGCAGACTCCGCGATGCGCCGCGGAGTGCCGCTGCCGCGCCACCCGACTCCCGGTTTTCTCGCGATCGGGTTCATCGTGCTCGGGCTGATCACGCTGGGTCTCGTGATCGCAAAGGTGGTCGCGGGTTGAGCGCGACCGAGCCGCAAAGTTCGGCGGTACCGGGCCTGCAGGCCGAACGAACAACACTGGCCTGGACGCGGACCTCGTTCGCCTTCCTGGTCAACGGCGCCGTGCTGGCGATCAAGGATGTGCACGGGGGCACCCTGCGGCTGACTACCGTGGTGCCGGCCAGCCTGGCGTGCGGTGTCGCGCTGTGCACCTACCTGATCGCGCTTCGTCGCCAGCGGACCCTCGGAATGCAGCCGCTGCCGGCCCGGATCACGCCCCGCCGTGAGGTGCACATCGTGGGAATCGGGGCGCTGGTGCTGGTTGCCACCGCGGTGATTTCGCTGCTGCACTGAAGCTTCCCGGCTGCCCGCAGCGAGCCGCTCTACCCAGCCTTGGCTTGCAGATTCGCGACGATCCCCTGGGTGAGGGCATCGGCGTATCGGGCCCTTCCGTCGACGCTTTCCATGGTGGCGGCGTCCTCGGCGTTCTTCATGTTGCCGAGTTCGACCAGCACCGCCGGATACTCGGCCAGGTTCAGGCCCGCGAGGTCCGGGCGACCGTTGAGTCCGTCGGAGCCGATGTAATTGGCCGGCGGGAAACCCGCTGCCAGCAACGCGGACCGCATCGCGTCGGCGAGTTGCAGGGCCGGACCCCGTTGGGCGTCGTTGAGGGGCGGGTTGGAGTAGTTCACGTGGAACCCGTGGCCGGATGCGGGTCCGCCGTCGGCGTGAACGCTGACGATCGCATCCGGTTGGGCCGCGTTGGCACTTGCCGCGCGTGCGTCGATGCAGGGCCCGA
Organism: Mycobacterium sp.; assembly: GCF_047975165.1. Taxonomy (GTDB): domain Bacteria; phylum Actinomycetota; class Actinomycetes; order Mycobacteriales; family Mycobacteriaceae; genus Mycobacterium. The sequence continues at coordinate 3,824 of NZ_JBKECZ010000101.1, forward strand.
CGGAGTCGTCATTGTCGCGCGACATCGCGACGTTGACGCCCATGCCTCGCAGGTTGATAGCGACCAGGTCGGCGACGGCCCAGGTGAACGCGTGTTCGGGGTAGCCGTCGCCGGCCGCGGTTCCCGAGGTGTTGCACGGCTTCGTACCGCCCCGGCCGTTGGTGACCTGCCGGTTGATCGACGCATCGGAGACGCCGCTGTGGCCGGGGTCGAGGAACACCGTCATTCCTTCGATCCCGGCGGCCGCGGCATGCGGGCCGATCGCCGTCGCCACCAGGAGCAGGGGTGCGACAGCGGCGCATTTCAGTGCGTCCCGCCTGGAAGATCGAATCACCGCGCGATGGTAACAACCGGCTCGTCCGGCACCCGTCGCGACAGAGGCCCGATGGCGCGAAGTGGCCTACACTCGCCTAATGCGGGTACTCACGTTTGGTCTGGTATTGACCGCGGCGGGCGCATCGGCGATCTTCGTCCCGGCGACCGCACACGCCGATTTCACGTTCTTCAAATCCCCGTCGGGCAACATCACCTGCATTCTCGACAGCACCGTGGCCGAATGCGATATCGCCGAATACACCTTCACACCCCCACCGCCGCCCCCGGACTGTGACGGGACCACGATGTACGGCAACAGATTCTCGTTGCGGGCCGGCAAGCCCGCCGTCGTCACCTGCCACGGTGACACGACGGCATCACCGGGCGAGCCGATACTCAAGTACGGCCAATCCGTCACTGCCGGCACCCTCACGTGCACCAGCGAACAGTCGGGCGTGCAGTGCGCCGACAGCAGCACCGGGCACTATTTCCGCGTCGCCCGCGGCGACTTCGAACTCGGCTAGCAGGAGGGTTCGGGCGGCAACGCCCGAGGACGAGCACTCCGCACCCCACCGTGACGTGGGACAATCGCCGTCGAATATGTTGCTGCGGACACCAACGGAGGGCTTTTGCAGGCAACGTCGTTCGGGAAATACCGGCTTATCGATGTGCTTGGCCGTGGCGGCATGGGCGAGGTATGGCGGGCATACGATACCGCCACCGAGCGTGTGGTAGCGCTGAAGATCCTGCCCTCCGACATTTCCAACGACGCGGTGTTCCAGCAGCGGTTCCGGCGCGAAGCCTATTCGACCGCTCGGCTGAACAACCCGCATCTGATCCCCATCCACACCTACGGGGAAATCGACGGGCGATTGTTCGTGGACATGCGCCTGATAGAGGGGCGCGACCTGCAGGCGGTGCTGGACGCCGGACCGCTGTCGCCGGCCCGGTCGGTCGACATCGTCGACCAGGTCGCCAAGGCACTCAATGCCGCGCACCGCGACGGGCTGTTGCACCGCGATGTCAAGCCGTCCAACATCCTGCTCGACGCCGACGATTTCGCCTACCTGATCGATTTCGGAATCGCTCGCGCCGCAGGGGATCTGGCGTTGACAACAGCCGGAAATGTCATGGGTACGGCCTACTACATGGCCCCGGAACGCTTCGGCGCCACACCGGTCGACGCCCGGTCCGACGTCTATTCACTGGCTTGCGTTCTCTACCAGTGCCTGACCGCCCAGCATCCCTTCCCGGGGTACACACTGGAAAGACAAATCACCGGACACCTCACCAGTCCGCCGCCGCAGCCGTCGCGCACCGATCCGAGCTTGCCGCGGTCGTTGGACACGGTCATCACCAAAGGCATGGCCAAGCAGCCGGCGGATCGATTCGACACCGCGATCGCGCTGGCACTGGCCGCCCGCCACGCGCTGGCCGCCTCGCCCCGAGCTGCCGGCCCCACCGTCGGGCGCCAGCCGCCGATTCAGCCGCCCGAACAGCCACCGCCGCTCCAACCCCAGCCCCGGCCCCAGATCCAGATCCAGCCTCCGGCGGCACCGCCCCGGCAGCGCTGGTGGCGCCGCAAGGCCGCACTCATCCCGGCCGCCATCATCCTCGCCGCCACGGTGGTCGCGACGGCATTGCTGGTCTTCGGGAAGTCGGGCCCCCCGACTCAAGAGTTCGAGCAGGTGACGCTGCCCTTCGTCGGGTTGCAGGATCCGCAGGGTCTGTCGGTCGACAACGGTGGCACGGTCTACGTCGCCGACACCCCGCACAATCGGATTCTGGCGTTGTTCGCCGGCGCCCGGACCCCGGTCATCCTGCCGTTCGACGGCCTCAAGCACCCCACGGGCGTGACGGCGGATGCCACCGGCTCGGTCTACGTCAACGACGCCGGCAACAAGCGGGTGTTGGTGCTTAGGGCGGGCTCGCAAACCCAGCAGGTACTGCCGTTCTCCGGCCTGGGCAATCCGACGGGCCTGTCGGTCGACGGCAGCCGCACCGTCTATGTCGCCGATACCGCGAAGAATCGTATTGTGGCGCTGCGCCACGGTTCGACCAAGCCGACCACGCTGCCCTTCACCGGCCTGAACAGTCCAACCGGCCTGGTGGCCAACAGCACCGGCACGGTCTATGTCGGCGATGGGGGGAACAACCGGGTGCTGATGCTGCCCCCGGGTTCGGACAGCGAGGTGACGCTGCCCTTCACCGGCCTCAAGCAACCCGGAGGTGTCACCTTGGACAACCAGGGCGCCGTCTATGTCAACGACACCGGCAACAACCGGACGCTCAAACTCCCCAAGGGATCCTCGAACCAGATCGAGTTGCGCTTCACCGGTCTCGACTATCCCTGGGGTTTGGCGGTCGACAGGGCGGGCACCGTCTATGTCGGCGGCCGCAACAGCCAAATCGTTGCGCTGCGACCCAAATAGCCGCCGCGCACCCTGGCCATTACACCTAGGTGCGCCGCACGCTCCTGATCGCAATGTCACGCGCCGAGCACAGCCTGCAGGTCAGCGAGCGCACTTTGAGCCGGATCTTCGAGATCTGCAGCGCCTTCCGGCAGAACGGGTACCGGCAGCCGCACGACAGGGTGACCCACCAGTGCGCCGGATGTTCGGCTGCGTCGCAGAATTTCTGGCAGATGCACGGAATCTCGGTCTCGAAATCCAAGGAGGACAGAATTTCGTGTTCCGGCAGAACCGAACACCCCCGAACCATCATGGCTCCAAAGGGTAAAGCTCTAGTTGAGACTTGTCGGTGAGGCGCGCGCATCGCGCCATGAAATAACGACCGCGAAAATCAACCATATGATTCGCCTCCGGGGTCCGCACCCGCGATAGATTGGACCCCCGTTGGGAACACCGCAAGCGGAAGGCCCCGGGATGAGTGAGATCGCAGCAACGTTGGCCCAGATCGTCGGCAACCACAACCTGCTGACCGGCGACGCGATCCCCGAGGACTACTCCCACGACGAGGAATTCACCCGGCCACCGCAGCAGCCCGCCTACCTGGCCAAGCCGGCTACCGCCGAGGAAGTGGCCGGCCTGTTGAGGGCCGCCACCGACCACCGCATCCCGGTGACGGCCCGGGGATCGGGCTGCGGCCTGTGCGGCGCCGCGAGCCCCATGGAGGGCGGCCTGGTGATCTCGTTCGAGCGGATGAACAAGGTGCTTGAGATCGACACCGGCAATCAGGTTGCCGTGGTTCAACCCGGGGTGACCCTTACCGAACTTGACGCCGCCACCGCGGACACCGGGCTGGGTTACATGGTCTGCCCCGGCGAGTTGTCCTCCAGTGTCGGCGGCAACGTCGGCACCAATGCCGGCGGTATGCGCGCGGTCAAGTACGGGGTGGCCCGGCACAACGTGCTCGGGCTTCAGGCGGTATTGCCGACGGGAGAGATCATCCGCACCGGCGGCAAGATCGCCAAGGTGTCGACGGGCTACGACCTGACTCAGTTGATCATCGGCTCCGAAGGGACACTGGCGCTGGCCACCGAGGTGATCGTGAAACTGCACCCGCGCCTGGGCAACAGCGCCACCGTACTGGCCCCGTTCGCCGACTTCGAGCAGGTGATGGCGGCGGTACCGCAGGTCGTCGCCAGCGGCTTGGCCCCCTACCTCCTGGAGTACATCGACAACATGACGATGGCCGCCATCGTCCACACCCAGAGCCTGGAGTTGGGCATCCCCGATCGGGTACGCGACACCTGCCTGGCCTACCTCGTCGTGGGACTGGAGAACCGGACTTCCGATCGCTTGGACGAGGACATCGAGCACACCGGTGAGTTGCTCTCCGAGTTGGGTGCGACCGACTGCTACGTGCTGGACGGCGGTGCGGCACGCCGGTTGATCGAGGCTCGCGAAAGCGCGTTCTGGACGGCCAAGGCGATCGGCGCCGACGACATCATCGACACCGTGGTGCCGCGCTTGGCGATGCCGAAATTCCTGGCTGCCGTCCGTGAGATGGCCGCCGCGGTGGGCGGCGGCGCCGCCGGCTGCGGGCATGCCGGTGACGGTAACGTGCACATGGCGATCCTGTGCAAGGACCCGGTGAAGCGCAAACAGCTGATGACCGACATCTTCACGCTGGCAATGGAATTGGGTGGTGCCATCTCCGGCGAACATGGCCTGGGCAAGGTCAAGACGCCGTACTTCCTCCGGCTGGAAGACCCCGCCAAGATCGCCCTGATGCGCCGCATCAAGCAGGGTTTCGACCCGGCGGGGATCCTCAACCCCGCGGTGATGTTCAGCGACGGAACGGGCGAGGACTGAGCCGGACGCTCAACGGGCATCCGCCCGTCAGCCGGGCAGGACTCGATGAGCATCCTCGGGCACGTCCTTGACCTGCACGCTGGGCCTGGCGCCATAATGCAAGTGTCATCAAACCCGACCGGCGACGAACCCGGCCACCCCGGCGCCCACCCGGCCGCTAGGCTCACAGTCCATGCCGGGCAGCAGCCGACTCACGATCGACGACTGGCTGCAGGCCGGCTACGCGATCGTGGCCGACGAAGGTCTGAACGCGCTCAAGCTCGACCGGCTGACCGCCCGGCTGAACGTCACCAAGGGCAGCTTCTACTGGCATTTCGCCGACATGGCCGGATACCGGAGCGCGCTCATCGAATCCTGGTCGCAGCTGAAGGACCAGGAGCGCCGCGGCATCGAGGCGATGAGCGATGTCGAACCGCGCGAACGACTGGCCGCAATGATTGCGTCGCTGGTCCGGCCGCGGCTGTGGACACTGGAACGAGCCATGCGGGAGTGGGCCCGGTTCGACGCCACCGTCGCCACGGCCATGCGGGCAGCCGACCGAAAGCTGCTCAAGCTCGTTCGAAACGCGTTCTACGACTACGGCTTCGACGATATCGAGGCCGAGATGCGGGCGACCACCGCATTCGCAGCCGGCATCGGCCTGCTGCACATGTCCGGATCGAAGCCCCAATCGAAGGTGCAGCGGGAAAAATTTCTTGACTTCATGCTACGTCCATGAACCATACTAAAAGGTATGGACATTGACAACGACTTCATCGACCGGATCGCCAAGCGTGCCCAGGAGGCCGAGGAGCTGCGACGGCTGCCGGACGACACCGTCACCGAACTCATCGGCACCGGGTTCACCGAACTGCTCAAGCCCAAGCGCTACGGCGGCCAGGAGGCGGAGTTCACCGCGATCCTCGATCCGGTGCGCCGCATGGCCCACGGGTGCGCCTCCACCGCCTGGACCGCCTCGTTCTACGCGCTGCACAACTGGATGCTGGCCCTGTTCGAAGAGCAGGCCCAACAGGAAGGGTTCGCGACGACACCGTTCCTGGCCCCGGCGCCGCTGGCGCCCACCGGCCGGGGGACGCCGGCCGCCGGTGGAATCCGGCTGAGCGGACGCTGGTCCTGGGCCACCGGGGTGATGCACGGCAACTGGATCATGGTCGGTGCGCTGTGCGGTCCCGACGACGCCATCTACCCGGCGCTCGCCCTGCTCCCCATCGAGGACATCGGCGTCGTCGACGTGTGGCAGACCGACGGGATGCGGGCCACCGGATCCAACGACGTCGTCATCGACGACGTCTTCGTCCCCGAGCACCGCCTGGCCAAAGTCGCCGACATCTACGGCGGCACCGCGCCCGGAGCGCGCCTGCACGACGCGACAACCTACCGGTGGCCCATGGTTCCGGCACTGGCGCTCACCGCGGCAATGCCGGCATTGGGCGCGGCCGAACGGGTGACCGAAATCTTCACCCGGCGGATCTCCGAGCGTGTCATCGCCTACGAGGGCAGCAAGCAGCAGGACAAGCCCGCCGCGCAGGCCCGTGTCGGCGAGGCGCAGGTGCGGTTGCGGGCGCTGCACGGACTGCTGGCCGACACCACCGGGCGTATCGCGGAGATCCTGGCCGGCGGAGACCGGGTCTCACGTGCTGTACGGGCCGACGCCCGCCTGGCGGCGGCGCACATCGTGCGGGAATCCCGCGCGGTGATCAACTACCTGTTGGAGGCGTCCGGCGCCAGCGCGCACTTCCTGGACAATCCGCTGCAGCGGGCCAAGCGCGACGCCGACGTGATCGCCGGCCATGTGATCTTCGATTACGACACCAGCCGAGAGCTCGCCGGCGCGCTGGCGATCGGGCTGAAGATTCCCCGGACGGCGATGGTCTGAGCCGGTCACTGCCGTCCGGTCAACCGGTCGACGTCGACGACCTCGCCGCGATTGATGCTGACCCAATCGCGGCCGTCGAGATAGGGCCGCAGACTGCGCCCGATCAACTCCGCATCGGCCGCGGACTTGGGCCGCTGCAGTTCGTAAACGTGCGGCAACCCTGCCATGCCGGTGACCACGTTCCACAGCTTGAGTGCGTCGGCACCCGCCGGCGGATCGACCAGCACCGGGCCGAACAGGCACTGCCCATCCAGGAACAGCGTCGGGACGCCGTAACCCCCCGCCTGGACAACCCGGCCGTGCTCGGCGCGGACTTCGTCGTGGGTGGTCGCATCGTCGAGTGCCGCATCGAAAATCGCGGGATCGGCGCCGATTTCCCCCAGTAGCCGGCGCGCCACCACGGGATCGTGCGGTTTGCCGCCCAGCACGTGCAGCTCGCGGCCGATCACCGAATACCACTGATCCAGCAACGCCATGTCCGATCGGCGCAGCAATGCGCCGATCCGCATCAGCGACCAGCCGTAGGACCAGTCGCGCTCCCACGGGTGCTTCTTGCCCTCGACCCGGTTGACCTCCTCCAGGCTGAAGAACCGCCAGTCGACGCCGATACCCAGCTGGGCACGAACTTCGCGGATCCACAGCGACGTCTGGTAGGCGAACGGGCACATCGGGTCAAAGTGGAAATCCACCGTGCGGAAGTCCGCGTTGTCCGATTCCGTGCCGTCCGACTCTTTGGCGTTCACTACCGGCTCCTGGTATCGACTAACAGCTCATACGGCACGATGGACTGGTGTTCGGGCTCGTCGTCATCGTCGCACTGGTCTTCACCGTAATCGTCGGCACCGTGGCCGGTCAGCGATTCCGCGTCGGTCCGCCGGTCCTGCTCATCCTATTCGGGACGCTGCTCGGCCTGATCCCCAGCTTCGGCGACGTCCAGATCGACGGCGAGATCGTTCTCCTGCTGTTCCTCCCGCCGATCCTGTATTGGGAGGCCCTGAACACCAGCTTCCGGGAAATGCGCTGGAATCTGCGCGTTATCGTCATGTCCAGCATCGGCCTGGTGATCGCCACCGCCGTGGCCGTGTCCTGGACGGCCCGCAGCCTGGGCATGGAGTCGCACACCGCGGCCGTGTTGGGCGCCGTGATCTCGCCCACCGATGCCGCCGCCGTCGCCGGGCTGGCCAAACGGATGCCGCGGCGCGCCGTGACCGTCCTTCGCGGCGAGAGCCTGATCAACGACGGCACCGCGCTGGTGCTCTTCAGCGTGACGATCGCGGTCGCCGAGGGCGCCCGGCAGATCGGCCCCGCCGCCCTGGTCGGCCGATTCACGCTGTCCTACCTGGGCGGGATTATGGCAGGCCTGCTGATCGGCGGGCTGGTCACCCTGACCCGACGAAAAATCGATGCGCCCCTGGAAGAGGCCGCCCTGAGCATCCTCACCCCCTTCGCGGCGTTCCTGTTGGCCGAAACCGTGGAATGCAGCGGCGTTGTCGCGGTCATGATCTCCGGGCTGGTGCTCGCCTACACCGGGCCGGAGGTGATCCGTGCGCGTTCCCGCATGCAGTCCTACACCTTCTGGTCCACCACGACATTCCTGATCAACGGTTCGCTATGGGTTTTCATCGGCGTCCAGATCCCGGGCTCGATCGAGCACATCACCGACATCTCCGGCCACGGGTTGAAATACGCGACCATCCTGGCCCTGGCCGTCACCGGGGTAGTGGTGACAACCAGGATTTTCTGGGTGGAAATGTCCGCGCTGCTGGGGCGCGTCATCGATACGATCTCCAAGCGGCCTCATCAGAATGTGCCTTTCCGGCAGCGCTGCGTCACCAGCTGGGCCGGATTCCGGGGGGCGGTGTCGCTGGCCGCGGCCCTGGCGGTGCCGGTGTCTCTGCCCAGCGGCACCCCGTTCCCCCACCGCAACCTGCTCATCTTCGTGGTCGTCGTCGTCATCCTGATCACCTCGGTGGTCCAGGGCAGCACCCTGCCGCTGGTCCTGAAGTGGGCCAAACTCCCCGAGGACGTCGCCCAGGCCGGCGAAATGCAGCTGGCCCAGGAACGCGCCGCGGAAGCCGCCCGGGAGGCCCTGCCGCAGGTCGCCGCGGAACTCAAAGTCGGCCCGGCGCTGCTCAAGCGCCTCACCGCCGAATACGACGAGTGGTACACGATCGTCAAGTCCAACGCCGACGACGCCGCCGACAGTCACGTGGCCGAAAACTCCTCGCTGGCTCGCAGGGTGCGACTTGCCGTCCTCGACCGCCAGCGACAAGCGGTCACCGCCCTGCGCAATCAGAACCTCATCGACGACATCGTGTTGCGCGACGTGCAGTTGGTGATGGATCTTGAGGAGCTGCACCTGCTGAACCCCGCCGACACCGAGCGGTGACGCCGAAGCGGGCCGACCCAGACTGCTCGACTGCCGCCAATGAATAGGTAAGGACGCACGCCATGGACATCTTCGCCGAATGGCAACGCGACGGATCGCAACTGCGCTGGAGTTCAACGACTCCGGAGAACGGCGGAGCGGAAGTCTCGGTGTTCACCCGGCGCTGCGGCACCCCGGGGGCACCGCCGCTGGTGTGCGTGCACGGCTTCCCGACCTCCAGCATCGACTACTACGCCCTGGCGGGTGAACTTCGCGAAGAGTTCGACATCTTCGTCCTGGATTTCCCCGGCTACGGACTGTCCGACAAGCCCGCGCACCCCTACGTCTACTCGATCTATGACGACGCCCGCCTGCTGGTCCACGCAATCACCCGGGTGTGGAACCTGACGGGATTCCGGATGCTGACCCACGATCGCGGCAGCAGCGTCGGCATGGTAGCCCTGGGCCTGTTGGCCGCCGAGAACACACTGCCCGTCGACACCATCATCACCAACGCCAACATCTACCTCCCGTTGTCCAACCTCACCGCGTTTCAGACCGCACTGCTCGACGAGGCAACCGCACGCGAGACGGCCGCCGCCACCACCCCGGACATGCTGGCCGCGGGCCTGGGCTTCACCACCTTCATTCCCCGCCGCACCCCGGATGACCCCGAAATATCGGCCCTGGCGAAATGTTTCGCCCACAACGACGGCACCGGTGTGCTGCCCGACACCATTAAGTACCTGAATGAACGTGCCGCGGGCGAAACTCGCTGGCTGGAACAGCTTTCGGGCATCCCCGGCAACACCACCCTGGCCTGGGGCCTGCACGACGCCGTCGCGCCGCTGCGCGTCGCCAACCACGTCTGGCAGGCATACCTGCGAGACAAGCCGGGACTCAGCCGCTACTGGGTGCTGCCCAACGCCGATCACTACCTCCAGTGCGACGCACCCGCGGACCTGGCGCAGATCGTTCGCCTCACCGCGGCGGGCGAAGATACCGCGCTCCAGACAATCGGAAACCGGACCGACGGTGCGGTTCTGGTGGACCAGCAGGACACGCGTGCGCCGTAACCCATTGGAGGAATTGACGCTGGACCAATTGCGCCGCCGCACCAGCATGAAGTGGCGCGCACACCCGGCCGATGTGCTGCCTCTGTGGGTCGCGGAGATGGATGTCAAACTCGCACCCAGCGTCGCGGAGTCCATCCACCGGGCCGTTGACGCGGGAGACACCGGATACCCGCACGGCCGGGAATACGCCAGAGCCATCAGTGAATTCGCCGAACAGCGCTGGCATTGGCCCGGGCTGTCGATCGACCGCACCCGGGTCGTTCCCGACGTGATGCTCGGTGCGGTCGAGTTGTTGCGGCTGGTCACCGACCCCGGTGACACCGTTGTCGTCAATTCACCGGTATACGCACCGTTTTACGCCTTCGTCGGCCACGACGGCCGCGCGGTGCTCGAATCCCCGCTCGGCGGCGACGGCCGGATCGACTTCGACGCCCTCGCTGGCGCGTTCGCTGCCGCCAGGGCCCAGGCTGGGTCCGGCGGCAAGGTCGGCTATCTGCTGTGCAATCCGCACAACCCGACCGCGGTGGTGCATACCGCCGACGAGCTGCGGCACGTCGCCGATCTCGCCCGCCGCTACGGCGTCAGGGTGGTCTCCGACGAGATTCACGCGCCGCTGATCCTGTCCGGCGCGTCGTTCACCCCGTACTTGAGCGTTCCCGGGGCCGAGAACGCACTGTCCCTGACATCGGCATCCAAAGCCTGGAATCTGGCCGGGCTCAAGGCAGCACTGGCGATGGCCGGCCCGGAATCCGCGGCCGACCTTGCCCGGATGCCCGAGGAGGTCGGCCACGGGGCCAGCCACATCGGCCTGATCGCGCACACCGAGGCCTTCCGTACCGGCGGCGACTGGCTCGACGCGCTGTTGGCCGGCCTGAACGGCAATCGCGCTCTGCTGGGGGATCTGGTCACCGAGCACCTTCCCGGCGTGCGGCCGCACTATCCGCAGGGCACCTATCTGGCGTGGCTGGATTGCCGTGAACTCGGTATCCCCGACGAGCACACCGAGGGCGTCAAGGAGGTATCTGAGCTGTCCGGTCCGGCGCGGTGGTTCCTCGACCACGCCCGGGTGGCGCTGAGCTCAGGGCACGTGTTCGGATCCGGCGGGGCCGGCCATGTCCGGCTCAATTTCGCCACCTCGCCGGCGATTCTGACCGAGGCGATCACGAGGATGGGCCGGGCGCTGCGCGACCTACCTGACCATTACAGCTGATGCCGGCAGACGTCAGGGCTGCCGGCTGCCGGCTGCCAGCTGCCGGCTGCCGGCTGCCGGCTGCCATGACACGGCATCGGCCGGCGCATGGTCATTCGCGGCAATCGGTCAGCACCGTCTCGTGAGTTTCACGGTCAGTCCACTCGACGATGTCGGACACCCTGCGGCGGGGCGTCGACGGCAACGGGTCCGCCCCGATGGGCGCCCAACCCACCCGCAGCAGCATCTGCGGATGGCCGCTGACGCCGAACACCTCGGCCCGGACCGCCTCGCGGGTCGCGGCGATCTCCAGCGGTTCGGTGACCGGGCAACTGGCCAAGCCCAGCGCGGTCGCGGTGAGCAGCACCAGGCTGGTCGTCTCGCCGGCCCGCAGCCATGCCAGCCTGTCGTCGGTCTGGGTTCCCAACGCCAGCATCGTCGCATTCTCCACATCGGGTGCGGATCCGGGAACCATGGCCAGCGTCGAACCGGAAAAGCGCCGGCTCGGCAACGGCGCCGAGAAATCCGGCACGGGCGTGCTGTGAGCCGGGATGCCGACATCGGAAGCATGCCGGCCGCTCCACCGGGCGATCTCGGCAAGGTAGTCGGTGTCGGCGGCATGGCTCCAGACTGACTCCGCCACAATCCGGTTCAGCTTGTCGGTGGCGTCGACTTGGCGCAGCGTCACCCCGCCGCGCGCCGCACGCGCAGCCATCAACGCGATGTCGCCCACCGAAACCGGCCAAAAACTGTAGTGTCGCCGATCAGTTCGGCGACGCGGTATCGCCGCGGCCAGCGTGATATCGACCTGGACGGCCGGGCAGGGTGAAACCGTAATCGCGGCCAGATGATTCGGGTCGGCCGGGTCGGGCAGCCGCACCACCCGCGCACGCCACCCCACGGCGGCCAAGGCAACCACACAGTGATTCAGCGCGGCGCCGCAACTCATCACCAGATCCCGGCCCTGCGGGTCGGTGTTGGGCAGGTGCAGCGTCGGATCGCTGTAGAGATGCAGGCTGGTTTCGCCCACCCGCCATCGCCACGGTTGGGAGTTGTGCACCGACGGCGCTCGGGAGGCCAGGCTCAGAACCGTCCGAATTGTGCCGGCATCGGGAAATACCGCATCCACCGGTTTCGCTCCCCTGCTGTTGACGACGCTGTCACAACCACGATCCCGCGATCGGCCCGCCGGCACGAGGGCATCCCGTCCCCGGAATCGAGTGACTTTGGACCATTCCAGCGCGGATTCGGCGGGTCTCTACAGTTGCCCCTATGAATGCCCCTATGGACAACCCGCTCAGCATCACCGCGGACGGACCCGTCCGGGTCTGGACGATCAACCTGCCGCAGGTGGGCAACGCAATCACCGGCAAGGACGTCATCACCGCCTTCGAGTCCGCCGTCGACGAGACCAACGCCGACACCGCGATCCGCGCGGTGATCCTCACCGGAGCCGGCAAGATCTTCTCCGCGGGCGGCAACGTCAAGGAGATGGCCGATCGAGCGGGCATGTTCGGGTTGGACGCGCTGGATCAGCGCTACGCCTATATCGACGGGATCCAGCGAATTCCGCGGGCATTGGGCCACCTGGAAGTGCCGCTGATCGCCGCGGTGAACGGCGCGGCGATAGGCGCGGGCTGCGATCTGGCAATGATGTGCGACATCCGGATCGCCTCCGAACAGGCATCTTTCGCCGAGAGCTTCGTGCAACTCGGCCTCATCCCCGGCGACGGCGGGACCTGGTTCCTGCAGCGCATCATCGGCTACGAGCGGGCGGCCGAGATGACGCTGACCGGCGACCGGGTGGATTCGGCAACGGCGCTGGCATGGGGCCTGGTGAGCCGCGTGGTGCCACACGACGAACTGCTCCCGACGGCGCGCGAACTCGCCGAGCGCATCGCCAAGAACCCGTCCCATGCGCTCCGGATGGCAAAACGGCTGCTGCGGGAGTCGCGCACCGGGTCGCTGGAGTCGACGCTGGCGATGGCCGCGGCCATGCAGCCGCTGGCGCACCACGACCCCGAGCACCAGCAGCGCATCGCCAAGTGGCGGACCCGCTGATGGGTTCGCCCCGGCTGGTCCCGCCCGCCGCGGTCGATCCGGCGGCCGCCGACGCCCTGCGCGGGGAAGTGCGCCAATTCCTCGCCGGAGAACTCGCCTCCGGATCGTTCACCCCCGCCATCGACGCCTGGCTGACCCGGTGGGACGAGGAATTCACCGCCGCCCTGGCCACGCGCGGCTGGCTGGGCATGACGGTGCCCGCCGAATACGGTGGGCACGGACGCTCGTTCCTGGAGCGCTTCGTCGTCACCGAGGAACTGCTGGCGGCCGGTGCGCCGGTGGCCGCGCACTGGATCGCCGATCGCCAGATCGTGCCGTCACTGCTCAAGTACGGCACCGAAGCACAGAAGCGGCACTTCCTGCCGCGGATCGTGGCCGGCCAGTGCTTTTTCGCCATCGGCATGAGCGAGCCGGATTCCGGCTCCGATCTGGCCAGCGTGCGGACCCGCGCCGAACGCACCGAGGGCGGCTGGACCCTGACCGGAACCAAGGTCTGGACGTCGGGGGCCCACCTCGCCGAGGCGTTCATCGCGCTGGCGCGTACCGCACCGGTGGATCAGCAGCATCGGCACGCCGGGCTCAGCCAGTTCATCGTCGACCTGCGCGGCCCGGGCGTCGAGGTCCGCCCGATCATCTCCATGAACGGGGAACACCACTTCAACGAGGTGATTTTCGATCGCGCGTTCGTGGCCGACGACATGGTGTTCGGTGAGATCGGCGACGGGTGGCGCCAGGTCACCTCGGAGCTGAGCTTCGAGCGCAGCGGCCCCGAACGGTTCCTGTCGACGTTTACACTGCTGGCCGCCTGTGCCGACAGGATGGCCGCCAACGCCCTGCCCCGCGACGCGAATCTGGGGCGGCTGGTCGCCCGGATCGCCGGTTTACACCACATGTCCACCGCGATCGCCGGCGCCCTGCAACGCCACGAGCCCGCTGACGTGCCCGCATCGGTGGTCAAGGTGCTGGGCACCACCGCCGAAGGCGACATCGCCGAATTCGCCGATCTGCACGACTCCGTCGACCCCATCTTCCGCGGAATGACGCGGGCCGCGGTCGACCAGCGGCCGGGCTTCACCCTGCGCGGCGGAACCAACGAGGTGCTGCGCGGGGTCATCGCACGCGGATTGGGGATGCGATGAGCAGCCGGTCGGATGCCTCCGGCGCACCCGAAGTCCCCGACGAGGCGCTGGTCGAGATGATGCGCACGGTCTTCGCCGACTATCGCGAAAAGCATCCGCGGGCAGCCTCGGTCGGGCATGACCCGACGCTCTGGCGGCAGCTCGACGACCTCGGGCTGGTGCGCCTGACCGGCGCCGAACAGCACGGTGGCAGCGGGGCCGGTTGGTACGAAGCAGCCGAACTGCTCGCCGCCGCCGTCGCTCACGGTGTACGGATCCCCCTGGCTGAGCACGACCTGCTGGCGGGCTGGCTGCTCGAAGCCGCCGGGATTCCCGCCGGCGGCCCAGATGGTCCCCGCGGCGCCCTGCGCACGGTCTGCGTGCTCGGCCGCCACGGCGACGCGGCGGAGGTGCCCTGGGCGGTGGCGGCCGACCGGGTCGTGCTGGTGTGGCGGGCCGACGGTGGCTACCGTGTCGCCGACGTCCCGGCAAACGAACTCAGCATCACCCCGGGCGCAAACCTGATCGGGGAACCGCGGGACACCGTGGCCATCGACCCAGCACGGCGCGCGCTGCTTCCCTGGACACCGATCACCGCGCCACTGGTCACCGAGTTGCGGTTGAAGTCGGCGCTGGTGCGTGCGATCCAGGTGTGTGCCGCCCTCGACCGGATTCTGCACCTGTGCGTCGAGCACACGACGTCGCGCATCCAGTTCGGACGCCCGTTGGCGAAATTCCAGGCCGTGCAGAACCTCGTCTCCGACATCGCGGCCGAGGCGGCGCTGGCCCGGGCCGCCACGGAGGCCGCACTGGCCGCCGCCGTCACCGGGGGCTGGGCGGCTCCCAACCTCGATTTCCTGGTGGCCGTGGCTCGTTCCTGTGCCGGCCACGCGACGTCGGTGGTGGTGCGCAACGCCCACCAGGTGCACGGTGCTATCGGCACCACCCGGGAGCATCGCCTGCACGAGTTCACCCGGGCCGCGCTCGCCTGGCGATCGGAGTTCGGTTCGATGCGGTACTGGGACGAGCAACTCACCGACGCGGCCCTGCACGCCAGCGCCGGCGGGCTGTGGGGGCTGATCACCGGCTGACCGGCGGTGGCCCTACCTGAACACCACCGGACTGGGTTCCCGCGGCCCGCCCATCGCCGCCCGGTGCGACGGCGGGCGGCGGCCGCCCTCGTCGGTGATCCCGTAGCGCTGCGCCAACTCGGCGCCGATCACCGTGTGGCCGCTCAGCTCGGACAGGCCCGGGTCGCAATAGAGCGCATCGATCACATAGCCGGTGAACTGCGGGGTTTCGGCGTGCTCGGCGGTCTTGGCCAGAGCTTCGGGACGACCCGCGAGGGCCGCACGAAACTTCTCGGTCAGCAGGATCCCCATCCAGATGGACACCGTCGCGACACCGGTGCCCCGGAAGTCGACGGCCATATCGGCGGCCATCTTGTCCACGCCGGCCTTCTGCGCACCGTAGGCCGGGCCGTGCAGGTAACACACCGATCCCGGTGAGGAGGTGAACGCGATCAGTCCGCGATCCCCGGCCAGCAGCAACGGCGCGGCGTACCACGCCGCCACATAGGCCGACCGCAGCCCGACGTTGAGCACCTCGGCCAGATCGAGTGATTTCTCCCAGAACGGCTTCGGATCGACCAGTTCGTCGGAGATGGCCGCCGCGTTGTTCACCAGCAGGTCCAGCCGGCCACTGTCCTGGCCCACACGTCCGAACAGCGCCGCCACCGCGTCGTCGTCGCCGTGATCCATTCGCACCGCGACTCCCCCGGGCGGGGCGTCGGCGATGGTGCGTCCGGTGGCGTACACCCGCCAGCCCCTGCGGCTCAGGGCCTCGGCAATGCCCAGCCCGGCCCCGCGGCTCGCCCCGGTCACCACTGCCACGGGCGCCACGTCAGTCATGACGCCCAGGCTACGGATTGCGGCGTCCGCGTCGCCACAACCTCCGCCGCGCGGCCACCGGGGAACGAACCGCCAACACCGTTGAGAACGGGGCCCGGGTATACGCTGAATTCATGGAATACATCGACGTAGACGGAGTCGGCCAGGTCAGCCGGATCGGCCTGGGTACCTGGCAGTTCGGTTCACGCGAGTGGGGTTACGGGGGGGATTACGCTTCCGGTGCCGCGCACGACATCGTGGCGCGCGCCCGCGAACTGGGTGTCACCCTGTTCGACACCGCCGAGATTTACGGATTCGGCAAGAGCGAGCGGATACTCAGCGAAGCCCTCGGCGACGAGCGCACCGAGGTTGCCGTGGCCAGCAAGATCTTCCCGGTGGCCCCGTTCGCCCCGGTGGTCAAACAGCGCGCGCATGCCAGCGCCCGCCGGCTGCGGCTGGACCGGATCCCGCTCTACCAGGTCCACCAGCCGAACCCCGTCGTCCCCGATTCGATGATCATGCCGGGCATGCGGACGCTGCTCGACCAAGGCACGATCGGCGCCGCCGGGGTGTCCAACTATTCGCTTGAGCGGTGGCGCAAGGCCGATGCCGCGCTCGGCCGGCCGGTCATCAGCAACCAGGTGCATTTCTCGCTGGCCCACCCGCAGGCCCTGGATCGCATGGTTCCCTTCGCCGAGCAGGAGAACCGTGTCGTCATCGCCTACAGCCCACTGGCCCAGGGTCTGCTGGGCGGCAAGTACGGCGTCGACAACCGGCCGGGCGGCGTGCGCGCGACCAATCCGCTGTTCGGCACCGAGAACCTGCGGCGCATCGAGCCGCTGCTGCAGATGCTGCGCGACGTGGCCGCCGATGTCGGCGCCAAGCCAGCGCAGGTCGCCCTCGCCTGGCTGATCAACCTGCCCAATGTGGTGGCCATTCCGGGGGCCTCCAGTGTGGAGCAGCTGGAGTTCAACGTCGCCGCCGCCGATATCCAACTCAGCACCGAGTCGCGCGACGCACTCACCGCCGCGGCCCGCGCCTTCCACCCGGTGTCGATTGCGCGGTTCGCCACCGATGTGGTGCGCGAGAAGCTCGGTCGCTGACTATCCGGCCGCCTACAGGGTGCTCGCCAGCCGGCCGGCAACCAACTCGGCGAAGCGCGCCGGATCGTCCAGCGCGCCGCCCTCAGCCAACAGCGCCGTGCCGTAGAGCAGTTCGGCGGTCTCGGCGACCGACGAGTCTTCCGGGCGGTCGGCGTGGGCCTGGCGCAGGCCGGTGATCAGCGGGTGATTCGGGTTGAGCTCCAGGGTTCGCTTGCCCACCGGAACCTCCTGCCCGGACGCCTGGTAGATGCGCGCCAGGGCGGGCGTCATCCCGAACGCGTCGGTGATCAGGCAGGCCGGCGACTCGGTGAGCCGGGTGGACAACCGCACTTCCTTGACGTGGTCGCCCAGGGTTTCCTTCAGCCACGTCAGCAGGTCGGCGAAGTCCTTCTGCTGCTCCTCGCGTTCGGCCGCCGAGGACTCCTCGTCTGAGTCCAGGTCCACTTCCCCCTTGGCCACCGATTGCAGCGGCTTGCCGTCGAATTCGCTGACCACGCCCACCCACACCTCGTCGACCGGGTCGGTCAGCAACAGCACCTCGTAGCCCTTGGCCTTGAACGCCTCCAGGTGCGGCGACTTCAGGAGCTGCTGCCGCGACTCGCCGGTGGCGTAGAAGATCTGCGTCTGGCCGTCCTTCATCCGCTCGACGTACTGGGACAGCGTGGTCGGGTCCTGGTCGCTGTGCGTCGAGGCGAACGACGAAATCCCCAGCAGGGTGTCCTGGTTGTCGGTGTCGGACAGCAGCCCCTCTTTGAGTACTTTGCCGAACTGGGTCCAGAAGGCGGCGTACTCCTCGGGGCGTGCGGACTGGATGTCCTTGATCGTCGAAAGCACCTTCTTGGTGAGCCGGCGGCGGATCGCGTTGATCTGGCGATCCTTCTGCAGGATTTCCCGCGACACGTTCAGCGAAAGATCCTGGGCGTCCACGACGCCCTTGACGAAGCGCAGGTAGACGGGCATGAGCTCTTCGCAATCGCCCATGATGAACACGCGTTTGACATACAGCTGCACCCCGACCTTGGCATCGTGGTTGAACAGGTCGAACGGAGCGTGCGACGGCAGGAACAGCAGGGCCTGGTACTCGAAGGTGCCCTCGGCCTTCATCGCGATCACCTCGAGCGGGTCGTCCCAGGCGTGCGCGACGTGCTTGTAGAACTCCTTGTACTCCTCCTCGGAGACCTCGTCCCTGGGACGGGCCCACAGCGCCTTCATGGAGTTGAGCGTCTCGGTTTCGACGGTGACGGTCTCCTCGCCGCCGTCCTCGTCGGCGGGTGTGCGCCGCTGGACCTCCATGCGGATGGGCCAGGCAATGAAGTCCGAGTACTGCTTGACCAGGCTCTTGATCTTCCAGTCCGAGGTGTAGTCGTACAGCTCGTCCTCGGCGTCCTCGGGCTTGAGGTGCAGGGTGACCGAGGTGCCCTGCGCCGCGGCGTTCTCACCGTCGATCGTCTCGATCGTGTAGGTGCCGTCGCCGCTGGATTCCCACCTGGTCGCTTCGCTCTCGCCGGCTCTGCGGGTCAGCAGTACGACCTTGTCGGCGACCATGAACGACGAGTAGAAGCCGATACCGAACTGTCCGATGAGTTCCTCGGACGTGTCGGCGTTCTTGGCCTCGCGCAGCTGCTGGCGCAATTGGGCGGTGCCCGATTTGGCCAGCGTGCCGATCAGGTCCACGACCTCCGCGCGCGTCATGCCGATGCCGTTGTCCCGGACGGTGAGCGTCCGCCCGTTCGTGTCCGCCTCGATCTCGATGTGCAGATCCGAGGTGTCGACGTCGAGATCCTTGTTCTGCAGCGTTTCCAGACGCAGCTTGTCCAGCGCGTCGGAGGCATTGGAGATCAGCTCCCGCAGGAACGAATCCTTGTTGGAGTACACCGAGTGCACCATCAAATCCAGCAGTTGCCGGGCTTCGGCCTGGAATTCCAGCTGTTCTACCTGCGCACTCATCTCATTCCCTTCTCCGCCTACAGCGTCCTATAGCGTCGCGAGCGTGACGTGGCTGCGAAAAGTCACCCCGGATTTCGCAGCCACGATACGCTCGCGGCCGGCGAGGTTATGCAATCAGCTTTTCACCGACGGTGATGAGATCGGAGATGATCCGAGTCCACACCGGCCGCCGAACGCGGTGCTGGTCACCGACCACGAATCCGGCATCCTCGAACAGCGCGCGCATCTCGGCCGGCGGCGGATTGCGCTGGGGCAGCCACCCATCGGGCAGCTGTAGCGATCCCCGGCTGCTCAGGGTCACCACCGCGACCAGACCGCCGGGCACCAGCACGCGATGGAATTCCCGCAGCGCCGCGGGCTGGTCGAAGAAGTGGAATGCCGACGTGGTGACGACGGCGTCGAGTGCCCCGTCGGCAAAGGGAAGTTGCTCTGCCGGGGCCCGCAGCCACTGCACCTGCGACGATTTGGCCCGGGCCTGGTTGAGCATGCCATCGGACATGTCGACCCCGTAGAGCACCTCGGGCTGCAGTTCGCGCTCGATCCGGCAGCTGAGAACACCCGTGCCGCAGGCTATGTCGGCGATTTTCCGGGATTCATGGGCCCGCAGCCAGGAGATCACCTCATCGTGCGGCGGCCGGTAAACCCAGTGCTGAAGAAACGGCAGGTCGTAAGCCGGAGACAGGACGGTCCACAGCCCGGTCACCGCGGAGTTGAGCCGCCGGCGCGGAGCGCTCAATCGGGCACCTGTGCGCACTGCGGTAGTTCGATGTTGTGTTCCCGCAGCAGCAGGCACAGCGCACCGAACTGGTCACCGTTGGCCTCGTCGTGGGCGATCTGGTTCTCCTCGGCGCAGGTGTGGCTCGTCAGGCACGGGGGTTCGGGAGTCGCGGAAACCGAGCCCCATCCGTTCTCGGCGAACCCGAAGACCGAAGCACCGCCTAAACCCATTGCCAGGAAGCCGGCTACCCCCACCACCTGGATCAGCCGCATCCGGCGGCGCGCAATCCCCGACGGCGGCCGCACGGGTGCCGGCACTTCCTTGAACATGCAACACTCCCCTCGTCTTCGGCCTGCACAGCGCCTCACGTTTGCGGCGAAGTCAGACCATTCGCACGGCTCCCAGGATCTGCCCTACGTCGTAGAGACCAATCTAATTGATTGCCGGCCACCTCGCAGTTCGAGCGGCCGGAACCGGCTATTCCATCACTCCCAGGCAGTACAGCAGCAGGAACCCGGCGAAGAACATCAATGCCATCCATGCCCGTTCTTCGGTCTCGTGCGCCTCGACCAGCAGTTCCTCGACGACCAGCCACAGCAGTGCGGCCGCGGCAAAGGCAAGTACGGCCGTCAACAGCACGCTTCCCGCCTGTCCCAGCACCAGGGCGCCCAGCACCCCGCCGACCGCGGTCGCCAGGCTGACCCCGCCGGTTGTCACCGCGGAGCGAACCTTGCCCACCCCGGACCGGCGCAGCCGCAACGCCACCGACACGCCGAGGAACAGCACCTCCACCGTCAGCGCGATGGCGATGATCACCGCGGTGCGATTCGAGACCGACGCACCGGTTGCCACCAGCAATCCGTCGATGAACAGGTCGATCGCAACCACCGTGAGAAATCCGATGGGCAGCGCGCCGCCGTGGACATGTGCGACTTCGTCGTCTGCGTGCGACCCGTGATCTTCGAACTGACGCAACCCGACCAGCACCGCGACTCCCGCGCTGAACCCGATGACGACCAGCCAAAGCGGGCCTCTGGCCCTCAGTTCCGGCAGGACCTCGCCGGCAACCGCGGCCATGACCACCCCCGCGGCGAAATGCTGCACTCCGCTGACCAGCGCGGCCGACGGCCTGCGCACGACGGCGACACCACCGCCGACGATGCCCGCCAGGACGGGGAAGGCGACCAGTCCGGCCGTCGTTGCCACAGTGCTCATGTCGTCCTCCCGGCGGCCGGGGCTATCGGGCGGCTACTTCGGGCGCGTACCCCACGGTGCTCTTGACTTCCACATATTCGTGGAACCCGAACTCGCTCCACTCGCGGCCGTTGCCGCTGCGCTTGTAGCCGCCGAACGGAGCATTGATGTCGAACGCGTGATTGATCGCCACCGTGCCGGCCCGGATCCTGCCGGCCACCTCGCGTGCCCTGTCGAGGTCGAGAGCCGAAACGTAGCCGGCCAGTCCGTATTCGGTGTCGTTGGCGATCTCGACGGCCTGGTCGAGGTCGTCGTAGCCGAGCACGCACAGTACCGGGCCGAAGATCTCCTCGCGAGCGATCGTCATATCGTTGGTCACGCTGGCGAACACGGTCGGCTTGACGAAGTAGCCGGCGTCCAGCCCGTCTGGTCGGCCGGGCCCGCCGGCCACCAGCGTCGCACCCTCGTCCAAGCCCCGCTGAATCAGGCCCTGCACCTTGTCGAATTGCTGCCTCGATGCCACCGGCCCGATCGCCTTCCTGTCGGCGGGATCGCCGACGGCAACCTGCCGAGCAACATCGCCGGCGATCGTGATCGCTTCGGCCATACGCGAATTCGGCACCAGCATCCGCGACGGAGCGTTGCAGCTCTGTCCGGAATTGGGCATCATGTTGGCCACGCCTGCCCGGACACCGTCGGCGAAACCGGCATCATCGAGGATGATGTTGGGGCTCTTTCCGCCGAGCTCCTGGGTGACACGTTTGACCGTAGGGGCGGCATTGGCCGCCACCTGCACCCCGGCGCGGGTGGACCCGGTGAACGACACCATGTCGATACCCGGATGGGCGGCCAGGGCCGCCCCCACCCCTGGGCCATCGCCGTTGACCAAGTTGTAAACACCCGCGGGTACGCCCGCGGCATCCAGGATCTCGGTGAAGATATAGGCCGAAAACGGCGCTATCTCAGAGGGTTTCAGTATCATCGTGCACCCGGTGGCCAGCGCGGGATAGACCTTGACGGCGATCTGGTTTAGCGGCCAGTTCCACGGCGTGATCAGGCCGCAGACGCCGATCGGCTCCCGGGTGACCAGTGTCGATCCGTACCGCTGGGAGAAGTCGAAATCCTTCAGCGCGTCGATTGCCGTAGTCAGGTGACCCAGGCCGAGCCGGACCTGCACCCCTTGGGCCAGCGCTGGGGGTGCACCCATTTCTTCGGTGACCGCCTCGGCGAGGTCATCTGCCCGCCTGCGGTATTGGGCAAGAATGGCCCCCAGCAGATCCAGACGTTCTTCGCGGCTGCTCTGCGACCAGCTCCCGAACGCGCGCCGAGCCGCCGCTACCGCCGTATCGACGTCGGCGGCCGATCCCAGCGAGACACGTCCGGCAACCTGTTCGGTCGCGGGATTCTCCACATCAAGGATTCTGGGCTGCGCGGGATCCACCCACTGGCCGTCGACGTAGAACTTCACGTACTCGCGCATTGCATCAAACCCTTCTTGCCCGGCAGGGGGCTCACGGCGCACCCGCTGCGTACGGGGTGCGACATTCACTGTGACACTAATCCACCTCGACCGCGTGCGGCGTCACCAGGAACTTCTCCCCGGTCGCCTGCCTGACGTAGGCGTTGAACGCTTCGGGGCGCAGCATGCCCGCCAGGGATACCTCGCGGGTGTATCGGCTGGCGAATGTCGTGGTGAGCTCTGCGGCCACCCGCGCCCGCATCCGGGCGAAAGTCTCGGCCCCGGCACTCTGCAGAAAGGGGATGAGCAGCCAGCCCCCCACACCCCAGGTCATGCCGAAGTTCCTGGTCAAAACGGTGGGGCTGGTGTCCAGCGCGCCGTAGACGTACACCTGCTTGCGCACGCTGGAGCCGTAGTCGGAGTACTCCGTCAGGGCGGCACTGGCCACCCGTTCCATGCCGTTGAGGATCTGACTGGCCAGCGTTCCGCCGCCGGTGGCGTCGAAGGCCAGCGTCGCCGACGTCGCGGTCAGCGCCGCCAGCAGGTCCTGAGTAAACGACGGCGAGGCCGAGTTGCAGACGTATTCGGCGCCGAGGGATCTCAGCAGTTCCTCCTGCGCGGGCTTGCGCACGATGTTCACCAGCGGTATCCCATCGGCGCGGCAGATCCTGACCAGCATCTGGCCCAGGTTGGATGCGGCAGCGGTGTGCACCAGGGCCGAATGTCCTTCGCGGCGCATGGTTTCGGTCATGGCCAGCGCCGTGAGCGGGTTGACGAACGACGACGCGCCATCCTTGGCGCCGGCCCCCTCGGGCAGCACCAGGCACGCCGCGGCGTCGACCACGCGATACTGCGTGTACATGCCACCGCCGGCCACAGCCACCGCTCTGCCCAGCAGTGCCCGGGATTCCTCCGACGAACCGGCGGCCACGACCGTGCCGGCGCCCTCGTTTCCCACCGGAAGGGATCTGTCCAGCCGGGTCGACAACGCCCGCAGCGCCGCCTTGGGTACCGCGGCCCTGACGACCGGGCGGTGCGGCGTGCCCGCGACCGTCGCCGCGGACATATCGGCGCCGGCGACCAGCAGACCCAGGTCTGAGGGGTTGATCGGCGCGGCTTCCACCCGCACCAGCACCTGGCTGCCGTCGGGGACCGGAACCGGGACCTGCTGCAGCGAAAGTTCCAGCGCACCATCCGATGTCAGCAGCGAACGCAACTCTACGGCGGTGTCGGGAAGGTTGTCCGTCATGACGTGACCTCGATTCCGACGTTGTCGAAGACTCTGGTACTCAGACAACGCTCACGGCACCGAAAACGCAATGCCGGCACCGGGGTACAACCAAAGTCCCTCTCTCGCCCGTGCGCAGCGTCAACGCCGACGTGTTTTGTACGCCTTGAGCACATCCGCATTGGCCAGCGTCTGCGCCTCGGCCGCCAGCGCCGATGCCCGGTGGGCGTACCCAATCGCTTCGGATTCGCTGCCGGCCCGCTTGGTGTGCGCCTCCGCCGCATGCCGTTTCGCGGATGCGAACCGGGCCAGAGCCTCGGCGCCGACAACCCCGCTGTACTTGGTGACGTAGTCAGAGATTTGGCGCATCCGGCTGTCCGCGGTGTCCAACGCCTGCTTCACGGTACCGCTCAGCGCTTCGGCATCGGCCCGCCCGGCGGGAAGGCCGTGCTCCTGCGCGCGTCGCGCGCGCCGGCGCCGGCGGGCGCGCAGGATCAGCAAAATCAGGATCAACGCGACCAGGGCGACACCGATCCAGATCGCCCACGGCAGCCAATCCCGGGAGGACGAGCTCGCAGCCTGGCTCAGCCCCTCAGCTGCCGCCAGGGCCGCGCCGCTCCAGTTTCCCGCTCGCACCGCCGGCTCGACTCGATCGCGACGGACGCTGTTCAGTTCGTCTTCGGAAATTCCGTGCGATCGCGTCCCCACCTCGAAGGTGTAGAGCTTGGTGTTCGTGGCCACGCCCAGCAGCACATCCCGATTGCTCATGCCGCTTGCGCTGCGGGTTCGGGCAGCCCAGTTCTCCGGTTTGAACCTGGAGAAGTTCTCGACATAGACCACCCACATTTGCACGCCCCGATCGCGCTGGAGACGATCAACAGCCGAGTTGACCTCGGCCCGTTGGGAATCCGTCAATACCCCGCTGACGTCGGTGACGTGGTCGCTGAGCCTGGCGGGCGGTTGCGCGCCGACCGCAGGCACCAGCAGCAAGCTCGTCGTGAGAATCGTCAGCGCAATCGCGATCCGGTGAAATACACGCATGCGGGTAATCTAACCCGCAGGCCGATCAACCGCACTGGCGTATATCGTGATGTATGAAGCGCACCAACATCTACCTCGATGAACAGCAGACGGCTGCGCTCGACCGGACGGCGTGAAGTGTGGCGTTTGGTGTCGTCATTTCGTGCAGAGCCGGCGACGGAGATCATTGCCCGTCGCGCCGGAGAAATGATGCGCCGGTACCACCGGAGCCACAGCGGTATTGGGCTCGCCCACAACCTGCTGCGCGCCGCCGCGGCCCCGGCCGGTACCCGTCACCGCACCGCCCCCGCAGCCGTCCTGCGGCGGCAAACACCAAGATCACCAGCCGCACCGCTGCCCCCAGGGTCTATCGGTGGCTCCGGGCTTCAGCACGCCGGGAGCGGCGGTCAGGCACAATGTAGAGGTGGAGGTGAGGGCGGTGCATGAGGTGGTCGAGTCGAAGCGGCACCAGATCCAGGCGTTGTGCCGCGAGCTGTCTGTGCGCCGCTTGGACGTCTATGGTTCCGCTGTCAGTGACACGTTCGACGTCGGCACGAGTGATGTCGACGTCCTCGTGGAGTTCGAGGCGGGACCAGACTTCGACCACTACTTCGCGTTAAAGGAAGGGCTTGAAAAAATCATCGGTCGACCGGTTGATGTGGTGACACCGTCTGGCCTGGTCAACCCGTACTTCAAACGACGCGTCATGCAGACGCGAGAACTGATCTATGCAGCCTGATCCACGAAAGTACCTGTGGGACGCGCTGCGCGCAGTGGGATTCCTGCGCGAATTTGCCGCCGGAAAATAATTCGGGGAATACCAGGGTGACGTGCTGCTGCGCTCGGCCGTCGAACGGCAGTTCGAGATAGTCGGAGAGGCGTTGAGTCAGCTGGCGAAGAACCACGCCGATATGGCGGCGCAAGTTCCCGAACTACCGCGGGTCGTGGCCTTCCGGAACATCCTGATTCACGGATACGCGAACGTCGACGACGCCCTCGTCTGGCAAGTCCTGACAGACAAACTTCCGCAGTTGGAAACCGCGGTGCGGACATTGCTGGCCGAGTCGCCAGACGATCCCGAGTCCATCGATGTGAGTTAGGACATTTCGTCTGGTGCCCCGGTTCGGGGATGTTGAGGCTGGCGAGGATTTCTCGTTGGGGCGCAGGTCCTTCGGGCGGGAAGGTCTCGGTGCTGCCGTTGATGGCGATAGTCGCGGAGCGCAGTGGCCGCAGTTGCTTGACGACCTTGGCGATCGCCAGGCCACTTCGTTCCTGGATGTTGTGCGCGACGGCCAGGGCGGTAACGACGATGGTCAGGTGGGCTTCGAAGGCGTCGCGGGTGCGGTGGAACATGGGCCGGGCGCGAAGATCGCTTTTGGATATGCGAAAGGAACGTGCGACTCGCCAGAGTTCGTGGTAGTGGGCGATCACCTCGCCGGCGGGCATCTCGGTGACCGGCACGTTGGCCACGTAGCCCTTGAGGCCGACCAGTGATTGCGCGCGAGCCAGAGAGGCTTCGTCGAGTACGCGGTCCCCGGCTCGGGTCTTGACGAACCGGGTGGACCTAGCAGCGCGTTCGCCGTTAACCACGGCGCGGGCACGGGCTTCTTGGGCGTAGAGCGCCTGCTGGTCGCGGCGTGCCCATTTGGCCGAGTACGCCCGATCGCCCGCCACGCACCTGTGTGGGTGTCGGGATCCCAGACCGGCTCGGCACGCGTAGTGGTGTCGTCGACGATGCTGTTCGCGTGCCGTGGAGTGACGATGTCGATAGCATGCCGGCATCAGCCGCGATCACTATCGGGGTGTCGCCGAGATCATGACGGTGGACGAACGCTGCGACGATCGGCACCAACGTGGTGGTTTCAGCGGCGTCGCCCTCGAAACAACCCACCTCCAAGGGGAATCCGCTACGGACGACCAACAGGCCAACCACGATCTGAGGGTCGATACGGCGTTCCTTGGAGTAGCCGACCTTGCGCAGGTCGTCTTCGTTCTCGGCCTCGAAATACAACCTCGAACTCGCTGAGGACCGCCACGCGGCCCTGACCGTCCGCGCTTTCACAGACCGAATCGGCGTGGAGGAAGTGGACACACCCGCCGAACTCACTGCATTATCAGAGCCAAGCAGGGCTTAACGCGCACAACGGTTTACATCACTCCACGGGGCTCTATCGAGCCTGATCAACCGCGTAGGTGATCCCAGGCCCCGATGGCTCGCTCGGTAGCGAGCTCGGCGCGTGCCGATCAGAAAGTGGACGCGGTGTGGACGCGGGGCCTGTTTGCGTCCGGGCCTAGCTGAACCAACAGCTGCACGACTTCTACCTGCACAAACACCTGGTGGGGCGGGCGGGGCTCGAACCCGCGACCAACGGATTATGAGTCCGCGGCTCTAACCAACTGAGCTACCGCCCCCGGGCGTTGCCCGCCGTAGACATTAGCGCGGCACGGGTCATGGTGTCGCAACGCTCGCCGGCAGCTCGACCGCCGCGCCGGACGCGGCCGTGGTTGTGGTTGTGGCCGAGGTCGTGGTTGTGGGCGCAGGCGCCCCGGCTGCCGGGACCCACGTCGTACAACCGTGCGTCTCGAACGCGACATCCGACGCCGCTATCTCCGCCACTTGGGGCCAGTCACCTGCACCGGTGGAAATACTGTCCTCGAAGCTCCCAGACAACCCCCGTAGCCGGTCCCAGTAGCAGGACGTGCCGCCCGGGGAACGATAGGTGCCCGGCTCGATATCCTTTCCCACCATGAACCTGCCGTCACCGGGGAAACTGTGCTGATTCGGCGCGGGCGGAACCGGCGGCAGTGTTGATGATTCCGACGGCGGCATCGACGTTTGCGGCGGCAGCGACCTTCCCGGAGGCAGCGACGTTCCCGGAGGCCTCAACGTTCGCAGCGGCGGTTCGGCTCCCGGCGGGGGGATCGACACCGTGGTACCCGGGTAGACCGGTGACAGCAGCGGCGGAGCACTGGTGTGCGGCCTGACCGTGGGCTTGGCCGATTGTGCGCCGCCGCCGAAACATCCACTCAACAGGCACACCTGCGCCGCGATAATCACCCGAATCGCCACCCGGGCAAATCGCACGACACTGACCGACCGCATCGACCAATCCTCCCCTACCGGCGCCAGCATCCCTCACACGTTAGAGCCCGCGGGAATCCACAGCAATCGGCTACTTTGCCTGGCTCACCGACGACATGTGAAAATCAGAAACGCGCAGCGTAGGCATCATCGCCCGAGTGCACCAGTCGCCCCATTCCCTGGGCAGCGTCTTCTCACTGAGGCCCGCCTCAGTCGCCCGCCGCAACAGGTCAAGCGGGCTCTCGTTGAACCGGAAGTTGTTGACCGCCCCGACCACCTCGCCGTCCTCGATCAAGTAGACGCCGTCGCGGGTCAGCCCGGTCAACAGCAGGGTCGTCGGGTCGACCTCGCGGATGTACCAGAGGGTGTTCAGCAGCAGGCCCCGCTCGGTGAACGCGATCATGTCCGCAAGCTCGGCCGCCCCGCCCGTCATCACGAGGTTGTCACAGCCGACTGCGACCGGCGCGTCGAATCGGGCGGCGGCGGCGCGCGGATAGGCCAGCGCGTTGATCACCCCGCCCCGGATCCAGTCGACGCGTCCGATATCCATCCCGTTGTCGAAGACCGACACCGTTTCGCTGGAATTGCCGGCGGCGACGAACGGCGTACAGGCCAATCCCGGCGCCATGGGATCGGAGAACAGTGTCAACGGCAGGTCGGTGAGCCGCTCCCCCACTCTGGTCCCGCCGGCGGGTGCGGCCAACGCCGTGCGCCCCTCGTGCGCACCGCGGCCCCCCATCGTCCACGCCAGATAGAGCATCAGGTCGGCCACCGCCGACGGCGGCAAGATGGTCTCGTACCGACCGGCCGGCAATTCGAACGTGCGCGAAGCCCAGTCGAGCCGGATTTCCAGGTCGGAGAACAGCGAGTCAATCCGCACATCGGCGAAATCCGCAGTGCCGGCACCCGCCCAGGCGCTGGCGTCACCGCGTTTGACGTTGATTTCGATACCGCCGGTGGGCTGAGTGTGGCGTCGCCGCAGCCCCGTCGAGGACGCCAGGAACGTCGTCGAAAGGCTATGGTGCGCATAGCCGTACAGCTTTTCGGCACGCCGCAACCGGCCACTGAGCCGCCCGGCGATTCCGGAGAACACACCCACTCCGGTACCCGGCACCGGGGCGTCCCAGTCCGCGGGCACTCCGTCCCCGCCGATCAGCGGCGCGGCATCGCCGGCCTCCGGGGCGGCGCGGGCCGCATCCTGTGACGACACCACCAGCCCGGGCAACACCGACGGGTCCGCCTCACCGGAGACCACCGAACCGACGCTGGCACCGTCGCCCCGTCGCACAATCGAGATCACGGTCACGGTGCGGCTGACCGCAACCCCGTTGGTCGTCATGGAGTTGTTCGCCCAACGCAACGTTGCCTCGACCTTGTCGGTCACCACAACGATGGTCTCATCGGCGCGGCGGTTCTTGGCCGCCTCGCCGAGGACGATGTCGACAACGCTCTGGGGCGTGATCACCGGCCGCCTTCGGTTCGGGTATTGAGCACGTTGATGCCGCGGAACAACGCCGACGGACAGCCATGGCTGACCGGCGCCACCTGGCCTGGCTGGGCTTTCCCGCAATTCAGCGCGCCGCCCAGCCGCCACGTCGACCGGCCGCCCACGGCTTCCATCGCATTCCAGAAATCGGTGGTGGTGGCCTGGTAGGCGACGTCGCGCAACTGCCCGAACAGGCGGCCTCCCCGGATCCGGTAGAACCGCTGTCCGGTGAACTGGAAGTTGTAGCGCTGCATGTCGATGGACCAGGATTTGTCGCCGACGATGTAGAGGCCGTCATCCACCTTGGCGATCAGGTCCGCGGTGCTCAGATCCTCGGCGCCGGGTTGCAGCGATACGTTGGCCATCCGCTGGATCGGCACGTGATGCGGCGAGTCGGCGTACGAGCAGCCATTGGAACGCGGCTTCCCCAGCCGGTTGGCAAACACCCGGTCGAGTTGATATCCGACGAAGATACCCTCGCGTACCAGGTCCCAGCTCTGCGCGGCGACCCCGTCGTCGTCGTAGCCGACCGTGGCCAAGCCGTGCTCGGTGGTGCGATCGGCGGTGACGTTCATCACCGGGGAGCCGTAGCGCATGCTGCCCAGCTTGTCGGGCGTGGCGAACGACGTTCCGGCGTACGCCGCCTCGTATCCGATCGCCCGATCGTATTCGGTTGCATGTCCAATGGATTCGTGGATCGTCAGCCACAAGTTGCTGGGGTCGATCACCAGATCGGTGGGTCCCGGCATCACCGAGGGCGCCCGCACCTTCTCGCGGAGCAGGTCCGGCAACTCGGCCAGTTCAGCCGACCAGTCCCAGACACCGTCCCCGGCGACCGCTTCCCAGCCCCGCCCGGTCGGCGGAGCCAGTGTCCGCATCGACTCGAAGCCCCCCGCCGCAGCGTCGATGCTGATCGCCTCCAGTACAGGATGCAGGCGCACCCGCTGCTGAGTGATCGAGGAACCGTACGCGTCGGCGTAGTAGGTCTGTTCCTTGACGACGGTCAGCCGGGCCGACACGTGGTCGACGCCCTCGGCGTCCAGCAAGCGCCGCGAGTAATCCGCGAGCACGGCGATCTTGTCGGGCCCGGGCACGCCGAACGGGTCGATCCCGTACCCCGACACCCAGGTGGCCTCGGCGTACCTCGGCTCCGGCGCCAGCCTGACCTGCTCGGTGTTCATCGCCGCCAGCACCGTGGCGACCTGCACCGCGTGGCGCGCGGTTTCGGCTGCCGCATCCGTAGTCAGCTCGGTATTCGAGGCGAATCCCCACGTCCCCGCAACGATCACCCGTACCGCCAGGCCGACCTCGCGACTGATCACCGCGGTCTCCAACTCGCCGTCGCGCAACGTGATGACCTCGGTGACGATCCGGTGAATCCGCAGGTCGCCATATGCGGCACCGGCCGCCCGAGCTGCCCGCAGCGCGGCCTCGGCCAACTGGCCGCGCGGCAAATCCAAGAACTCCGCGTCGATCGCGCGGTCCGCTGTCACGGGTACACCGTAGTCACCGGCTTTAATACAGTCATGCCCGACGCGCACCGCCGATCGACGGCGCTGGCGTATGCCCTCCTGGCGCCCAGCCTCTTCGGCGTCGTCACCTTTCTGCTGCTGCCGATCCTGGTCGTGGTCTGGCTCAGCCTGTACCGGTGGGATCTGCTGGGGCCGCTGCACTACGTCGGCTTGGACAACTGGCGCTCGGTCTTGCGCGACGGCGACTTTGCAAACTCGCTGGCCGTCACCGCATTCTTCGTGGCGCTCGTGGTCCCGGTCCAGACGGCCCTTGGATTACTGGCCGCATCGATGCTCGCCCGGAAACTCCCCGGGACCGGCCTGTTCCGCACCGTGTATGTGCTGCCCTGGATCTGCGCCCCGCTGGCGATCGCGGTGCTGTGGCGCTGGATCCTGGCCCCCACCGACGGCGCGGTCAGCACATTGCTGGGGCGACGCATCGAATGGCTGACCGACCCCGGCCTGGCCCTGCCGGTGGTATCGGCCGTGGTCGTCTGGACCAATGTCGGCTATGTGGCACTGATCTTCCTGGCCGGGCTGCTGGCCATCCCGAACGACGTCCACAACGCGGCGCGCATCGACGGCGCCAATGCCTGGCAGCGCTTCTGGCGTATCACCCTTCCCATGCTCCGGCCAACGATGTTCTTCGTTCTGACCACCGGAATAGTCAGTGCCGCACAAGTCTTCGACACCGTGTATGCACTCACCGGTGGCGGACCACAACAGCGCACCAACCTCGTTGCCCACCAGATCTATACCGAAGCGTTCGGCGCGGCGGCCATTGGCCGCGCCTCGGCGATGGCGGTGATGCTGTTCGTCATCCTCGTCGGGGTCACCCTCGCCCAGCAGATGTACTTCCGTAAGCGGATCAGCTATGACCTCACCTGAGACCTCACCCGGGACGCCAGGACCGACGTCACCCGGGACGTCGACCGCCCTGATCTACGCAGGTCTGCTGCTCGGTGCACTGATCACCCTGGCGCCGTTCGCCCTCGGCCTGTTGACCTCGTTCACCTCGGCCCACCAGTTCGCCACGGGTTCACCGCTGCAGTTGCCGGATCCCGCCACACTGTCGAACTACACCGACCTGATCGGCAGCGGATTCGGCCGCGCGGCCGCGGTGACCGCCTTGATGACGGCGGTGATCCTGCTGGGTCAGCTGACCTTCTCGGTCCTGGCCGCCTACGCGTTCGCGCGACTGCACTTTCCCGGACGCGACACCCTGTTCTGGGTCTATGTCGCGACACTGATGGTGCCGGGGACCGTAACGGTGGTACCGCTGTATCTGATGATGGCCCAGATGGGTCTGCGCAATACGTTCTGGGCGTTGGTGATCCCGTTCATGTTCGGTTCGCCGTACGCGATTTTCCTGCTGCGCGAGCACTTTCGCCTCATCCCCGACGATCTCGTCAATGCCGCACACCTCGACGGCGCCAATACCCTGGACGTGCTGGTACACGTGATCGTCCCGTCCAGCAGGCCGACCCTGGCCACGCTGACGATGATCACCGTGGTCTCGCAGTGGAACAATTTCATGTGGCCGCTGGTCATCACCAGTGGCCACAGGTGGCGGGTGCTCACGGTGGCAACCGCGGACCTTCAATCCCGGTTCAACTCGCAATGGACACTGGTGATGGCGGCCACGACGATGGCGATCGTGCCGCTTGTCGCGTTGTTCGCGGTGTTCCAGCGTCACATCGTCTCGTCGATCCTCGTCTCGGGGCTGAAGTGAGCCCGCCCCGTCGCTCGACACTGGTTGCCGTCGCACTCGTCGTGGTCGCCACACTGCTGGTCGCCACCGCGACACTGATGGGCCGCTCCGGCGACGACGGCAGGATCGTGGTGACGGTTCGGCTGTGGGCCGAACCCATTGCGGTGGCCTATCGGGCGTCGTTCGAGGCGTTCAACCGCACCCACCCCGACATCGAGATCCGCACCAACATGGTCGCCTTCTCCAACTATTTCAACACCCTGCGCACCGATGTTGCCGGTGGCAGCGCAGACGACATCTTCTGGCTGTCCAATGCCTATCTCGACCCTTACGCCGATAGTGGTCGGCTGATGAAAATCGATGCGCCCGATACGGACTGGGAGCCGGCCGTCGTCGAGCAGTTCACCCGCAACGGAACGCTGTGGGCAGTGCCGCAGCTGACCGATGCCGGAATCGCGGTGTTCTACAACGCCGACCTGCTGGCAGCGGCCGGGATCGATCCCAGCGAACTCGACACCCTGCGGTGGGACCCCGGAGGCGACGACACACTGCGTCGGGCCCTGGCCGAACTCACCGTCGATGCCGACGGACATCGGGCGGACACAGCGGATTTCGACTTCCGGCGAGTCCGCCAGTGGGGCTACAACGCCGCGAACGATCCGCAAGGCATCTACCTCAATTACATCGGGTCGGCGGGCGGAGTATTCCAGCGGGACGGGCAATTCGCGTTCGACAACCCCGGAGCACTGCAAGCCTTTCGATATCTCGTCGACCTGATCAACGACGACCATGTCGCACCGCCGGCCTCCGACACCAACTTCAACGGCGACTTCTCCCGCAACCAGTTCCTGGCCGGCAAGATGGCACTATTCCAGTCCGGCACCTACAACCTGGCCGCGGTGGCCCGGGACGCCACATTCCGCTGGGGTATCGCCATGATGCCCAAAGGCCCGGCGGGGCGGGTCAGTGTCACCAATGGCATTGCTGCGGCAGGTAACGCGGCGTCCAGACATCCCGAAGCGGTTCGCCAGGTGCTGGCCTGGCTGGGCAGCGGCGCGGGCAACGCCTACCTCGGCCGCGAAGGTATCGCCATCCCCGCGGCGCGTTCGGCCCAGGCCGGGTATTTCGCACACTGGAAAGCCAACGGCGTAGACGTCACGCCGTTCTTCTCGGTACTGAACGGACCGCGCATCGCGGCCCCGGGCGGCGCCGGGTTTGCCGCCGGGAACGAGGCGCTGCACCCCTATTTCGACGAAATGTTTCTCGGTCGGGCCGATATCGCCGCCACACTGAGGCAGGCCCAGCAGGCAGCCAATGCCGCCGCCGGCCAGTAGTTCGGCCAAGCGGGCAGGGGGCAAGGGGCAAGGGGCAAGGGGCAAGGGGCAGGGGGCAGGGGGCTGCGATTACCCCGGCACCGCGTTCGTGGAGTTCAGTGCGCTGTGCCGCCGGCCCCACAACAGGTAGTACGTCAATGCGACCGCGATCCAACCGGCGAAGGTCACCCAGGTGTACCAGTGCAAGCCGGCCAGGATGTACCCGCAGGCCAGTACCGACAGCACAGGTGTCACCGGATAGCCGGGCACCCGGAAGCCGCGGCGCAATTCCGGCTCACGCACCCGCAGAATGATCACCCCGATCGACACCACGATAAACGCGGTGAGCGTCCCGATGGAAACCATGTCCGCCAGGCCGTCCAGCGGGACCAGGGCGGCCAGCAACGACGCGGCGACCCCGACGGTCACCGTGTTGTTCACCGGCGTCATCGTCGCCGGATTCACCATTGCGAACCGGCGCGGCAGCAGCCCGTCGCGGCCCATCGCGAACAGGATCCTGGTCATGCTGTACAGGGTGACCAGGGTGACCGTGAAGATCGAGATCACCGCGCCGGCGGCCAGGATCGTACCGGCCCACGTGCCACCGGCGACGTTCTCCAGAATCGTGGCCAGCCCCGCGTTGTCCTGTGCGCCGAAGTCCTGCCAGGGTTGGGTGCCCAGGGCTGCCAGCGCGACCAGCAGGTACACCCCGGTGACGATGATCAGCGCGAACATCACCGCCCGCGGCATGGTCCGCTGCGGGTCCTTGACCTCGTCGCCGGCCGTCGATACCGCATCCAGTCCGATGAACGAGAAGAAGATCGTGCCGGCGGCCGAGCCGATGCCGGCAACCCCGAAGGGGGCGAAGTCCTCGAAGCGGGCATCGTCGAAGGCGGTGAACGCGACCACGGCGAACATGCCGAGCACACCGAGCTTGATCAGCACCATCACGGCGTTGACTTTCGCCGATTCGCCGACGCCGCGGATCAGCAGAACCGCGCACATGGCGATCAGGATGACCGCCGGCAGATTCACCCAGCCGTGCGCGAGTCCGTCGGACGCCGTGCCCCAGGGGGCCGAGGACAATGCGGGCGGCAACTCGACTCCGGACACGTTGAACAGCAACTTGTTGAGATACCCGCTCCACCCGACCGCCACCGCGCCGGTGGCGACCCCGTATTCCAGCAGCAGGCAGGCGGCCACCACCATCGCGACCGCCTCTCCCATGGTGGTGTAGGCGTAGGAGTATGCCGACCCCGAAACGGGTACCGCCGAGGACAATTCGGCATAGCACAGGGCAGCGAGCCCGGCGGCGACACCGGCGATGACGAACGAGACCATCACCGCCGGACCCGCCTCGGGCACCGCTTGGGACAGCACGAAGAAGATGCCGGTGCCGACCGTCGACCCCACCCCGAACATGGTGAGTTCAAACGTGCCGAGGCTGCGCCTGAGGCCGGTATCGGCTCCGTGCGCAACGGGCGCGCCACTGACCGGACGGCGGCGCAGCAGCTGCTCTTTCAGTCCGCGCGAAGTAGCCGCCAACTTCACCTCCCGTCGGTGGAACCCGCCAATGACGAATAAGCCGCGATCAGGACATCGACGCCCACAACAGCGTCTGCATCGCGGCACCGGCACCGCAGATCGCCGCGGCGATCCCCAGCGCCACCCAGTCGCGGCGGCCCGGCCGCCGCGGGTTCGCCGAAAGTTGGCCGGTGCCGCCGCGGGCGGTGATCGCATCGCCCATCTCATCGCCGCGCCGAAGCGTCACGGTGATGGCGGCAGCCACCAGGTCGATGAACTCCTGCCTGCGCTGCCGACGCCTTTCCTTGCGGCCCTTCGGGATCCGTTTGGGCCGTAGCCGGCGCGCGGCGTTGAGCACCTGGAATTCGTCGACCAGCATCGGGAAGGCGCGTAACGCCAGCGCGAGCGCCACCGCCCACTCATCGACCGGGATCCGCAACAGCCGCAGCGGCTTCCCCAAAGTCGCCACCGCAGGACCGATTTCGGCAATATTGGTGGTGAAGGACACCAGCGCACCCAATCCCAGCAACACCAGGGTCAGCATGGTGATCCGCAGGAAATGCAGGAAGCCGCCAAGCCCCAACTCGACGCCACCGACCACGACCTGTGGGCTGCCGCCGGCCAATGCGGCGGTGAAACCACCGAGCGCCAACACGATCCACAGCCAGCGCGGTATCGACGGCAGTGCCCCCCGGGGAATGCGGGCGATCCAGACCGCAGCCGCCACCAGCGCCGAGGTGCAGCCGATGGTGGCCCAGCCCGGGTAGAACGCCAGCAGAGCCGAAATTCCGAATACCACCAGCAGCTTGGTGCCCGCCCACAAGTCGTGGATGGGAGACCCTCCCGGCACCGGAACAAGCAGCACCACCGGACGCCCGGGCTTGCGTGCCTTTCCCGGCGCGGAGTTCGACGTCACCGTCACGACGCCATCCCCGATCCGCCCGCGGCAGTCACCGAAGCCGATTCCAGCACACCGTCGCGCAGGTGGAAGGTGCGCGGACACAACGCTTCCATGCCTGCTGCATCGTGGGAAATGACCACGACTGTTAAGCCCCGTTCCCGGCGCAGGTCTGCCAGCAGAAGCAGCAGCCCCGCCTGGCTGTCCGCGTCCAGGCCGGCCAGCGGCTCGTCCAGGATCAATGCCCTGGGCGAACAGGCGAGCAGGCCGGCCAGCACCACCCGACGCATCTGACCGCCACTGAGTTGGTCGATGTTGCGGGTGGCCATGGCGGGATCGAGCCCGACGACACCGAGCGCGGCGATCACGCGGTCGGATTCCCGGGGTGAAAACCCCGCCGCCGAAGCCACTTCCAGGTCGACGCGGCTGCGCATGAGCTGCAGGCGGGCCGCCTGGAATGACAGTGCGACCGCACCGACCTGCTCGTGGGTCGGCCGCCCGTCCAGCAGGCAGGTGCCGCTGGTGGGTGTGGCCAGCCCGGCCATGATCCACGCCAGCGTCGACTTGCCGGAACCGTTGCCGCCGTGGATCAGCACACCATCGCCCTGGTGCACGACAAAGTTGATGTCGCGCAGTGCGGTCTTAGCCCACGGGGTGCCGACGCCGTATTCGTGGCCCACGCCGACGAGTTCGAGTGCCGGCGCGCCGGCGACCCCGCGTCCGGCGGCTGGTTGTCGCGATACCGGATCCCGGTGGGCCATGCCGGTGTTGTCCGGCGAGTCGCTGAGTCTGATCACCCGGTCGGCGGACTCGGCTTCGTTGCCGTAGTGGGTGATGTGCACCAGGGCCGTCCGGTGCCGTTTGGTCAGGCTGGACAGCACGCCGAGCAACCCTTCCCGGCCCTGCTGGTCGACCATGGAGGTGACTTCGTCGGCGATGAGTATCGCCGGCTCGCGGGCCATGGCCGCGGCCAGCGCGAGTCGCTGCAGCTCGCCGCCGGACAGGCTGCCGGTGTCACGTTCGGCCAGGTTCTCCAGGCCGACCTCGGCCAGCAACGCGGCCACGTCGGTCCGGGTACCGGGGGGCAAACCCCACACCACGTCGTCGGCGACGCGGGTTCCCAGCACCTGACTTTCCGGGTGCTGCAGGACGACCGCCGTGCCCCCGGGCTTGCCCAGGCCCACCCGGCCCGGTCGGTGCACGTCACCCGAACTCGGCTCCCGGCCCGCCAGGATCAGCATCAGCGTCGTCTTCCCGGAACCGTTGGCGCCAGTGATCGCCACGTGTTCGCCACTGTCAAGCTCCATGCTCAGCTCGCGCAGCGCGTCCTGGGCGCCGCCCGGGTAGCGGAACCGGACGTCGTCCAATCGCACCGGCACCGGCCCGATAGCGGCGGCGTCGTCGTGATCGCCGGCGGGCGCATCCAGTTTGTGGACGTCGGGAACACCGCGCATCCGTTCGAGCAGGCGGGACAGCACCCACCAGCCCACCAGCGACGTGACGGTGACCCCGACAGTGACGATGGCGAGCATGACGACCTGCCAGTGAAGCAGTGACCAGGTGAAACCGCCATTGAGCCCGGAGCCGACGGCGGGCAGACCGCTGCGGCTCAGAAACGACGCGAGCCCGTCCACGTTCGCGGTGATGGCATCGCGCATCAGGTGCCGCAGGCGCGTCAACGCCATCAGCGCGCCGACATTTGCCGCCGCGAAAATCACACCTGCGATCAGGGAAGCGACCACGACGGTCGGCGTTCCCCGGCCCTTGCGCTTGACCACCCCGGTCAGCCCGCCGATGTAGGCGCTTTGGACAACGCCCATGAACGCGCCCATGCCCGCGATCAGGAAGGCGATCATCCCGGCGGCTACGGTCATGGCGATCAGAACGCGAAAGCGGTAGCGGTATGCCAGCAGGCCCGCCGGTACGGTGCCGAGCAGGCCAACGCCACCGGCAAACGGCACCACGACCGAGATGATCGCGGTCACCGCGCACAGCGCGGCCATCACCGAGGCCTGCGCCAATTCACCCGGTCGCAGAGGTCCGCCCCGGGGGCGCGAAGGCGGCAGGCCCGACGATGTCACTCAACCGATTGTGCCAGGGCACACCGCTGGGCCGATGCCGACCATGGCGGTACCGCCGCTCGTGGCGACACCTACCGGAACTGGCCCCACATAGTAAAGCTATGCAACCATGGACACATGGCCCCATCCGATGCGGCAGGCGACCCCGAGGGCCCGCACGGCCTCGGCGCCGATCTACTCGCCGTGGTCGCGCGGCTCAACCGGTATGCCACCCAGCGGATCCAGATGCCGCTGCCGGCAGCGCAGGCGCGCCTGCTGGCCACCATCGAGGCCCACGGCGAGGCGCGGATCGGCGACCTGGCCGCCGTCGACCATTGTTCCCAGCCGACCATGACCACGCAGGTCCGCCGGCTCGAAGACGCCGGACTGGTGACGCGTACCGCCGACCCCGCCGATGCGCGAGCGGTGCGAATCAGGATCACACCCGAGGGTCTGCGCGCGCTCAACGCGGTGCGCCGGGACCGCGCCTCGGCAATCGAACCGCAATTGGCGCTGCTGGAACCGGCCGAGCGCCGGATCCTCACCGAGGCCGTCGGGGTGTTGGGCAGACTTCTGCACAATGCGGCGCCCGCACCGCCCCGCAGAAAATTCGGAGGTGGCGACGATTCCTGACCCCTTCCCCCTGACCGTATGGGCCGGGCCCACGCGCTACGTATTCGCACCCGGCCGCGACGTGATCGTGGGTCGCGGCGGTCGCTGCGACATCCGGCTGGACCCCCCCGAACCCGGGGAGACGGCCGCCGACGGATCCCCCGCCGTCCCCGACCTGGTACTGCGGTTCGCCGGCACGCATTGGCTGGCCGTCGACCGGAGCCGGCGAGGCCTCTACGCCGACGGCCGGCGAAACTCGACCGTCGACATCCGGGACGGTCAGACGATCGTCATCGGCGATCCCGCCCGCGGACCCCGGCTGACCTTCCGGGTAGGCGCCGAGGGCACCGCCCCCGCGCCGCGCACCGAACGCATTTCCGTCAACGCGACACCGGCGTCCGCCGCCACCGAGGCCATCCGCCACACACCCCAAACCGGCCGGCTGCCGCTGCGACCCGGGGCACGCACGACGGGAGTGGCGGCCACCGCCCTCGGACTCACCGCCGACGGCAACCCGGTGCTGACCGACATCTCGTTCAGCGCGCAGCCCGGTTCACTGATCGCGGTCACCGGCCCGTCACCGGCCCACAATCGCGCCCTGACCGGCCTGCTCGCCGGAACCGGCCATCCGACGTCGGGCACCTGGACGGTGGACGGCGACGACGTCTACTCCCAGCCCGCGGTGACGCGGATGAGCATCGGTGTGGTCCGGGACGACGATCGGGTGCACCCGCGACTGAGCGTTCAGCGCACCCTGGAGTTCGCAGCCGAGCTCCGGCTGCCACCCGGCACCTCCGCCGAGAACCGCAACCGGGTGGTCGACCAGATTCTCGACGAACTCGCGTTGACCCCGCACCGCAAGACCCGGACCGCCGGATTGCCGCCCGGCCTACGCCGGTGCGTTTCGCTGGCAGTCGAATTGCTTTCCAGGCCATCGCTATTGGTGGTCGAGGACCCGGTTGCGGGACTCGACCCCGAACAACAGAACCACATCATGGGGCTGTTGCGGCTGCAGGCCGACCTAGGCTGCGTCGTGGTGGTGACCGGTACGTCGGCGGGGTTCCTCGATTCGGTGAACACCTGCGACCAGGTGCTCCTGCTCACCCCCGCCGGCCGGTTGGCTTTCGCGGGCCGGCCTTCCCATCTACAGACGGCGCTGGGGACCACCGAGTGGTCGGAGATATTCGCCCGGATCAGCAACGACCCGCGCGGCGTTCACCGCACATTGCGGGCGCGCCAGCAGATTCCGATCCCGCCGCCCCGGGCATCGGCAGCCCAGCCGGGACAACCGCC
Source organism: Mycobacterium sp. (assembly GCF_047975165.1). GTDB lineage: Bacteria > Actinomycetota > Actinomycetes > Mycobacteriales > Mycobacteriaceae > Mycobacterium. Next base: position 44,152 of record NZ_JBKECZ010000101.1, read on the forward strand.
GGCCTTCCTCTCCTTCGCCGGGCAGTTCCGTTGGGCTGTCCGCCGGCAGGTCCGGTTACTGCTGGCCAATCCCGTTTCCTCGGTGCTGCTGCTGCTCCCGTTCGCACTGGGTGCGCTGACACTGCTGATCCCGGGAAGCTCGGGGCTGGGCCGGCCCGAGCCGTCGTCGGCCAACCCCCACGAAGCACTGGAGATCCTGGCCGCACTCAATTTCGCCGCCGTACTCATGGGCATCACCGCAACCGTCGGCGCGGTGGTCGCCGAACGCAGGATTTTTCGGCGCGATCAGTCGATCGGGTTGTCCGCAACTGCCTATCTGCTGGCGAAGACGGCCGTGTTCGGAACGGTCGCGGCCCTGCAGGCGGCGATCCTCACCGCCGTTGTGATCGCCGGCAAGGGCGGACCCGAGTACGGCGCGGTGCTGCTCGGCAACGCCGACGCGGAGTTATACGCCAGTGTGTCCGCGACAGCCGTCGTCCATGCGATCCTCGGACTGGCGTTGTCCTCGCTGGGTACGTCGATGCGGGCGGTCCTGCCGCTGGCGGTGCCGGCGGTCCTGGCCTCGCTGCTGTTTGCCGGCGGTCTGGTGTCGCTGGTCGGCACCTGGGGATACGACCAGCTGTCCTGGCTGGTCCCCGCCCAATGGGGTTTTGCGGCCGCGGCCTCGACCGCAAACCTGCGCAGGGTGGACGATCTGGCCGCGGACAACGCATTGTGGACCCACTACGCGGGGTGGTGGGTGTTCGACATGGTGGCCCTTGCGGCACTCGGCGCGCTGTGGGCCGGGTTCGTGCGGTACCGGTTGCGCACGCCGGTGCGTCCCGAGGCATAGCCGGACCAACCGGGGCCGGATCGCCCGGGGCCGGACCAACCGGGGCCGGACCAACCGGGGCCGGATCAACCGAGCTACATCGCCAGCAGCAGGAACTGCGTTGTTTGGATCGGCGAGAAATTGTCGTCGCTGACCAGCACCACCGATTGACGGCCATCGGGCAGTTTCGGACCCAGCGTGATGCCTTCGACATTGTCCAGCGGGTCGGCGAGGTCCGCCGAACCCGCCATCACCTGCGACAGGTCGATGGCAAGTGACTTGCGCATCGGTTTCAGCGCAGCCCCCTGCGTCGACGGCATGTCCAGGATATTGCTGGCGGCACCGATATCGGCCCGATAGATGCGAATCACCGGGGGCATCGCGCTGGACCGTTCCAAAACCAGAAACCCGGTGTCGGACAACGCCACCAGGTCAGGGACTCCGTTGTGGCCGGCGCCCGGACCGGGCGGCTCCATCGGGTAGACGTACTGCGCGGTGGCTGCACCGGTCGCGGCATCGAACCGGGTGATCCGGGTCAACACCGGATCTGCGCCGTTGGACTTCCGTCCGTCGTTATAGCCCGGTCCCTCCATCGCGGCGAACACCGCTGCGCCGCCCGGCGTCAGCGTCAGCCCCTCCAGGGCCTTGTTCCGGCGGGGTCCGGTTCGCTGTGTGGACATCTTCAGGTCGGCGGGCACATCGAATCGACCCAAATAGCCGCCGTCGAGTCCGGCGATACCCACCGACGGGTCCGCCAGCACCGGGTCGCCGTCGGTGAGCCGCTCCCCCTCCGAACTCCAGTAGAGACGCTGTCTGGTCGCGTCGAACGCAATCCCCTCGGGGTCCGGCGGCACCACCGGCGGGACGGACCGCCTGTCGAGGGAACCGAACGGGTGCCCGCCCGCATCCAGCAACGGATGTGCGGCGACAACGTCGACGCTTTCGATTCCGCTGTCGGACAAAGTAATTCGCACATCATAGAACCGCGCCGGACCTATCTTGGAGCGATCGTCGCTGATGGCATAGTAGATCCGCCGTCCAGCGTCGTAGCTGATGCCGGACAGGCCGCCGATCGCCGTACCATCCAGCGTGGCACCGAATTCCAGCTGTCGCTGACCGAGGTAGGTCAACAGCGGCCCGCGTCGCAGTACCGAGATATCGACGACCGGATGACCGGTCGCACACCCGCAGAGGCACAGCGTCAACAGCAACGCAGCTGCCCGCCGTCCCCACCACCGGCCGGTATTCGAACCCATACCCCGAAAACGTAGGCGATCGGCCGGCGGTAATCGAGCTGTTCCGGCAAAGCGACCAGCGGGCTAAAGTCTGGGCATGGCTCCGGACACCAAGACAACCGCCGATCACCTGCGCGACACACTGGACGGTCGGTGGCGCGATGTGAAGAACCACACCCGAAGCAAACTCAGCCAGGAGATGTTCCTCCCCCACTACACACCGGACACCGCGGCCGCCCGCGCCAAAGTGACCGAACAATTGCATGTCATCGCGGCGGCCGGTGTCTCCGACGAGGGATTCCGCAAGGAACACGGGGGGACCGGCAACGTCGGCGCCGCCATCAGCATGATCGAGATGCTGGCGATGTCGGATCTGTCGCTGATGGTCAAGGCCGGGGTGCAGTGGGGGCTGTTCGGTGGAACCGTCGAGAACCTGGGCACCGAACGTCACGCGACGTACATGCGGGACATCATCACGCTCAAACTGCTGGGTTGTTTCGCGATGACCGAGACCGGACACGGCAGCAACGTCCAGGGCCTGGAGACGACGGCGATCTACGACGCGGAAACCGAAGAGTTCGAGGTGCATTCCCCCACACCGTCATCCCGCAAGGACTACCTCGGCGGTGCCGCGCAAGCGGCAAAGATCGCTGCCGTCTTCGCGCAGCTGATCACCACCGAGAACGGCGAACCCGTCAACCACGGAGTGCATTGCGTGCTGGTGCCCATACGCGACGAGGACGGCAACGACCTGCCGGGGGTCACCACATCGGACTGCCTGTACAAGGGCGGGCTGCCCGGTGTCGACAACGGGCGCATCATGTTCGACCACGTGCGGGTTCCGCGGGTGAACCTACTCAACCAGTTCGGCGATGTAGCACCGGACGGCACCTACAGTTCACCGATCGACAACCCCAACCGCCGGTTTTTCACCATGATCGGCACACTGATCCGGGGCCGCGTCACCGTCGGCGGCAGCGCCGGTGCCGCCGCCCGGCTGGCCTTGGATATCGCCACTCGATATGCACTGCAACGCAAGCAGTTCCGGGCGAATCCGGATTCCGACGAAGTACTGCTCATGGACTACCTGGTGCACCAGCGCAGGTTGCTCCCACTGATCGCGCGGTCCTACGCACTGCAGTTCGCGCAGAACGAGCTGGTGTCCAGGTGCCATGATCTGCAAACCTCCGCCGTGGTCGACGCCATGGAGCAGCGTGAGCTCGAGGCTCGGGCCGCCGGCCTGAAAGCCACCATCAGCTGGCACGCCTCGCGGGCCATCCAGGAGTCCCGGGAAGCCTGCGGCGGCGCGGGATACCTGGCCTCGAACCGGCTGATCGCGCTGCGCGCGGATACCGACGTGTTCACCACCTTCGAGGGCGACAACCATGTGCTGATGCAGGTGGTGGCCAAAGGCCTGCTCACCTCCTACTCCGACGACATCAAGGCCATGAACACCGTGGATTGGGTGCGGTTCGCCGCCCATTCGGTCCGCGGCCGCGTCCAGAAGCGCACCGCTGCCGAGCAGATCATGCAGCGGATCATCGACGCGCGCCAGGACAACGACGAGGAAGGCAGCCTGTTCAACCGCGGGACCCAAGTCAAGATGTTCGAAGACCGCGAGGACGGCCTCCTGACTTCGGCCGCACGCCGGCTGCAATCCAAATCCAAGGAGATGTCGGCTTTCACTGCTTTCAACGCGGTGCAGGACCATATGCTTCATGCTGCCCAGGCGCACATCGACCGGGTGGTGCTGGAGGCGTTCGTCGCCGGGATCGCGTCATGCACCGACCACAAGGCGCGGGTTCTGCTGGAACTGGTGTGCGACCTGTATGCGCTGTCGGTGATCGAAGACGACAAAGCCTGGTTCGTCGAGCACCGGCACCTGTCGACAGAACGCGCCAAGGCGGTCACCCACGCCATCAATGAGCGCTGCCGCGTACTGCGCCCGCACGCCGAGACCCTGATCGACGGATTCGGCATCCCCGAGCAGCTGCGCGACGCCGAGATGCTGCGCCCAGAGTAGCCGACCGGCGGCAGCTAGCCCGAAGGGATGGGACCCAGTGCTTTCAGCTTTCCGTCGGGTCCGATCTCGAACTTCACGGTACCGCTGCCCGACGGGCAGCACTCCTTGTCATTGCCCCTGCGCCAACGGTATTGGATGGTCACCGTGTCCTGCCCCGCAGGCAGCACGGCGACGTAGGGCCTGGGCTGCGGGGTGGCCGGACCCAACGGGGTGTTGCGGTCGAAGAACAGCACCTGCTGCGGTGTCGATTCGGAGGCGATCGTCGGAATGACCTGCACCCAGTACAGCCGGCAGTTGCGGGTGTGCCCCCGCGCGATCTCCACCGTTCGCGCACCGGGGACCACGACCGGAACCGAGGCGATCGCCCTGCGCACCGTAGCGTCACTGGGACCGTCGGTCTGCTCGCAACTGGCTCGCTTCGCCGGCGCCGGCGTAGACGATTTCGACGAACAGCCGACCGTCGCCAAACCCGCCACCAGCACCAGCACCGCCAACCACCGGCCCATCATCACCCGAGCCTAGCGATACCGTGGCCTGGCACCCCCGCAACGGACGGAGATCACCATGACCGAGAGCACCCCGCACGTCCCCAACACGCTGGCCACGCCGAGCCTCAACCGCGGGGTAGGTTTCACTCACGAACAGCGGCGAAAGCTCGGGCTGATCGGCAGGCTGCCCTCGGCGGTCTTCAGTCTCGAACAGCAGGCGGAACGGGTATGGCGTCAATTGCAGAGCATGGCAACCGATCTGGGACGGAATCTACTGCTCGAACAACTGCACTACCGGCACGAGATTCTGTATTTCAAAGTGCTCAGCGATCATCTGCCCGAGCTGATGCCGGTGGTCTACACCCCGACCGTCGGCGAGGCGATCCAGCGGTTCTCCGACGAGTACCGGGGGCAACGCGGCCTGTTCCTGAGTATCGACCAACCCGACGACATCGCCGCAGCCTTCGAGACGCTCGGCCAGGGTCCGGAGGACATCGACCTCATCGTGTGCACCGACGCCGAGGCCATCCTGGGCATCGGCGATTGGGGCGTGGGTGGAATCCAGATCACCGTCGGCAAATTGGCCCTCTACACCGCCGGCGGCGGGATCTGTCCGCGGCGCACGCTGCCGGTGTCCCTGGATGTCGGCACCGACAACGAACAGCTCCTGCACGATCCCTTCTACCTGGGCAACCGGCATCAGCGCCGGCGCGGCGACGAATATTTCGACTTCATCGACAGGTTCGTGAAAACCGCCCACCGGATGTTTCCCAACGCGATTTTGCATTTCGAGGATTTCGGGCCGGCCAACGCACGCCAGATTCTCGCCACCTACGGCCCCGATCACTGCGTATTCAACGACGATATGCAAGGCACCGGCGCGGTCGTCCTGGCGGCGGTCTACGGCGGATCCAAAGTCAGCGGGATCCCGCTGCGCGACCAGCGCATCGTGGTCTTCGGAGCCGGTACCGCCGGACTCGGGGTCGCCGACCAGATCCGCGACGCCATGATCGCCGACGGCGCCACCAGCGAGCAGGCCTGCGCCCAGATCTGGCCCGTCGACCGCCAGGGCCTGCTGTTCGACGACATGGAAGACCTACGCGACTTCCAACGGCCCTACGCGAAGAATCGCGAGGCCGTGGGGGCGGCTGCCGACGAACGGGTCGGGTTGGCCGACACCATCTGGCTGGCCTCACCGACAGTCCTGCTCGGCTGTTCGGCGGTGGCCGGCGCGTTCGACCGCCGGGTCGTAGAGGCGATGCGGGCATCCTGCGAGCGGCCGCTGATATTCCCGCTGTCCAACCCGACCTCGCGCATGGAGGGTGTTCCGTCGGACCTATTGGAGTGGTCGGGCGGTATGGCGCTGGTGGCCACGGGCAGCCCGGTGGCGCCCGTCGACCTCCGGGGCACCACCTACACCATCGGCCAGGCCAACAACGTACTGGTATTCCCCGGTATCGGGCTGGGCATCATCGTCGCCGGTGCCCGGCGCCTCACCGAGGGGATGTTGCTCGCATCCGCGAAAGCCCTTGCCGAACAAGCAGACCCCCAATCCCCGGGCGATTCGCTGCTGCCGGATGTGTCCAATCTCCGGAAGATATCGGCCGAGGTCGCCGCGGCCGTCTACCATGCCGCCGTTGCCGACGGGGTGGCGACCAAAACACATGGCGACGTTGCCCAAGCGGTGAGTGACGCGATGTGGTCCCCGGTGTACGACTGAGGCCTTCCAGGACGCCCTCGACGCAGACGGACCTAGCCGAATTTTCCGCGGTGACGACCCGAATTCTCCCGGCGCTGCCGTTTCCACCGGTGCTTTATAGTGAACGTATGCAACCGGCCGTCCAGCTGCGCCTTGTCCGTACGCGCTGTTTTGCCGTGGACTGTTGTTGTTCCTGTTGATTCGCGACGCCGGCTGACTGCCAGGTAGTCGGCACGCCCCTGCCCCCCCGGCCCCTGCAGCCAGCCTCCCGCCGCGAGGGGCGTCGGCGGAATAGAACTGCACCGACATCGTTGGAGAATGTGTATGACCATCGCGGAGAACGTCACCCAGCTGATCGGAAACACGCCGCTCGTCCGGCTACGCCGGGTCACCGACGGCGCCGTGGCCGACGTCGTCGCCAAGCTGGAATCCTTCAACCCGGCGGGCAGCGTGAAAGACCGCATCGGGGTGGCCATGATCGATGCCGCGGAGCAGGCCGGGCTGATCAAACCGGACACCACCGTGGTGGAACCGACCAGCGGAAACACCGGTATCGCGCTGGCCATGGTGTGTGCCGCACGCGGCTACAAGTGCGTGCTGACAATGCCCGAGACGATGAGCATCGAGCGGCGGATGCTGCTGCGCGCCTACGGTGCGGAACTGATCTTGACTCCCGGGCCGGAGGGCATGGCCGGCGCGATCGCCAAAGCCGAGGAACTGGTCAACAGCGACGACCGCTACTTCATGCCGCAGCAGTTCGAGAACCCCGCCAACCCCGCCGTGCACGCCGCCACCACCGCCGAGGAGGTGTGGCGGGACACCGACGGCAAGATCGACTTCTTCGTGTCGGGGGTGGGCACCGGGGGCACCATTACCGGTGTCGCGCAGGTAATAAAGGAACGCAAGCCGTCGGCCAAGTTCGTCGCGGTGGAGCCGGCGGACTCAGCGGTCCTGTCGGGCGGCCAGAAAGGGCCGCACCTGATCCAGGGCCTCGGGGCCGGGTTCATTCCCCCGGTGCTCGACATGAATCTGGTCGACGAGGTCGTCGCCGTCAGCAACGAGGATTCACTCGACGTCGCCCGGCGCCTGGCCCGCGAGGAGGGCCTGCTGGTCGGTATCTCCTCGGGTGCGGCCGTGTCGGCCGCGGTGCAGGTGGCCCGCCGGCCGGAGAACGCCGGGAAGCTCGTCGTCGTCGTTTTGCCGTCGTTCGGCGAGCGCTATCTCAGCACCGTCCTGTTCTCCCATCTCAGCGACTAGCGACTACCCCATGCTCACGACGATTCGGCGCGACATTCAGGTGGCCAGGCAGCGCGACCCGGCCAACCCGACCGCGCTCGAAGTCGTCTTCTGCTACCCGGGGGTACACGCGGTCTGGGGCCATCGGATCAGCCACTGGCTGTGGCGCCGCGGCCTGCGACTGATCGCGCGGGCACTCGCCGAGGTCACCCGCATCCTGACCGGCGTGGACATCCATCCCGGGGCCACGCTGAGGCACGGGCTGTTCATCGATCACGCGACCGGTGTAGTGATCGGGGAAACCGCCGAAGTCGGCGAAGACGTGACCATCTTCCACGGCGTCACCTTGGGCGGCACCGGCCGGGACCGGGGCAAACGACACCCCACCGTCGGAGACCGGGTGATCATCGGCGCCGGCGCCAAGATTCTCGGACCGATCAAGCTCGGCGACGACAGCCGCATCGGCGCCAACTCCGTCGTGGTCAAGGAAGTTCCGGCGAGCGCCGTGGTCGTCGGGGTGCCCGGGCAGGTCGTAAGCCACCCGGGGCCCGCCGGCGAGGACGAGTCCAGACTGCCCGACCTGGTCGGTGTCAGCCTGAAGTCACTACTGACCCGGGTGGCCCGACTCGAGTCCCGGGATCCCGCAACTCGCAACGGCAGCCAGGGCGTTGCCGGATCCGACCGGGTCATCCGGCCACCCGAGGCAGGTGTGTGGCACGGAGAGGATTTCTCCATCTAGGGGAATCGTCGACTAAGGGAAAGTGTTGGTGCAACCGTGACTTCAGGCATGATCGCCGTGATCGCCATCGTCGTGGCGTTGGGGACGGCGTGCGTTTTCGGGTGTGCGACCAATCGCCGCTCGGGGGTATTGCGCGTATCGACCGTCCCCTCCCTGCCCGCCCACGATCATTCGGACCTGGGCCTTTCCCGGACGGGGCCCACCGTTTTGCATTTCGGCGCGGTGTGGTGCGGACCGTGCGACGCGGTACGCCGGGTCGTCGACCAAGTGTGCGCGGCGTTGCCCGATGTGGCACATGTAGAGCTGGACATCGACACCAACCCGGCCGCCGCCAGACGATTGTCCGTGCTGTCTTTGCCCACCACATTCATCTTCGATGCGGCCGGCGGGCAGAAGTTCCGCAGCGCAGGCGTGCCAAAGGCAGCTGACCTGCATGCGGCACTCCAACCGCTATTGACTCCGGAAAGGATCTAGGCGCAAGCGATGGGCACCGGGAAATCGATCACACCATCCGGTATCGAGCAGGTTGATGTCCGGGGTCCCCGGTTCGCGGCATGGATCACCACCGGTGTTCTTGCCGCGGCCCTGGCGGTTTCCGCCGTCAGCCCGGTCACTGCGGCGACAATCCTTGCCGCCCAAGCCGCGATCTTTGCCATCAGCGCCGTGCGTGGGCCGCGCAACAGCCCCTACGGGCTGATTTTCGCAAAACTGATCGCGCCCAGGCTGGGCCCGGTCGCGGAGCGCGAACCAGTGCAGCCGCTCAAATTCGCCCAGCTGGTCGGGCTGGTGTTCGCGGTCGTTGGAGTCGTCGGCTTCGGGACCGGACTCTGGCTGCTTGGCGTTATCGCCACGTCCTTCGCACTGTTCGCGGCATTCCTCAACGCGGCTTTCGGCATCTGTCTCGGCTGCCGGCTGTACCCGCTGGTCGCAAGATTCCGCCGCGCCAACCCTGCCCGCTGACCCGTGCACGGTGACCCTGAACTCGCAGTGACATTGACTCTGCGTCTGCGGCGCATTCGTGCGAGTAGACCGCGCCCTGTGCGCAGAGTGAAAGTTCAGGGGACACGGCAGCGGCATTGATTCTGCGTCTGTGGCGCATTCGTGCGAGTAGGTCGCGCCGTCAGCGCAGGGTCAACGGAATCAGACCGGCTGCGCTCCCCCGGTAGGACTCGAACCTACAACCCTTCGG
>NZ_JBKECZ010000102.1:0-2110 GCF_047975165.1 Mycobacterium sp.
CCCCCCGTCCACCACCGCCACCAGCGCCTCCCCGGGGTCGATCCGGTAGGCACCGGCGACCATCGTGCCGGCGCCCTCGATGATGCGGGCCCCCGCGGCCGCCAGCGCCGCTGCGTCCCCCGCGACCGCCTTCACCGGCCGTCCCAGCGACTCCCCTGCCGCCGCCATCACCGTGTCGGCGGTGTCCACGACGGCGCCGCTGGAGACGACGTCCAGCCCGATCGCCTGGAGGCGTGCCGCCCAGGTCGGTTCACCGGGAAGCCCGCCGAGCACCATGGTGGGCAGCACCGGCAGGTGGATGCCGAGATGCTCTGCCTCGTTGCGACGCATGCCGCAATCCTCGCAGAACCGGTCGCGGGGTGACCGTCGGCGCACGCGCGAATCGAATCCCACCCCACCTCGTACGATCCCGGCATGCGGACGCGGGAACAGGGCTGGGTGGGCCGACTCGGCCCGTGGATCGGCATCGGCACCTCACCCGCGGCGCTGATGGCCGGGGGTGGCCTGTCGGCCGGCCATGACGCCGGCACGGTGATCGGGGTGACGCTGGTCGGGGTGGCGTTGCTGACGTTGATCGCGGTGGCGCAGGGCATGCTCGGCGTGCACACACGCAGCCCCCTGGGCGTGGTGATGGCCCGCGCCCTGCCCGGGCGGATCGCCGGCAGGGTCGCAACGGTGCTGATGCTGGTGATGATGATCGGGTGGTTCGGCGTCAACGTCGATGTCGGCGGGACCGCCCTGGCCCGGCTGCTCGTGGTTCCCGCAACCCTCGGATGGGTCGTTTTGGGGGGGGTGGCGGTGGCCGCCACGCTCCGCGGACTCGGCACCCTCAGCTGGACCGCACTCCTCACCGGTACGGCCACCGTGCTGCTGGCCGGCTGGGGGCTCGCACTGGCCGCCGAACGGGCGCCGCTCGGACTGGGCAGCACCGGCGGTGGTGCATCCGAGGTGGGCATCCTCACCGGGGTGTCGCTGGTGGTGGGGTACGGCGCCGCGTTCGCGTTGCGCACGCCGGATTTCACGTTCGACCTGGCGCGCCGCCGGCAGGTGGTGTGGTGCGGGGTGCTGGGACTCGGGGTGCCGCTACTGGTGTTCGCCACCGCCGGGGCGGCGCTCCAGGCATCGACCGGACACTGGAACATCGCGGACGTGCTCAGCGACCTGGGGACGCCGGCGGCAGGCCAGGCGTTCGTGGCGTTGGGATTCCTGGGGTCGGTGCTCACCAACCTGCATTCGGGCCGGCTGGCGTTCGCGGCGGCCACCGGGTGGGGTGCGACCGTCGGCCTGTGGGTGGTCACGGCCACCGGTCTCGCCCTGGCGGCCTCCGGGTTCGGAGCCCGCATGATCGACTACATGGTGGTCCTGGCGATCGTGGTACCGGGCCTTATTGTGGTGTGCGTGGCCTCCGCGGTCGGCCTGAACGGGCGCCACGGCGGGACGATCTGGGGGCTGTCGACCCTCGCCGGGGCGGCCATGGAATACGCCGGGGGTGGCGGCGGGGTTCTGGCGGCGACCGCGGTGGGGGTAGTGGGGGTCGCGGTGACCGCCGCACGTGGCCGCGGCGCAAGACGGCCCTGCACCTGAGTCCACCGGTCAGTCGGGCGGCGGCTCCGGGTTCGGGCTGGCCCAGCCGGGGTCACGTCGCTCGTGGAATGCGGCGAGCCCCTCCCGGAACTCGTCGCTGCGGTACGCCGTCTCGCGGATCACCCCGATGTTGGCGCGCACCAGGTCGTCGAGGGGCCCGGTGATGGCGGCGATCGCCGCCCGGGTCCCCGCAACCGCCCCCGGTGCGCCCCGGAGGACGTCCGTGGCTGCCGCGCGCGCGACCGCCCAGAGCCGGTCGGCCGGCACCAGGTCATCCACCAGGCCGATCGCGAAGGCGCGCGCAGCGTCGATGCGGGCCCCGCCGAGGAACAGCTGCCGGGTGCGGGCCGGGCCCAGCAGGGAGATGAACCGTCGGAGCCCCTCCGGGGCGTACACCACCCCCAGCCGCGCGGCGGGCATGGCGAAGGTCGCCGAGTCGGCGGCGATCCGCCAGTCGCACGCACTGGCCAGTTCCAGGGCGCCTCCCATCGTGGCGCCGCCGATGACGCCGATCACCGGGACCTCG
>NZ_JBKECZ010000103.1:0-28620 GCF_047975165.1 Mycobacterium sp.
GCCCCCACGGGCGCACCCGGTACTCGTCGACCGTCCGCACGATGCCCTTGGGATCGGTGTTGGTGCGGGCAATGAGGTCGAAAGTTTCGTGCTTCGGTGGATGGATGGCGTCACTGTACCGGTTGGTGACGTCGCCCTTGTCGGCGAGCGTGTAACTGCTGCGGACAAGCGGCCGATTTTCCGCAGCAGTTACACGCTCGGTGGGCGGCCCGGCCGCGGGCCGCGGGCGGGCGGGCCGCAGGGCCAGGCGGCCAGGCGGCCAGGCGGCCAGGGCCGCGAGACCATGTAGGCGAACGCCTCTACCCTGTTGGCATGGCCTTTGCCACCGAACGCCCCGCCGAACACGGCGTCGTCGCGCATTCGGAGTACCGCACCGTCGACGAGGTCGTGCGCGCGGGCGCCCGGTTCGAGGTGGTCAGCCCGCACAGCCCGGCCGGCGACCAGCCGGCCGCCATAGACGAGTTGGAACGCCGGATCACCGCGGGGGAGCGTGACGTGGTGCTGCTGGGCGCCACCGGCACCGGGAAGTCGGCCACCACCGCGTGGCTGATCGAACGCCTGCAGCGGCCCACCCTGGTGATGGCCCCGAACAAGACGCTGGCCGCCCAGCTGGCCAACGAGTTGCGAGAAATGCTGCCGCACAACGCGGTCGAGTATTTCGTCTCCTACTACGACTACTACCAGCCGGAGGCCTACATCGCCCAAACGGACACCTACATCGAAAAGGACAGCTCGATCAACGACGACGTCGAGCGCCTGCGCCATTCGGCGACGTCGTCGCTGCTGTCCCGCCGCGACGTGGTGGTGGTGGCGTCGGTGTCCTGCATCTACGGCCTGGGCACCCCGCAGTCCTACCTCGACCGCTCGGTGGAACTGCACGTCGGCGCCGACGTACCCCGCGACGGGCTGCTGCGGCTGCTGGTCGACGTGCAGTACACCCGCAACGACATCTCGTTCACCCGCGGTTCGTTCCGGGTGCGCGGTGACACCGTGGAGATCATCCCGTCCTACGAGGAGCTGGCGGTGCGCATCGAGTTCTTCGGCGACGAGGTCGAGGCGCTCTACTACCTGCACCCGCTGACCGGCGAGGTGATCCGCCAGGTCGACTCGCTGCGCATCTTCCCGGCCACCCACTATGTCGCCGGCCCCGAACGCATGGCGCAGGCCATCTCCACCATCGAGCAGGAACTGGCCGGCCGCCTTGCCGAATTGGAAGGCACCGACAAGCTGCTGGAGGCCCAGCGACTGCGGATGCGCACCAACTACGACATCGAGATGATGCGCCAGATGGGGTTCTGTTCGGGCATCGAGAACTACTCCCGCCACATCGACGGCCGCGGCGCCGGCTCGCCGCCGGCCACCCTGCTCGATTACTTTCCGGAGGATTTCCTGCTGGTCATCGACGAATCGCACGTGACGGTGCCGCAGATCGGCGGCATGTACGAGGGCGACATGTCCCGCAAACGCAATCTCGTCGAATTCGGCTTCCGGCTGCCCTCGGCGGTCGACAACCGGCCGCTGACCTGGGCGGAGTTCGCCGACCGGGTCGGGCAGACGGTGTACCTGTCGGCCACCCCGGGCCCCTACGAGCTCGGTCGGGCGGGCGGCGAGTTTGTCGAGCAGGTGATCCGTCCGACGGGTCTGGTCGACCCGAAGGTCGTGGTCAAGCCCACCAAAGGCCAGATCGACGACCTGATCGGCGAGATCCGCCGACGCGCCGAGGCCGACGAGCGGGTGCTGGTGACGACGCTGACCAAGAAGATGGCCGAGGACCTCACCGACTATCTGCTGGAGATGGGTATCCGGGTGCGTTATCTGCACTCCGAAGTCGACACCCTGCGCCGGGTGGAACTGCTGCGGCAGCTGCGGCTCGGCGAGTACGACGTGCTGGTCGGCATCAACCTACTGCGCGAGGGCCTGGACCTGCCGGAGGTGTCGCTGGTGGCGATCCTCGATGCCGACAAGGAGGGTTTTCTGCGGTCCACCCGCAGCCTGATCCAGACGATCGGCCGGGCCGCCCGCAACGTGTCCGGCGAGGTCCACATGTATGCCGACAAGGTCACCGACTCGATGACCGAAGCCATCGACGAGACCGAACGACGCCGGGCCAAACAGATCGCCTACAACCAGGCCAACGGCATCGACCCGCAACCGCTGCGCAAGAAGATCGCCGACATCCTCGACCAGGTCTATCGGGAGGCCGACGACACCGACGTGGAGATCGGCGGGTCCGGACGCAACGCCTCGCGGGGCCGGCGCGCCCAGGGGGCGCCCGGTCGCGCGGTGAGTGCCGGCGTGATCGAGGGCCGCGACACCGCATCGATGCCGCGCGCCGAACTCGCCGACCTGATCGAAGAGCTGACCGCGCAGATGATGGCCGCCGCACGCGACCTGCAGTTCGAGCTGGCCGCCCGGTTCCGCGACGAGATCGCCGACCTGAAGAAGGAGCTGCGCGGGATGGATGCCGCCGGGCTGACCTGAACGACTGCGGCGGGATCGACGAGGCCGCTGCTCACCGCGTCGACTTCACCACTTGCGAATAGTGGAACTGCCAGCGCTCGACGATGTGGAAGCCGAGGTAGCCGGGGAACCGGTAGACCGGGGCGCGCGCGAAGGCCGATCCCGGCGCCAGCGAGCGTCCCACCTGATGGTCGGGCAACTGGCTGTTGCGGCCGGTGATGGTCCACAGCGTCGTGCACGTGTTGATTTTGGCCGTGGTGAGCCAGACGGCGACGTGCCCGTCCCACAGGTGTGCGACCTCCGGCCCGTAGACGCCGCGCTCGACATCGATCAGCGCGCGAAAGGACGCCGGCCGGGTAGCCAGCAGGGCGCGGATCGGGCCGGGTCGCCAGCGCACGGTGTTGTCGACCAGCAGGCAATCCCCCGGCGCGGCGTGAGCGCTGATCACGTCGGCGACTTGGCTGTAGTCCCAGCCTTCCTTGGCGTACGGCCCGCGCTGGATGAAGTAGTAGCCCGGGAATGCCGCCACGGCCAGCAGCAGGACCACTCCCGCCACCTGCCGCGGCTCACCGCACACAGACGTGATGGCGACGGCGAGGACGATCGCCGCCGCGGGGGCGGTGAAGATCAGGTACCGCGGGTAGTAGACCGGTTCGCCGAGGGCCGAGTACACCAGCACGGCAGCCGTCGGGATGACCACCCACAGGGCGCCGGCCCGCAACAGCCGGTCGGCGCCCGCATCGGACCGGGAATGCCCGGTGAGCCGTGCTACGACGGCGGCAACCAGCAGCGCGCCGGCGGCGATCGCGAAGGCGTTGCTGTGGTCGAAATACTGCCGGTGCACCACGTCGAGGAACAGGTTGCGGTGCAGGCCGGAGATCCAGCGGACCTGCCACACCTGCTTGTGCGCGATCGCCACGAACGGTGTCAGCGCTGCCAGCGCGACGGCCGTGGCGGCCAAAAGCCCCTTGATCGGCCGTTTGCGTGACGCACCGGGCGCCACCTGGTCCGCCACCGCGGGCAGGATCGCGGCATGGACCGCAACCAGCAGCACCATGTTGAGGCTGACCAAAACCGACACCATCAGCGCCAGGGCGTAGGCAACCCACAGCCGGACCCGGCCGGACCGCACCGCACCGGCGAACAGCACCGTCAGCCAGACCGCCGCGGCCGCTGACAGCGCGTACGAGCGTGCTTCGATGCCCGCCCAGGTCACCCGGGGCAGGATGGCGAACACGGCTCCGGCACACAGTGCGGTGGTCCGGTCGCAGAATTGCCGGGCAAACACCACCACCCCGGCGGCGGCGGCCCCGACCGCCAGGATGCTCGGCACCCGCGACCAGAACTCGGTGGCCGGAAACACCGAAAACCAGCCGTGCATCACCAGGTAGTAGAGACCGTGCACGGCATCGACGTGGGTCAACAGCTCCCACAACTGAGGCAGGGTGCGGCTGGCGGCCGCCGAGATCGTCGCACCCTCGTCGAACCATAGTGACGGCTTGGCCGCCCAGGCGCCGCTGACGACCGCGGCCAGCACCGCAACCGCCAGCGGGTCGAGCAACCGGGCGCGCCCACGGCCCGGCCCCGCGGGCCGGGCAAGGTCTGCCGAAGGGCTCGCGGCGGGCGGCGGGGATGGTGAGACAGACATGATCGGTGCCGATCTTAAGCGCGGCCACACCGAATGGCTCTCCCGCCGATGCCCACCGACACGATACTGTCTGTGGTTGGCCGGAATATTGACATCTAGGAGGGTAAATGGGCGCCTATCGGACCGTCGTCGTCGGCACGGACGGCTCGGACACGTCATTTCGCGCGGTGGAACGGGCCGCGTTCGTCGCGGGCGACACAGCCAAACTGCTCATCGCCTCGGCTCACCTACCGCACGGCAACGACCAGCGGGCGATCGCCGCGTTGAGAGACGAGAGCTACAAGGTGACCGGGAGTGGCCCGGTCTACGACATCCTGCACTCGGCCACCGAACGGGCCCACACGGTCGGCGCCAAGGATGTCGAAGATCGTGTCGTCGAAGGAGCGCCGGTGGATGCGCTGC
Source organism: Mycobacterium sp. (assembly GCF_047975165.1). Taxonomy (GTDB): domain Bacteria; phylum Actinomycetota; class Actinomycetes; order Mycobacteriales; family Mycobacteriaceae; genus Mycobacterium. The sequence continues at coordinate 4,511 of NZ_JBKECZ010000103.1, forward strand.
TGCACCTCGCCGAGCAGGAGAACGCCGATCTGCTGGTGGTCGGCAGCGTCGGGGCGAACACGATAGCGGGCCGGTTGCTGGGTTCGGTGTCCAGCGAAATCATGCGCAAGGCGAAGATCGACGTACTGATCGTGCACACCACCTAGCCGGTCCCGGGTTCTACCAGCCGCGCGCACGCCATTCGGCCACGTGCGGGCGTTCGGCGCCCAGCACGGTGTCGTCGCCGTGCCCGGGATAGATCACGGTCGAGTCGTCGTACACGTCGAACAGCCGAGTGCTCACGTCGTCGAGCAGCTGCTCGAAATCCCCCTCCTGCCAGGTTTTGCCCACCCCTCCCGGGAACAGGCAGTCCCCGGTGAACAGCTGGGTGACGCCACCGGTCGCGGGGCCGCCGAGCGCCAGCGCAACCGAGCCGGGGGTGTGCCCGCGCAGGTGGATCACGTCGAAGGTCAACTCGCCGATCCGGATCGAATCGCCGCCGGCCAGCAGCCGGTCCGGCCGGATGGGCAGGGGCCCGGCGTCGATCTCGTGGGCGGCCGTCGGCGCCCCGGTGGCCTCGACCACCGCTTCGAGTGCCTGCCAGTGGTCGAAGTGCTGATGGCTGGTGACGATCAGCGACAGCGTGGGGGCGTAGCGGCCGATGAGGTCGATCAGTGTCTCGGCGTCGTTGGCCGCGTCGATCAGCAGTGTTTCTCCGGTCGTCGTGCAGGTGACCAGGTAGGCGTTGTTGTCCATGGGGCCCACCGAGGTCTTCAGGATGGTCGCACCCGGCAGGGTGCGCCGGGCCGAGGCGCCGGGTTCGACGTGGCCGGTGTAGTCATCGCTCGGAGCTGTCATACCCGGTGACGCTACTTGGTCGAGACTGGCCTGATCGACTGTCGGAGGGTCGCCCTAGCATGGGACGCGTCCAGCACCGGTGGGTGTGCGCAGCGCGCCCACAGGTGCCGGGACAAACCGGACGTTTCGAAAGGGGCAGAGTGGCCGAGCGCCTCATCGTCAAAGGTGCACGCGAGCACAATTTGCGTAGCGTGGACCTCGACCTGCCCCGCGATGCCCTGATCGTGTTCACCGGGCTGTCCGGGTCGGGCAAGTCGTCCCTGGCCTTCGACACGATCTTCGCCGAAGGGCAGCGCCGGTACGTGGAGTCGCTTTCGGCGTACGCGCGCCAATTCCTGGGCCAGATGGACAAACCGGACGTCGACTTCATCGAGGGCTTGTCGCCGGCGGTGTCCATCGACCAGAAATCGACCAACCGCAACCCGCGGTCCACCGTCGGCACCATCACCGAGGTGTACGACTACCTGCGCCTGCTGTACGCCCGCGCCGGCACCCCGCACTGCCCGGCCTGCGGCGAGCGTATCACCCGCCAGACGCCGCAACAGATCGTCGACCAGGTGCTGGCCATGACCGAGGGCACCCGGTTCCTGGTACTGGCCCCGGTGGTGCGCACCCGCAAGGGCGAGTTCGCGGATTTGTTCGACAAGCTCAACGCCCAGGGCTACAGCCGGGTGCGCGTCGACGGGGTCGTGCATCCGCTGACCGACCCGCCGAAGCTCAAGAAACAGGAGAAGCACGACATCGAGGTAGTGGTGGACCGCCTCACCGTCAAGGCGGCCGCCAAGCAGCGGCTCACCGACTCGGTGGAAACCGCGCTGTCCCTGGCCGACGGCATCCTCGTACTCGAGTTCCCCGACGACCTCGACGAGCAGGGGCATACCCGCGAACAGCGCTTCTCCGAGAAGCTGGCCTGCCCCAACGGGCACGCGCTCGCCGTCGACGATTTGGAGCCGCGGTCGTTCTCCTTCAACTCGCCCTACGGCGCCTGCCCCGACTGCGTGGGCCTGGGCATACGCAAGGAGGTCGATCCCGAGCTGGTGGTGCCCGACCCCGAACTCACCCTGGCGCAGGGCGCGGTGGCACCGTGGTCGACCGGCCGCAGCGCGGAGTACTTCACCCGGATGATGGCCGGACTCGGCGACTCACTCGGGTTCGACGTCGACACCCCGTGGCGCAAGCTGTCGGCCAAGGCCCGCACGGCGATTCTCGACGGCGCCGACGAGCAGGTGCACGTGCGCTACCGCAACCGCTACGGCCGCACCCGTTCCTACTACGTCGAGTTCGAGGGTGTGCTGGCGTTTCTGCAGCGCAAGATGGCCCAGACCGAATCCGAGCAGATGAAGGAGCGCTACGCGGGGTTCATGCGCGACATCCCGTGCCCGGTGTGCGCGGGCACCCGTCTCAAGCCGGAGATCCTCGCGGTGACCCTCGCCGGGGCAGCCGGGGCAGCCGGGGCAGCCGGGGCAGCCGGGGCAGCCGGGGGGGCAGGGGGGGCAGGGGGGGCAGGGGAGTCCGGGGGCAGGGGTGGCGCGGTGCCCGCCGCGGGGTCGGTGACCAAGTCCATCGCCGAGGTCTGCGAACTGTCCATCGCCGACTGCGCCGACTTCCTCAACGGCCTGACGCTGGGGCCGCGCGAGCAGGCGATCGCCGGGCAGGTGCTCAAGGAAATCCAATCGCGGCTGGGTTTCCTGCTCGACGTCGGGCTGGAGTACCTGTCGCTGTCGCGGGCGGCGGCCACACTGTCCGGGGGAGAGGCCCAGCGCATCAGGCTGGCCACCCAGATCGGGTCCGGCCTGGTGGGTGTGCTCTACGTGCTCGATGAACCGTCCATCGGCCTGCATCAGCGCGACAACCGCCGGCTGATCGAAACACTCACCCGGCTAAGGGATTTGGGCAACACACTGATCGTCGTCGAGCACGACGAGGACACCGTCGAGCATGCCGACTGGGTGGTCGACATCGGGCCGGGAGCCGGCGAGCACGGCGGGCGCATCGTGCACAGCGGGCCCTACCGCGAGCTCCTGGACAACCGAGAATCGGTCACCGGCGCCTATCTTTCCGGACGGGAGACGATAGCCGTCCCGGCCATCCGCCGTCCGGTCGACCGGCAGCGCCAGCTGCGAGTCGTGGGTGCCCGCGAACACAATCTGCACGACATCGACGTGACGTTCCCCCTGGGGGTGCTGACCTCGGTGACCGGCGTTTCCGGCTCGGGAAAGTCGACACTGGTCAACGACATCCTGGCCGCGGTGCTGGCCAACCGCCTCAACGGCGCCCGCCAGGTCCCGGGGCGGCACACCCGGGTCACCGGGCTCGAACACCTGGACAAGCTGGTGCGGGTGGACCAGTCGCCGATAGGCCGCACACCGCGCTCCAACCCGGCCACCTACACCGGCGTTTTCGACAAGATCCGCACCCTGTTCGCGGCCACCACCGAGGCCAAAGTGCGGGGATATCAGCCCGGCAGGTTCTCGTTCAACGTCAAGGGCGGCCGCTGCGAGGCGTGCACCGGCGACGGCACCATCAAAATCGAGATGAACTTCCTGCCCGACGTCTACGTCCCCTGCGAGGTGTGCCAGGGCGCCCGGTACAACCGGGAGACCCTGGAGGTGCACTACAAGGGCAAGACCATCTCCGAGGTGCTGGACATGTCCATCGAGGAGGCCGCCGGGTTCTTCGAACCGATCTCAGGCATCCACCGCTACCTGCGCACCCTGGTCGACGTCGGCCTGGGCTATGTCCGGCTCGGCCAACCCGCGCCGACGCTCTCCGGTGGCGAGGCGCAGCGGGTGAAGCTGGCGTCGGAACTGCAGACACGTTCTACCGGCCGGACCATCTACATTCTCGACGAGCCGACCACCGGCCTGCATTTCGATGACATCCGCAAGCTGCTTGCCGTGATCAGCGGTCTGGTCGACAAGGGCAACACGGTGATCGTCATCGAACACAACCTGGATGTGATCAAGACCGCGGACTGGATCGTCGACATGGGGCCCGAGGGCGGCGACGGCGGGGGAACCGTCGTCGCCGAAGGCACCCCGGAGGACGTGGCCGCGGTGCCGGCAAGCTATACCGGGAAGTTCCTCGCCGAGGTGCTCGGCACCAGGCCGGCCCCGGCACCCAAGCGCCCGAGACAGCGCAAGGTGAGTGCCTGAAAGAACACCCCGGTCAGGAGGCCGGCGACAGCGCCGCCCGCTCTGTGTCGGCGCCCTCGCCGCGGCCGAGCGCGATGGTGGCCGCCAGCATCGCCACGATCGCCAACGGCAGCACCACGGTTCCGACGCCGCGCACGGTCAGCTGCTCACCCATCACGGTCAGTCCCAGCGCGACGGCGACCACCGGTTCGCCCACCAGCATGCTCGGCACCGACGCCTGCAGGGCGCCGGCGTGGAAGGCCCACTGCTGCAGCACGGTTGCGATGACCGCCAGGGCGACCAGCAGATACACCATGGGGGAGGTGAGCAGGGCATGCCAGCCGCCGTCGGTGAATTGCCGGGTGCAGATCTTCGTCAGCACCGCGATCATGCCGAGTGCAACGGCGACCGACACCCCCAGCGATGTCGCGCGGACACCGCCGGCGGTGAGCAGGGCGACCAGCACGCCGGCAATCGCGATCAGCGCCGCCGCGCCGAGCCCGAGCGTGCAGACCAGCGTCGATGGCCGGTTGTGTCCCTGGTGCGGGTGTCCGGCGAGCACGAAGACCGCCAGCCCGGATGTCAGCAGGACCGCCCAGAACCATTCCGCCCCGGTGACCCGATGTCCGGCCCGCCAGGCGCTCAACGGCAGGACGAACAGCAGCGAGGACACCAGCAACGGCTGCACCAGCAGCAGGGACCCGTGCGCCAGTGCGGTGGCCTGGAAGGCGAATCCGGCTATCGCGGCGCCGGTGCCCGCCCACCACAGGTGGTCGTGCAGCACGGCGGAGACCATCTGCCCGGGCCGCTCGGTCGTGATGCCGGGGCGCTGGAGTGCGATCTGGCGAACGACGATGCCCACAGCAACGAACAAAGCGGCCAGCAGTGCGCAAACGATTGCCGGCGCATTCGACGTCAGCCATCCCATGTCCCGGACACACTCCTTGCCGCAGCGGCTGGATAAGGGATCGACTTTAACCAGGCGAATAATCCAGGCATCATGCGGGCACCCTCGCAGCCACGGCTCAGTGCGGCTTGGCCAGCGGGAACGGCAGCGTCTCACGGATGCTGCGCCCGGTGATCAGCATGACCACCCGGTCCACTCCCATCCCGAGTCCACCCGTGGGCGGCATCGCATACTCCATCGCCTGCAGGAAGTCTTCGTCGAGTTCCATCGCCTCGGGGTCCCCGCCGGCGGCCAGCAGTGATTGCGCCACCAGGCGGCGGCGCTGTTCGACCGGGTCGGTCAGTTCGCTGTAGGCGGTGCCCAGTTCGACGCCCCAGGCCACCAGGTCCCAGCGTTCGGCGATTCCGGGTTTGCTGCGATGCGGCCTGGTCAGCGGAGACACCGACGCCGGAAAATCGATGTAGAAGGTGGGCTGTCCGGTGCGGGCTTCGACGAGGTGCTCATAGAGTTCCAGGACCACCGCCCCGGCATCCCAGTACGGACGGTAGGGGATGTGTGCCGCGTCAGACAGCCTGCGCAGATCGGCCAGGGAGGTGTCGACGCCGACCTGCTCGCCGAGGGCCTCCGACACCGCGTCGTGGACGGTTTTCACCGGCCAGGTCCCGGAGATGTCGACGGGCTCCAGCCGGCGGCCGCGACCGGCCGCATCGTCGGGATTTCCCGGCCGCATGGCGGTGTGGGCGCCGTTGGCGACCTGGGCCGCGTTCTGGATCAGTTCGCGGCAGCCGTCGATCCACACCCGGTAGTCGGCATGCGCCTGGTAGGCCTCCAGCAGGGTGAACTCCGGGTTGTGGCTGAAGTCGACGCCCTCGTTGCGGAATGCCCGGCCGACTTCGAAGACGCGTTCCACCCCGCCGACGCACAGACGTTTGAGGTACAGCTCGGGTGCGATCCGAAGGAACAGGTCCATGTCGTAGCTGTTGATGTGGGTGACGAACGGCCGGGCGGTGGCGCCGCCGTGCACCTGCTGCAATATCGGCGTCTCGACTTCGAGGAACCCCTTGGCCCACAGTGTCTCTCGAATGGAGCGGACGACGGTGCTGCGGGCTGCGAGCAGATTGCGGGACTCGGTGTTGACGGCCAGGTCGACGTAGCGGGCCCGCACCCGGGCCTCGGGGTCGGTCATGCCTTTCCATTTGTCGGGCAGCGGCCGCAGGCATTTGCCGGTCAACCGCCACCGGGTGACGATCAGCGACCTCGTGCCCTTGTCGCTCCGGCCCATCTGCCCGGTGACCTCCACCAGGTCGCCGAGGTCAATCGCGGCGTTGAAGTCGGCAGCCCGGCCCTGGTGCAGCCGGGAGTTGTCCAGCAGCACCTGCATCTCCCCGGACCAGTCGCGCAGGTGGGCGAACAGCACCCCGCCGTAGTTGCGCACCCGCAGGATCCGTCCGGACACCGTGACGGCCGTCCCGTCACCGGCGGCCGCGGCTGCCTCGACGGTGTGGCTCGGCGGTTCACCCACCGGATACGGATCGACACCGGCGCCGCGCAGCTTTTCCAGTTTGGCCAGCCGCACCCGCACCTGTTCGGGCCGGCGCCCGGACCCCCCGGCGTGGGGAAGCGCGCCCTCGTACAACCCGTCGGCTTCGGGCGCGGTGCCGTCGGTATGCAGCAGCCCGGTTGCCGCCAGCCGCTCGGGCACCGCCGAATGGTGACCGGTGTGCACCTTGTCGCGCCTGCTGAACGGCAGCACCAGGAATCCCTCGGCGATCACCGAGGCGACACCGACCCGGGGCAGCATGCGGGTGTCCTCGTAGCAGGCGTAGCGGGGAACCCACTCGGGCTGGTATTTCGCGTTGGAACGGTAGAGCGTCTCCAGTTGCCACCACCGCGAGAAGAACACCAGCAGCCCACGCCACAGCCGTGCCACCGGGCCCGCTCCGAGTTGTTCGCCCTGCTCGAACGCGGAGCGGAAAACAGCGAAGTTCAACGAGATGCGGCTGATACCGAGTTTCTCGCCGTGCAGCGCGAGTTCGCTGACCATCAACTCGATGGTCCCGTTGGGGGACTGCGAGGACCGGCGCATCAGGTCCAGCGAGACACCGGTGGTGCCCCACGGCACCAGCGACAGCATCGCCGCCCGGCGGCCGTGGGCGTCGACGGCCTCGACCAGCAGGCAATCGGAGTCGGCGGGGTCGCCGAGCCGGCCCAGCGCCATGGAGAATCCGCGCTCGGTTTCGGTGTCGCGCCAGGCGTCCGCGCAGGCGACAACCCCAGCCATCTCCTGTTCGGCGATGTCGCGGTGGCGGCGGATACGCACTGTCAGCCCCGCTCTGCGGGCCCGGGTGACGGCTTGGCGCACGCCGCGCATGTCGGGTCCGGACAGCCGGAAATCGGCAGACCGCAGAATCGCCTCGTCGCCCAGCACCAGGGCGTGCAGCCCCGCTTCTCCGAATGCCCGGGCGCCTCGCGAGCTGGCGCCCATGACACCGGGCGCCCAGCCGTAGCGCTGGCACAGGCTCAGCCAGGCGCCGATGGCCTGCGGCCACGCCTTCGGGTCACCGACTGGATCGCCGCTGGCCAGACAGACGCCGACCTCCACCCGATAGGTGATGGCGGCGCGGCCGCTGGGGGCGAACACCACCGACTTGTCGCGCCGGGTGGCGAAGTAGGCCAGGGAGTCGTCGGCGCCGAACAACTCCACCACCCCCCGAATCGCGGATTCATCTTGCCCGGTCAGGGCGTTGTCGGCGCGCTGGGACAGGAACAGCACGATGGCGGCCGCGATCAGCGCCAGCGCACCGAACAGCCCGAACACCGAGTTCAGGAAGACGTGCGGGCTCCCGCTGAACACCTCGGGGTCGGTGACGCCGAAGCCGACCACCCGGTCGGCGACATACGGCAGCCGGTCTCCGGGGGCCAGGGTTCCGGGCAGCAGTGTGACCAGACCCCATGACGCCAGGATGCCGATCACCTCACCGGCCACCAGCACCGCGCCCGCCCGCAGCAGTGCCCCGCGGCGGACCTTTGCCCAGAACTCGCGGTAGCCCAGGACGAGTAGGACGATCGCCACGGTGTGTACGGCGAATCCCAGGTTCTCACCCAGCGACCGGGCCGGGGTGTTGCCGCCCGCGGCAATGCCGGCGGCGTTGGCCGCCGCCTCCACCACCATGTCGCCGAGCAGCAGCAGCCAGGCGATCCGCTTGCGCGCGGCCAGCGCGGCGGCCAGCAGGGCCAGCACGAACGACCATGCGAAGCTGGTGTCGGGGAAATTGAACAGATAGTTGTTGATGAACGTCCGCGGGCCCCGGATGAGCCAGCGGATCAACGGCGAGATGCTGGCCAGCAGCGACGCCGTCGCAATGATTCCGACGATCCAGCCGGCCGCGGCAGGCAGCCACCGGTAGCGGGACGGCGACCGGTGCGCGGCGCGGGGCTGGGTGAGCGTCACTGACCGCCAGGGTATTCGCTGTGCCGCCGAAATTCCCGGCGGAGCCTACGGCCGGCGGCGAGCGCGTGGTCAGCAGGGTGAGCCAGGGCTGTTAGACTGTGCGCTGCGACCATCCCGGCCAACGTCGGGGAAGTTAAGTGGAGTCCCACTCCCACCGGTGGCCACAAGCAGCGCGGCACAGCTGCCGTCAAGGCTATCCGGTCCGGTCACAGGCACCGTGACGTGCCTGTTCCGCGCGTCCGCGCGGGCGGCTTGAGTGCGTTTCAGGCCGGGACCGGTCGGCATTGGGCCCTGCGTGTGCAGGGCTTTTTTGCTGGTGGCCAGCGTGTCTCCGCGGCTGTTTCCCTCCCGGTTCGGGTTGGGCCGCTGTGGAACCGAAGCCGACGAGGGAGGCCCCATCAGCACTGAGACCCGTGTCAACGAGCGCATTCGCGTGCCTGAAGTCCGATTGATCGGCCCCGGGGGTGAGCAGGTGGGCATCGTGCGTATCGAGGACGCACTCCGCGTCGCCGCGGACGCCGATCTCGACCTCGTCGAGGTTGCCCCGAACGCCAGGCCGCCGGTCTGCAAGATCATGGACTACGGCAAGTTCAAGTACGAGACGGCGCAGAAGGCGCGTGAGTCCCGCCGCAACCAGCAGCAGACCGTCGTCAAGGAACAGAAGTTGCGGCCCAAGATCGACGATCACGACTACGAGACGAAGAAGGGCCACGTGGTCCGCTTCCTCGAAGCCGGATCGAAGGTCAAGGTCACGATCATGTTCCGCGGACGTGAGCAGTCGCGCCCCGAGCTGGGCTACCGGCTGCTGCAGCGCCTGGGAGCCGACGTGGCCGAACACGGCTTCGTCGAAACGTCGGCCAAGCAGGACGGACGCAACATGACGATGGTGCTGGCGCCGCACCGCGGTGCCAAGACCCGCGCCAAGGCACGCGACGAAGGCGAGTCGGGCGCGCACTGACCACCCCGAGGCCAGGAGGCCGGGGGCCGGGGGCCGGGGGCCGGGGGCCGGGGGCCGGCACACCGATCGGCTACCCGGCAACACCAGAACCCAACAAGAGACAGAACCGAGGAAACATGCCCAAGGCCAAATCCCACAGCGGGGCCTCCAAACGGTTCCGGACCACCGGAACCGGCAAGGTCGTCCGGCAGAAAGCCAACCGCCGCCACCTGCTGGAGCACAAGGCGACCAAGCGCACCCGCCGCCTGGACGGCCGCACGGTCGTCGCCGCCAACGACACCAAGCGCGTCAAGGCGCTGCTGAACGGCTGACCTGCGCCGTCCCAGCCCTCCGAGCCATCCGCTGCCGGCACGCCGCAGGCAGCCCCGACTGAACACGTTTGACGAGAGTAGGAACACCCATGGCACGCGTAAAGCGCGCGGTCAACGCGCACAAGAAGCGCCGCAGCATCCTGAAGGCCTCCAAGGGCTACCGCGGGCAGCGGTCCCGGCTGTACCGCAAGGCCAAAGAACAGCAACTGCATTCGCTGAACTACGCCTACCGTGACCGTCGCGCCCGCAAGGGCGAGTTCCGCAAGCTGTGGATCTCACGGATCAACGCCGCCGCCCGCGCCAACGGCATCACCTACAACCGGCTGATCCAGGGCCTCAAGGCCGCGGGCGTCGAGGTGGACCGCAAGAACCTGGCCGACATCGCGGTCACCGATGCGGCCGCGTTCACCGCGCTGGTCGACGTCGCCCGGGCTGCCCTGCCCGCGGACGTCAACGCCCCCTCCGGAGAAGCTGCCTAACCGGCAGTGCCCGAGACCGCACTCACCGAACGCTCTGCCCGGGTCGCCGCGGCGGTCAAGCTGCAGCGCCCTGTCGGTCGGCGCCGCGCGCACCGGTTTCTTGCCGAAGGCCCCAACCTGGTGTTCGCCGCGGCCGAACGCGGACTGGTCCGGGAGGTTTTCGCCTCCGAGGATGCCGCGGCGCGCCACGATGGTGTGCTCAGTGGGCTGCGGGCGCCGGTTCACCTGGTGACACCGCGGGCCGCCAAGGCGCTGTCCGACACCGTCACCCCGGCGGGGTTGGTGGCCGTCTGCGACCTGCCGGCCCCCGATCTGGGTGTGGTGCTCGACGGCGCACCCGAGCTGATGGCCGTGGCGGTGGACATCGGGGAGCCGGGCAATGCGGGCACCCTGATCCGCATCGCCGATGCCATGGGCGCCGCGGCGGTAGTGCTGGCGGGCAACAGCGTCGACCCCTACAACGGCAAGTGCCTGCGCGCATCGGCGGGCAGCATTTTTGCCGTTCCGGTGGTGGTGGCCGCCGACACTCCCGGTGTGCTGGGGCGACTCCGGGCGGCCGGTCTGCGGCTACTGGCCACCACCGTCGACGGTGAGGTCGCACTCGACGATGCCGGGCCGCTGCTGACCGGGCCGGCGGCGTGGTTGTTCGGCCCGGAGTCGCACGGGTTGCCCGCCGGGATCGCCGGCGCGGCGGACCATCGGGTGCGAATTCCGATGGCGGGGGGAGCGGAGAGCCTCAACGTGGCCGCGGCGGCCGCGATCTGCCTGTACGAGAGCGCACGTGCCATACGTAATTCTCCGCGAGCGTAACGCCAGCGCGAGAATGCGGCCCGGATTTCGCAGCCACGTTACGCTCGCGGCGAATCAGGCCGCCGGCCGCCGCCCCCGGGACGCGCGCAGGCCGGCAATGGACAACGTGTTGTGCACCAGCGACCCGGCACGTTCCATCAGCGCCCGCGCCGGGTCGAACGGGGACTTGGGCGCCGAGCGCGCTGACGTGCGCTGCGGAAAGTAGTGCATGGGCAGGCCGCGCCGATCCCGTGGCGGAGCCATGAACCCCGGCGCCTCGACCAGCGGCGCATCGCTGCGGACGCGGCCCTGGGCGCGCCGGTAGGCGGCCAGCGCGCGGGGGTGCAGCCGGATCTCGTCGGGCACCGCGAGGAACGCCAGCGACACCAGCTTGCCGAACACCCGCAGCAGGATCTCGTCGCCGGGTGTCCAGTGCATGCCCGCCTTCTCCCGGATGGCGGGCTCGAACAGCCCTGCGGCGATCCAGCGCTGACCGGCCACCAGCGGCTTGAAGATCTCGTCCCACAGCTGGGTGGGCATGAGCACGAACTTCGGCTTGGGGATCCGCATGTAGAAGATGTCGAGGGTGGCCCGGTTGATCTCCAGTTGGTCGCGGCCGATCCGCTCCCAGTATTCCTGGAACTCCTCCCAGGATTTCGGTACCGGCTTCATGCTCATGCCGTACATCCGGTACCACTGCACGTGTTCGTCGAACAACTGGCGCTTCTCGGCCTCGGTCAGGCCGCCGCAGAAGTAGTCTGCCACCTTGATGACCAGCATGAAGAAGGTGGCGTGCGCCCAGTAGAACGTCTCGGGGTTGAGAGCGTGATACCGGCGGCCCTCGCCGTCGACGCCTTTGATGGTGTGGTGGAAGTTCTTGATCTGTTGGCCGGTTTGCGACGCCCGGTCTCCGTCGTAGACGACACCCATGATCGGGTACACCGACCGGGCGACCCGCTGCAGCGGTTCGCGCAGCAGGATGGAGTGCTCCTCGACTCCCGCACCCAGCTCGGGGTACATGTTCTGGATCGCGCCGATCCAAACACCCATCATGCCGGTTCGCAGGTCCCCGAAATATTTCCAGGTCAGCGAGTCGGGTCCGAGGGGATCGGGCATCTTCGATACGGCAGTCATCACGGCCTCCAGGGCAGCCTCGCGATCAACCTGTGCGCGCTCACGATAATTGCTGACAACGCGCGTTGTCTACAGTCTAGGCCGGCGGGTCGCGCAGGTGTCGCGAACTCTCAATCGTATTGCCGCATCGACGTAATCGGCGGCTTTGCCGCGGCATGGGTCGTCAGTGGCGTTCGCCTCATTGCCGGGCCGACGGGTAACCCATACTCTTGCCGCGTGGAGGTCGGGCCGGTCGATTCGCAGTCGCCGGCGCCCGGCGAATCCGCCGCCACGGCTGGCAACGCCGACGGCTCCACCGGCGACGAGAGCTCCACAGGCGACGACGGCAACCGCACCCGGCGGCGACGTTCACCGGCGCAATGGCTGCGCATCACCAATCGAAGTCCCCGCCTGGTGGAGTTCGTCAAGCGGGTGCGCCGGTCGTTGCCCGGCGATCCCGAGTTCGGTGACCCGCTGTCCGCCGCGGGTGAGGGCGGCCCCAGGGCGGCCGCCCGCGCCGCCAACCGCATCCTCTGGAATCGCGACGGGGCGTCCCGCGAGGTCAGCCTGGGCGTCCTACAGGTATGGCAGGCGATGACCGAGGCTGCCTCGGGGCAGCCGGCAAACCCCGAAGTCACCCTGGTGTTCACCGATCTGGTGGGTTTCTCCTCGTGGGCGCTGGAAGCCGGCGACGACGCCACCCTCACCCTGCTGCGGCAGGTGGCCCGAGCCGTTGAGCCGCCCCTACTGGATTCCGGCGGGCAGATCGTCAAACGGATGGGCGACGGCATCATGGCGGTCTTCCGCCACCCCGGGGCCGCGGTGCGGGCAGTGTTTCAGGCCCGGCAGGCCCTCAAATCCGTTGAGGTGAACGGCTACACGCCTCGGATGCGGGCCGGAATCCACACCGGTCGCCCGCAACGGCTGGGCTCGGACTGGCTGGGGGTGGACGTCAACATCGCGGCCCGGGTGATGGAGCGTGCGACCAAGGGCGGTGTCATGATCTCCAGTCCGACGCTCGACCTGATCGGGCGCCCCGCGCTGGAGGCCATGGGCGTGACGGCCGGCCGGGCGCGCCGGCCGGTTTTTTCCAGCAAAGTCACCGGTATTCCACCGGACTTGCAGATATATCGCATCAAGAATGCGGGGGAGTCCCCGACGGGGGCGAGTCTGGAGAGCGCACCGACGCAGGCACATTAGAGGCGCCATGACACCGTCCCCGCCGAGAATCGGCCAGCATGCCATTGGTGTGGTACGGTATGGCCGCAGCTGACAATTTCCGTTGTCGCTGGTTATTGATCCTGAGAATTGATCACGATCGGAACCCAGCACTTTGTCTTTTGTAGCGGCGGAGTCTTTTGTAGCGGCGGACACCCACGCCCTGTTCGCAGCAGCATCCGAAGTCGATACCGTGGCCCAGGCATTTCGCGCAGCCAACGCCGCCGCCACGCCGACCAGTGAACTTGCCGCGGCCGCCGCAGACGAGATTTCCGCAGCTGTCGCCGCGGTTTTCGGCGCCTACGGTCGCGAATACCAGGCGGTGAACTCGCAGGTGGAGGCATACCACGCAAGGTTCGCGCAGATGTTGGCCACCAGTGCTACCACCTATTCGAGCGCCGAGGCAGCCAACGCGTCGCCGTTCCTGAAACTCATCAACGCACCAACGGAAGTTCTGTTGGGTCGCCCGTTGATCGGCGACGGCGCGAATGCAACAGTGGCCGGCGGTCGCGGCGGCGATGGTGGCCTGCTGCTCGGCAACGGGGGCAACGGAGCATCCGGCGCACCCGGTCAAGCCGGTGGCGCCGGCGGGAACGCCGGTTGGTTGCTGGGGAGCGGCGGCGCCGGCGGTGCGGGCGGGGGAGGTGCACCCGGTGGTGCGGGAGGGAACGCCGGTTGGTTGATGGGAAGCGGCGGCGCTGGCGGCACCGGCGGAACGGCCACGACCGGTATCAACAGCGGCAACCCCGGTCCCGGTGGCCTCGGCGGACGCGGCGGTCTGTTCTTCGGTCAACCGGGTAGCACCGGCCAACCGGGCAGCGGCGATATCGCCCCTCCGCCGCCTCCTCCTCCACCACCCCCTCCTCCTCCTCCGCCACCGCCGGTTGGCACCGGGAGTTTCGCACCATATTTCGACATTACGATGTCGGGTATCAGTTTCACCGATGCCGCCAATGTCGGGGGGATTGATGAGATTACGTTGGCGTTCATCACCGCTGATCCTTCCGGCCAGGCCGCGTGGGGCGGCTATGGAACCTACGCGGTCGACGGAGGCAGCTCGGTCTATCTGATCGACAACAGGATCACCGATATGACCAATGCCGGTATCACCGGCATCATCTCCTTCGGCGGCGCGACGGGCCAAGAACTCGCCCAGGTCACGTCGAACTCGACCGATCTGGCGGCGAAGTACACCTCGGTGGTGGACAAGTACGGCATCTACAAACTCGATTTCGATATCGAGGGCGCTGCCGTTGGCGATACGGCATCGCTGACACGTCGCGCTCAAGCACTCGCGATGATGCAGACCGCCGGGACCGCCAGTGGCAATCCGATTGAAGTGTCCTACACACTTCCGGTGATGCCGACCGGGCTCACCAACGACGGTCTCAACGTGATACAAAACGCCATCACCAACGGCGTCGATATCGACCACGTCAACATCATGGCCATGGACTACGGCCCGTCGGGCATCGACATGGGCGATGCCGCGATACAAGCCGCCACCGCGGTCCACGGCCAGCTGAGCACCCTGTATCCATCGAGGACCTCAGCCGAGGTCTGGGCGATGGTCGAGGTGACACCCATGATCGGGGTCAACGACACCCCCGGGGAAACCTTCACCCTTTCCGACGCACAAGACCTCACCGACTTCGCCGACACCAACGACCTCAAGGGCCTGGCCATGTGGTCAGGCAACCGCGACAACCAAGGCACCATCGGCGTGCTGTCACCCACCAGCAGCGGAGTCGCACAAACCCCCTGGCAGTTCTCCCAGATACTCGGACAAATCGACTCGGACTGAACAACGATGCGGGCGACACCGGACGCTCGTCGCCATGGCTAAGATCGGCACGTACATCATAGCCGAGCGGAGAACCCAGCCCGCAATGAAGCGGACCGCACCCGGGCGTTACGCGGGGGTGATGGCCGCTCAGCCCAGCCAGCCCCGTCAGCAAGGAGAGTGCCGCCGCGTGGGTGATCAACCTGTCGATCTGTCGCCGGACGCCCTGGCCGGCGCGGTCGAGGCCGCGGAGCGAGCCCTCGCCGGCGCCGACAGCCTGGAAACGCTCGCGCACGTCAGGACCGAGCACCTCGGTGACCGTTCGCCGCTCGCGCGGGCACGTCAAGCGCTGGCCGGCCTGCCCAGGGACGAGCGCGCCGACGCCGGCAAGCGGGTCAACCTCGCCCGCGCCGAGGCCCAGCGCGCCTACGACCAGCGGCTGGCGGTCCTGCGCGCCGAGCGGGATGCGGCCGTGCTCGTCGCCGAGCGCATCGACGTCACGCTGCCGTCCACCCGCCAGCCCACGGGTGCCCGGCATCCGATCACCATCCTGGGCGAACACATCGCCGACACCTTCGTCGCGATGGGCTGGGAACTGGCCGAGGGGCCGGAGGTGGAGAGCGAGCAGTTCAACTTCGACGCCCTGAACTTTCCGCCGGACCATCCGGCCCGCAGCGAACAGGACACCTTCTATATCGCCCCGGAGGGCTCGCGGCAGGTGCTGCGCACGCACACCTCACCGGTGCAGGTGCGCACCCTGCTCGAACGCGACCTGCCCGTCTACGTCATCTCGATCGGCCGGACGTTTCGCACCGACGAACTCGATTCCACCCACACACCGGTGTTCCATCAGGTCGAAGGGCTGGCGGTGGACCGCGGGCTGACCATGGCGCACCTGCGCGGCACCCTGGACGCGCTGGCCCGCTCGGAGTTCGGGCCGGCGGCGCGCACCCGGATGCGCCCGCACTTCTTCCCGTTCACCGAGCCGTCCGCGGAGGTCGACGTGTGGTTCGACGGGAAGAAGGGCGGACCCGGCTGGGTGGAGTGGGGCGGCTGCGGAATGGTGCACCCCAACGTGCTGCGGGCCGCCGGCATCGACGCGCAGGACTATTCCGGCTTCGCGTTCGGCATGGGCCTGGAGCGCACCCTGCAGTTCCGCAACGGCATCCCCGACATGCGCGACATGGTCGAAGGCGATGTCCGATTCTCCCTGCCATTCGGGGTTGGCCTCTGATGCGGGTGGCGTACAGCTGGTTGCGCGAGGCGGTCCGCGCGGGCGCCCCGCACTGGGATGCCGGGCCCGACGACGTCGAGGCGGCGCTGGTGCGCGTCGGCCACGAGGTCGAAGGGGTACTCACCCTCGGCCCGGTGGACGGGCCGCTGGTGGTCGGCCGGGTGTCACAGATCGAGGAACTCACCGGCTTCAAGAAACCCATCCGCGCCTGCGTGGTCGACGTCGGCGCCGACGACCCGCAGGAAATTATCTGCGGCGCCACCAATTTCGAGGCCGGCGACCTGGTGGTGGTGGCGTTGCCGGGGGCAACGCTGCCGGGTGGCTTCACCATTGCCGCCCGCAAAACCTACGGGCGCACGTCACACGGCATGATCTGCTCGGCGACCGAACTCGGCCTGGGCGCCGACCATTCCGGCATCCTGATGCTGCCGCCGGGAACCGCGGAGCCCGGCGCGGACGCCGCCGCCGTCCTCGGTCTCGACGACGTGGTCTTCCACTTGGCGATCACACCGGATCGCGGATACGCGATGTCGGTGCGCGGGCTGGCCCGCGAGCTCGCCTGCGCCTTCAACCTGGACTTCGCCGACCCGGCCGAGGTGCCGCCGCTGCCGGTAGACGGCCCGGCGTGGCCGCTGACGGTGGACCCGGCGACCGGGGTGCGCCGGTTCGCGCTGCGCCCGGTGGCCGGAATCGACCCGGCGGCGGTGTCGCCGTGGTGGCTGCGGCGGCGTCTGCTGCTGGCCGGAATCCGGCCCGCCTCACCGGCGGTGGACGTCACCAACTACGTTATGCTCGAACTCGGGCACCCGATGCACGCCCACGATCGCACCCGGATCACCGGTGACTTGCACGTGCGGTTCGCCCGCCCGGGCGATACCGTCGTCACCCTCGACGACATCGAGCGCCGGCTGGAACCCGCCGACGTGCTGATCGTCGACGACGTCGCCACCGCGGCCATCGGCGGGGTCATGGGGGCGGCCAGCACCGAGGTGCGCGCCGATTCCACCGACATCCTGCTGGAAGCCGCCGTATGGGACCCGGCGGCGATCTCACGCACCCAGCGCCGGCTGCATCTACCCAGCGAGGCCGCCCGCCGCTACGAGCGAGCAGTCGACCCGGGGATCTCGGTGGCCGTCCTGGACCGCTGCGCCCGGCTGCTGGTCGACATCGCCGGGGGAGTAGCCGAGCCGGCGCTGACCGACTGGCGCGGCGACCCGCCCAGCACGGATTGGTCGCCTCCGCCGATCCGGATCCCCGCCGGCCTACCCGACCGGGTCGCCGGACTCACCTACCCGCCGGGCACAACGGCGCGCCGGCTGACTCAGATCGGTGCGGCGGTGCGCGCCGAGGACGACGGCACCCTGACGGTGGCCCCGCCGAGCTGGCGCCCGGATCTGCTGCAGCCCGCCGACCTGGTGGAGGAGGTGCTGCGACTGGAGGGCCTGGAAGCCGTCCCGCCGGTGCTGCCCACCGCGCCTGCGGGCCGCGGACTCACCGCCGGCCAGCGGCGCCGCCGCGCGGTCGGCACCTCGCTGGCACTGTCCGGGTACATTGAGATCCTGCCGACCCCGTTCCTGCCCGCCGGGGTGTTCGACCTGTGGGGGTTGCCCCGCGACGACCCGCGGCGTACCACGACCAGGGTGCTCAACCCGTTGGACGCCGACCGGCCGCAGCTGGCCACCACGCTGCTGCCGGCGCTGCTGGAGACCCTGGCCCGCAACGTCTCCCGCGGAATCTCAGATACCGCGCTGTTCGCCATCGCCCAGGTGGTCCAACACTGCGACGTGGCCGGGGCCGTCGGTGCGATCCCGGTCGATCGCCGCCCTTCCGAGGCCGAGATCGCCGCCCTGGACGCCTGCCTGCCACGGCAGCCGCAGCACGTCGCGGTGGTGCTGGCCGGGCTGCGTGAGCCGCGCGGCCCGTGGGGGCCGGGCCGGCCCGTCGAGGCCGCCGACGCGTTCGAGGCGGTGCGGATCATCGCGCGCGCCTGCGGCGTCGACGCCGCGCTGCGGCCCGCGCAGTATCTTCCGTGGCATCCCGGCCGCTGCGCCGCCGTCATCGTGGGCGACACACCGGTCGGGCACGCCGGGCAACTGCATCCGGCGGTGATCGAACGCACCGGGCTGCCGGCGGGTTCCTGCGCGGTCGAGTTGAACCTGGATGCGTTGCCCGTCACGACGCCGCTGCCGGCGCCGCGGGTGTCTCCGTTCCCGGCGGTGTTCCAGGACGTCAGCCTGGTGGTTCCGGTCGACGTAGCGGCCCGCGACGTCGAGGACGCCCTCCGCGACGGTGCCGGCGATCTGCTGGAGCACATCGCGCTGTTCGACGAGTTCACCGGCCCGCAGATCGGCCAAGACAACAGGTCATTGACGTTCTCGCTGCGATTCCGGGCGTCGGATCGCACGCTGACTGAGGAGGAGGCGAGCGCGGCCCGCGACGCGGCGGTGCGGTGCGCGGCCGAACGTTTGGGCGCGGTGCTGCGGAGTTGACCGCGAGGCGAATCGGTCGCTGCCGAAATTATCTTGTAATACTTCTCACCCAAACCGGCGATGGATAGGGTACGTTATCGTTCGCCATAGTTAGCCACCCCCAGCTCACGATCAACAACAACATGGAGGCGACGGATGTCGTTCGTAACTGTAGGCACTGACCTGGTATCGGCGGCGGCATCGAATCTCGCCGGCATCGCATCTCTGATCGACGAGGCGAACGCGGCCGCAGCGGCGCCGACGTCCTCGGTCGCGGCCGCCGGGGCAGACGAGGTGTCCGCAGCCATCGCCGCCGTCTTCGGCAGCCACGCCGAGGCCTACCAGGCCATCAGCGCGCAGGCGGCGGCATTCCAGACCCAATTCATCCAGGCCATGAGTTCCGGTGCCAACGCCTACGCAACGGCCGAGGCCGCTGCCGCGGCGCCGATGCAGACGGCACTCAACGCGATCAATTCGCCGGCCGAGGCGATGACGGGACGCCCGCTCATCGGCAACGGCGCCAACGGCGCCGACGGCTCCGCGGCAGGTGTCGCCGGTAGCGACGGGCAGGCCGGCGGCTGGCTGTATGGCAACGGCGGCACCGGTGGTGCCGGCGGCGAAGGTGCCGCCGGCGGGCGCGGCGGGGCCGCGGGCCTGATCGGCAATGGCGGCAACGGCGGAGCCGGGGGTATCAAGGGTGCGGCGGCCATGAGCGGTAGCGGTGGCGCGGGCGGGATCGGCGGCCTGCTGTATGGCAACGGCGGCAACGGCGGCGCCGCCGGAGACCCGGGGGCAGGTGCCAGCGCCGGACAGATCGGTTTCGGCGGCGCGGGCGGCGACGCGAACTTCTTCGGCAACGGCGGCAACGGCGGCGACCGGGCCGCACCCACCAATCTCGCGGTCTCCGATCTATCGAAGGGCAGCGGCGGCGATGCCGGCCGTGCCGGGCTGATCGTCGGCAACGGCGGCAACGCGGGCGCAGGCAGCGCAGCTGCGGGGGCCGACGCCGGGCTGTTCGGTAACGGCGGCAACGGCGGTACCTCCCACACGCTAGCCGAGGCCAGCGGCAATGGCGGCAATGCCTTCTTCGGCAACGGCGGCAACGGCGCGAACTCCGGCCCGTCAGCCGGCGGCCACGGCGGCAACACCGTGATCGGCAATGGCGGCACCGGCGGATCGTCGACGCAAGTCCAACTCAATATTCCGAAAGCTGGCACCGTCACCACAGGCACCGGCCAGCCGGGCGGCGCGGGCGGCGACGTGGCACTGTGGGGCAACGGCGGTGTCGGCGGCAACGGCTCCAACGGCCTGCTTGAGGTCGCCCCCAACGGCGGCAACGGCGGTGCCGGCGGCAACGCAGGGTTATTGTTCGGCAACGGCGGCAACGGCGGCAACGGCGGCAACGGCCAAAAGGCCCTATCCTTCCTGACAGCCGCTGCGGCCCTCGGCGGCGATGGTGGCGCTGGCGGCAATGCGAGTCTGTTCGGCAACGGCGGCAACGGTGGCCACGGCGGCACCGGCGGATATATTCCGAGTGGAATCGCTGGAAGCGGCACGGGGAACGCCGGATCCGGGGGCGACGGCGGGCGCGGCGGCACTGGCGGGCTGTTCACCGGCAGCGGTGGCCACGGTGGCGACGGCGGCGACGGCGGCGAGAGCAAACACAGCAATTCGATAGCCGGAAACGGCGGTGTCGGCGGTCAGGGTGGTAGCGCATTCGGCTACGGCAATGGCGGCAATGGGGGCGCCGGCGGCGACGGCGGTACCCAGACGGCAGGCGCGAAGGGAGGAGGCGGAGCCGGCGGAGTCGGCGGAGCCGGCGGCAACACCTTCATCGGCAATGGCGGCGACGGTGGCGGCGGCGGAGCCGGCGGTGACGGTAACGGTGCGACTACTCCCGGCGGTAACGGAGGCGAAGGCGGCCACGGCGGTAATACCGTCTTCGGCTACGGCGGCTCCGGTGGCATTGGCAGTGCCGGCGGTACAGGCAGTTCCGAAGGCGCAGCCGGCCAGAACGGCAACCCGGGTACCGGGTTGTTCAGCGGAACGGTGGTGCCGTCCGGCGCCGAGGCGGTGGGCTCTGCCGCGGCGGCATCGGCGTTCTCGGCGGAGTCGGCCCCCGACCCGAACGCGTATCAGGATCTCAACGCCAACACCTCGGCCAACTGGAACAACATCGCCGAAACCTGGCTCAGCCAACCGACACCGTTGCTGAACAAGCTGGCGTGGGACCTCAACGGTTACGTCGGCACGACTGCGGCCGCCTTGACCGCTGCCACCCGCGACTTCACCATCGGTTTGGCGGGCTTCCCCCCTGCGTTCCAGAACGTCATCAACGCAATGGTGTCCGGCAATCCCCAGGCCATCCCCGGGATCATGGACAAGGCGGTGGCGAACCTGTTCTACACCGGTCTGGACACCACCGATATGAACAACATCCTCCCGACCGGTACCGCCGGCGACCTTCTGACCGTCGCCCCGATCCCCGGAGAGATCGCCATGAACGGGGCGAGCCTGTTCCAGGCAGTCACCAACACCAACATCTCCATGGGGATTACCGGCACCATCGATGGCGGAGATCTCGCTGGGAAGATGGTCATGGGGTTGCCGCTGGCGTTGGGTGTCGACCTCATCGGTGCTCCGTGGGTGACCGGGATGGCGGTCAACGAGACCATGAACACCTTCTCGTCGGCATTGACCCTCGGGGACTACAACCTGGCCGCGAACACCCTGGCATCCCTGCCGGCCACGGCCGCCAACGCATTCCTCAACGGCGAGGGGCACATCGTTCTGCCGCTGTCACCGGAGCTGGTGCCGGTGGTGGGCCCCGAGGTCGATGTACTCCAAGCCAACATTCCGGTCGGAGGAATCCTGTCCCCCATGCGCTACATCTCGGCTACGATCGTAGCCAGCAACACGGCGGGTGTGGTCACTGCCACAATCCCGCTGGACGGGCCCGGGGCCACCCAGACCGGAGGCCTCATCTTGGGGCTGCTCAACTACGCGCCGCTCGAGCTTGTCAACGCGATGCCCTACTGACGTCCGCGTGTTCCCCGGCGTACCCGGAGCCTGACGCCCGGTACGCCGGGGAGCAACGCTGACAAGCCGCGGTGGGCGGACATCCCGCCATCGGCATCCTTGACGCCTTTTCCCCATGTGTCCGACGCATGTCAATATCGAGTTCAGGAGGCCGTCGATGGCGTTTCTGATCGTGGGAACCGACCTCGTCGCGGCTGCCGCTGCGCAGCTGACCGCCATCGGCGCCACACTCGATGCGGCGAACGCCACGGCCTCGGAGTCGACGTCGTCGGTTGCCGCCGCCGCGGCCGATGAGGTGTCGGTTGCCATCGCAAACGTTTTCCGCGCCCACGCCCAGGCATACCAAGCCCTCGGCGCCCAGGCATCGGCATTCCACACCCGGTTCGCTGCGGCCGTGGGTTCCGGAGCGGACGCCTATGCGACAGCCGAGGCCGCGGCCGCCACACCCTTGGAGGCGGCCCTCGACGTGGTGAACACCCCCTTCGAGTTGTACACCGGTCGCCCGCTGATCGGCGACGGAGCCGACGGTGCCGCGGGCGTCGGAACCGGAGCCGGCGGCGACGGTTCGCCCGGCGGCTGGCTGTACGGCAACGGCGGCAACGGCGGCGCCGGCGGCGAGCAGGGCGGTGCCGGCGGCCGCGGCGGGGCCGCGACCCTGTTCGGCAACGGCGGCAACGGCGGCAACGGCACCGGCGGGTTCGGGCAGACCCCCAACGGCGGCAACGGCGGTGCCGGGGGAGATGCCGGCTGGCTGTACGGCGCAGGCGGCCAGGGCGGTGCCGGCGGAATCGGCGCCAGCGATACGACAGGGCCAAACATCGTGGCAGGCCATGGTGGCCACGGCGGCGCCGGCGGCAACGCGGGCTTCTTCGGCCGCGGCGGCAACGGCGGCCACGGTGGCACCGGCGGCAGCGCCGATGACTTCGCCGCAGGCGACGCCGCGGGTAGCGGGGGTGCCGGCGGCAACGGCGGCACCGGCGGCCTGGTCTTCGGCGATGGCGGTAACGGCGGCACCGGCGGCACCGGCGGCTTGTCTGAATACGCGGTGATCGATGGTGGCACTGGCGGCGCAGGCGGTCAGGGCGGCAGCTCATTCTTGATCGGCAATGGCGGCGCAGGAGGTGACGGCGGTTTCGGCGGCGAAGATACGACCAGTACCGGCAGGGCAGGGGTTGGCGGCGCGGGCGGCGCCGGCGGCAACACCGTCATCGGCACGGGCGGTGCCGGTGGGGTAGGCGGCGAGGGAGGCTCAGATACTTCGTCAACCAACGGCCACGGCGGTGGCGCCGGGGCCGGTGGTGCCGGCGGCAACACCGTGCTGGGCAATGCGGGTGCCGGAGGTGCCAGCGGTACCGGCGGTGCTGGAGCCAAAATCGGCGGCAACGGCGCGCTGGGCGGTACTGGCGGCAATACGATCTTCGGCGATGGTGGTGCCGGCGGCGCAGGCGGTGCGGGCGGCACGGGCCGTATGACATCCGGCGGCTATGGCGGTACCGGCGCCGAAGGGGGCCCCGGCGGCTACTCGCTGCTGATCGGCGATGGCGGCGATGGCGGCGCCGGTGGAGCCGGGGGCGTCGCGAACGCCGTTGGTCTGGCCGGTGGCGGCGGGCCGGCCGGCTCGGGCGGCCGGCTGTTCGGCAGGTTTGGTTTGCCGGGGCCGATGCCGGCGGCCGCCACAGCAGCACCGGAGTGGCCGGGCGTGCTCACCGCACTCTTGGCCGGCAACGTCGCCGGCGTGCCCGGGTTCATGGAGACCGCCGACAACGCAGTTGCGGCCCTGCTGCTGGCCGGCTGGAACGGGTCCGGCCTGAGCCCCTGGATACCGCAGCCGTTGGGCTTCTTCGCTCCTTGACCAATCCTCCGCGGCGGAGACGAAGCTGCCCAGCCTCCTCCCCGTGCTCCGCGGCCCGCGGCCCTCGCCACCTCAACTAGCGGTCGCCAGCCCGGTGTCCCCGCTGGCCTCCCCGGGGCCCAGCGTCCCCGGCTCAGGGTTCTCCGGGCCCGTCTTGACCGGGCCCGCCTGTCCTGGCCCCGTTTTCTCCGGGTCCGGCCCCGGCCCCGGCCTCGGCTTCCCCGGGCCCGCCTTCTCCTGCCTGGACCGCTCCGTCCTTGTCTTCCCTGTGTTCCCGGCATCCTCGCGGGTGAAGTGTCGTTCGGGGTGGTGGAAGTTGTTGACGCGGGGTTGGTCGGTGTCGAGGTGTGGGGGTGGGATCCATTCGGTGTGGCCGCGACTGTTTTTTCGGGTGGTCCAGCCGTTTTCTGCCAGGCGGTTGTGGGGGCCGCAGGCCAGGGTGAGGTCGTTGATGTCGGTGCGCCTGGTTTTGGTCCAGCCGGTGACGTGGTGGACTTCGCAGTGGGCGGCGGGGGTGTCGCAGCCGGGTTTGGTGCA
>NZ_JBKECZ010000104.1:0-18373 GCF_047975165.1 Mycobacterium sp.
AGGGTTCGGTGCCCAAGGGGATGGCGACCTCGGCGATGCGGGGCTTGGGTGCGGCGATACCCGCTGAGGCGGCGGCGATGGGGGCCATGGCGGGTATGGGTGGGCGGATGATGCCGATGCCGATGCCGATGCCGATGGGTGGCGGTGGTGCGGGTGCGGGGATGCCCGGGGGCCCGTTGGGGCGCGGTGGCGCTAGTCCGCATGTGACGCCGAACCGCCCGAGCGTGATCCCCAGGATCGGCATCGGCTAGCCGTTAGCGGGTTTGACTCCTGCTCTACCGGTCTACCCGGCGGGGCTGCCCCATTTGATTCCCGGAGATTCCCGGCGCCGGTTCGCGCGACTGTCGAATCCAACGTCCGGAACAGGTTCTAATCTGTCAGGCCATGGGATTTCTCAAGCCCCAACTGCCCGAACTCGACATGGTCGAGTGGAGTAAGGGCACCCGCAGCGAGAAGATTCGCCCGATGGCCCGGCATTGGGCCGAGGTGGGTTTCGGCACGCCGGTGGTGCTGCACCTGTTCTACGTCGTCAAGGTCGGGCTCTACATCCTGCTCGCCTGGCTGATCGTGCTGGGCACCAAGGGAATAGACGGGTTCGCCGACGTCAGATCCTGGTATGCCGAGCCGATCGTCTTCGAGAAAATCGTGCTGTACACGATGCTGTACGAGGTCGTGGGGCTGGGCTGCGGGTTCGGGCCGCTGAACAACCGGTTCTTCCCCCCGATGGGTTCGATCCTGTACTGGCTACGGTTCGGAACCATCCGGTTGGCGCCGTGGCCCGACCGGGTGCCGCTGACATCCGACACCCGACGCACACCAGTCGATGTCGCGCTGTACGCGTTGTTGCTGGTGCTGTTGGTGGCGGCGCTGTTCACCGACGGCACCGGACCGATGCCCGAGCTGGGCACCGAAGTCGGGGTTCTGCCGACGGGGCGGATCGTGGCGATCCTGGTCGTACTGGGTGCGCTGGGGCTGCGGGACAAGGTGATCTTCCTGGCCGCCCGCGGCGAGGTGTACGGGTCGCTGACAGTGACCTTCCTGTTA
Organism: Mycobacterium sp.; assembly: GCF_047975165.1. Taxonomy (GTDB): domain Bacteria; phylum Actinomycetota; class Actinomycetes; order Mycobacteriales; family Mycobacteriaceae; genus Mycobacterium. Next base: position 1,045 of record NZ_JBKECZ010000104.1, read on the forward strand.
GCCGGTTTGAGCGGAACCGACATGATCGTCGCCGCAAAACTGGTGTTCCTGGTCGTCTGGATGGGTGCGGCGACCTCCAAACTCACCCGGCACTTCCCGTTCGTCATCTCCACGATGATGTCCAACAATCCCCTGATGCGGACCCGGCGGCTCAAACGGCGCTTCTTCGAGAACTTTCCCGACGATCTGCGACCCGGCCTCGCATCCCGGATCATCGCGCACCTCAGCACTGCCATCGAAATGTTCGTGCCGGTGGCGCTGTTCTTCGCCCAAGGGGGCTGGCCGCTCAAGGCGGCGGCCGCCGCGATGGTGATCTTCCACCTGGGAATCCTGTCCGCGATCCCGATGGGGGTACCGCTGGAGTGGAACGTCTTCATGATCTTCGGGGTGCTGGCGCTGTTCGTGGGGCATGCCACAGTCGGCTTGAACGACGTCGAACACCCGGTTCCGGTGGCGCTGCTGTTCGCCGTGCTGGTAGGTGTCGTTGTCGCCGGCAACCTGTATCCGCGGAAAATCTCTTTCCTGCCGGGTATGCGGTACTACGCGGGGAACTGGGACACCACCTTGTGGTGCGTCAAGCCCTCGGCGAACGAGAAGATCTCCCGCGGCATCGTGGCGATCGCCGGCATGCCGCAGGCTCAGCTCGAACGGTTCTACGGCAGCGCCGAGGCGGCGCAGATTCCGATCTATATGGGTTACGCGTTCCGGGGGTTCAACACCCACGGCCGCGCCCTGTTCACCCTCGCGCACCGTGCGATGGCCGGTGAGAACGAGGACGACTACGTCGTCACCGACGGGGAGCGCATCTGCAGTACCGCCCTGGGGTGGAACTTCGGCGACGGTCACATGCACAACGAACAACTCATCGAGGCAATGCAGCGGCGCTGCCGGTTCGACCCGGGCGAGGTGCGGGTGGTGCTGCTCGACGCGCAGCCGATCCACCGGCGGACCCAGCGCTATCGGTTGGTCGATGCCGCTACCGGCGAATTCGAGCACGGCTACGCGCGGGCGGCGGACATGGTTGCCAGTCAGCCGTGGTACGACGACCTGCCGGTATTCAAGTAGCCCGCGAGCGTAACCCCAGTGCGAAAAAATCACGGGGAAGTCGCACTGGCGTTACGCTCGCGAAGAAGCCGCTTCGACCACCCCGCCGATCGCCCTCCCAACCCGTTGGTTGACAATCGATCCACGAGCACTTCATCCGAAGTCCCGGAAGTTCCGCACCAAGTCGGAAGAGTCGTCAAAGGAGACATTGTCATGGCCGAAGCAGTCATCGTCGAAGCGGTGCGTTCCCCGGTAGGCAAACGCAACGGCGGCCTGGCCGGGGTGCACCCGGCCGAGCTGTCCGCCCAGGTCCTCAACGGTCTGGTCACCAAGGCGGGCCTCGACCCGGAGCTGGTCGACGACGTCATCTGGGGCTGCGTCATGCAGGCCGGTGAACAGGCCCTCGACGTGGGCCGCACCGCGCTGCTGACGGCGGGGTGGCCGGAGACCGTGCCGGGGGTGACCGTGGACCGCCAGTGCGGGTCGAGCCAGCAGTCGGTGCACTTCGCCGCCGCGGGCGTGGTGGCCGGCCACTATGACGTGGTCGTCGCCGGCGGCGTGGAGTCGATGTCGCGCACCCCGATGGGGGCGTCACTGGCCAACGGCGGACGGCCGTACCCGCAGGAGTTCCTGGACCGCTACCAGGGGAAGATCCCCAACCAGGGCCTGGGTGCGGAGATGATCGCCGACCAGTGGGGGTTCTCCCGGCTGGACCTCGACCAGTTCTCCCTGGACTCGCATGAAAAGGCGGCTGCCGCCCAGGATTCCGGCGCCTTCGAAGACCAGATCGTCGGGATCAAGGACCCCGACGGCAACGTCGTCTCAAAAGACGAGGGCATCCGCCGAGGTACCCCGATGGAGAAGATGGCGTCGCTGAAGCCGGCGTTCAAGGAGGACGGGGTGATCCACGCCGGCAACTCCTCGCAGATCTCCGACGGCTCGGCCGCGCTGCTGTTCATGTCCGCGGAGAAGGCCAAAGAGCTGGGCATGACGCCGCTCGCGCGGGTGCACACTGCCTCGCTGGCAGGTGCCGACCCGGTGATCATGCTGAGCGCCCCCATTCCCGCCACCCAGAAGGTACTCAAGCGCTCCGGGTTGTCCATCGACGACATCGGCGCCTACGAGGTCAACGAGGCATTCGCGCCGGTTCCGCTGGCCTGGCTCAAGGACATCGGCGCCGATGAGAACAAGCTCAACCCCAACGGGGGCGCGATCGCCCTGGGCCATCCGCTCGGCGGCTCGGGAGCACGGCTGATGACCACGCTGCTCTACCACATGCGGGACAACGGGATTCGCTACGGGCTCCAGACCATGTGCGAGGGCGGCGGCCAGGCCAACGCCACCATCCTGGAACTGCTGTGACCCCCGCCGGCGACGGCCCGCAATCCCCGGCGCAGCCGGGGGCGCTGGTGGATCGCCGCGGCAACGTCATGGTCATCACGATCAACCGTCCCGAGGCCCGCAACGCGATCAACGGCGCGGTCAGCATCGCCGTCGGCGATGCGCTGCGGGAGGCGCAGCACGACCCGCAGGTACGGGCGGTGGTGATCACCGGCGCGGGCGACAAGTCGTTCTGCGCGGGTGCGGACCTCAAGGCGATCGCTCGCCGGGAGAACCTGTACCACCCGGATCATCCCGAATACGGGTTCGCCGGATACGTGCACCACTTCATCGACAAGCCGACCATCGCCGCGGTCAACGGCACCGCGCTGGGCGGGGGCACCGAACTGGCGCTGGCCAGCGATCTGGTGGTGGCCGCCGATTCCGCGCGGTTCGGGTTGCCGGAGGTCAAACGGGGCCTGATCGCGGCAGCCGGCGGGGTCTTCCGGATCATGGAGCACCTGCCCCGCAAGGTCGCGATGGAACTGCTGCTCACCGGTGAGCCGATGACGGCCGCGGACGCCCTCAAGTGGGGTCTGATCAACCGGGTCGTCACCGGCTCGGATGGCCCGGTCCTGGACGCGGCACTGGCCCTGGCGGCACGGGTGACCGGCAACGCGCCGCTGTCGGTGCAGGCCAGCAAGCGCATCGCCTACGGCGTCGACGACGGCGTGATCAGCTCCGACGAAGCGGGCTGGGACCGCACCGCGCGCGAGATGAAGGTGCTGATCCGCTCCGAGGATGCCCGGGAGGGGCCGCTGGCGTTTGCGCAGAAGCGCGAGCCGGTCTGGCAGGCGCGCTGAGGGGAACTCACGACGCCGGCACGTCGGCTTGCACCGGCGACGGCCACCGCGTTGGCCACGGAGGCTGTCTTCGCGCTGATTGCACGCAGACGATCACCCGACTCCGGTGTCGGCCCGGGAGCACCGGGAGCTAGGTTGTAGCAATGCGGATTCTGGTGACAGGTGCCACCGGGTATGTGGGATCACGCCTGGTTGCCGCGCTGCTGGCCGGCAAGCACGAGGTGCTGGCCGCTTCTCGCAACCCGGACCTACTCAAGAAGTTCGGTTGGTGCGACGACGTGACCCCGATCAAGCTCGACGCCGCCGACCCGGCGAAAACCAGTGCTGCCCTTGCCGACGCCACCGCGGCGTCCGGCCCGATCGACGTGCTGTACTACCTCGTTCACGGGATCGGGCAACCCGGCTTCCGTGAGGCCGACAATGCCGCGGCGGCGAACGTGGCGGCAGCCGCGCGGGATGCCGGGGTGCGGCGCATCGTCTACCTGGGCGGTTTCCTTCCGGACGCCGACACCCTGTCCGAGCACCTGGCCAGCCGGGCCGAAGTTGCCGAAGCCCTCACCGTGGCCGGCGGTCCGGACCTGGTGTGGCTGGGCGCGGCGATGATCATCGGGGCGGGGTCGACGTCGTTCGAGATGCTGCGCTATGTCGGCGATCGATTCACCCTCATGCCGACACCCGGCTGGATGCGCAACCCCGTCGACCCGATCTCGATCCGAGACGTACTGCACTACCTGGTCGCCTCGGCTGACCCCGAACGGGTGCCGGCCGGCGACTACGACATCAGCGGCCCCGAGACCACCTCCTATGCGGAGTTACTCGAGCGGTACGCCCGGGTATCCGGCCGATGGCACACGGCCTTGCCGGCGCCCGGCATGGACACCTCGATCGCGTCGCTGCTCACCGCACTCGCGTTACCGGTGCCCGCCGGCCTGGCCCGGGAACTGGTGGAGTCTATGCATCACCCGATGATGGCCGCTGCCAGTGACCTGCGACACCGGGTGCCCGATCCTCCGGGCGGTCTGCTCGGGATCGACCACGCGATCGTGCTGGCACTGTCTGGCCACGACAACCAGCCGGTCAACGCACTGCCCACCCCCCAGCAACTCGCCGACACCGACCCGGCGTGGGCGGGTGGCGACGCGTTCCGGATCCGGCGACTGGCGAACTCCGTGGCGCCGCCGGTCGTGCGGCCCGCGCTGTGGCTCTCGGACCTTGTTCCCGGCCCGGTGGCGGCTGTGGTGCGCACCGGGCTGGACGTCCTGTTCGCCCTGGCCCCGAAAACTCCGTCGCGATGAGCCAGTCCGGCGCCGGGCAGCGCACCGGAACCCTGGCTGAAATTCGGCATGCGATCACCAATGTGGCTGTGCCGCATCATGAAGCGCCGGCTGTGGTTCGGCGTCGGCGGGTCATCGTCGCGATCACGCTGGTGGCCGGGGCCGTACTGCTGGGATTTACCTTGCGCAGCACTCCCGGCAGCCCTGACTTCTACTGGCTGACCTTCGCCCTGGCGGGAGCGTGGCTGGCCGGTTCGCTCTTTTCCGGGCCGCTGCACTTGGGCGGCATCTGCTGGCGCGGCCGCAACCAGCGCCCGGTCATCACCGGAACCACGATCGGGCTGCTGCTGGGCGGCATCTTCGTACTCGGTGCCTTGATCGCCAGGGAGATCCCGGCGGTGTCGGACCCGATCACCCGGGTTCTGCTGCTCAGTCATCAGGATTCGCTACGGTTGGTGGTGCTGGTCACCGTCGTCAACGGCGTTGCCGAAGAGGTGTTCTTCCGGGGAGCGCTGTACACGGCCCTGGAACGGCACCGCCCAGCGCTGATCTCGACGATCCTCTACGTGATCTGCACCCTGGCCGCCGGGAACCCGATGCTGGGGTTCGCCGCCGTCGTCCTGGGTTCGGTGTGTGCCTTCGAGCGCCGTGCGACCGGCGGAGTGCTGGCGCCGATGCTGACCCACTTCGTGTGGGGCCTGATCATGGTGCTTGTCCTGCCCCCGTTGTTCGGGGTGTGAGTCTGGCCGGGCGGACGGGGCTCAGGAATCGGTGAACCGGGGTGCGCGGCGGTCCTGGAACGCCTTGGTTCCCTCGCTGAAGTCGCGCGCCCGTAGAAGGCCGGTCTGCCCTTGCAGTTCGCGTTCCAGCGCGGCATCCAATCCGGTCAGCGTGGCCGCGTTGATCGCTGCCTTGGTCCGGGCGAACGCCACCGCCGGGCCCGCCACCAGCCGGGCGATCACCTTGTCGACCTCGGCGTCGAATTCCCCGGCGGGGAAAACCTCGGTCACCAGGCCCCAAGACCGAGCTTCGGCGGCTGTCAGCCGCTCGGGCAGCAGGGCCATCTTCATCGCGCGGATGCGGCCGACCGCGGCGGCGACCAGCGATGATGCGCCGCCGTCGGGCATCAGGGCGATCTTGGTGAAGGCGAGCATGAAAAATGCCTTCTCGGAAGCCAATACGATGTCGCAGGCCAAGGCCAGGGAAACACCGACGCCGGCTGTCGGCCCCTGGACAACGGCGACCACCGGGTGCGGCAGCACGGTGATGGCCCGGATCAAGCGGTTGATCTCGACGATGATGTGATCCGGCGGAAGTCCGCCACCTCCGGACAGGTCGTCGGCGCTGATGCCGGCTCCGGAGCTGAAGCCGCGGCCCGCTCCGCCGAGCCGCACCACCCTGACTCCCGGGTCGGTGGCTGCGACCTCCATGGTGTCGGCGAGCCCGCTGATCACCGGGATGATCAGCGAGTTGAGGCTGTCGGGGCGGTTGATCGTCACCGACAGCACCCCGTCGGCCAGGGTGACGTCGAGGCCGTCGACCCCGGCGAGGGCGGCGATTGGGGAATCCGGCATGCGGCCCACACTAAGCGACCGGGGCGCGCTGCTGCCGACCGCGGCTGCGAAGATGCAACCGGTTGTTGGGTCGATGAAAGGTCGGACATCATGGCGGGACCGCTGCACGGACTGCGCGTCGTCGAATTGGCGGGGATCGGGCCCGGCCCGCACGCCGCGATGATCCTGGGAGATCTCGGTGCCGACGTGGTCCGGGTCGAACGGCGGTCCAGCAGCCCCCGGGGGGTCATCACCGACTCGATGAGCCGGAACCGTCGTCTGGTCGAGGTCGACCTCAAGTCCGACGAGGGCCGCGGCGAAGTGCTTCGACTTGTCGCCAAGGCCGACGTGCTGATCGAGGGCTACCGGCCCGGCGTCACCGAGCGACTCGGCCTGGGCCCCGACGACTGCGCCAAGGTCAACGACCGGTTGATCTATGCCCGGATGACCGGCTGGGGTCAAACCGGCCCGCGCAGCCAGCAGGCCGGTCACGACATCAACTACATCTCGCTGAACGGCATCCTGCACTCGATCGGCCGGGCCGGTGAGCGGCCCGTGCCACCGCTGAATCTGGTGGGCGACTTCGGCGGCGGCTCGATGTTCCTGCTGCTCGGCATCCTGTCCGCCCTGTTCGAGCGGCAGAGTTCCGGCAAGGGCCAGGTGGTCGACGCGGCGATGGTCGACGGTTCCAGCGTGCTGGTGCAGATGATGTGGCAGATGCGCACCTCGGGCATGTGGACCGACACCCGCGGCACCAACCTGCTCGACGGCGGTGCGCCGTACTACGACACCTACGAGTGCGCCGACGGTCGCTACGTCGCGGTGGGCGCCATCGAACCGCAGTTCTACGCGGCCATGCTGGCCGGACTGGGTCTGGACCCCGCGAGCCTCCCGGCGCAGAACGACGTCGTCCGCTGGCCCGAGCTGCGCGACACGCTCGCCGAGACGATCGCCGGCCATGACCGCGACCATTGGGCCGAGGTGTTCGCCGGCTCCGACGCCTGTGTCACGCCGATCCTGGCGTTCGGCGAGGTGCAGACCGAGCCGCACATCGTCGAGCGCGACACGTTCTACGAAGTCAACGGCGGGTTGCAGCCGATGCCCGCCCCGCGGTTCTCGCGCACGGCTCCCGGCGTCCCGCGTGCGGCCGAGCTGGGGGACGTCGAGGCGGTCATCCGGGACTGGGTATAATCCCAACCAACCAGTAGGTAGGGATTCGGCGAACGGGAAAGGAACAACCGTGGAGATCAGGGACGCGGTCGCAGTTGTCACCGGAGGGGCATCGGGCCTGGGCCTGGCGACCACCAAGCGTCTACTGGACGCCGGTGCGCAGGTGGTGGTGCTGGACCTGCGTGGCCAGGAGACGGTTGCCGGACTCGGAGACCGCGCGCGCTTCGCCCAAGCCGACGTCACCGACGAGGCCGCCGTCGGCGCGGCATTGGATGTGGCCGAATCGATGGGTCCGGTGCGGATCGCCGTCAACTGCGCCGGCACCGGCAACGCGATCCGGGTGCTGGGCAAGGACGGCGTCTTTCCGCTGGCGGCATTCCGCAAGATCGTCGACATCAACCTGGTCGGCACCTTCAACGTGATTCGGCTGGCGGCCGAGCGGATCGCCAACACCGAGCCGGTGGGCGAGGAGCGCGGTGTCATCGTCAACACCGCCTCGGTGGCGGCCTTCGACGGCCAGATCGGGCAGGCCGCCTACTCGGCGTCCAAGGGCGGCGTGGTCGGCATGACGCTGCCGATCGCACGTGACCTGGCCGGCAAGCTGATCCGGGTGGTCACCATCGCACCCGGGCTGTTCGACACCCCGCTACTGGCCGGACTGCCGGAGGCGGCCAAGCAATCGCTGGGCAAGCAGGTCCCGCACCCGTCGCGGCTGGGCAATCCCGACGAGTACGGGGCACTGGCGGTGCACATCGCCGAAAACCCGATGCTCAACGGTGAGGTCATCCGGCTGGACGGCGCCATCCGGATGGCGCCGCGCTAGTTCCGGCGGCCTCAGCGCCTGCGTGCCCCGCCCAGCGCCAGCTCCGACACCGGCAGCGGCGCCCAGGCCGGCAACGTCCACTCCCGCCGCGCCGACTCCACCTCGAAGCCGGCATCGGCAATCGCGCGCTCGGTGTCGCGATGGGTGTGGCAGTTGCCGAACAACTTCGGCCACACGGTCGCGTCGGCAACACGCTGGAGCCGGCCCCGGGCGCCGGCGCTGGCCACATGTTCCAGATAGCGCAACTCGCCGCCGGGCCGCAATAGCGAGTAAAGGCTGCGCAGAACCGGGGCCTGGTCGGCCACCGAGCACAGCACCAGCGAGCAGACTGCCGCGTCGAATGGCGTTGTGTCATGGAAGTTCTCGACCATTTCGCTGGTGACGGTCACGGCAACGGGGGCGTCGGCGGCAGCCGCGCAGGCCTGAATCGCCAACCGCGGTTCCGGCTCGACGGCGACAACCTCGGAGACGGAGTCGGGATAGTAGGCGAAGTTCGTCCCGCAGCCCGCGCCGACTTCCAGTACCCGCCCCGACAGGCCGGCCAGATTTTCCCGGCGCAGGACGCGGACCGGCTCGGCTTCATGGGCGGCGAACACCGGCCAGAACCGGGCGAAGAACGGGTTGTTGACCTTCGCGGTTGTCATCTGTCCTCCTTCGAGCCCGGTGCGGCGACGGCCACTGCGCCATGTTCGCTGATTCCGAACCGATCGTGCAACCTCACCAACGGCCCCGGAGCCCACCAGTTCCACCGCCCCATCGCGTGCATGAATGCGGGCACCAGCACCATCCGCACCAGGGTGGCATCGGCGAACACCGCAAGCGTCAGGCCGAGGCCGAATATCCGCATGAATGACACGTGGGCCGCGATTAGTGCGGCGAAGGAGATCGACATGACCAGGGCGGCCGCGGTGATCACCCGGCCGGTACGGGCCACTCCCAGCGCAACGCTCTCGTCGTTGGCGGCGGACGCCGCGGCGGGGGTGGGCTTCGCCGGCCGGGCCGCACCGGAGGTCAGCCAGTATTCGCGGATCCGGGAAACCAGGAACACCTCGTAGTCCATCGACAACCCGAATGCGATGCAGAACAGCAGTACCGGCATGTTGGCCACCAGCGTCCCGCTGGGGGTTGTCCCGAGCGCGTTCAGGTGGCCGTCCTGGAAGACCCACACCAGGGCGCCGAACGCAGCCGTCAACGAAAGCACGTTCATCGCAAGAGCTTTCACGGGCAGCACTACGCTACCGGTCAGCAGGAACAGCAGAATGAAGGTGACAATCGCGATCAGCCCCAGAACCAGGGGAAGCCGGTCGGTCACCGCATCGACACTGTCCCGGTTGACCTGCGCGATTCCGGCGATCTGAATGCCGCGACCGGCCGGGCCCGGGACGCGGTGCAGTTGGATGAGTTGGTCGTCGGACTCGTGGGAAAACAGTGGTGCCGTGCTACTCACCGTCAGCAGCGCGCTGCCGTCCTCGATTCCGGTGGCGGCGGTGGGCGGGCCCCGGAACTTTCCGTCCACGAAGGTTCCCGCGGGTGCGACCGCGGCGGCGACGTCGTGAACCAGCGAGAGTTCCGAGGCGTACCGACTCAGATCCTGCGAGCTCAGGCCGCGGGCATCGGGGACGACGATGGGAATGGCGGTCGCGTGGCTGGTGTCGAAGTTGGCCCGCAACTGGTCGCCCACCCGATGAGACGACGCGGATGCCGGCAGCACCCGGTCGTCGGGGAAACCCCACTTGGCCGAGGAGAACGGTAGGCCAAGCACCAGCAGCAGCGCCGTGACGGCCGACCCCACCGGCAACCAATGGCGCATCACGAACTTGCTCGACCGGTACCAGAACAGCTGCGCGACGGGTTTCTGCGGCGGGTCGGGGCGGTTGAAGACCCGGCGCAATCCTCGTCGGACGTCCAGGGAATCCAGCCGCGGCCCCAGCGCCACGATGGCAGCGGGTGTGACCACGATCGACGCGAGCGCCACGAATGCCACTGTCGCCACCCCGGCGTAGGCGAAGGACTTCAGAAAGTACATCGGGAACAGCACCGTCGCGGCCATCGACAACGCGACGGTGACGGCGGAGAACAGCACGGTGCGCCCGGAGGTGACCATGGCGCGGGTCACCGCCTCCTCGGGTTCGCAACCTTCGGCCAATTCGTCGCGGTAGCGGCTGATGATCAGCAGGGTGTAGTCGATGGCCAGCGCCAAGCCCAATGCGGCACTGAGGTTCAGCGCAAAGACCGACACCTCGGCGGTGAACGTGACCAGACGCAGCACCGACATGGAACCGACCACGGCGAGCGCGCCGATTGCCATCGGCAACCCCGCCGCCAGCAGTCCGCCGAACACCCAGACCAGCACCAGGAAGCTGAACGGGATCGCGATCATTTCCATGGTCAGCAGGTCGGTCTGGTTCTGGGTGTTGATCTGGGCGTATTCCATCGCCGAACCGCCGGCCTCCACGATGACCCCGTCGCGGTCGTGGACGATCTCCTCGGCCAGGGTCCGAGCATGCTTTTGCGCGTTGTTCTCGCCGCCCTTGAGGTTGACCACGATCAACCCGGACTTGCCGTCGTCGCTGACCAGCTCGGCGGCGGCGTGGGGTGGTTCGGTCCACGGCGAGGTGGCGTTGTACACCAGCGGTGACCGACTCAGCTCGTGCACAAGCTCGGTGCCCACCGTGCGGGCCCGATCGCTGTGGGCTCCGCCGGGTGCGGTCACCAGGATCAGCATGTGCTGGCCGCTTTGGCCGAATTTGTCGGTCAATATCGTGATGGCCCGAGCCGACTCGGAGTTCGGGTTCTGGAAGCCGCCGGTGGACAGGCTGTTGGCGACGGGAATCCCGAAGACGGCGGCGGCGACGAAGACCAGGGCGGCGATCCCGAGGATTCGTCGGGGGGCCGCAATGGCCGATCGAGCCATAGCCTGCAGCATCCGATTTCCCCCTCTGGTGCGGCACGGCTCCGCCCGTTTCGGTCGGGCCGTATCCGCGCCTACTTGGCAAATGTAATTTACACGCGCCGGAGGTTGCCCGCCGCCGAAATGAATCCTGCCGAAATGCGCGTCATCCGGCAGTGAAAGGGGTATCCTTAAGCGCTTGTTCTGTGGCCGTTGTGCCCCTCCTACCTGCCGGTATGCATTCTGGTGACTTTGCCACCATTTCCCGAATCGGAACTCAAAGATTCCTTAACCCCCGGCCCTACGCTATGTGTCATGTGGATCGACGACACCAGTGCTGATGTCATCAAGGCTGACTTCGAGGCGCTCTATCATGGCGACATGCTGGTGGAGGGTGAGACCTCCGAGCAGTTCGAAGACTGGCAACCCCTGCCGACGGCGAGTTGAGGTAAACCATGGGCGTAATCGCGCGGTTGTTGATGGCCGAACCCACCCTCACCCGGTGGTTCAGGCGATAGCCAAGAGCATGTCGTTCCCAGTGAGCCCCCCGCATCGCGGGGGGCTCTTTTCGATTCAGTCGAAAAGACCGGGCAGCCGTTCGGGCAGGCCCGGCAGCGCCTGACTTGCCGGCTCGCGCACGCACAGGGTGGCGTGCCGCGACAGCGGTGTTTCCTCCGGGTTGACCTCGATGACCACCTTGCCGCGGGCCAGTGCCATCTCGGGCAATCCGGCCGCCGGATAGACCACCGACGAGGTCCCGACCACCACCACCACGTCCGCGTTCTCGGTGGCCTCGACCGCGCTGTGCCACGGTCCCTGGGGCAGCGCTTCGCCGAACCATACGATGTCCGGCCGGATCAGGCCGCCGCAGCGACACACTGGCGGCTCAACCTCGATGGCCGGCTCCGTCATTGCCGGAAGCGTCTGTGTGTACGTTGCATCGCAACGCGCGCAACGGAATTCGAAGAGGCTACCGTGCAAGTGATGAACCGGGGAGCTGCCCGCGCGCTCGTGCAGATCATCGACGTTCTGGGTGACGACGGTGACATCGGCGCGGTTCTGCCAGTCGGCGATCGCCTGGTGCCCGGCATTGGGCGCGACCTCGGCAACCAGGTAGTGACGCCACAGGTACCAGCCCCAGACGCGTTCGGGATTTTCTTCCCACCCCTGGACGCTGGACAGCTCATAGGGGTCGAAGCGGGCCCACAGGCCGAACTTGTCGTCGCGGAACGTCGGCACCCCGCTCTCCGCGGAAATCCCCGCACCGCTGAGCACGGCCACTCGCATCCCACCAACATAGCTGTGCGTGGGCGATACTGGATCTGTGGACCTGAGCGATGTTTTGAAGGTTGACGTCTCGGTGGGCAAACCGCTGTTCGACCAGCTCAGAACCGGGGTGATCGACGGCGTCCGGGCCGGTTCGCTGCCTCCGGGCACCCGGCTGCCGACCGTTCGGGACCTGGCCGGCCAACTCGGTGTGGCAGCGAACACCGTCGCGCGTGCCTATCGCGAACTGGAGTCCGCGGCCGTCGTCGAAACCCGGGGCCGCTTGGGGACGTTCATCTCCCGCTTCGACCCGACCGACGCCGCGATGGCCGCCGCGGCCGAGGAATACGTCGAGGTGGCCCGGTCCCTCGGGCTGACCAAATCCGATGCGATCCGTTATCTCACGAATGTGCCGGACGAGGACTGAACTCCAGCAGCGTCAGCGTCGGCCGCAGCGGTTCGAGGAGCTTCACCCGATATGCCGTCGACATCGCCGCATTGAGAAGCGCCCCCCGGCCCTTCGGCAGCCGTACGTCCCGTACCGCGGCCACTCCGGGCACCGTGTTCACCAGATCGGCGGCCTGGCCGACGGACAAGCTGAACGGCATTTCCGGAACCTTGTACCGGGATGAGGTTCGCATGCCGATCCGGCTCCACAGGCCGAACCAGTGCGGCGGCACATCGAAGAGCATCCGGCCTCCGGGAAACCGCTTGGCGCACTCGGCGATCAGCCCCAGGGACTCCTCGGGCTGCAGGTACATCAACAGACCCTCCGCGGTGATGAATACGCCGTCGTCAACGTCGACGGCATCGATCCAGCTGTAGTCCAGTGCTGACCGGGACAGCGTCGCCACGCGCTCAGAGGACGGCAGCAGCTTCGTCCGGATATCGATGATCGGCGGTAAATCCACAGTGAGCCAGCGGAATCGACTGGCAGGAAGGGAAGCCTCAACGCGCCAGAAGCTGGTTTGCAGACCTTCGGCGAGCGCCACGACCGTCGCCGACGGGTGCTCGTCGAGATAGGTCACCGTCGCAAGATCGAAAGCCTTGGCGCGCAGCGCTATACCTTGGTTTGTGTGGCCGAACTTGGCGAAGTCGACATCGATGGAATCAGCCAACGTCACGGCCATCGGGTCCTCGATGATCGCGTCGGGCCGACGCGCCTCGGTGGCTCTGGCGTTCAGCGTCAGCAGGGCGGTCTCCGAAACCCCGGTGAGTGAGACCTTGCGTGGCCGCTCGGCGATCATTTCAGCATCCGGCGCAGCGTGCGCGGGTTTCGGGCGGTGGTTGCCGGTGGGCTCACACTCGACAGGATAGGCGCCGCGGATTTCACCGGATGCCGTTGGGGACCGCGTTTTGGGTGTCGGCGACGTAGGCTTTCGGTATGGGACGCCACGTGTTCGACGACAAGCTGTTGGCCGTGATCAGTTGCAACTCGTTGGGGGTGCTGGCCACCATCAAGCGGGACGGGCGCCCGCAGCTGTCGAACGTGCAGTACCACTTCGACGCGAAGCAGCTGCTGCTGCGGGTGTCGATCACCGAGCCGCGGGCCAAGACACGCAACCTGCGCCGCGACCCGCGCGCCTCGCTGCTGGTCGATGCCGATGACGGCTGGTCTTACGCCGTCGCCGAGGGCACCGCCCAGCTGACACCTCCGGCAGCCGCGCCCGATGACGACACCGTCGAGGCATTGATCGCGCTGTACCGCGACATCGCGGGCGAGCATCCGGATTGGGACGAATACCGGGAGGCCATGGTGACCGACCGGCGGGTGCTGCTGACGCTGCCGATCTCGCATGTGTACGGCATGCCGCCGGGCCGGCGGTGAATGCGGGCCTCGTGCGCCTGTCCCGCGCGTAGCGTTGCCGGGGCGGGTTCGGTTGCCGGTGAAGGACTGCGCCAACCGCTTCTTTCCGCGTTATGACGATCCAGGTGCGACGATCGTCATCCCCAGTGCGCCGGCGGCCTCGCCGAGGCGGCTGTCGTAGGTCACCAGCGCGGTCAATGGTGCCGCGGATGCCGCGATGTGAGCTGTCGCCAGATGTATTGCGTCCAGTGAGCGCAGCGAGCGGTCGGTGTAGGTCGCGGCGGTGCTGCGAATGAGTGCGTCAATCTCGAACCGGTCCAGCCTGGCCAGAATCGAGGGCACCGCGGGTAGCCCCTCGGGTGCGACGGACCGGATTGCGCGAGGGAGTTCGACTTCGGCCAAAGCGGATGTGATCCATGGTATTTCGATACGCGCATCGAGCCAGTCGCCGAGCTCATCGGATTCTTCTTCGATCCGGATTAGTTTGACCAGCGCCGAGGTGTCCAGGTAGATCACAAGTGTCAATACCTCTCCTCGGCGCGCATCCGCCGCAGCAGCTCGCCGGACTCCGGCCCGCTGCGCATTGGGACTGTCGGGCGTGGTGCCGGCCCGCGCAGCGTCGCCGGCAGTAGTCGCCCGGCACTGATCAGGCTGTCCAGCGGGCCGGTGGTGGCCGGGACCAATCGGGCGATTGTCCGGCCACGTTCGGTCAGGGTGATCTCTTCTCCGCGTTTGACGCGGGCCAGCACCTTGGATGTGTCCTGGTTGAGCATTCGAACGGAGACTTCACTCACATGAGACAACGTACTACATAATTGTTCTACATGAGGGCTGTTTGGTGGTGATCCCGTTCCGGGCCTCGGGACCCGGGACTCGGGACCCGGGACCCGGGACTCTGGGACCCGGCCTCCCGGGACTCCGGGGTGACCGTGTTTCGCCGGCGGTGGCGCGCCCCCGCCGAGGCCACTGAACCGGCCCAACCCGCACGTCGGGGGACGCAGGCTATGCTCCCGGCATGGCTGAATCGAAAGGCCCGGACGGCGGCGAGGCTGTGGGATCGTCCGAGAGCTCCCCCGAGAGCCCCGAGGACGAGAACAAACGCAAGTTCCGCGAAGCCCTCGACCGCAAGCTGGCGAAGTCGTCCGGCGGGTCCGACCATAAGGACGGCGGTGGCACGCAGTCGCGGGCCCACGGAGCCGCCGGCAGTCGTCGGGAATTCCGGCGCAAGAGCGGATAGTCGGAGTTCGCTCGACTCGCGCGGATTGAGGCTGTCGCGAGCCGGATTGTGGTGTGATACTGGTCATATGACCACCCGGTCATACCGGTTGGAGAGGGGCAGCTCATAACCACCAGGGACAAGTACACCGAAGTGCCCGCGCCGTACTCGTGGCAGGTTCCCATCGTCGGTGAAACACGCTTCAGCTGGGAATATGACGAGGGACGCGACCGTTTGCTTTCGCTCTACCAAAAGGGCAAGGACAAGCAGTGGGACGCCCAGTCGCGCATCGACTGGGGGCAGGACGTCGACCCGATGAACCCGTGCGGGTTGCCCGACGAGATCCTCCCGCTGTTCGGCAGTCCGATCTGGGAGGCGGCAGACGATTCGCTGCGCGCTCAGATGCGCCAGCATTCCCAGGCCTGGCAGTTTTCGCAGTTCCTGCACGGCGAGCAGGGGGCAATGGTGTGCGCGGCCAAGATAGTCGAGGTCGTCCCGGACATGGACGCGAAGTTTTACGCCGCCACCCAGACCATGGACGAAGCTCGGCACGTCGAGGCGTTCTCGCGGTTCCTGCAGGAGAAGATCGGCCTGGTTTACCCCATCAACAAGAACCTGACCGCACTGCTGGGGGACACGCTGCGCGACTCGCGCTGGGACATGCCCTATCTCGGTATGCAGGTCCTTATCGAGGGGCTCGCGCTGGCAGCCTTCGGGACATTGCGCGACCTGGCGGCGCCGGATTCGCTGGCCAAGCAGCTGCTGGCCTACGTCATGCAGGACGAAGCCAGGCACGTCGCCTTCGGCCGGATCTCGCTGAAGGACTACTACTCGGAGCTGACCGATACCGAGCGGGCAGAGCGCGAAGAGTTCGTGGTGGAGGCCTGCTATCTGATGCGCGACCGGCTGCGCGGCGAGGAGGTTTTCGAGACCCTCGGGCTCAACGTCGCGGAGTGTGTCGAGTGGGTCGACAGGTCGCCGCTGATGACACAGTTCCGCGCGCACCTGTTCAGCCGAATCGTGCCGATAGTCAAGGACATCGGGCTGTGGGGCGACACAGTGCGCAAGACCTTCACTGAGATGGGTGTCTTCGACATGGGCCGTTTCGACATCGACGGGCTGATGAAGGCCGATGAGGATCAGGCGGAGGCGTTGGACAAGGCGCACGCGGAGATGGTTGTCCGGATCGGCGAAGTGGACGAGGCCATCGCGGCGGGCGCGAGCTGACCCCGCCGCACTGCGCCTAGACTGGCGGCGTGCCGAAGCTGCAGCTCGCCCAGGATCCGGCCGCCGATGCCCTGCTGGATTCGGATCCGTTCGCACTGTTGGTGGGAATGCTGCTCGATCAGCAGGTGACGATAGAGACGGCCTTCGCCGGACCGAAGAAGATCGCCGACCGGATGGGCGGGTTGGATGCGGCCGAGATCGCCGACTGCGACGCGGAGAAATTCGCCGCGCTGTGTTCGGCAAAGCCGGCCATCCACCGGTTTCCCGGATCGATGGCCAAGCGCATCCAGGCGCTCGCCGCGATAGTCGTCGACCGCTACGGGGGCGATGCGGCCGGGGTGTGGACGGTGGGCGATCCCGACGGCGCTGAGTTGCTCAGGCGCATCAAGGCGCTGCCCGGATTCGGCGAGCAGAAGGCAGCGATCTTTCTGGCGCTGCTGGGCAAGCAATACGGCGTGACCCCGACCGATTGGCGGGCGGCCGCCGGACGATTCGGCGAAGCCGGCACCCATCTCTCGGTTGCCGATATCGTCGACGCGGAGTCTCTCGGACGAGTGCGGTCCTACAAGAAACAGGTGAAGGTCTCGGCGGCTGGATCAGCCGGTGCCGAAACAGCAGGGAAGGCGACAAGGTGAAGACGCACATCACGTGCCCGTGCGGCGAGGCGATTGTCGGCAAGGACGAAGACGAGCTGGTCGAGCTGACGCAGGCCCACCTCGCCAGCGTGCATCCCGGTCTCGACTATGACCGTGACGCCATCTTGTTTATGGCCTACTAGTCCAGGTGGGTTGCGGCGCGCCGGCGGCCGGTGGTCAGCGGCCGGGGGCCCGGCGGCCGGGGCGGGCGCGCCCGCACCGAGACGCAATAGCCGTGCTG
>NZ_JBKECZ010000105.1:0-55759 GCF_047975165.1 Mycobacterium sp.
CGCGGCCGAATCCGGCGGTGCCCCCTACGTGACCCCGCTGGTGCGGAAACTGGCCGCCGAGAACAACATCGACTTGTCCACGGTGACCGGCACCGGGGTGGGCGGGCGTATCCGCAAGCAGGACGTGCTGGCCGCGGCGCAACCGGCACAGCCAGCCGCAGCCGCAGCCGCGGCGCCGGCCCAGCCCGCGCCCGTCGGCCCGGCAGCCAAAGCCGCGGCCACCGCGGCCCCGGCCCTGGCGCATCTGCGCGGAACCACGCAGAAGGCCACCCGGATCCGTCAGATCACCGCCAACAAGACCCGGGAATCCCTGCAGGCCACCGCCCAGCTGACCCAGACCCACGAAGTCGACATGACCCGGATCGTGGGCTTGCGCACCCGGGCCAAGGCCTCGTTCGCCGAACGCGAAGGCGTGAACCTGACCTACCTGCCGTTCATCGCCCGGGCCGTCATCGACGCCCTCAAGATCCACCCGAACGTCAACGCCAGCTACAACGAGGACACCAAGGAGATCACCTACTACGACGCCGAACACCTCGGGTTCGCCGTCGACACCGAGCAGGGTCTGCTGTCGCCGGTGATCCACAACGCCGGTGACCTGTCGCTGGCCGGGCTGGCCCGGGCGATCGTCGACATCGCCGCCCGGGCGCGGTCGAACAAGCTCAAGCCCGACGAGTTGTCCGGGGGCACCTTCACCATCACCAACATCGGCAGCCAGGGCGCCCTGTTCGACACCCCGATCCTGGTGCCGCCCCAGGCCGCCATGCTGGGCACCGGCGCCATCGTCAAACGCCCGCGGGTGATCGCCGACGAGGCGGGCAACGAGTCCATCGGCATCCGCTCGATCAGCTATCTGCCGCTGACCTACGATCATCGGCTCATCGACGGCGCCGACGCCGGCCGCTTCGTCACCACCGTCAAGCAGCGGCTCGAAGAAGGGGCCTTCGAGGCCGACCTGGGTTTGTAGGACGGTGACTCACGGCGATTCCGCGGCCGACAAGGCCGTTGTCGCCATCGCCGGCTCGTCGGGGCTCATCGGTTCGGCCCTGGCCTCGGCGCTGCGCGCCGCCGATCACCGCGTCCTGCGCATCGTGCGCCGTACCCCGGCGAATTCCGAAGAGCTGCACTGGAATCCCGAAAGCGGCGAGCTGGACCCCGACGCGCTCGCCGACGTCGACGTCGTGGTCAACCTGTGCGGGGTCGGCGTCGGCTCCAGCAGATGGTCGGGGGCGTTCAAACAGAGCCTGCGCGACAGCCGGATAGCCCCGACCGAGGTGCTGGCCGCCGCCGTAGCCGTCGCCGGGGTCGGCACCCTGATCAACGCCAGCGCGGTCGGCTACTACGGCGATTCCGGCGACCGGATCGTCGACGAGAACGACCCGGCGGGAACGGGTTTCCTGGCGCAGCTGTGCGTGGACTGGGAAGCGGCGACCTTCCCGGCCCGGTACTGCGGCGCCCGCGTGGTGCTGGTGCGCACCGGGGTGGTGCTGGCCCCGGCGGGCGGCGCGCTGCGCATGATGCGACCGCTGTTCTCGGCGGGCCTCGGCGCCCGGCTGGGCGGTGGCCGCCAGTACATGCCGTGGATCAGCCTCGAAGACGAGATCCGGGCGCTGCTGTTCGCCATCTCCCATCCCGAGCTGTCCGGGCCGGTGAACCTGACCGGGCCCGCGCCGGTGACCAACGCCGAATTCACCACCGCATTCGGCCGTGCGGTCAACCGCCCCACACCGCTGGCGCTGCCGGGTTTCGCGGTCCGCGCGGCCCTCGGGGAATTCGCCGACGAGGGCCTGCTCGCCGGGCAGCGCGCCATCCCTACCGCGCTGGAGCGCGCCGGATTCCGGTTCCACCACAACACCATCGGTGAGGCCCTGGGGTATGCGACCGCCCGCCGCCTCCGGGATTGACCGCCACCCGAGCCCCGGCGACGCCGCCCGTCCGGCGGCATCGGGTGTAGGGGTAGCGTCGCCGGTGTGAGGCGATCCATCCGCTCCGGCACCGCCGCGGTCCAGGTGCGCAACCTTGGCATTCTCGACTACCGGGCGGCCTGGGATATGCAACGCGAGCTGGCGGATGCCCGGGTTGCCGGCGGCCCGGACACCCTGCTGCTACTGGAACATCCGGCGGTCTACACCGCGGGGCGGCGCACCCAAGCCCAGGAGCGCCCGGTCGACGGCACCGCGGTGATCGACACCGACCGGGGCGGCAAGATCACCTGGCACGGCCCCGGCCAGCTGGTCGGCTATCCGGTGATCGGTCTGGCCGAGCCGCTCGACGTGGTCGACTACGTGCGACGCATCGAGGAAGCGCTGATCAGCGTGTGCGCGGAGTTGGGGCTGGCCGCGGGCCGGGTCGACGGCCGCTCCGGGGTCTGGGTCGACGGCCGGCCGGCCCGCAAGGTGGCGGCCATCGGCGTGCGGGTGGCCCGCGCCACCACACTGCACGGGTTCGCCATCAACTGCGACTGCGATCTGTCCGCGTTCACCACCATCGTGCCCTGCGGCATCAGCGACGCCGAGGTGACGTCGCTGTCGGCGGAACTGGGCCGCCGGATCGGTGTCGACGAGATGCGCTCGACGGTGGCCCGCGCTGTCTGCGACGCCCTCGACGGTGTGCTGCCGGTGGGCGAGCATGCTGCCGTCCCAGCCATCCCCGCAGCCGGCCCGGCTGAACCCGCCGCCCCGGCCCCCGGCCGCCGGCCGCGGCCCGAACTGGCCCTAGACTGACGAGGTGACTGTCGCGGAGAGACCGGATGCCGGCGCCTCCGTGTCACCGCCCCCGGGCCGGCGGCTGTTGCGCCTGGAGGTGCGCAACTCCCAGACTCCGATCGAGCGCAAACCTCCCTGGATCAAGACGCGGGCCCGCATGGGGCCGGAGTACACCGAGCTCAAGGGACTGGTCCGGCGCGAGGGGCTGCACACGGTGTGCGAAGAGGCCGGCTGCCCCAACATCTTCGAATGCTGGGAGGACCGGGAGGCCACCTTCCTGATCGGCGGCGACCAGTGCACCCGGCGATGCGACTTCTGCCAGATCGACACCGGCAAGCCCGGTGAACTGGACCGCGACGAACCGCGCCGCATTGCCCAGAGCGTGCACACCATGGGGCTGCGGTACGCCACCGTCACCGGCGTCGCACGCGACGACCTGCCCGACGGCGGTGCCTGGCTGTACGCCGAAACGGTGCGCGCCATCAAGGAACTCAACCCGGCCACCGGGGTCGAACTGCTGATCCCCGACTTCAACGGTGATCGGGCCCGCCTCGCCGAGGTCTTCCGAACACACCCCGAAGTGCTGGCACACAACGTCGAAACCGTGCCGCGGGTGTTCAAACGGGTCCGCCCGGCGTTCTCCTACCGGCGCAGCCTGGATGTGCTGACGGCGGCCCGCGATGCCGGCCTGGTCACCAAGAGCAACCTCATCCTGGGCCTGGGCGAGACGTCCGAGGAGGTGCGTGCCGCACTCGTCGACCTGCACGCCGCCGGCTGCGACATCGTCACCATCACCCAGTACCTGCGGCCCTCCCCCCGGCACCATCCGGTGCGGCGCTGGGTCACCCCGGACGAATTCGTCGAGCTGTCACACTACGCCGAGGAGCTGGGATTCGCCGGAGTGCTGGCCGGCCCGCTGGTCAGGTCATCGTACCGGGCCGGGCGGCTCTACGAGCAGGCTAGCGGCGCGCGAACCCCGGCTGCCGACCTGCCGGCGCCTGCCCGCCCTTCCTGACTTCCGTATCCTTGACGACTATGGCCAAACCTCGAACCGCCGCTGAAACCAAGGCCGCCAAGGCTGAAGCCAAAGCCGCGCGCAAAGCCGCTTCCAAGGAACGCCGAGCCCAGTTGTGGCAGGCGTTCAACATGCAGCGCAAGCAGGACAAGCGCCTGCTGCCCTACATGATCAGCGCGTTCGTCCTGGTGGCGGGGTCGTCGGTGGCACTCGGCGTCTGGGCCGGCGGGATGAGCATGATCTTCATGACCCTGCTCGGGTTGACGCTGGCCGGCCTGGTGGCGTTCATCATCTTCGGTCGCCGAGCCCAGCGCAGCATGTACCGCCAAGCCGAAGGCCAGGCCGGTGCGGCGGGCTGGGTGCTGGACAACATGCGCGGCAAGTGGCGGGTCACTCCGGGTGTGGCGGCGACCGGCCATTTCGACGCGGTGCACCGGGTGATCGGGCGTCCCGGCGTGATCTTCGTCGGCGAGGGTTCGGCCAACCGGGTCAAGCCGCTGCTGGCCCAGGAGAAGAAGCGCACCGCCCGGCTGGTCGGCGACGTGCCGATCTACGACATCGTCATCGGCAACGGCGACGGCGAAATCCCCCTGGCCAAGCTGGAGCGGCACCTGACCCGGCTGCCGGCGAACATCAGCGCCAAACAAATGGACTCACTCGAGTCGAGGCTGACCGCACTGAATTCGCGGGCCGGGGCAGGCGTCCTGCCCAAAGGGCCGCTGCCCAACTCCGGCAAGATGCGCGGCGTCCAGCGCACCGTGCGTCGCAAATAAGACCGCGAGCGTAACGCAGCTGCGACTTGGGGCGCCGGATTTCGCACTGGCGTTACGCTCGCGAAGCAGACACTCAGCGTCGCAGCACGACAGTGCTGGTCAGGCGGTCCTGCAGGCCGCGCCCGTCGAAGTCGGTGAACAGCGGCGGAACCACCAGAAAGATCAGCAGCACACGAGCCAGCGCCCGCCCGATGCTGATCGGCAACCGGCCGTCCACCGCCCCCACCTGCAGGCCCAGCGCCAGTTGCCCGAAGGTGAAGCCGAACAGCCGCACGCCCACCACACCGAGCACCAGCCAGATGCCCACCTGGGCGTTGACCCACGCGTCCGAGGCCATGCCCCGGCTGGCCAGCACCGCCACACCTCCGGCGATCAGCCAGTCCACCAGCAGGGCCGCCAGCCTGCGACCCATCGGGGCCACCGAACCCGATCCCGACGGCGGCAGGCCGAGTATTTCGCCTGGGTGGCGCGGCCGCGACTCCGACGTCATCGGCTCGGGCCGGCCGCCGGTGATGCACACCACCCCGACGGGCCGCCGAACCTCAGCGTGCGATCGGCTACCATCTGATCTGCCATGGCCTTCACAATAGGGTCCCGCATCAGGGCCCACACCGGCACCGGCCACCGGCCACCGGCCACCGGCCCGGGATCGTCTCCGGGTGGTTAGCTACGTAACGTCTGCGCAACATCGGGTTGACCGGCGGGCAATATCGCCTGCCTAGCGTCGGCCGTGAATCAACAACATAAGGAGCATTCCGTGACGGATAAGACGCCCGACGACGTCTTCAAACTTGCCAAAGACGAGAACGTCGAGTTCGTCGACGTCCGGTTCTGCGATCTGCCCGGCATCATGCAGCACTTCACGATTCCGATTTCCTTCTTCGACGAGGCCGTGTTCGAAGAGGGGCTGGCCTTCGACGGCTCGTCGATCCGCGGGTTCCAGTCCATTCACGAGTCCGACATGCTGCTGCTCCCCGACCCAGCGACGGCGAAGATCGACCAGTTCCGGGAAGCCAAGACGCTGAACCTGAACTTCTTCGTCCACGACCCGTTCACCCTGGAGCCCTACTCCCGCGACCCGCGCAACGTCGCCCGCAAGGCGGAGAACTATCTGATCAGCACCGGCATCGCCGACACCGCCTACTTCGGCGCCGAAGCCGAGTTCTACATCTTCGACTCGGTCAGCTTCGACTCGCGCACCAACGGATCCTTCTACGAGGTCGACGCCATCGCCGGATGGTGGAACACCGGTGCGGCCAACGAAGCCGACGGCAGCCCCAACCGCGGCTACAAGGTCCGCCCCAAGGGCGGCTACTTCCCGGTGGCGCCGGTCGACCACTACGTCGACCTGCGCGACAAGATGCTGACCAACCTGATCAACGCCGGCTTCAGCCTGGAGAAGGGCCACCACGAGGTGGGCACCGGCGGGCAGGCCGAGATCAACTACAAGTTCAACACCCTGCTGCATGCCGCGGACGACATGCAGCTCTACAAGTACATCGTCAAGAACACCGCCTGGGCCAACGGCAAGACCGTCACCTTCATGCCCAAGCCGCTGTTCGGCGACAACGGTTCGGGCATGCACACCCACCAGTCGCTGTGGAAGAACGGCGGCCCGCTGATGTACGACGAGACCGGGTACGCCGGCCTGTCGGACACCGCCCGCCACTACATCGGCGGCCTGCTGCACCACGCACCATCGCTGCTGGCGTTCACCAACCCCACGGTGAACTCCTACAAGCGGCTGGTGCCCGGCTTCGAGGCGCCGATCAACCTGGTCTACAGCCAGCGCAACCGGTCGGCGTGCGTGCGGATCCCGATCACCGGCAGCAACCCCAAGGCCAAGCGGCTGGAGTTCCGCTGCCCCGACGCCTCGGGCAACCCGTACCTGGCGTTCTCGGCGATGCTGATGGCCGGCCTGGACGGTATCCGCAACAAGATCGAGCCGCAGGCGCCGGTGGACAAGGACCTCTACGAACTTCCGCCGGAGGAGGCCGCGAACATCCCGCAGGCCCCCACCCAGCTGGCGGCGGTGATCGACAAGCTCGAGGAGGACCACGAGTACCTCACCGAGGGCGGCGTGTTCACCTCCGACCTCATCGAGACGTGGATCAACTACAAGCGGGACAACGAGATCCTGCCGGTGCAGATCCGGCCCACACCGTATGAGTTTGCGCTCTACTACGACGTATAACAGGACGTGTAGCAGGACGTGTAGCAGTCGAAGGGCGCTGAAGAACGCGGGGTAGAGACAGCCCGCTCGGCAGGCATCACCTGGCCGGGCGGGCTGTCTGCTGTCTGCTGTCCACTCGCGGCCGGCGGCCGGTGACTTTCACTGTGAAGCCACGGCTTTCACTGTGAAGCCACGGCGGAAATATCGCCCAGATCCCCGCCCTCTGCTCACAGTGAAAGCCGTGGGCTCACACTCAAAGCCCTACGTTCACACTCAAAGCCGAGGCCGCACAGCTTCACCGGCATCGCTCCCGCCGGGTCCCGGGCCACTGCCGGCGTTCGACCCTGCTCTTGGCGGCCACGGCGCCGCCACCAGTTCGCCGCCACCAGTTCGCGTCCAGGCCCACCTGAGTTCGGACATTTTGCCTAGTACCCAGGCGTGAGGTCGAATTCGGGGCAGGTGGCTGCGAATCGTTCGCGAGCGTAACGTGGCTGCGATTTCGAGCTCCGGATTTCGCCCTGGCGTTACGCTCGCGAGCAAGCGGGTTGAATCGCCCCGGAGCCATTCGCCTGCGCACACGTCACCACCTCGAAATCGAGTGCAGCGTGCCCACCGGCAACGATCCCTCGGGCCTGGTCGAGCAGAATGCCCAACTCAGCATCGGTATGCGCCGAGCCAAGATGCGCCCGGATCACCGCTTTGCCCTGATCTTTGCGCGCGACCTGCATCGTCGCCGCGCCCGAGGTCGTGCGCGCCTTCCGCACGTATGCCCCCGCGTGAACCTACCCGCCTAGTACCCCAAAAAGGCCACCCGACCACGCGAACCCACAGGTAAAACACCTAGCGAAGCAGAATCTCGGAGACCGTGTCCGAAGTCAGGTTCGACCCTGCTCTTGGCGGCCACAGCGCCGCCACAAGTTCGCGGCCAGGCCCAGTTCGCGGGCGCCCCGACCTCCGCGACCTCCGCGACCTCCCCGACCTCCCCGACTGCGGCGCCGAAGAACCCGGCAGTCTCAGCTCCCGAACACGTTGCGCACCACGACTTTGGCCCGCCTGGTCACGCGCAGGTAGTTGTCCAGGAACTCCCCGCCGTCGTCGTTGTGCCAGCCCGCGGCCACCGCGACCGCATTGAGCTGGCGTCCCGGGCCCGGCAGCTGGTCGGTGGGCTTGCCCCGGACCAGCACCAGCGCGTTGCGTGCCCCGGTGGCGGTCAGCCAGGCCTGCCGCAACAGGTCGACCTCTTCTTCGCCGACCAGGCCGGCCGAGGCGATAACGTCCAGCGATTGCAGCGTCGAGGTGTTGTGCAGGCCCGGAATCTCGTGGGCATGCCGCAACTGCAGCAGCTGGACCGTCCACTCGATATCGGCCAGTCCGCCCCGCCCGAGCTTCGTATGGGTTTTCGGGTCGGCGCCACGCGGGAGCCGCTCGGACTCGATGCGGGCCTTGATCCGGCGGATCTCGTGCACCGCCTCGGCCGATACACCGTTGGGCGGATACCGGGTCCGGTCGGCCATCAGCAGGAAACGCTGCCCCAACTCCGCGTCGCCGGCCACCGCATGCGCGCGCAGCAGCGCCTGGATCTCCCAGGGCTGCGCCCACTGCGCGTAGTACGCCTCATACGACGCCAGGGTGCGGACCAGCGGGCCGGAGCGGCCCTCGGGCCGCAGGTTGGCGTCGACCTCCAGGGGAGGGTCCACGCTGGGCTCGCCCAGATACTTGCGGACCCGCTCGGCCACCGTCGTCGACCATTTCACCGCCAGCGGATCGGCCACGCCCTCGGCCGGCTCGCAGACGAACATCACGTCGGCATCCGAACCGTAGCTCAGCTCGGCACCCCCCAGCCGGCCCATGCCGATGACCGCGATCGCCGCCGGCGCCCTGCCGTCCTCGGGAAGGCTGGACCTGATCACCACGTTCAGCGCGGCTTGCAGCACCGCCACCCACACCGACGTCAGCGCTGCGCACACCTGGGTGACCTCCAGCATGCCCAACAGGTCCGCCGATCCGATGCGGGCCAGGTCGTGGCGGCGCAGCGTGCGCGCCGACGCGATCGCCCGAGCGGGTTCGTGCTGGCGGCCCGCCGAGGCGACCAGTGCCCGAGCAACCCCGGCTGGGTCGGCCTCCAGCAGCTTCGGCCCGTGCGTGCCGTCCCCGTAGGAGGCGATGACCTCCGGCGCGCGCATCAGCAGGTCCGGCACATAGGTGGAGGTGCCCAACACGTGCATGAGCCGCTTGGCGACGGTGGGCTTGTCCCGCAGCGTCGCCAGGTACCAGCCCTGGGTGGACAGCGATTCGCTCAGCCGCCGGTAGGCCAGCAACCCGCCGTCGGGGTCCGGGGCATAGGACAGCCAGTCGAGCAGCCGCGGCAGCAGCACCGACTGGACGCGTCCCCGCCGGCCGCTAAGGTTGACCAGCGCGGCCATGTGCTTGAGGGCGATCCGCGGTGTCTCGTAGCCGAGTGCGGCCAGCTGGCGTTCGGCGGCTTCGGAGGTCATCGGGTGGCCGGTGATCTGCAGTTCGGCCGGGGCCATCGATTCCAGCAGTGGCTGGTAGAACAGCTTGGCGTGCAGCCGGGACACCCGCACGTTCTGATGTTTGAGTTCGTCGCGCAGCACTCCGGCGGCATCGTTGCGGCCGTCGGGGCGGATGCGGGCCGCCCGCGCCAGCCACCGCACGGCCTCCTCGTCACCCGGGTCCGGCAGCAGGTGGGTGCGCTTGAGCCGCTGCAGCTGCAACCGGTGTTCGAGCAGCCTGAGGAACTCATACGACGCGATCATGTTCGCCGCGTCGTCGCGGCCGATATATCCGCCCGCTCCGAGGGCTGTCAGCGCGTCCACGGTGGACGCCACGTGCAATGAGGAATCGTCGCGGCCGTGCACCAGCTGCAGCAGCTGCGCGGCGAACTCCACGTCTCGCAGGCCGCCGCTGCCGAGCTTGAGCTCGCGGCCGCGCACCTCGGCCGGCACCAGCTGCTCCACCCGGCGCCGCATAGCCTGCACCTCGACCACGAAGTCTTCGCGCTCGCAGGCCACCCACACCATCGGCATCAGCGCCTGCAGGTAGCGTTCGCCCAGCTCGGCGTCGCCGACGGCGGGCCTGGCCTTCATCAGCGCCTGGAACTCCCAGGTCTTGGCCCAGCGCTGGTAGTAGGCCAGGTGTGATTCGACCGTCCGCACCAGTTCACCGTTGCGGCCCTCCGGGCGCAGCCCCGCGTCCACCTCGAAGAACGCCGACGACGCCAGCCGCATCATCTCGCCGGCCACCCGCAGGGTGACCGGATCGGTGCGCTCGCCGACGAAGATCACGTCGACGTCGCTGACATAGTTCAGTTCGCGGGCACCGCATTTGCCCATGGTGATGACGGCAAGGCGCGGGGGTGGGCCGTCGGCGCACACCGTCTTTTCGGCTACCCGCAGCGCGGCCGCCAGTGCGGCGTCTGCGGTGTCGGCGAGCTGCGCGCCGACGGTGGTGTAGGGCACCACCGGCTCGTCCTCGACGGTGGCGGCCAGGTCTAGTGCGGCCAGCACCAGCAGATGGTCGCGGTAGTGCACCCGCAACCGGTGCTCCACCGAACCCGCGCCCGCCGATGACTCCTCGGCGCATGCCACGAACGACTGGAGCATCTGCTCGCGGGAAGGCAGCGCCACCGTACCCCGCAGCAGTTTCCAGGATTGCGGGTTGGCGACGATGTGATCCCCCAGCGCCAGCGACGCGCCCAGTACGGCGAACAGACGTCCGCGCAGCCCGCGGTCGGTGAGCAGCTCCGAATCGAGTTCGTCCCATTGCGCGTCGGGGTTCTCCGAGAGGCGGACCAGCGCGCGCAGGGCGGCGTCGGCGTCGGCCGCCCGGGACAACGCCCAGAGCCGCTCCACGTGGGCCTCGTCGTCGTGTTGGTCCCACCCCAGCTGGGCCAGCCCGTCACCGGCCGAGCCGGCCATCAGCCCGAGCCGTCCGGCGCTGGGCAGCTTCGGGCGCTGCGTCGTCGGCTTGGTCACGACTCCGACGGTATCGCAGTAGCCCGACCGGTCAGGGCCGCCGGCCGCCGGCCGCCGGCTGCCCGGCCGGGTGCGGTGTCACAACTCCCGCGCGGCTACAACGACAGGTAGGAGCGCAACTCGAACGGCGTCACGTGGCTGCGGTAGTTCGCCCACTCCGTGCGCTTGTTGCGCAGGAAGAAGTCGAAGACGTGTTCTCCCAGCGCCTCGGCGACCAGCTCGGAAGATTCCATGGCGCGCAGCGCATTGTCCAGGCTGGACGGCAACTCGCGGTAGCCCATGGTGCGGCGTTCCTCCGAGGTCAGGTCCCAGACGTTGTCCTCGGCCTCCGGTCCCAGTTCGTAGCCCTGTTCCACCCCGCGCAATCCGGCGGCCAGCAGCACCGCATACGTCAGGTAGGGGTTGCACGCCGAGTCCGGGCTGCGCACCTCGACGCGACGCGAGGATGTTTTATGCGGGGTGTACATCGGGACCCGCACCAGCGCGGAGCGATTGGCGGCACCCCAGCTCGCCGCCGTCGGCGCCTCACCGCCGTGCACCAGCCGCTTGTAGGAGTTCACCCACTGGTTGGTGACCGCGCTGATCTCCGCGGCGTGTTCGAGGATCCCGGCGATGAAGGACTTGCCGACGACCGACAACTGCAACGGGTCGTCATCGCTGTGGAAGGCGTTGACGTCGCCCTCGAACAGGCTCATGTGGGTGTGCATAGCCGAACCCGCGTGCTGGCCAAAAGGTTTGGGCATAAAGGTCGCGCGCACCCCTTCCTCCAGCGCGACCTCCTTGATGACGTAGCGGAAGGTCATCACGTTGTCGGCCATCGACAACGCATCGGCGAACCGCAGATCTATCTCCTGCTGGCCGGGGGCGCCTTCGTGATGGCTGAACTCCACCGAGATGCCCATGAACTCCAGGGCGTCGATCGCGTTCCGGCGGAACTTCGACGCCGACTCGTGTACGGCCTGGTCGAAGTAGCCGGCATTGTCGATCGGAACCGGCTCGGCACCCTCTTCGGCCCCGGCCTTGATCAGGAAGAACTCGATCTCGGGATGCACATAGCAGGAGAAGCCCAGTTCACTGGCTTTTTGGAGCTGGCGGCGCAGCACATGCCGCGGGTCCGCCCACGACGGTGAGCCGTCGGGCATGGTGATGTCGCAGAACATCCGCGCCGAGTGATGATGACCGGAGTCGGTGACCCACGGCAGCACCTGGAACGTCGACGGGTCGGGGTGGGCCACCGTGTCCGATTCCGAGACCCGCGAAAATCCCTCGATCGAGGATCCGTCGAAGCCGATGCCCTCTCCGAAAGCCCCTTCGAGTTCGGCGGGGGCGATCGCCACCGATTTGAGGTAGCCGAGCACGTCGGTGAACCACAGCCGGACGAAGCGGATGTCGCGTTCTTCCAGCGTGCGTAGGACGAACTCCTTCTGACGATCCATATCCCGAAACCCTAGGCACGTTCTGTTAAGCCCGTGTTACGGCTACTCGGATAACCCCAGGGAGTCGAGCATTGCCCGCTGACGAGCACCCAACTCCTCATGGGGGAAGTAGCTATTCACCGCCGAGAGCAACTCGTCCCTACGGGTCCAGCCCAGATAGGACACCAGCAGCAGCAGGTCATCACGATCACGGGCAGAGCGCGGTGTGCGCTCCACCCCCTCATTGTGAGCCACGCCTCCGACAATCAGACGTTCGCCAGATCGCGTTCCTCGATGTAAATGCCACGAGCCTTAAACGCCGCCGGCGAACGAACCATCGCCCAGCGGCGAGCCTGCTGATATTCAGGGATGAACCAGCCGAACCCCAATGTGCGACTGTCATCGGTCGCCCACGCCGGAACAGGCAGGCCGTGGTGGTACGCCACATACTCCGCGCTGACCGCCAGGATCGCGTCGAACCGTGCGTCCCCCACCCGTGGCGGTTCCTGCGCAATCAACCGAGCCAGCTCGACTTCCGCATCGCCGACACCGCGAAAGAACTCGAACACCAATTTCAGCCTGTGCTTGTAGCGGGGCTCATCGAGCATCTGCTCGGCGATCTCCCGAAGCGAGAACTGCGCTGCCACGGCTCAATCGTCACTCGACCGGCGGGATCGAGCAACAGAATCCGGCCGTCACTCCCGGCAGCGCAGATTCGGCGGCGGCAGCGTCAGATCCAGGAAATAGCGCACCACCGAGGCGTCCACGCAGTCGTTGCCGTCGAAGACCACGGTGTGCTGGGTGCCGTCGTAGGAAATCAGCGGGCCGCCCAGCTGCCGGGCCAGATCGACGCCCGCCTGGTACGGGGTGGCCGGGTCGTGGGTGGTGGAGACGACGACGACCTTGCCGGGTGGGGCCGGGGCCGCCGTGTGCGGCGTCGAGGTCGCCTGCGCCGGCCACATCGCGCAGATGTCGCGCGGGGCCGAGCCGGTGAACTGCCCGTAGCTGATGAACGGGGCGGCCTCGCGAATCCGGCGGTCGGCCGACACCCACGCCGCCGGGTCCGCCGGTGTCGGCGCGTCGACGCAGCGGATCGCGTTGAAGGCATCCTGGCCGTTGTCGTAGTGCCCCGCCCGGTCGCGACCGTTGTAGTCGTCGGCCAGCAACAGCAGATCACCCGGATCTCCGCCGTGTTGCAGCCCCAGCAGGCCACTGGTCAGGTATTTCCAGTGCTGCGGGGTGTAGAGCGCGTTGACGGTGCCGGTGGTGGCATCGGCATAGCTCAACCCGCGCGGGTCCGACGTCCTGGCTGGTGTGGTAGCCAGGGGGTCGATGAGCGCGTGGTACCTGTTGACCCACTGGGCCGGATCGGTGCCCAGCGGGCACGCCTGCGACCGCGCGCAATCAGCGGCATAGTCGTTGAACGCCGTCTGGAAACCCGCCATCTGGTTGATGGTCTGCTCTATCGGGCCGACCATCGGGTCTATCGCACCGTCGAGCACCATTGCCCGCACATGGGGCGCGAACCGTTCGATGTAGGCGGTGCCCAACTCGGTGCCGTAGCTGTAGCCCAGGTAGTTGATCTGCTCGTCGCCCAGCGCCACCCGGACCATGTCCATGTCCCGGGCCGCCGACGCGGTGCCGATATTGGCCAGGAACGCCTGCCCCATCCGGTCCGCGCAGTGCTGGGCGATGTCGCTGTAGACCTGCTCGATGTGCGCCACCCCGGCCGGGCTGTAGTCCACCATCGGATCACGGCGGAAGGCGTCGAACTCCGCATCGGTGCGGCAGCGCAACTGCGGAGTGGAATGGCCCACGCCCCGGGGGTCGAACCCCACCAGGTCGAAGTGGCTGGCCATCGACGAGCCCTTGATGACCGGCGCCAGGCCGGCGACCAGGTCCACCGCCGACGCGCCCGGGCCGCCCGGGTTCACCAGCAAGGCACCGATCCGCCGACCGGTGGCCGGGATCCGGATGACCGCCAATTTCGCCTGGGCCCCGGCGGGGTTGCCGTAGTCGACGGGCACCGACAGCGTCGCACATTGCGCGTTGGGCACATCGGAGATGTTGGCGACGAATTCGGAGCAGCCGCCCCAGCCCTGTTGTGGGGCGGCTGCGGGAGCGGCCGGGGCCCGAGTCTGGCCGGTGTCCTGTTCGGGAGTCGCGGCGGCGAACGGCAATGCCAACGGTTGGGCGCACAGCACCAGACCCGCCGACAACAGCGCCGAGCTCAACGTTCTCAGGCGCAACATGGCCGAAATCGTCTCACTCAAAAAAACGCCGTGACAGCGCGAAATGGTTACGCCTTGGTCACTTGTTGGTTCCCGCTGCGCGTGTCAGCGCGTCGCCGGGCGCGCGTGATTCAGCCTGCGGCCCCGGTCAGCAGGTGGCCCCGGCGGGCGGTGTCGTGCCGGCGATCAGATAGTCGGCGATGTGCTTGTCGATGCAGTTGTCGCCCTGGAAGACCACCGTGTGCTGGGTCCCGTTGTATGTCAGCAGGGACCCGTGCAATTGTTCGGCCAGATCGACCCCGGCCTGGTACGGCGTCGCCGGATCGTGGGTGGTCGACACGACGATCGTCGGCGGCAGCCCGGGAGCCGAGACCACATGCGGCCGGCTGGTCGGCGGCACCGGCCAGAACGCACAGGTGCCCAAGGGCGCATCGCCGGTGAACTTTCCGTAGCTCATGAAGGGCGCCACCTCGCGGTAGCGGCGATCCTCCTCGATGACCGTGGCGCGGTCGGTGATCGGGGGCTGATCGACGCAGTTGATGGCCACCCGCGCGTCGGTCGAGTTGTTGTAATGGCCCTGTGCATCGCGCCGCATGTACATGTCGGCCAGCGCGAGCAACGTGTCCCCGTGGTCTTCGTCGGCCAGCTCCTTGAGCCCGTCGGTCAGGTGGGACCACAGGTTCGGCGAGTACAGCGCCATGATCGTGCCCACGATCGCATCGCTGTAGCTCAAGCCGCGCTCATCGCGGGTCTTCGCCGGTCTGCCGACTGTCGGGTCATCCGGGTCGACCAGCGGGTCGACCAGGTCGTGGTAGGCGTCGACGGCCTTGGCCGGGTCGTCGCCCAGCGGGCAGCTCTCGTCCTTGGCGCAGTCGGCGGCATAGTCGTCGAAAGCGTCCTGAAAACCCTTGGCCTGCCTCAGATCAGCCTCGACCGGGTCCGCGTTGGGGTCCACGGCGCCGTCCAGGATCATCGCCCGTACGTTCTGCGGGAAGGCCTCTGCGTACGCTGCGCCGATCCGGGTGCCGTAGGAATAGCCGAGATAGGTCAGTTTGTCGTCGCCCAGCGCAGCCCGGATGCTGTCCAGGTCCTTGGCGACACTGACCGTCCCCACGTTCGCCAGGAACTCCTTGCCCATCTTCTCCACGCACCGCTGCACGAACTGCCTGGTCTCGTTCTCGATGCGTGCCACCCCGGCCTCGCTGTAGTCGACCTGCGGTTCGGCCCGCAACCGGTCGTTGTCGGCATCGGAGTTGCACCAGATCGCCGGCCGTGAGGACGACACCCCGCGCGGGTCGAAACCGACCAGGTCGAACCGTTGGCGAACACTGCGGGGAAGGTTCTGAAGCAGACCCAGCGCGGCCTCTATGCCCGACTCGCCGGGGCCGCCCGGGTTGATCACCAGCGAACCGATCTTGTCGCCGGTCGCCGGAAAGCGGATCATCGCAAGCGACGCCGTCCCGGCCTCGGGGTGGTCGTAGTCCACGGGTACCGCGAGCTTGCCGCACATGGCGTGCCCGGGGATCTTCACGCTGGGGTCGGAGCTGCGGCACGGCGTCCACTCCACAGGCTGACCCAGCCGTGGCTCCGCCATGTGCGCCCGCCCGGCGACCACGCGAACACAGCCCGTCGGAACCAGCATCGCGGCGGCCAGAGCAGTCCAGACCAGCAGCAGGCGCGCGATCTTGTCGCGGCGAGTCAGGCACATGGCACCCTATGCTGCCAGAACACCCGCGCGATGCCGGTGCATCGATGGCATGTCTCACACCGGCGCAGCAGTGCATCGGCCCTCCTGGGATGGCAGAATGACGGGGTCAGACGAAACCCGGGGACCGCTGGCGGCCTCGAGGATCGACCCGACCACCCATTGAGGGACAGTGATGTCTGAGAAGGTGTCCGAGAACGTCTATGGTTCGACCACTGCCGACGCTTCGGCGCCACGGCCCCGAATCCGCACCCACCACCTGCAGAAATGGAAGGCCGAAGGGCACAAGTGGGCCATGCTCACGGCCTACGACTACTCGACCGCACGCGTCTTCGACGACGCAGGCATCCCAGTGCTGCTGGTGGGCGACTCGGCTGCCAACGTCGTCTACGGCTACGACACCACGGTGCCGATCTCGATCGACGAGCTGATCCCGCTGGTCCGCGGTGTGGTGCGGGGGGCGCCGCACGCTCTGGTGGTGGCCGATCTGCCGTTCGGCAGCTACGAGGCGGGACCCCAGGCCGCCCTGGCCGCCGCCACCCGGTTCATGAAGGAAGGCGGCGCGCACGCCGTCAAGCTCGAAGGCGGTGAGCGGGTCGCCGGCCAGATCGCGCACCTCAGTGCCGCCGGCATCCCGGTAATGGCCCACATCGGCTTCACTCCGCAGAGCGTCAACACCCTCGGCGGGTTCAAGGTGCAGGGCCGCGGCGACGCCGCCGAGCAGACCATCGCCGACGCCATAGCCGTGGCCGAGGCCGGTGCGTTCGCCGTGGTGATGGAGATGGTGCCGGCTGAGCTGGCCACCCAGGTCACCGGCAAACTGACCATTCCGACGGTCGGGATCGGCGCCGGGCCGAACTGTGACGGGCAAGTGCTGGTCTGGCAGGACATGGCCGGACTCAGCGGCGGCAAGACCGCCCGGTTCGTCAAACGATTCGCCGATGTAGGTGGCGAATTACGAACGGCGGCACTGCAATACGCCGAAGAGGTCGCCACCGGGACGTTCCCGGCCGAAGAGCACTGCTTCTAGGCTTCTGGCCCGCGACACCCGGCGCGCCGGCTGCTGCCCGGGCGTAGGCGGCTGCGAGTCGTTCGCGAGCGTAACGTGGCTGCGATTTTGCGCTCCGGATTTCACCGTGGCGTTACGCTCGCGAGCACCCGGCGCGCCGGCTACTGGCCGGGCGTATCCCCCATCGCCAGCGGCTCCATCCCGCAGCGGGCCCGGAAGTCCACCAGCGGCCGGCGGATTCCCTGCAATTGCACGTAGGTCCCCGGGTTGGCGGCCATGTAGTCCTCCAGGGTCGCCCGCATCTCATCGCGGGGCACCTGCCGCAAACCGGTGAAAAAGTCGTTGACGTCCGGGTTGGCGAAGAAAAAGGCCGAGGCCGAGGCGGCGACGCCGGCCGATACCCTGGCCAGGTCCCCCGCGGTGCAGTTCACCGGCACCGGGTCCACATCCGGGTCCGCATTCGCCACACCGGCCGCCGTCGCGCCGCCACCCAAAACCAGCGCACCGCCGACCACCCCGACAGCAAGTCGGCCGGCAAAAACCCGGACATTCGACATCGACAGCTCCTTACCCCTGGCCCGCGGAAACCCCTGCTTAATAGTCACGCTACCGCACGCGAAACGCGCTCACTGCGACGGGATCAGCCGGCCTCGGCACCGCCGATGCCGCCCGCGGGGCCGTGATTTGCTCAGCGGGAATCGACAGCGGGCCGGCGACTCTAGAATGGCAATCCCGGGATGTGATCACCGACGATCGGCACCCGTGAACGAACTGTCACCACGGCTTGCCGCCGAGGTCTCCAGCGGAGAAGACATTGCCCATTCCCGTGCCCGACCAGGCGCGGCATCTCGAGGTCCAGCCCCCGGTCGATACAGCCAAGCCCGCTGGGCCGGACGACCCCGTTCGGCGCGAATTGGCCCGCCAAGTCACCGAGCTGCGGACCTGGGATCGTGCCGTGCGCGCAGACGCCGACGACGCCGTGCACCAGATGCGGGTGACCATCCGCATCATTCGCAGCCTGCTCAAGGAATCCACGGATCATTGCGCATTGGACGACGGCGCTCGGGTACACCGCGAGCTGCGCGAACTCGCCCGTGTGCTGGGCGAGGCCCGCGACGCCGAGGTGCTCGCCGAGCGCTACGAACGGGCGCTGAGCCGCTTGGATGCCGGGCTGGTTCGCGGGCCTGTCCGCCGGCGCCTGGTCGACGGCGCTCGCGAGCGGTACCGATTGGGACTGCGACGCTCACAGGCGGCGATGAACTCTGAGCGCTACTTCCGCCTGCTGGCTGCCCTGGACGCCCTCGACGCGACGGCGGCCAACCGGCCAATGGCCGCCGAGGGCGAGGCCCCTGTTCCGGTCACCCTGGATCACGCCTACCGGCGGGTGCGCAAAGCGGCCAAGGCCGCGCGGCGCGCCGCGGCCGGTACGCCGGAGTCCGGCCACGACGAACACCGTCGTGCGGCCGACGAAGCCCTGCACCGCATCCGCAAATACGCCAAACGTCTTCGATACACGGCGGCGGCGATCGGCGCCACCGACGTCGCCCAGCGGTCCAAGACCGTTCAATCGCTACTCGGCGATCACCAGGACAGCGTTGTCAGCCGCGAACATCTACTCGTCCAAGCCGACACCGCCCGCGCCGCGGGCGAAGACACCCTCACCTACGAACTGCTGTATCAGCAGGAGGCCGCCCTGGCCGAGTACAGCCGCCGGCTGGTGGGCCCGGCCCTGGCCGAGCTGCGCACCGCGATGCGGGAATACCGGCGCTGACTCTGCCCCGTTGACGCAAAAGTGCGAATGGACTGCGCCCTGAGCGCAGACTGAACACGCAGGGGGCTGGGCGGACGAGTTGGCCTGTAAGCCGGATTCTGTCCCGCACCACAGCAGCCGAAGCCGGCGGCGGTGCGGTGGCGACCATCCATCTGGGCACTCCGTTGCCGGGTACCTCGAGCGGCCCACCCGCAGACTCGGGCGAGCAGCCCTCGAACGTCTGCGCGGCCGCACCATCGGCGCGGCCTTCTTGGCCTTGCTTCGGGTGGGGTTTGCCAAGCCATTCCGGTCACCCGGAATGCTGGTGCGCTCTTACCGCACCGTTTCACCCTTACCACCGCGAGGATGGCGGTCTGTTCTCTGTGGCACTTTCCCGCGAGTCACCTCGGATTGCCGTTGGCAATCACCCTGCTCTGTGAAGTCCGGACTTTCCTCGACTCGGGCACAGAACTTCCGGAATCAACCGGAGCCCGACCCCAGCCGCGGCCGCCCGGCCAACTCGTCCGCGACCGACACGGTACCCGCTACCGGCATTTCCGACGAGTTCCGGGTCACCGGCACGACCGGGCTCGAGCCGAGTCGCGGGCTGCCCGCGTCACAGATAGGCGGTCTGATTGACCAGCCGCACCGACGTCGCACCGTCAGGGTAGAACTCGGCGATGCTCAACGACGCCAGGTCCAGGTGCAGCCGGTAGAGCAGGCCGGACCCGGCATCCAGCGCCATCCGCAGCAGCAGCTTGATCGGCGTGACATGAGAGACGACGAGCACGTTGTGGCCCTCGTGCTCGGCGACAATCCGGTCCCGGCCGCGGTGTACGCGCACCAACACGTCGTCGAAGCTCTCACCGCCCGGAGGCGCGGTGGCGGTGTCGCGCAGCCACCGTCGGTGCAGGTCGGGATCGCGGGCTGCGGCTTCGGCGAACGTCAGACCCTCCCAGGCGCCGAAATCTGTCTCGATCAGGTCCTCTTCGACGCTGGCCTCCCGACCCAGCGCCCGGGCCGCCGTCGTAGCGGTGTCCAGTGCCCGCTGCAGCGGCGAGGAGATCACCGCGGCGATTCCGCCACGCTGATTGAGATATCGGGCCGCCAAACCGGCTTGGCGCCAGCCGACTTCGTTCAACGGCGGGTTTCCGCGTCCGGAATAGCGGCGCTGCACCGACAATTCCGTCTGCCCGTGTCGCAGCAGCAACAGACGAGTGGGGGTTCCGCGGGCACCGGTCCATCCCGGTGCCGCGGGGATCGCCGTGGGCGTCGCCGCGGGTGTCGCCTCCGATGCCGTCTCCGACCTCCGCGCGGCTTCGGTGACCGGCACGACGGTCTTCGGCCCCTTCGCGCCCGCGCGGGACGCGGCATCCATCGCCTCGTTGGCCAACCTGTCGGCATGTTTGTTGCGCTCCCTGGGAATCCAGGAATAGTCGATCCGCAGAAAGTTCGCGGCGAGCGCCTGCGCCTGGGCGTGCAGGTCCACCAGGTCGGGGTGCTTGACCTTCCATCGCCCCGACATCTGCTCGACAACCAGCTTGGAGTCCATCAGCACCGACACCTCGGTGGCCCCCAATTTCACCGCGTCGTCCAGACCGGAGATCAGCCCGCGGTATTCGGCAACGTTGTTGGTGGCGCGGCCGATGGCCTGCTTGGATTCAGCCAGAATGGTCCGGCGATCCGCCGTCCACACCACCGCTCCATACCCGGCGGGCCCCGGATTGCCCCGAGAACCACCGTCGGCTTCGACGGTCACCTTCATTGCCCGGGGCCCCTGATCCGCAACAGAATCGCGCCGCATTCCGGGCAGCGCTGCACTTCGTCCTCGGCCGCCGCGGTGATGCCGGCAAGTTCGCTGCGGCCGATCTCGATCCGGCAGGCTCCGCAGCGATGGCCCAGCAGCTGCCCGGCTCCCGGGCCTCCGCCTGCACGTAGCCGTTCGTAGAGGGCCGCCAGATCGGGATTCAGCGAGGCGGCCAGTGCTTGCCGGCGCGACGAGTGCTCGGCCCGTGTGCGGTCGGCCTCGGCGAGCGCGGCGTCGAGGGCTTGGCCGGCCTCGGACGACTCAGCCGCCAGCCGGTCGACGGTCTCCTCCTCGCGGACCTGTTGGGCCTGCAAGTCTTCGCGGTGCTCCAGCACTTCCAGCAGGGTGTCCTCCAGACTGGCCTGGCGGCGCTGCAAGGTCTCCAATTCGTGCTGCAGGTCGGCCAACTGCTTGACATCGGTGGCCCCGGAAGCAAGCAGCCCGCGGTCGCGGTCTTCACGCTTGCGCACCGAGTCGATCTCCGTCTCGAAACGGGACACTTCGGCGTCCAGGTCGGCCATCGCAATGCCGATGGCCGCCAGCCGCTCACCCGCAGCGTCGCGTTCGCCCTGCACCCGCTCGTAGGCCTCGCGCTCGGGCAGATGGGTGATCCGGAAAGCGATCCGGGACAGCTCGGCATCCGCCCCGGCCAATTCGAGCAGCGAACGTTGCTGTGCCACTTCTGCTTTCATGACTGACCTCCCGATCTCATCGGCGAGATTCTTCCCCGGCGCCGGCGCCGGCGCCGACGCCGACCCCCAGATTCCACGGGTCGGTGCGGATGGCCGATACCCGCACCGGCAGCGAGGCCCCGAACCGGGATTCCAGCAGCGCGGCCGCCTGGCCGCACCAGGGAAATTCGCTCGCCCAGTGCGCAACGTCGATCAACGCGATCGGCGAAGCCCGACGATGCTCATCGGCCGGATGGTGCCGCAAATCGGCCGTCAGGTAAGCGTCCACACCCGCCGCCGCCACCGCGGCCAGCAGCGAATCGCCCGCTCCCCCGCACACCGCCACCCGCGACACCGGGAGATCGGGATCGCCCGCGGCGCGCACTCCCCACGACGTCGGAGGCAACGCGGCGTAAACGCGGCGCACGAAGTCGCGCAACGGTTCGGGCCGTGGCAGCGCGCCTACCCGCCCCAGTCCGGTGTCGGCGGGCGCCGGCGCCAGTGCGTAGACGTCGAAGGCCGGCTCCTCGTAGGGGTGCGCGGCCCGCATCGCCGCCAGCACCGCACCGCGCAATCGCGCGGGGGCCACGACTTCGAACCGCTCCTCGCGCACCTGCTCGACGGTGCCTACCCTGCCGATCGCCGGAGCCGCACCGGCTTGCGGCAGGAACTGCCCGATCCCGCTGACACTCCAGCTGCAGTGCGAATAGTCGCCGATGTGTCCGGCGCCCGCCGCGAAAACCGCGCCGCGTACCGCGTCGGCGTCCTCGCCGGGGACGTAGACCACCCACTTGTCCAGGCCGGCCGTCGCCGGTGACCCCTCGATGACCCCCTCGACCGTCAGGTCCAGCGCGCCGGCGAGTGCATCGGATACGCCCGGAGCTGCGGAATCCGCGTTGGTGTGCGCGGTGTACAGCGCCCGTCCCGAGCGCAGGAGCCGGTGGATCAGCGAGCCCTTGGGCGTGCTGGCCGCCACCGTGTCCACCCCGCGCAGCAGCAACGGATGATGCGCCAGCAACAGGCCCCCGTCGGGCACGTCGTCCACGACGGCCGGCGTCGCATCGACCGCCACGGTCACCGACGTCACACGGTCGGCCGGGTCGCCGCACACCAGACCAACCGAGTCCCACGACTGCGCCAGCCGAGGCGGGTACGCCTGCTCCAGCGTGTCGATCACGTCTGCCAATGGCACACTCATCGGCCGCTCCCACTGGGGTAGCGCGTCGAAACCGGACCTGCCACCAGGCAAACACTAGTGCGCCACCGCACGAACCGGGGACAGGGAGCCGTGCCGGCAGGAGTTCGGGCGGTCCATCCCACCGGTGCCCGGACCGGACGCGCAGC
The DNA here is from genome assembly GCF_047975165.1 of Mycobacterium sp. GTDB lineage: Bacteria > Actinomycetota > Actinomycetes > Mycobacteriales > Mycobacteriaceae > Mycobacterium. Next base: position 22,594 of record NZ_JBKECZ010000105.1, read on the forward strand.
AGGCTGCGGCATCGACCAGAATGGGACCCGTGACACCTTCTCCGGGCCGGACCGGACTGCACGTGACGTTCGTGTGCACCGGCAACATCTGCCGTTCGCCGATGGCCGAGAAGATGTTCGCCCACCAGATCGAGCAGCGCGGCCTGGGTGAGGTCGTGCGGGTGACCAGCGCCGGCACCGGTCACTGGCACGTCGGCGAGGGAGCCGACGTGCGGGCGACGCGGGTGCTGAGCGACCACGGATACCCCACCGGCCACCGTGCCGCCCAAGTCGACGACGACCATCTATCGGCCGATCTGGTGGTGGCACTGGGTCGCAACCACGCCCTGATGCTGCGAGAGCTGGGGGTCCAGGCCCACCGGCTGCGGATGCTGCGGTCATTCGATCCGCGTTCGGGCACCTACGCCCCCGACGTCGAGGATCCCTACTACGGCGACCACGACGACTTCGAAGAGGCCTTCGCCGTCATCGAAGCCGCCCTGCCCGGGCTGCACGACTGGGTCGACGACAGACTCGCCCGGGACGGATCCGGCTGATGGCCGCGGCCGGCGGGCTTCGGCGTCTGGCGTTCCTGTTGCGGCCGGGCTGGATCGCGCTGTGGCTGGTGTGCATCGCATTCACCTACCTGTGCTTCACCGTGCTCGCCCCGTGGCAGCTGGGTAAGAACACCGCGACATCCCGGGAGAACCAGCAGATCGCCGATTCCCTGAATACCCCGCCGGTGCCGTTGAAAACACTGTTGTCGAAACAGGATTCGTCTGAGCTCGAAGCGCAGTGGCGTCGGGTGACCGCTACCGGGCACTACCTGTCGGACGTGCGGGTGCTGGCCCGGCTACGGGTGGTCGACTCCGGCCAGGCCTTTGAGGTCCTCGCACCGTTCGTCGTCGACGATGGACCGACCGTCCTGGTCAACCGCGGATACGTGCGCCCCGAGACCGGTTCCCATGTGCCGTCGATCCCGCCACCGCCGGAAGCCACGGTGACCATCACCGGCCGGCTGCGCGACTCAGAGGCGGAGGTTGCGGGCAAGAGTCCGTTCACCAGGGACGGCTACCGCCAGGTCTACTCGATCGACACCGCGCAGATCGCCGCGCTGACCGGGATTCGGCTGGCCGGGCCGTATCTGCAGCTGGTCGATGACCAGCCCGGCGGCCTCGGCGTGCTCGCGATACCGCGGCTGGACGCCGGGCCGTTCCTGTCCTACGGGCTGCAATGGATCCTGTTCGGTGTGGTCGCCCCGATTGCACTGGGATACTTCGTCTACGCCGAGATCCGCGCGCTGCGGCGGGAGCGGCAGCTGCGCCGCGGCGAGGACGGTGCCGGTTCCGCGGCAGGTGGGCCGGCCGGCGGGACCGGGGAGCCGTCGGCCGCGCAGCCCGGGCAGGATCCGCCGGCTGCGCAGCCCGGACCGGACACGCCGGATGCACCAGCCGCACCGGCCGTACCGGCCGTACCGGATGCACCGGATGCACCGGATGCACCGGCAACCGTCGAGGAGAAGCTCGCCGACCGCTACGGCCGCCGGCGATAGCGGCTGGGCCCCGGGCCCCCGGCTACTCGCGATGCGGCACGACCGCGTCGCAATCCCCCCCGGCCGCGCCTCGCCCGTGGTGTACTTCTTGGTATGGAATTGGACCCGCAGTGAAGCGGCCGGCGACCCGGGTTGTCGACCTGCTCAACCCCGCATCGCTACTCATGCCCGCAGCCAACGTGATCATGCAGCTGTCCCATCCCGGTGTGGGCTACGGCGTGCTGGAAAGCCCGGTCGACAGCGGGAACGTCTACAAGCATCCGTTCAAGCGTGCCCGCACCACCGGCACCTACCTGGCAGTGGCCACCATCGGGACCGAGGCCGACCGCAAGCTGATGCACGACGCCGTCGGCGCCGCCCACCGGCAGATCCGGTCGACGTCGTCAAGCCCGGTGTCCTACAACGCCTTCGACCGCAACCTACAACTGTGGGTGGTCGCCTGCCTGTACCGCTACTTCGTCGAACAGCACGAATACCTGCACGGCCCACTCGACGACGCCACCGCGGACGCGGTCTACCAGGACGCCAAGCGCCTGGGCACCACACTGCAGGTCCCCGACCATCTGTGGCCGGCCGACCGGGTCGCTTTCGATGAGTACTGGAAGCGGTCCCTGGACGAGCTGCAGATCGACCCGCCGGTGCGGGAGCATCTGCGCGGGGTCGCCTCGATGGCCTTCCTGCCCCTACCGATCCGCGCGCTGGCCGGACGGCTCAACCTGTTCGCGACGACGGGTTTTCTGGCCCCGGAGTTCCGCGCGCTGATGCGGCTGGACTGGTCGGGCTCCCAGCAGCGCCGGTTCGAACTCCTCTTGTCGGCGCTGCGGCTGGCCGACCGGCTGATTCCGCAGGAGGTCTGGGTTTTCGGCTACCAGCTGTCCCTCTGGGACATGCGGCTGCGAGCGCAACTCGGCCTGCCGGTCGTTTAGTACCGCGAGCGTAACGCCACGGCGAAATCCGGCGCCCGAAATCGCAGCTGCGTTACGCTCGCGAACGACTCGCAGCCGTCTGAGCCAGCCCCTGAGCCAAGGTGCGCATCATCTTGCCGGTGATCAGCCTCGATCCGGGCATCGAGGTGCGGTACTGCACCTCCCAGCTGATGGTGCTACCTCCCGACGGAGCGGCCTCGACGGTGACGAAGGAGTGGTACCGGCTCAGCCCGGGGGCACCTTGGGCCTTGTACTCGAAGCGGTACGGGGCCTCGGCGGCAACGACATGCTCGAGCACCGACATTTTCGCCGGGCCACCGGTCAGCCGGCGAACCAGGCCGACGCCATCGGCGTCACCATCGTGTAGGACTTCGCACGCCTCGAACGGCGCCCACTCGGCCATCCCCTCGTGGTCGACCAGCACGGCCCACACCTGCTCGGGTGTGGCGGCTGACGACGCGACCGCCTGGGCGCGGGTTACGGGCGGGTCCTTCTCGGTGAAACCCAGTTCGAGCAGGTTGAACGGGTCCACCGGCCAGGTACGCCCCTTGCTGCCGTGGAACAGCAGCTCGATGGAGAAGCCCATCGGGTCGTTGACGTAGTTGGCATGCCAGAACCGGTCGAGTGGGAACGACTTGATGGTGTTCGGGTAGATGCCGGAGTTCTCGCACTTGGCGACGAGCGCGTCCAGCGTCACCCGGTCCGGCGGCCCCAGTGCGACGTTGAAGATCCCGATGTCGCTGATGTGATACCCGACCGGCCACGGCTTGCCCACCGGGTCGCTGTATTTCACCACTTCGATCAGCCCATCACCGGCGCGCACCACGAAGGACTCGCGGCTGGCCCCGGCCAGCCCCCACAGCCCCTCGTGCTCGGGTGTGTGCAGATGGAAGTCGACCTCGGGCAACCCCATCACGTCGACCCAGGTCCGTCGCGCCTCATCGAGATCCGGCACCGACAGGGAGGCGAACCGCACCACAGTCGGCGTGGCCGGGCGCGGCGCCATGCCCGGGACCACCGGGTCGTCCTCCATGATCTCCAGCAGGGTTCCGTCGGGATCCTTGACGCAGACGCGGCGGGAGCCGACGTTCCCCATCGGTTCGGTGAGCAGCGCCACCTTCCGGCGACGGAGTCTCTCCAGGGTCGCGTCGAAATCGCTGACGTGGAAACCGACGATCGTGTAGCCGATGTCGCAGGGGCGCCAGCCGCGCGGAATCGGGTGCGCATAGGGCTTGGAGTATTCGAAGAGCTCCAGCTGGAATCCCGGTTTGCCGTCCAGGAGCCACCAGCAGATGCTGGTCGCACCCGGCACGCCCTGCACATCCTCGGACCCGAGTGACGGGATGAACATGTGCGTGCCACCGGCTTCGGTGAACCCGAACAGATCACGATGCCAACGTTGCGTGTGCTGGACATCACGGACGCTGAACGCGATTTGGACAAGTGGCAGAACGTCATTCATCGTGTCCCCCTCAGGCTAGTGACTTCGCCATGTCGACGATACGATCGGCATTGGGCAGCGCCGCGTACTCCAGATGCGGTGCGAACGGGATGGTCTGCTCGACCGCGACCCGCCCGTAGCGGACACTGGTCCCGGCTTCCAGCAGCAGTGCGGCCACCTCACCGGTGAGCCCGCCGCGGACGTAGTCCTCGTCGACGACGACCACGCGGCCGGTCTTGCCGACCTGCGTGACGATCGCCTCCTTGTCCAGCGGCGCCAGGGTGCGCAGGTCCACGACGGTGGCTTCGATACCGTCGGCGGCCAGGCGCTCGGCCGCCTCCAGGCTGCGATGCACACCCACACCCACCGACACCAGCGTCAGGTCGCCGCCCTCTCGCCGAACGGCCGCCTGCCCGAACGGAATCGGCTCGACCCGGTCGGGCACCTCACCGCGGACACCGTCCGCGGGCTGTACGCCGGTCAGGTTGACCGTGGGCCGTTGGTCGCCGCCGAGGTAATCCAGGATCTGCTGGTCGAGCAGCTTGGGCGTGAGGAAGACGGTGAACTCGTCGCTCTGCACCGCCGAGAGCATCAGGCCGGCGGCGTCGGCGGGTGTCGACGGCACCACCACCTCGGTCGACGGGTAGGAGGCCAGCGATCCCCACAGCGTCTGCTCGTGCTCGCCGCCGTCGGCGTACCAGCCGCCGACCCCGGCCCGCAGGACCATCGGCACGTTCCACCGTCCGCCGGAAAAGTCCTTGAACTTCGAGCCGGCGTTGACGATCGCCGACCAGCCGACAGTGCCGAAGTCGATCATGTACAGCTCCACCACCGGGCGCAGGCCGGCCATGGCCGCACCGATCCCGGCGTACATGAAGCCCTGCTCGGAGATCGCGGTGTCGCGCACCCGGTCCGGGCCGAAGCGGCTCAACAGCACCCGGCGCAGGACCTGGACGTCCTCGCCCCAGGTGACCACCGTCGAATCCGCGGCCATGGCCTGGCCGAGACCGTGGTCGACTGCCTCGTCGTAGCGCATGGTAGTCATCGGTTCACTCCTGTCGTGGTTACGCCGAAGCCGGCGCGCTGGCCGACGCGAGCGCGTGCTTCGGTGATTGCGGCGAGCACCTCGGCTCGCTCCTGGGCTTCGATTGCGTCCGCGGCATCCGCGTGGAGCAGCGATTGACCGCGGCGCAGGGGATCCTTGCGGGGGGTCATGCCGATGTCATAGGCGAATCGGGCAGCGCGGCGGCCGAATCCGGCCAGGGCGCGCAGTTTGTCGGTGCGCGACCCGCCTTCCTCGGCGGCCATGCCGGACTGCAGTTCAGGAACCCAGACGGACAGCTGCTTGCGCGGGTTGCGCAGCAGCCCGACCAGCGGGTCACCTTCGAAGTGGCCGCCGGGCCGGTGGCAGGTGACGTAGAGGAAGCCGGGGCCGCCACCACTTCGAGCTCGGTCGATGAGCCGTCCGGCCGCGGCGTGCACGTCGGCAACCTTGTGGCCCGGTGCGGTGGCGACCTTGAGGCCGAAACCGCGCGCCCGGCTGATCGGGTCACCGCCGGTCTGATCTTTGGACATGGTGGTGATGCCCCACTTGTTGTCCTTGCAGACGAACACCACCGGCAGGTTCCAGGCCACGGCCATGTTGTAGGACTCCATCAGCATGCCGGCGTTCATGGCGGCCTCACCGTGGAATGCGATCGCGACGCTGCCCGGATTCAACTGGGTGTGCGCGATCGCGTTGCCGACGGCCAGCGGGCCGGAGGCGCCGACGATACCGTCGGCACCGGACCGCAGATCGGGGTCGAAGATATGCATATGGCCGGCCATGCCGCTGGCAATGCCTTCATCGGAGCCCAGCACTTCGAGCATGAGGGCGGTGAGGTCCATGCCCCTGCCCACGAACGGCGCAGTGTTGCGGTGGTCGAGTGCCAGGGTGTCGGATTCGGACAGGTGGGCCAGCACGCCGGCGTTGATACCCTCTTCGCCGATGCCGGAGTGGTATTCCCCGGGGACCAGCCCCTCCTCCCATGCCTCGACCAGGGCCTCTTCGACCAGGCGCATTCGCACCATCATCCGGTAGACGCGAGCGGCGTCGATGGGACTCATCGCGCACCTTCCTTTCGCTGTCGGGGTACCGTCGGCTTTCAGCCTGCCGACGCAACGCGCCGAAGTCTTGACAGCAGCGTCCGAGTGCTTAACAGCAAAGGACATTCGCGGCGCGTACCGGCGTCAGACGGCTGCGCGTCTCCACTGCTCACGCAACGCCGCGGGGCTGGCGCCGAACCAGCGCCGGCAGGACCGCGAGAGCACGCTCTGCTCGGAGTACCCAAGCTCACGCGCCAGGTGGCTCAGCGCCATATCGGTGTCCCGCAGATAACGCTCGGCCATGTCACGCCGCACGTCGTCGACCACCGCGTTGAAATTCGTTCCCTCGGCCACCAGCCGGCGCCGAAACGCCTTGGGGTGCAACCTGAACTGCTCGGCGATCACCGGAACTGTGGCCGCACCCGCCGGTAACAGCTGTCGGATGAGTTCGCGTATCGAGGACGACATCGTCGGCGTCTGCTGGCCGACCACGGTGTCGAGATAGTCGAGGACCACCTGATGTGCCAGCTCGTCTCGCACCAAAGGCCGGTGCAGGTCCGCGGCGGCAATGCCGAATCCGGCCCGGCTCGACCCGAACCGCGGCGCGCACGAGTAGTAGCGCAGGTAGTCGGCGCGATCGCCGAGGGCGGCATGGGGCAGGTGCACCACCGTCGGCGAGTATCCCGAACCCAGCAGAAAACGCAGCACCCGCAACACCACGCCCAGTGACAATTCCGTGGTGTGCGGGTGTGCCGGCGCGTGCGGAACGAGGATCGTGAACTCCAGGAACGCAGCCTCATCGCCAGGCTCGCGACTGATCGTCGTGGAGATCGCGGGGCTGTAGGCGCCGAGGTACTGTTCGAAGGTCTCCAGGGCCTCAAGCACCGATTTCGAGGTGCGGGCCGCCAGCCCGACCGGCCCCAGAATCTCGATACCCTGACGCTGGGCCAGCCGACGGCCAAAGTCCGGCACGCCGGTGGCGGCTGCCGCGGATTCGACGGCGTGGATCAGCGACAGATACGTGAAGAAGCTGTCGAACCGGCCGACATCAACCCGCCGGATATCGGCACGAGTGAGCAGCTCATCCGGATCGCCGCCGAGTTCGGACACCAGCCCCGGGTAGCCGCTCAGGGATGTCCCCCGAATCACGGACATGTCCTCTACGATCAAGAAATTGGGCGCTGTTGTCAAGGCGGGCGGCCGCTGCGGGTCGGACCTGCACTTCGCCGCACACGGCCGCGAGTTCAACGCCGCCACCCAGGCAGCGGGTGGATTCGACGTGATGGACCTGAACCAACCGGTGATATTCGGCCACGAGTTCGTGGGCCGCATCGCCGCCTACGGGCACGACACCGCAGCGCGAATCCCAGTGGGCGGTCGCGTGGTTTCGGCGCCGTTCCTGCTGCACGAGCAGAAAATCACGCTCGGCGTAGCCGGCCCGGAGGCTCCCGGCGGCTACAGCGAGCGCATGCTGCTCTCCGAACCGCTGTTGATCGAAGTGCCCGACCACGTGCCCACCGAGCTGGCGGCGCTGACCGAACCCTTGGCGGTGGCCTACCGCACGGTGGCCCGGGTCGACACCAGCACCGAGGACGCCGCCCTGGTGATCGGCTGCGGGCCCATTGGATTGGCCGTCATCGCGGTGCTGAAGATGAAGGGTATCTCCCCGATCGTCGCATCGGACTTCTCCCCCGAAAGACGGGCGCTGGCAAGACAACTGGGTGTTGATGTGGTCGTCGACCCCAACGAGAGCTCCCCGTACGAGGCGTTCAGGGCGGCGGCGATGACCGACGACGGCGTCGCCGACGCCTTCGAACGCCTGCGCAACAGCCCGCGCGAAGCGAAGATCCTGATCGATCCGACCCGCTGACGGGTGCAACCTGCGCAAAGGACCGAACCTGGGGGAGGCCGAACCGCTCAACGCAATGCGATGACCAAACCCATGGAACGCGCATCCACGGCCGCACGCGCGGCTGCAATCGGGAGCCCACGCCAGGGGCAGGCCGCTCGCAGCTCGCGGCTCGCGGCTCGCGGCAGCGGCAGCGGCAGCGGCAGCGACCGGCACACTTGGACTCCTCCTCCCTGGCGTCGACTGTGAAGCCTTGGCGTCGACTGTGAAGCCAGGGCGTCAACTGTGAAGCCAGGGCGGGAAAATCGCCCGGATCGCGCCCTCACTTCACAGTGAAAGCCCTGTGTTCACAGTGAAAGCCCTGGCTTCACAATCAACGCGAGTCGCCTACCGGTCGGCGTCGACCCGGTCGGCGTCATACAAACCCGGCCCATCGACGGCCACCTTGGCTAGGAATTCCCGTGCGGCCCGATACCCAGACGCGATCAGCGGCAGCGCACCGGTGAAGTCCAAGGGTGAGACCGCCGCGGGCGGCGGCCCAGGCACCGCCAGCACCGGCACCTCGCGGGCGGCGACGGGCAGATCGCGGGAGACCTGCTGGCGAAGCTGGATCATGAACGCATACATCACCGCCTCCGGCAGATTCGCCGGCCGGGAGATCGGCTGGCCGGGGAACGAGCAGTCGAGCACGACGAGCGATCGGGCGCCCTGGTCGAGTGCCTGCCGGATGGGCACATTGACCCTGAGGCCGCCATCGAAGAAGTCACGGCCGTCGCGGGTGATCGCGGGGAACACCCCTGGAATCGCTGAACTCGCAAGCATGGCGCTCAACAGCGGGCCCGAATCCAGGACGACGGGCTCGGTGGTGTCGGCATCGACCGTCATCGCCAGATACGGGATGGCCAGCTCGGAGATGTCCGCGACACCGACCTCCCGCCGGATAAGCTCACTGATCCGCGGGCTGTCGTACAGGGTTGTACCCGGCCGGATCAGGGCACGCACCCGACGGGCAAAGGTCGTCGGCAGGATCTGATCGACATCCAGCTCTCGCCACAAGTGAGAGAGCCGGTTGGCAGCGCCCACGGGGTCGGCCGCGACCAGCGCGCCGTTTATCGCACCGATCGATGTTCCCGCTACGAGGTCGGCGAACACACCGACTTCGACCAGTGCTTCGAGCATCCCGACCTGGGCCGCACCCAGGCTCCCGCCACCCCCGAGCACGAAGCCGATCGGGTGTGGCAGCTACTCACCCAGGTTGCGCGGTCGACGGCCGCGTTCGGTCGGCGTCATCGCATCGGCCTCCTTCTCGTTGGGGCACATACCTGAGACCATTTCACCTGGGCGTGCGCCGTCTCCGCGCAAGGCAACAAGCCTTGCATACGAGCCTATGCCGTCAACAGCGAGAAGTCCTTTGCTGTCAAAAGTTAGTCCTCTATTGTCAAGCGCCGAGGGCCGCGGGGTGGCACATTGGAAGCCCCCCTTGATCCGGAACGCACTCGCGCCCGGCGTGCACTTCAAGCCGCTGCGCCTGGATATCGAACACGGCGAATGGGTGGTGCTGGCGATCTTCGAACCCGGCGCATCGGTGCCGCTGCACTACCACACCGGCGTCGCAGAGGTGTACACCCTGACCGGCTGCTGGCACTACTACGAGTACCCCGACCAGCTTCAGACCGTCGGGTCCTACCTGTACGAACCGGCCACGTCGGTGCACACCTTCGTCACCCCCGCGGACAACACCGAGGACACCCTGATCCTGGTCCGTGTCGTCGGCAGCAACATCAACTTCGACAACGACGGCAACTTCCACTCCATCCTGGCCACGGCCTCCATCGCCTTCCTGGCAGAGACGCTGGCCGCCGAGCAGAACCTCGGCCCGGTCAACTACATCGGCGGCGGCGCGGCCGGCTACACCGCCAACAACGCCTGATGTGCACCGTCTAGCAGCGTGATGAGCGCTCGATACCAACCTGTGAAATCGGGATCGATATTCGATCCACACCGAGGATGAAAGTAGCTGCAGAAGTGCCCGAGCCCACGAACCACCGATGGCTGCTTGCAAAGCGGCCCACCGGATTCGCGGGCCGGGAACATTTCGAGTTGCGTGCGACACCGTGCCCGCAATCGGCGAGGGTGAGTTTCTCGTCCGAAACCAGTGGCTGAGTTGCGATCCCGCGCAGCGGACGGGCGTCAAGAACCTGCTGAACCTCACGCTGCAGCGTGCCACCATGCGCGGTTTCCTCGTCTTCGACTACCTTGATCGGGTGCCGGCAGCTGCTGTCGACCCGACGACCTGGGCTGGCCAGGGAAAGATCAAGAACCAGATCGACGTGGTCGAGGGGTTCGAGAATGCCCCGGATGCCCTGCGGCGCCTCTTCACCGGCGAGAACGTCGGCAAGCAACTGGTCAAAATGGAGACCCGATAGCACCTCGACGGTGCGCCGCAAAATCTCCCGGAGCTGCACCGACACTGGTGGGCGCGGACGGTATCGAACCGCCGACCGCTGGTGTGTAAAACCAGAGCTCTACCACTGAGCTACGCGCCCTCTGCCCCGGCGCAGGCTACACGCCGGACCGCAACGCCGCCAATGCGTCGTTCCACAGCCGCGGATCGCGCGCCTCGCCCGGCCCGTTCATCTCGGCGAACCGGATGATCCCCGAGGTGTCGACGACGAAGGTGCCGCGGTTGGGGATCCCCGTCGCCTCGTTGAACACCCCGTAGGTCTGGCTGACCGCTCCGTGCGGCCAGAAGTCCGACAGCACCGGAAAGGTGAACCCGCTCTGGACAGCCCAGATCTTGTGCGTCGGCGGCGGCCCCACCGAGATGGCCAGCACGGCGCTGTCGTCGTTCTCGAAATCGGGCAGGTGATCGCGAACTTCGTCCAGTTCGCCCTGGCAGATCCCGGTGAACGCCAGCGGGAAGAACACCAGCAGGACGTTCTTGGCGCCGCGATAACCACTGAGCGCGACGGGCTGCTGGTTCTGGTCGCGCAGACTGAAGTCGGGGGCGGCCGTTCCAATGTCGAGCATCAGCGCTTCGACGTCCGTGACTTCGGCTGGACCATCTGGCTGGCGCTCCAATCGCCGAGGTTGACCGAGGAGGTGGGCATCAGGCCGGCGGTGGGCGCCGCCTCGGCGATGTCGGCGGGCAACACGTGGCCCACCCGTCCGGTCTTGGGGGTGAGAACCCAGATCACGCCGTCTTCGGCGAGCGGGGTGATCGCGTCCATCAGGATGTCCACCAAGTCGCCGTCGCCGTCGCGGTGCCACAGCAGCACGACGTCGACCACCTCGTCGGTATCCTCATCGAGCAGTTCGCCGCCGCACGCGTCCTCGATGTCGGCCCGGATGTCGTCGTCGGTGTCCTCGTCCCAGCCCCATTCCTGGACGATCTGGTCGGGTTGGATGCCCAGTTTGCGGGCGTAGCCCGGGGCGTCATCCGCCGCGACCACCGTGAAACCTCCTTCAGCCGACCGCACGGTACGTGATGGATGTAATCGTCGCACAGGCGCCGCCCGGCTTCATACGGCTAGCCCGAACACAGGGTCAGCGCCTCGCTCTTGGTGTCGTTGAGATTATCCACCCGCCTGTTGAACTCGCCGGTCGACGCATGGGTCCCGATCGCCTTGGCCACCTCGCGGGCTGCTGCGGTGTAGGCGTTGAAAGCGTCGCGCATCGACGCCGGCAGGGCATCGCCGTAACTGTTCTCCACCGAATCGGCACTGTCGTTGAGCGCCTCGATCGCCGGGCCCTCGGTGGGGCCGGTGCTGCGCTCGGCGTTGTAGGCGGCGACGAAGTCGTTGACCTTGTCGATGGCCTCTTCGCTGGTGGTGGCCATCACCTCACAGGACGTCCGCATCGCCCTAGTGGTCACCGATTGTTGCCGCTGGGACTCCCGTACCTGCGACGTCACCGACGACGCGGATATCGACATCGACACCGAGGTCCGGTAGGCCGGCGCGACGGCGGTGTCGGCCGCGCCCGCCCCGTCGGCAATCTTCGTGCAGCCGACGATCGCGGCCGCCAGCGCCGCAACGCAGCCCAGAACCAGGGCGCCTCGTTTGGGAATCTCCCCCGCGTGCCTGCCAGCGACCACACGCCATCCGATGAGCACGGGATGTGAGGTTACCGGGTCGCGATCCCTCCTGCCCCACAACCACCGACTTCCGTCCTGCACCCGGTACCCGGCGGTGGGTATCCACCGCAGTCCCCGGTACGGCACGATAGGGGAAGGCAGCCGCGCAATCCGTCAGACCGCCAACAATAGGAGCGGAAATTGACCACCGAGTCCACCCACCGGGATCTGTCCACAGCCGCGTCCGAGACCTCGGGCAACCCATCAGAACCCGACCGCGTGCGGGTGATCCGCGAGGGCGTGGCGTCGTATCTGCCCGACATCGATCCCGAGGAGACCTCGGAGTGGCTGGAGTCGTTCGACAAGCTGCTGGAGCGCTCCGGGCCGGCCCGCGCGCGCTACCTCATGCTGCGGATGCTGGAGCGAGCCGGTGAGCAGCGGGTCGCAATACCCGCGCTGACCTCGACCGACTACGTCAACACCATCCCCACCGAACTGGAGCCGTGGTTCCCCGGCGACGAGGACGTCGAGCGCCGCTACCGGACCTGGATCCGGTGGAACGCCGCAATCATGGTGCACCGCGCGCAACGACCCGGAGTGGGCGTCGGCGGCCACATCTCGACCTACGCCTCCTCGGCGGCACTCTACGAGGTCGGCTTCAACCACTTCTTCCGCGGCAAATCGGACCCCGGCGGAGGCGACCAGATATTCATCCAAGGGCATGCCTCCCCCGGGATCTACGCCCGCGCCTTCCTGGAGGGCCGGCTCAGCGCCGACCGTCTCGACGGATTCCGCCAGGAGCACAGCCATCCCGGCGGCGGGCTGCCGTCGTATCCGCACCCGCGGATGATGCCCGATTTCTGGGAATTCCCCACCGTGTCGATGGGCCTGGGGCCGCTCAATGCGATCTACCAGGCCAGGTTCAACCACTACCTGCACGATCGGGGCATCAAGGACACCGCCGGCCAGCATGTCTGGTGCTTCCTGGGCGACGGCGAGATGGACGAGCCGGAAAGCCGTGGGCTGGCGCACATCGGCGCGCTGGAGGGCCTGGACAACCTGACCTTCGTGATCAACTGCAACCTGCAGCGCCTCGACGGCCCGGTGCGCGGCAACGGCAAGATCATCCAGGAGCTGGAGTCGTTCTTCCGGGGAGCGGGCTGGAACGTCATCAAAGTGGTGTGGGGCCGGGAATGGGACGCCCTGCTGCACGCCGACCGCGACGGCGCACTGGTGAATCTGATGAACACCACCCCCGACGGCGACTACCAGACCTACAAGGCCAACGACGGAGCCTATGTGCGCGACCACTTCTTCGGGCGCGACCCGCGCACCAAGGCGCTGGTCAAAGACATGAGCGACTCCGAGATCTGGAACCTCAAGCGCGGCGGCCACGACTACCGCAAGGTCTATGCCGCCTACCACGCCGCGCTCGCGCACAAAGGACAGCCGACGGTGATCCTGGCCAAGACCATCAAGGGCTATTCGCTGGGTGCGCACTTCCAGGGCCGCAATGCCACCCACCAGATGAAGAAGCTCGCACTCGACGACCTCAAACGGTTCCGGGACTCGATGCGCATTCCGATCAGCGATGCCCAACTCGACGAGAACCCGTACCTGCCGCCGTACTACCACCCCGGGCCGGACACCCCGGAGATCCGGTACCTGCTGGACCGGCGCCGCGCCCTCGGCGGCTTCGTCCCCGAACGCCGGACCAAGGCCAAAGTGCTCAAGCTGCCCGGAGGCGACACCTACCGGGCCCTGAAGCGGGGATCCGGGAACCAGGAGGTCGCCACCACCATGGCCCTGGTGCGCACCTTCAAGGAACTGTTGCGGGACAAGGAAATCGGGAACCGGATCGTCCCGATCATTCCCGACGAGGCCCGCACCTTCGGCATGGACTCCTGGTTCCCGTCGCTGAAGATCTACAACCGCAACGGCCAGCTCTACACCGCCGTCGATGCCGAGCTGATGCTGGCCTACCGGGAAAGCGAGGTCGGCCACATCCTGCACGAGGGCATCAACGAGGCGGGATCGGTGGGCTCGTTCACCGCCGTGGGAACGTCGTATGCCACCCACGACGTCCCGATGATCCCCGTTTACATCTTCTATTCGATGTTCGGATTCCAGCGCACCGGCGACGGGTTCTGGGCAGCCGGAGACCAGATGGCGCGCGGGTTCGTCCTCGGGGCCACCGCAGGGCGAACCACGTTGACCGGAGAGGGCCTGCAGCACGCCGACGGCCATTCGCTGCTGATCGCCGCCACCAACCCGGCAGCGGTGTCCTACGATCCCGCGTTCGCCTACGAGGTCGCCTACATCGTCGAGAGCGGCCTGCAGCGGATGTTCGGCAAGGACCCGGAGAACGTCTTCTTCTACATCACCCTCTACAACGAGCCGTATGTGCAGCCGCCGGAGCCGGAGAACTTCGACCCCGAAGGCGTCCTGCGCGGTATCTACCGCTGCCACGCGGCAGCCGAACCGCGCAACAACTCCGCGCAGATACTGGCGTCGGGAGTGTCGGTGCCCGCCGCGCTGAAGGCCGCCGAAATGCTGGCCGCCCAGTGGGACGTCGCCGCCGACGTATGGTCGGTGACCAGCTGGAGCGAGCTCAACCGCGACGGTGTCGCGATCGAGAAGGAGCGTCTGCTTCATCCCGAACAGCCGGCGGGTGTCGCCTACCTGACCAGGGCGCTGGAAAACGCCCGCGGTCCGGTGGTAGCGGTGTCGGACTGGATGCGCGCGGTCCCCGAGCAGATCCGGCCGTGGGTGCCCGGCACCTACGTAACGCTGGGGACCGACGGGTTCGGCTTCTCCGATACCCGCCCGGCTGCCCGCCGCTACTTCAACACCGATGCCGAATCCCAGGTGGTCGCCGTGCTCGAAGCACTGGCCCGCGACGGCGAGATCGACCCGTCGGTGGCGGTCGCCGCAGCCCGCCAATACCGGATCGACGAGGTCCATGCCGCCGGGGAGCAGACGTCGGATCCGGGCGTGGCATAGCTGCCGCTGGCCGCTGGCCGTCGGCCATGTAAGGAATCGTTAAGACAAACCCGGCTGTTTGGTGAAATGTTCCAGATGGCAGGCGTAGCTTTTAGGGATGGGCGACAACCAGTTTGCGCAGATCGGGCACTCCCGGTCGCCGCTGGAAATGCTCGATGCCGTGCCCGACTCGTTGCTGCGGCGGTTGAAGCAGTATTCGGGCCGGCTGGCCACCGAGGCGGTCTCGGCCATGCACGAGCGACTGCCGTTCTTCGCCGACCTGGAAGCCTCGCAGCGCGCCAGCGTGGCACTGGTTGTGCAGACGGCGGTGGTCAACTTCGTCGAGTGGATGCAGGACCCGCACAGCAACGTCAGCTACACCGCAAAGGCGTTCGAACTGGTGCCCCAGGAGCTGACGCGGCGCATCGCGCTGCGCCACACCGTGGACATGGTGCGGGTCACCATGGACTTCTTCGAGGAGGCGGTGCCGCTGCTGGCCCGCTCCGACGAGCAGCTGACGGGCCTGACCGTGGGCATCCTCAAGTACAGCCGTGACCTGGCCTTCACCGCCGCCTCGGCCTACGCCGACGCCGCCGAGGCGCGGGGCGCCTGGGACAGCCGGATGGAGGCCAGCGTTGTCGACGCGGTAGTACGCGGCGACACCGGCCCCGAGTTGCTGTCCCGCGCCGCCGCCCTCAACTGGGATACCACCGCGCCGGCCACCGTGGTGGTGGGCACCCCGGCGCCCGGCGACGAGGGCACCGGCGAAGAAGACGCCAGCGACCGGGCAAGCCAGTACGCCCGCGATATCGCCGCACGGCACGGCCGCGCCGCGCTCACCGATGTGCACGGCACCTGGTTGGTGACCATCGTCTCCGGCCAGCTGTCGCACACCGACAAGTTCCTCAACGACCTACTCAAGGCGTTCTCAGCGGATCCGGTGGTCATCGGCCCGACGGCGCCGATGCTGACGGCGGCGTATCACAGTGCCAGCGAGGCGATCTCGGGGATGAACGCGGTGACCGGCTGGCGGGGCGCCCCCCGGCCCGTCCTGGCGCGGGAACTGCTGCCCGAGCGCGCCCTGATGGGTGACGCTTCGGCGATCGTGGCGCTGCACGCCGACGTCATGCGGCCGCTTTCCGACGCCGGGCCGACACTCATCGAAACCCTGGACGCCTACCTGGACTGCGGCGGCGCCATTGAGGCATGCGCCAGGAAGTTGTTCGTTCATCCAAACACCGTCCGATACCGGCTCAAGCGGATCGCCGACTTCACCGGGCGCGATCCCACCCGGCCTCGCGACGCATACGTGCTGCGGGTCGCGGCTACGGTGGGCCAACTCAACTATCCGACGCATCCGCCGAACCCGGCCGTCATCGCAGTCCCGCAGCTTAAACCGCCGGTCAGCGGGGTATCGGCATCGTAACGGCGCGATAGTGATTCAGATGACAGATCGCGGCCCCGTCTCAAACATGTAGCTTACCGGGGTGTTTTGTAGAATACATACAAAAACCTAAGACGAGGTTCATAATTTGGTACACCCCGCAAAACCGTCCTCACAGTGTTCTCTTAAACGCGTGATTGCATTTCTCGCGCCCGGACAGGGTTCCCAGACCGAGGGGATGTTGTCGTCGTGGCTGGAACTGCCCGGGGCGGCGGAGCAAGTCGACGCCTGGTCGCAGGCAAGCGGTCTCGATCTGGCGCGGCTGGGCACCACCGCGTCGACCGAGGAGATCACCGACACCGCGATCGCCCAACCGCTGATCGTCGCGGCGACCCTGCTCGCACACCAGCAGCTCACTACGCGTGGACTGCTGACGGGCGAAGACGTGATCGTGGCCGGCCACTCGGTCGGCGAGATCGCCGCCTACGCCATCGCCGGCGTGTTCGCCGCCGATGACGCCGTCATGCTGGCTGCGATTCGCGGCGCCGAGATGGCCAAGGCCTGCGCAGCCGAACCAACCGGGATGTCGGCCGTGCTCGGCGGTGACGAAAACGAGGTGCTGAACCGCCTTGACCAACTCGACCTGGTCCCGGCCAACCGCAACGCCGCCGGCCAGATCGTGGCCGCCGGCCGGCTCACCGCGCTGGAGAAGCTCGCCGAGGACCCGCCCGCCAAGGCCCGGGTACGAGCGCTGGGTGTGGCCGGAGCGTTCCACACCGAGTTCATGGCCGCCGCGCTGAACGGCTACGCCGCCGCCGCGGCGGGTATCGCAACGGCCGAGCCCACCGCCACCCTGCTGTCCAACTACGACGGCAAGCCGGTGGCCGGCGCCGCCGCGGCGATGCGGGCGCTGGTCGCTCAGCTGACCCGGCCGGTGCGCTGGGATCTGTGCACCGCATATATGCGCGAGCACGATGTGTCGGCGATCGTGGAGTTCCCGCCCGCGGGCACGCTCACCGGTATCGCCAAACGCGAACTTCGGGGAACTCCGGCGCGCGCCGTCAAGTCCCCCGCAGACCTGGACGAGCTGGCGGCACCGTAGCCGCCGGCACTCGAAGCCAGAACCCACAACAACATCTAAAAACAGTTCGAACCGCAACAACACATCAATTCGGTTTGTACACAACATATTACGAAGGGAACCAGCCGTGGCTGCCAGTCAAGAAGAAATTATCGCCGGTATCGCCGAGATCATCGAAGAGGTCACCGGCATCGAGCCCTCCGAGGTCACCCCGGAGAAGTCGTTCGTCGACGACCTGGACATCGACTCGCTGTCGATGGTCGAGATCGCGGTGCAGACCGAGGACAAGTACGGCGTGAAGATCCCCGACGAGGACCTCGCCGGCCTGCGCACCGTCGGCGACGTCGTGGCCTACATCCAGAAGCTCGAGGAAGAGAACCCCGAGGCTGCCGAGGCGCTGCGCGCCAAGCTGGAGAGCAAGTGACGAAGCCTTCCACTGCTAACGGCGGTTACCCCAGCGTTGTGGTAACCGCCGTCGCGGCGACGACTGCGCTCGCGCCGGACATCGAGAGCACGTGGAAGAGTTTGCTGGCCGGCGAGAGCGGTATCCACGTTCTCGAAGACGACTTCGTCACCAAGTGGGATCTTCCGGTCAAGATCGGCGGGCACCTCAAGGAGTCCGTCGACGCTCAAATGGGCCGGCTCGACATGCGCCGCATGTCCTACGTCCAGCGGTTGGCCAAGTTTCTCAGCGGTCAGCTGTGGGAATCCGCGGGCAGCCCCGAGGTCGACCCCGATCGGTTCACGGTCGTCGTCGGCACCGGCCTGGGTGGTGCCGAGCGGATCGTCGAGAGCTACGACCTGATGAACGAAGGCGGCCCCCGCAAGGTGTCGCCGCTGGCCGTGCAGATGATCATGCCCAACGGCGCGGCCGCCGTGGTGGGTTTGCAGCTCGGCGCCAAGGCCGGGGTGATCACCCCGGTGTCGGCGTGTTCGTCGGGTTCGGAGGCCATTGCCCACGCGTGGCGCCAGATCGTCATGGGTGACGCCGATATCGCCGTCTGCGGCGGCGTCGAGGGGCCGATCGAGGCCCTGCCGATCGCTGCCTTCTCGATGATGCGGGCCATGTCGACGCGCAATGACGAGCCCGAACGCGCCTCGCGCCCGTTCGACAAGGACCGCGACGGCTTCGTGTTCGGCGAGGCCGGGGCCATGATGCTCATCGAGACCGAGGAGCACGCCAAGGCCCGCGGCGCCAAGCCGCTGGCCCGGCTGCTGGGCGCCGGGATCACCTCCGACGCCTTCCACATGGTGGCACCCGCCGCCGACGGCGTTCGGGCCGGCCGGGCGATGCAGCGGTCGATGGAGCTGGCGGGCTTGTCCCCCGGCGATATCGACCATGTGAATGCGCACGGGACCGCGACCCCGATCGGCGATGCCGCCGAGGCCAATGCGATCCGGGTGGCCGGGTGCGAGAAGGCCGCGGTCTACGCGCCGAAGTCGGCACTCGGGCACTCCATCGGCGCGGTCGGCGCCCTGGAGTCGTTGCTCACCGTGCTCGCCCTCCGCGACGGCGTCATCCCTCCGACGCTGAACTACGAAACCCCGGATCCCGAGATCGACCTCGACGTCGTCGCGGGCGAACCCCGGTACGGCGATTTCCAATACGCGATCAACAACTCGTTCGGATTCGGCGGCCACAACGTGGCACTCGCTTTCGGGCGGTACTAGAGCGGGATTAGGAAGGAACGTTCGCAGAAACCATGACAGAGTTGGTCACCGGGAAAGCCTTCCCGAACGTGGTCGTCACGGGCATTGCCATGACGACGGCACTGGCGACCGACGCCGAGAACACCTGGAAGTTGTTGTTGGACGGCCGGAGCGGGATCCGGACCCTCGAGGACCCCTTCATCGAACAATACGGCCTTCCGGTGCGCATCGGCGGACACCTGCTTGAGGAATTCAACAGCCAGCTGACGCGGGTCGAGCTGCGCCGGACCTCGTACCTGCAGCAGTTGTCGACGATTGTGGGCCGGCGGGTGTGGGAGAACGCCGGCTCACCCGAGGTGGACACCAATCGGCTGGCGGTTGCCATCGGCACCGGAATGGGGTCATCCGAAGAACTGGTCTTCGGCTACGACGCCATGCGCGAACGCGGCTTCAAGGCGATCTCCCCGCTGGCCGTGCAGAAATTCATGCCCAACGGTCCTGCCGCCGTGGTCGGTCTGGAGCGTCACGCCAAGGCCGGCGTGATGGCCCCGGTATCGGCGTGTGCGTCGGGCTCCGAAGGCATCGCGCGGGCGTGGCAGCAGATCGTGCTCGGCGAAGCCGACATCGCGATCTGCGGGGGTATCGAGACCCAGATCGAAGCGGTGCCCATCGCCAGTTTCGCCAACATGCGAATCGTCATGTCGGCCAACAACGACAATCCGGCCGGTGCCTGCCGCCCGTTCGACCGGGACCGCGACGGTTTCGTCTTCGGCGAGGCCGGTGCGCTGCTGGTGATCGAAACCGAGGAGCACGCCAAGGCGCGCGGCGCCAACATTCTGGCCCGCATCATGGGAGCCAGCGTCACCTCCGACGGTTTCCACATGGTTGCCCCCGACCCCAACGGCGCTCGAGCCGGGCACGCGATCACCCGGGCGGTCCAGCTCGCCGGCCTCACCCCCACCGACATCGATCACATCAACGCCCACGCCACCGGCACCCAGGTCGGCGACGTCGCCGAGGGTAAGGCGATCAACAACGCGATGGGCAGCCACAAACCCGCGGTGTACGCGCCCAAGTCGGCCCTGGGCCACTCGGTGGGCGCCGTCGGCGCCGTGGAGTCGATCCTGACGGTGCTCGCTCTGCGCGACCAGGTGGTCCCGCCGACGCTGAACCTGGAGAACCTCGATCCCGAGATCGACTTGGACGTCGTCGCGGGCAAGCCGCGGCCGGGCAACTACCAGTACGCCGTCAACAACTCGTTCGGGTTCGGCGGACACAACGTGGCGATCGCCTTTGGACGGTACTGAGCAATGCCGCCGCCCCCAAGAGCATCCCTGTGGAAACTAGGAGAATTGCGATGACGACCATGGCCCCAGAGATGGTTGGTGAAACGCTCGACCCGCGCGACCCGCTGCTGCGTCTGAGCAACTTCTTCGACGACGGCAGCCTGGAGCTGCTGCACGAGCGTGACCGCTCCGGTCTGCTCGCCGCCGCGGGCACCGTCAACGGGGTGCGCACCATCGCGTTCTGCACCGACGGCACCGTCATGGGCGGTGCCATGGGCACCGAGGGCTGCCAGCACATCGTGGACGCCTACGACACCGCGATCGAGGAGCAGAGCCCGATCGTGGGCATCTGGCACTCCGGGGGCGCCCGGTTGGCCGAAGGTGTGCGGGCCCTGCACGCGGTCGGCATGGTCTTCGAGGCCATGATCCGGGCCTCGGGCTACATTCCGCAGATTTCGGTGGTCGTCGGCTTCGCCGCGGGTGGTGCAGCCTACGGCCCGGCGCTGACCGACGTCATCGTGATGGCGCCGGAAAGCCGGGTGTTCGTCACCGGGCCCGACGTGGTGCGCAGCGTCACCGGCGAGGACGTGGACATGGCCTCGCTGGGCGGCCCGGAAACCCACCACAAGAAGTCCGGGGTGTGCCACATCGTCGCCGACGACGAACTCGACGCCTACACGCGCGGACGCGATCTCGTCGGACTTTTCTGCCAGCAGGGCCATTTCGACCGCAGCAAGGCCGAGGCCGGCGACACCGACATCAAGGCGCTCATGCCCGAGTCCGCTCGCCGGGCCTACGACGTGCACCCGATCGTGGCCGCGATCCTCGACCAGGACGCACCATTCGCGGAGTTCCAGGCCAAGTGGGCACCGTCGATGGTGGTCGGGCTGGGCCGGTTGTCGGGCCGCACGGTTGGCGTGCTGGCCAACAACCCGCTGCGCCTGGGCGGCTGTCTGAACTCCGAAAGCGCCGAGAAAGCAGCGCGTTTCGTGCGTCTGTGCGACGCGTTCGGCATTCCGCTGGTGGTGATCGTCGACGTGCCCGGGTACCTGCCCGGTGTCGACCAGGAGTGGGGCGGCGTCGTGCGGCGCGGCGCCAAACTGCTGCACGCCTTCGGCGAGTGCACGGTGCCGCGGGTGACGCTGGTGACCCGAAAGATCTACGGCGGGGCCTACATTGCGATGAACTCCCGTTCCCTCAACGCGACGAAGGTGTTCGCCTGGCCGGACGCCGAAGTCGCCGTGATGGGCGCCAAGGCCGCGGTCGGCATCCTGCACAAGCGCAAGCTGGCGGCTGCACCGGACCATGAGCGCGAGGCGCTGCACGAAGAATTGGCCGTCGAGCACGAACGCATCGCCGGTGGCGTGGACAGCGCCATCGACATCGGTGTGGTCGACGAGAAGATCGACCCCGCACACACCCGGAGCAAGCTGACCGAGGCGCTGGCTCAGGCTCCCGCCCGTCGCGGTCGCCACAAGAACATTCCGCTGTAAACAGCACGCCGGGACTCCAACGGCTCCGTCGGCCGCGCCGAAGGTTCCGACTACCCGCCGAACCCGGCCAGGAACTCTGCGGCCACCGCGGCAACCCGCTCGCGATCCCGCGTCACCAGTCCGATCCTTGTCCGCCGGTCCAGAATGTCGCCGGCTTCCAGCGCCCCTTCACAGGTGACGGCGTATTCGAATTCCGCCCGGGTCACGTCGATACCGTCGGCGACGGGTTCGGCGGGCCGCTCGCAGGATGCGCTCGCCAGCACATTGGCCGCTTCCGCCCCGAAGCGGGCGACCAGCGACTCCGGCAGCGGTATCCCGGACCCACCCGACACACCCGACACACCGCCATGCCCAGCCGGCCCCGGATTGGCCGGGGCGCCGACGAGCGGCAGGGTGCGCGTCCGGCAGGCACCGGCACCCAACCCGCGCAGGCCGATGGCCCGGTCGAGCACATCCTCGGCCATGTGCCGGTATTCGGTCAGCTTGCCGCCGACGACACTGATCACCCCGCCGGGTGATTCGAAGACGGCGTGGTTGCGGGAGACGTCGGCGGTGCGGCCCTCCCCGGTGTCGATCAACGGCCGCAGCCCCGCGTAGGCGCCGATCACCTCGGATTCGCCCACCTTGGTGCCCAGCGCGGTGTTGACCGTGTCCAGCAGGAACGCGATTTCCTGCGCCGAGGGTCGTGGCACATCGGGAATCGCGCCCGGGGCATCCTCGTCGGTCAGGCCGAGGTAGACCCGGCCCAGTTGCTCGGGCATGGCGAAGACGAAGCGGTTCAGCTCACCGGGAATGGGGATGGTCAGCGCCGCGCTCGGGTTGCCGAACACCGCGGCATCGAACACCAGATGAGTTCCGCGGCTGGGCCGCAGCTTCAACTCCGGGTCGATTTCGCCCGCCCAGACTCCGGCGGCGCTGACGACGGCGCCGGCGGAGACGTCGAACGACTGGCCGCTGCGCTGGTCGGTCAGCCGCACCGAGGTGCCGGTGGCCTCCGAGGCGGCGACATAGGTGAGGATCCGGGCACCGTATTGGGCTGCGGTACGCGCGACCGCCGTGACCAGCCGGGCATCGTCGATCAGTTGCCCGTCGTAGTTCAGCAATCCCCCGGCCAGACCCGCACGCTCGACGGTGGGCGCCATCTGAACGACACGGCGCGGGGAAACCCTGCGGGACCGGGGCAGAGTCGCCGACGGCGTGCGCGCCAGCACCCGCAGCGCGTCGCCCGCCAGGAAGCCGGTGCGCACCAGTGCGCGTTTGGCGTGATTCATCGATGGCAGCAGCGGGACGAGCTGAGGCATCGCCCGCACCAGGTGCGGGGCGGTGCGAGTCATCAGGATGCCGCGTTCCATGGCGCTGCGCCGCGCGATACCGACGTTGCCGGTCGCCAGGTAGCGCAGTCCGCCGTGCACCAGCTTGGAACTCCAGCGGCTGGTGCCGAACGCCAGATCGTGCTTTTCCACCAGGGCCGTGCGCAAACCCCGGGACGCCGCATCCAGGGCGATGCCGGCGCCGGTGATGCCGCCGCCGATGACGATGACGTCGAGGTCGGCGCCGTCGGCGAGTTCGGCCAGTTCGGCGGTGCGGCGGGTGGCGTTGAGCGCGGCAGAGTGTGCGGGCGGCTTTTCCATCAGGACAGGTATCCGTTCAGCGCGTGGGAGAGGTGGGCGGCCAGGGCGTGGTCGTCGAGGATCGGTTCGACGGCGTCGGCGGACTGGATGGTCGACTGGGCGATCAGCAGGATCATGGTCGCGAGTTGAACGGGGTCCCCTGCCCGGACGCTGCCCGCGCGCTGAGCAGCCGACAGCCGGGCCGCGAGTCCGTCCAGCAGGAACCGCCGGCCGGCGCCAAGGCGCTCGGCGATGGATTCCCCGGGGAGGTCCGACCGCATCACCGACATGATCAGGTCGTCGCGGCGCAATTGGCCGGCGACCGTGACTACCTGTTTCACCAGGGATGCCCGGTCGTCCCCGTCGAACCGCACCTGCCGCACCGCGTCGGCGATGTGGCCGGTCAGCAGGGTCGACACGATCGACTCGGTGTCCGGCCATCGGCGATACACCGTGGGCCGGCTTACCCCGGCGCGCCGGGCGATCTCGGCCAGGGTCACCCGATCCGCGCCGTAATCCAGCACGCAGCTTGCCGCCGCAGCAAGTATCCGATCCCCGATGTCCAGATCGGAATCATTACTAATTGACAGCATGTGTAATACTGTAACGCATGACACGTGTCGATGCACTGGTTCCGCCGATGAAGTGGAATGCCTGGGGCGACCCGGCGGCCGCCAGGCCGCTCTCCGGCGGAATCCGGTCACTACTCAAACAAGCTCTGGGACTTGAGGATTCGACCGAGGTCGAGCTACGCCCGGAGCAAGTCACACTACGCCCGTGTGCCTTGTCGCAAGCCGATCGGGACGGGCTCGCCGCACTCGTCGGCGCCGAGTTCTTTCGCACCGCCGACCATGACCGGTTGCTACACGCCGGCGGCAAGTCCACCCCAGACCTGCTGCGCCGCAAGGACACCGGCGTCCAGGACGCGCCCGACGCGGTACTGCTGCCCGGGGACGAGGAGGCCATCGCCGGAGTCCTGCGCTACTGCTCCGATCACGCTATCGCGGTCGTTCCGTTCGGCGGCGGGACCAGCGTGACCGGCGGTCTGGACCCCGCCCGGGGCCGGTTCACCGCCGTCATCTCGCTGGATCTACGTCGTTTCGACGAACTGCATCACCTGGACGACGTGTCCGGCATCGCCGAACTCGGTGCCGGCCTCAGCGGACCCGAAGCCGAGCGCCTGCTCGGCCAACAGGGCTTCTCCCTGGGACATTTCCCGCAGAGCTTCGAGTACGCCACCATCGGAGGCTTCGCGGCCACCCGATCCTCCGGCCAGGATTCGGCCGGGTACGGGCGCTTCGACGACATGGTCGTCGGCCTGCGGATGATCACCCCCGCCGGTGTGTGGGACCTCGGCCGGGTTGCCGCGTCGGCGGCCGGCCCCGATCTGCGCCAGATCGCGATCGGCTCCGAGGGCGTGCTCGGTGTCATCACCCGGGTGCGGCTGCGGGTGCATCCGGCACCGGAAACCACACGCTACGAGGCGTGGTCATTCCCGGACTTCGCCACCGGGGTCGAGGCGTTGCGTGCGGTGACACAAACCGGCACCGGGCCGACTGTGGTGCGACTGTCCGACGAAGCCGAGACCGGAGTCAGCCTGGCCACCCACGAATTGATCGGCGAGAACGATTCCACCGGTGGCTGTTTGGGCCTGACGCTGTTCGAGGGCACCGGTGCGCACACCGAGAGCCGGCACGCCGAGACGCGCGCGCTGATCGCAGCCCACGGCGGCACCTCGCTGGGGGCGGATCCGGCGCAGTCCTGGGAGCACGGCCGGTTCAGCGCGCCCTATCTGCGTGACTCACTGCTGGCCGCCGGCGCGCTGTGCGAGACGCTGGAAACCGCCACCGACTGGTCCAACATCGCCGCGCTCAAAGCCGCTGTCACCGAGGCGCTGACGTCGGCGCTGGCCGAATCGGGCACCCCGGCGCTGGTGATGTGTCACATATCGCACGTCTATCCCTCCGGCGCCTCGCTGTACTTCACCGTGGTCGCCGGGCAGCGCGGCAACCCGCTCGAACAGTGGTTGGCGGCCAAGAAGGCCGCCTGCGATGCCATCATGGCCACCGGCGGGACCATCACCCATCATCACGCGGTGGGCTCCGACCATCGGCCCTGGATGCGCGACGAGGTGGGCGATCTGGGCGTACAGGTGCTGCGCGCGATCAAGGCGTCGCTGGACCCCGCCGGAATCCTCAACCCCGGCAAGCTGATCCCGTGACACACCAGGATCCGGCCGCCGGGCGGTGTCACCGTCGCGAATTGGCGAAGGTGACCGCGCTGACCAATCCGGTATCCGGGCACGGGGCGGCCATCGAGGCGGCGCGGCGGGCGCTGACCCGGTTGCGTCAGCGCGGTCTGGAGGTCACCGAGATCATCGGTGACGACGCCCAGGACGCACGTCGCCTACTGGCCGCGGCGCTGGACAACGGCACCGACGGGGTCGTGGTCACCGGCGGCGACGGCGTCATCTCCAACGCACTGCAGGTGCTGGCCGGCACCGATGTGCCGCTGGGTATCGTTCCGGCGGGCACCGGCAACGACCACGCCCGCGAATTCGGCATTCCGACAAAGGATCCCGAAGCCGCCGCGGAGATCATCGTCAACGGTTGGACGGAAACCATCGACCTGGGCCGGATCCGCGATGACACCGGAGTCGACAAGTGGTTCGGCACGGTGGCGGCAACCGGTTTCGATTCCCTGGTGACCGATCGGGCGAATCGGATGACCTGGCCGCACGGCAGGTTGCGGTACTACATCGCAATGCTGGTCGAACTCTCGCAGTTGCGGCCGCTGACGTTCCGGCTGGCATTCGACGGGGCTCCGGCCGTCGAAACGGATCTCGCCCTGGCCACTTTCGGCAACACCCGCAGCTACGGCGGTGGCATGCTGATCTGCCCCAACGCCGACCACACCGACGGCCTGCTCGACATCACCATGGTGCACGCGGCGCCGCGCTCGAAGTTCCTGCGCGTCTTCCCCACCGTGATGAAGGGCACGCATGTAGAACTCGACGAGGTGACCACCGCGCGAGCCACGACGATCGACGTCGAGTGCCCCGGGATCAACGTCTACGCCGACGGCGACTTCGCCTGCCCCCTGCCGGCCCGGATCTCCGTGGTGCCGGCCGCACTGGAGGTGGTGCGGCCCGAACGTTGCTGACGTGCAACGAATGTCACCGATCTGTAACCAACCGATCTGTAACAGAACCCCCGCCGATTCCAACATCCCATCCAAATCCGGAGGAAACAATGCCCGAGCTCAGAACGGCCGCCGCGGTTTCGCTGGCGTCTGCCGGCCTCGCCACCGCATTGTGCCTGGCTCCGGCAGCCTCGGCGGGCGAGGTCGCCAGTTGGAACGGCGACTACATCCTGGTGTTGTCGACCAACGCAAAGTCCGGCACCAGCGTGGCGGCCAGGCAACCCGAGGTCGCCCACCGGACGAGCGTTTCGATCACCTCGAGCTGCACGGCGGATGTCTGTGTGGCCACCATCGACAATCCCCCGCCGCCGAAGAACGACACCATGCCGTCGTCGATCGAGTACACCTGGAACGGCGCGCAGTGGGTACGCGAGATGACGTGGCAGTGGGACTGCCTGTTGCCCGACGGCACCGTCGAGTACGACCCCGCGCATTCGATCACGGTCTACACCCCCGGCTCCTACGGCATCCTCACCGGGGTCTTTCACACCGAAATTTCCAGCGGCGCATGCGAGGGCAACGTCGACATCCCGGTGTCAGCGAAACCGGTTACAGTACCGGTCTATTAGCCGACGCCCCGGTTCAGCCAGGTCACCTCACCGGCGTCGCCGCCGTCCCGATACCGTTCCAGGGCCTCGTCCCACGCCGTGCCCAGCACCGAATCCAGCTCCGCGGCCAAGACGTCGGCACCCTGCGACATCATCGTCCGCAGCCGCATCTCCCCGACCATGATGTCGCCGTTGGCGCTCATCGCCCCGCTCCACAGACCGAGTTGCGGGGTGTGGCTGAATCGCTGCCCGTCGACTCCGGCGCTGGGATCCTCGGTGATTTCGAACCGCAGGACCGACCAGGAGCGCAGCGCGTTCGCCAGCCGGGCTCCGGTCCCGACCGGTCCCACCCAGTTGGTGACCGCACGCAACTGACCGGGCATGGCAGGCTGCGGGGTCCATACCAGGTTCGCCGCGGCCTGCAGGGTCGACGACAACGCCCACTCCACATGCGGGCACACCGCCGCGGGCGAGGCGTGGACATACACCACACCGGCCGTTACGTCGGCAAACTGATTCGACGCACGCATCTTCTTGCTCCTTCGGTTCCACGAGGGACGTCTTCCCCAACGACCTGGTGAATCCGACAGAACAGACGGCTTGTCGACAATTTTATGGAGTTTTGTGTGGCTTGCGTGTCTATTGTGCCCTGTGTGACCCCTGTTGCGCTAGTGTTCGTTCGCTTTTCCCGCGAACTCGGCCAAGATCGCGTCCGAAAGAGCTGGCCAGGGCTCCAGCGCCCAGCTGCCGAAATCGCGGTCGGTGAGCACCACTAGCGCCAGGTCGGCCTCGGGATCGGCCCACACGAAGCCACCCGCCTGGCCGAAGTGGCCGAACGTGCGCATCGAGTTGTGTGCTCCCGTCCAGTGCGGTGACTTCGAATCCCGCAGCTCGAATCCCAACCCCCAGTCGTTGGGGCGTTGACTGCCGTAGCCGGGCAGCACCCCGTCGAGGCCGGGGAACTGCACGGACGTCGCATCGGTGTGCATCTGGACCGACACCGTCGCCGGACGCAGCAGGTCACCGGCGAACCCGGCCAGGTCGGCGACCGTCGAAGCCCCCCCGAAACCGGCCGCGTCGGCACCCCCATCCAGCCCGGTCGCGGTCATGCCCAGTGGCTCGCACACCGCCTCGGTGAGATAGCGGCCGAACTCGATGCCCGATTCCGCCTCGATGGCCCGGGCCAGTACGGCGAACCCGTAGTTGGAATACATCCGGCGAGCAGCCGGGGCGGCCAGCACGTCGCCGGAATGCATCGCCAGCCCCGACGCGTGCGCCAGCAGGTGACGGATGGTGGAGCCGGGTGGTCCGGCCGCCGTGTCGAGGTCGACGACACCTTCCTCGACGGCGACCTGTGCGGCGCGGGCCACCAGCGGCTTGGTGACCGACGCCAGCGCGAACACCCGGTGGGTGTCGCCGTGGGCCGCCAGCACCCCGGCGGGGCCGACGACCGCCGCGGCGACGTTGGCGACCGGCCAGCCGCCCAGAGCCTCAAGTGCCGGCATCAGACCGTCACTTCCTGGCGATGTAGAAGTAGTTGAACGGGTCCGCCTCGGTCTCGGCGACCGTCACGTCGGCGAACCCCGCGTCGACGAGCATCGAGGTGGCCAGCTGCCGCCCCCACATCGCCCCGAGCCCGGCGCCGTCCAGCGCCAGCGACACAGTCATGCAATGCAGCATCGACGTCGTGTAGAGGTGGGTGGCCATCGGGTGATCCATGTTCTCCTCGAGCCGGCTCGACGCCTTGACGTCGGCCATCAGCAGCACACCGCCCGGCCGCAGCGCCCGGTGGATGTTGGCCAGGACGCGCGCCGGGTGCGCCTGGTCATGGATGGTGTCGAAGGCGGTGATGACGTCGTAGGCCCCGGCCTTGTCCATCCGGGTCAGGTCGTGGCTCTCGAAGGCGGAGTTGGTCAGCCCGAGCCGTTTGGCCTCCGCGGCGCCGGTGGCCAGTGCTTCGTCGGAGAAGTCGATACCGGTGAACCTGCTGGCCGGAAATGCCTGGGCCATCAGATTGCCGGCGTGGCCGCTGCCGCAACCGATGTCGGCCACATCCGCTCCCGCGCGCAGGCGGTCGACCAGCCCGTCGACCAGCGGCAGCACACCGTCGATGAGTCCGGCGTCGAACACCACCCCGCTCATCTCGGCCATCAGCGCGTGGAAGCGGGGGTACTCGCGGTAGTGCAGCCCGCCGCCGCCCCGGACGCAGCCGATGATCTTCTGCTCGACCTCGCTCAGCAGCGGTACGAACTGGGCGATCACCGCCAGGTTCTTGGCGCCGGCCGCCCGCGTAAGCACCCCTGCGCGGTGGGCGGGCAGCACGTAGGTCGCGCTGTCGGGGTCGTAGTCGACGACCCGGCCGGTTGTCATGCCGCCCAACCATTCCCGGACGTAGCGTTCGTCGAGCCCCGCCGCGTCGGCAATCTGCTTGCTGTCCGACGGCGGCAGCCCGGCCATGGTCTGAAGCAGTCCGGTCTGGTGGCCGATACTCACCAGGATCGCCAGGCTCGCGCTGTCGATGGCCGCGACCATCCGGTCGCTGAATTCCTCGGTGGTTTCGGTCTCTGTCGTCTGCGCCGCGTCTGCTCTGTCCGCCGTCTCTGCTGCCGTCACGACCGCGACGCTACACCCGGCGGCACCCCGGTTAAGTTGAATCCATGAGCCAGACAGTGCGCGGAGTCATTTCCCGGTCCAAGGGGCAACCGGTCGAACTGGTCGACATCGTCATCCCCGATCCGGGGCCCGGGGAGGTCGTCGTCAAGATCGCCGCCTGCGGCGTCTGCCACACCGACCTGACCTACCGCGAAGGCGGCATCAACGACGAATACCCGTTCCTGCTCGGCCACGAGGCCGCCGGCACCGTCGAGGCGGTCGGGCCGGGCGTCGCCAATGTCGCCCCGGGAGACTTCGTGATCCTGAACTGGCGCGCGGTGTGCGGTCGGTGCAGAGCCTGCCGGCGTGGACGCCCGCAGTTGTGCTTCGACACCTTCAACGCCGAACAGAAGATGACACTGACCGACGGCACCGAGCTCACACCCGCACTGGGTATCGGGGCGTTCGCCGACAAGACGCTGGTGGCCGCCGGGCAGTGCACCACGGTCGATCCCGGCGCCGATCCCGGCGTCGCCGGACTGCTGGGCTGCGGGGTGATGGCCGGCCTGGGTGCGGCGATCAACACCGGCGGCGTGACCCGCGACGACACCGTCGCGGTGATCGGCTGCGGCGGGGTGGGCGATGCCGCGATCGCCGGGGCGGCGCTGGTCGGCGCGAAGAAGATCATCGCGGTGGACACCGACGACACCAAGCTCGGCTTGGCGCGCACGTTCGGCGCCACCCACACCGTCAACGCCCGCCAGGGCGACGTCGTCGCGGCGATCCAGGATCTCACCGGGGGCTTCGGCGCCGACGTGGTGATCGACGCCGTCGGCCGGCCGGAAACCTGGAAGCAGGCGTTCTACGCCCGCGATCTGGCCGGGACCGTGGTGCTGGTCGGGGTGCCGACACCCGACATGCGGCTGGACATGCCGCTGGTGGATTTCTTCTCCCGCGGCGGTTCGCTGACATCGTCGTGGTACGGAGACTGCCTGCCCGAGCGCGACTTCCCCACCCTGGTCGACCTCTACCTGCAGGGCCGGCTACCGCTGGAGAAGTTCGTCTCCGAGCGGATCGGGCTGGACGATATCGAAGAGGCGTTTCACAAGATGCACGGCGGCACGGTGTTGCGCTCGGTGGTGATGCTCTGATGGCGTCGGCGCAGCAGCGCATCGCCCGGGTCGTGACGCACGGAACCTTCGAACTCGACGGCGGCAGTTGGGAAGTCGACAACAACATCTGGCTGGTCGGTGACGACTCCGAGGTCGTGGTGTTCGACGCCGCACACCGCGCCGAGCCCATCGTGGACGCCGTCGGCGACCGCAATGTGGTCGCGGTGATCTGCACGCACGGCCACAACGACCACGTGACGGTGGCCCCCGAGCTCGCCACTTTACTCGACGCCCCGGTGCTGCTGCATCCCGCCGACGAGGTGCTCTGGCGAATGACTCACCCGGAGCACGACTTTCGCGCGATCGCCGACGGTCAGACGGTGCGGGTGGCCGGCACCGAGTTGCGGGCGCTGCACACGCCGGGGCACTCCCCGGGATCGGCGTGCTGGCATGCCCCGGAGTTGGGCGTCGTGTTCAGCGGCGACACGCTATTCTCGGGCGGTCCGGGGGCCACCGGACGCTCGTACTCGGATTTCCCGACGATCCTGCGGTCGATCTCCGAGCGGCTGGGCCAACTACCCGCGCAGACCGTCGTGCACACCGGTCACGGCGACAGCACGACGATCGGCGAGGAGATCGTCCACTACGAACAGTGGGTGGCCCGGGGTCATTAGCGCATGACGCTACTCAGCCACTGCACCAAGCTGAAGTAGCCGGCGTTGAACGAGCCGGTGTTGAAGTAGCCGGAGGCATAGGCGGACTCGGTGCCGGTAGCGCCGGGGTTGAAGGGGTTGACAACGGGAACACCGGTGTTGAACCAGCCGGAAGCGCGCCCGTTCGCCACCTCGCCGCCTTGGAAGTTGTTGTAGAACCCCGAGACGGGGCCTCGGCCCTGCCCCGGATCCCACGGCGGCGGCGGGGTCGAAGGGACACCAACGATGTTGCCGAAGCCCGAGGTGTACATGGGGCCGCTGTTGCCGTAGCCCGAAGTTTCCAGGGGTCCGTCGATGTTGAAGAACGACCCGGTATTGCGCTCGCCGGAGTTGTAGTTTCCGGTGTTGCCCCAGCCGGAGTTCCCGTTGAAGGTATTGAAGTGGCCGCCGTTGAAGTTTCCGGTGTTGCCGGAACCGGCGTTGCCGTGACCGGTGTTGACCAGACCCGAATTCCCGAAACCGGTGTTGCCCTCGCCGCCGTTGCCGAAACCGAAGTTCAACAGCTCGCTGTTGCCGAAACCGACGTTGCCCATGCCGGAGTTGCCGATCCCCAGACCCTGGAACTTGCCCAGATCGTCGGGATTGAGATTGTGCCCGGAGTTGAAGAAGCCGACATTGCCGTCACCGGAGTTGAAGAACCCGATATTTCCCGTGCCGGAGTTGAACAACCCGAGGTTGCCGGTGCCGTTGTTCCCGTCCAAATGGAACAGCCCGGTCGCATTGTCGTAGTAGGCGCCACCGAACCCGATCAGGTTCTCCCCGGACAGGCCGAATCCGATGTTGTTGGCGCCGGTGTTGCCGAAGCCCAGGTTGCGGGTACCGGTGTTACCGATACCCTGATTCAAGTCACCACTATTGCCGAAACCCACATTGTTGAACCCGATTGCCTGTTGGCCAGTGGTCGTGATGCCACTGTTGCCCATACCAATATTTCCCGAACCCACGTTGCCGGCGCCGATATTCCACGCACCCAAGTTGCCGGCGCCGAGGTTCTGGATACCGATATTGCCGCCACCGGTATTACCGCTGCCGAGGTTGCCGAAACCATTGTTGCCCGCACCCGTACCAATGGGGGGATCAGTTCCGAACAGCGCATCGTTGTTCAGTGAAATCGTGGGGTCGGCCAAGATCTCGGCATCGGTGGTGTTGCCGGCACCGATATTGCCCCCGCCCTTGTTCCCCGCACCATAGTTCGGGGCCTCCTCGGCGGCACTGCCCACTGCCGCCGCGCTGGCACCACTGCCGAACAGCCCGCCGATCACCGGCAGCCCCTGCAACGCCTGCCCCCACGACGACAACTGCTCCGCCGCCGCCGACGCACCCCCGTAATAGCCGAACATCGCCGCCACATCAGCGGCCCAGAATTCTTCGTAGATACCTTCGGCCGCGGCGATCATCGGCCCGTTGAGCCCCAGGAAATTCGAGCGCACCAGCTGCACGAAGGCATTGCGGTTCGCGGCAATCGCCTCCGGGTTGATCATCGCCGACTTCGCCGTCTCGAACGCACCAGCCACCGCATTGGCCTGACCCGACGCACCCAGGGCGCGGGTGGCTGCCGCCTCCAGGAACGCCGCATAGGGTGCCGCGGCATTGGCCATCGCCGCCGC
>NZ_JBKECZ010000106.1:0-2072 GCF_047975165.1 Mycobacterium sp.
CGATAGTCGCGGCCGCCCACCGGGATCGGGCCACCGCACGCGAGCTGACCGGCCAGGTGCTGGCCGAAGCCCGCGCCGATGCCGCCGCGACGCCGCTGACGCCGCTGGCCCAGCGTGAGGCCCTGCGCCGCTCGGTGGCGCGGCTGCGCGCCCAGCGCGCCCACGTCCTGGCCGCCCGGCGCCGCTCCCGCCGGCGCACCGCGGCACTACGGGCGCTGCGCTACCGGCTGTTGCGCCGCCGTCTGCACCGGCTTGGCCGGCGGCTGCCGCTGCCCGGTGGCCGCGCCGCAACGGCGGTGCGGGCGGCGCTCTCGCGGCTGGGCCGGCCCTACGTCTGGGGCGCTACCGGCCCGGATCAGTTCGATTGCTCCGGGTTGGTTCAGTGGGCCTACGCCCAGGCCGGCGTGCACCTCGACCGCACCACCTATCAGCAGATCGACGACGGAATCGCAATACCCCGGTCCCAGGTGCGCCCCGGCGACCTGGTCTTTCCCCATGCAGGGCACGTCCAGCTGGCGATCGGCAACAACCAGGTCGTCGAAGCCCCGTATTCGGGTGCCTCGGTTCGGATCGCCCCGCTGGGCGCCGGCGTGCAGATCCGGCGGCCGCTGTGAGCCGGGGTGGTCGCCCGGCCAGTAGGGGTGGTCGCCCGTCCCGTCGGGGTAGTCGCCCGGCCCGTCGGGCAGGATGAGAAAGTTGGAGTCCATGGCGGATCGGGCTGGACCATCGGTCGAGGCGGCCCAACGGCGCCAGGCCGCGCTGGTCCGGCAGCAGGGTGTCCTCGCCGACGCCGATCGGGTGCTGGCCGAGGTGCTGGACGGTGCGCACGCATGCCTGCGGGACAGTGTTCGCCGGCTGGAGGCACTCGGCGCCGAAATCGAGCAGGCGGTGCGGCAGCGGGCCGGTGCCGTCGTCGAATCCCCGCTGGCGGCACGCGAATTCCAGTTGTTCCTGGTGGCCAAGCAACGTGAGATCGCGTCGGTGGTGGCGGCGGCCAGGGACTTCAGCCGGACCCAAAGTGCCGTGTTGGAGGGCTTGGCCGGCCAGTACTCGTCGCGAGCGTAACGGGGTTGCGATTTTGCGCCCCGGATTTCGCCGTGGCGTTACGCTCGCGAGCGAGCGGGGCGCTTCGGGTGCGGCTGGCCGCCGGCCGGGGCGAACCCGCGCCGGGAATGCTCCCCAGGGTGCGCGGACAGTGAATTGCCGGCGTGACCGGCGGTCCGTAGCGTCCGGCGGCATGAGGGGTCGGGACAACCAGTCGCCACCGCGGCGCGGCGGCTAGATGGCGACCGATCGCGATGTTCTGGAAACGATGCGGCGCATCACCGAGGCCACCGGCGACCCGCGGGCCTGGCAGGCGGGCCTGACGTCCTCCGAAGTGACCGCCGTCGTCGCCCCGATCGCTCCGGGGCCGCAACTGGACACGATTCTGGCCAAGATCCGTCGTTGGTACCCGAAGGTCTTCGACCCGGAGGCCCCGTCGGCGCCGCGCGATCCCGAACAGGCCTCCGAGCCCAGGGAACCCGCCGTCGGAAACCGTGCCGACGGCGACGCGGCCGAGGCCATCGCCATCGCTGAAGCCGCTCTGGCACACCAGAATTCGGTGAGTTCCCAGCTGGATCTGCACGTGATTTCGGCGATCCTCAATGCGCATGCGGCCACGGTGGACGGCGGCGGTGCACTCGATGACTTGCAGCAGCAGGTCGAGACCGCGGTGGCAACGCGGTCGGACCTGGACACCCCTGCCGGTGCACGCGAGTTCCAGCGGTTCCTGATCGGCAAGCTCCGCGATATCCGCTCGGTCGTCGCCGGTACCCGCCTCGACGACACGTCGAAGTCGGCGTTGATGGCCGCTTGGACGTCGCTGTACAACGCGTCGCTGGCCGGGGCTGGGACCGGGGCGGGGGTCGGGGCTGGGGCCGGGGCTGGGGCTGGGGCTGGGGTGCCGGGAGAGTTCCCTTCTGCATCGGGAACGGCAGCGTCGGGAACGCCCCTCTCGCCGGCCACGACGCCGTCGGGAACGCCACCGTCGGCAGCCTCGCCGGCCACGACGGCGTCGGCACCGGGACCCC
>NZ_JBKECZ010000107.1:0-1566 GCF_047975165.1 Mycobacterium sp.
ACTTTTACAGATTCTGCATCAGATTCAGAATTAGATTCAATAATAAATGATTCATTAGAAATGCTAAATGAGATTTTAGTTTCTGTTGATCTAGTTAGAATAGAAACTTTATCTATAGCATTCATTAATACTTCTTTATCTACTGTTAATTCTTTATTATATCTTTCTAGAGAGAAGTGTTTATCAAACATTGGGAATGTACCTTCAATTAGTCTAAATTGATTAATCATATTCTCTGAAGATATAGTACACATACTATTAGTTGTTTTGAATGTATATGTATCTGTATCTGGTAATAATTTAACTAGTTCTCTAGCAACTTTTAATGGGATTATTTTATTTATTCTTGCATCACTATTTACATCGACTGAATAAGAAGCAATTTTAATTCCATCACAAGCAGCTACAGATAATTTACCATTATTAATAATTAAATTAATACCTTGGAAGATAAATTTAGTATGGTATTCAAAACCAGCAAAACTAACTCTATTAATTGCTCTCTTTAAAGCTACTGCAGGAATTTCTACAACTTGATCAAACTCTGTTTGATAAGTTGGTGTTTCATAGTTATCTGCATCTAATAGTGAGATCTTGTAGTTAGAATCAGCATCTTCTATAGTTAATAGATTTGAATCTAGTTTTGTAAATGTTACATATTGTCCTTCCATCTTTTGAACTATGTCATTTAGTAAATTTGCTTTTACAAGTACTCTACCTGTTTCGAAAATTTTTGTATTAGTTAAAGATGTATCTTCAATCTTAGTATCCATTCAATCGTTTCTACCTTCGAAAGTAATTGATGTATCTCATACATTAATTAATACTCCAGTAAACTCTACTCTACTAGATACTGATTGTACAGATGTAGATAGTCTTCTTAAATAATTTTTTATTGTGTTTAATTCTATTTGAAATTTCATAATATATTCTCCTTATATTTTGTATCTAATTAATTATACTTTATTATGTTTGATATA
Source organism: Mycobacterium sp. (assembly GCF_047975165.1). Classification (GTDB taxonomy): domain Bacteria; phylum Actinomycetota; class Actinomycetes; order Mycobacteriales; family Mycobacteriaceae; genus Mycobacterium. Next base: position 981 of record NZ_JBKECZ010000107.1, read on the forward strand.
CTTATATTAACAAAATTAATTTTAGAAGAATATGATTCCAATAGTTATAGTTACATCAATAATAATCATTGCAATACTAGTTATTGTAGTTTTCTTTATTTCTAAAAAGAAGAAAGAAGAAAAGAAAAAGGAAGTTGGAGAGATCTATTCTGATGTTAAAGATGAAATTATGAGATTTAAAAAACATTACAATAAAAAACACGAAGTCAAAAATTCTAAAATTAGAGATAGACACAACCAAATTTTAAAGGAGAGAGAAAATGAAAATGCAGGAAATTAATGTAACACAATTAATAAAAAAGAAAGAGGAAAGAGAATTATTAAAATCTTTTATTAACACTACTTATCTTAAAGAATTCAAATTTGAAATCAATACTCCTATTCCTGAACACAAAGAATGAATGCAGGTAGGGACTACTGTAGATTATCTAGTTAGAAAATCTTTACAAATAAATCATGGATTAGAATTTGAGGAAGAATTATATTGTGAAAAAAGTTTAAACTTATATTTAGATCACCCAGAAATTATCCATTTAAATTATGATGAAATGAAAGAATATTACCCACCCAAAATAGAGTTCTTCAA
>NZ_JBKECZ010000108.1:0-1833 GCF_047975165.1 Mycobacterium sp.
ACTTGCCGGCGTTTGTCGCTACCGGCGGTGGCGTAGATCTGTGCGCCCGCGGCGCGCGCGATCGCAATCGCCGCCTGACCCACACCACCGGTCCCGGAATGGATGAGCACCTTGTCCCCGGCCCTGATCCGCGCCAGATCCTGCAACCCGTACCACGCCGTCGCCGACGCCGTAGAGACCGCGGCAGCCTCAACATCGGTCAAACCCTCGGGAAGCACGGTGGCCAGCCGGGCGTCACAGGTGACGAAAGTGGACCAGCAGCCGTGCGGCGACAAACCCCCCACCCGGTCGCCGATGTTGAGATCGGCTACACCCGATCCGACCGCGGTCACCACGCCGGCGAAGTCGGTGCCCAACTGCGGCTGCTGCCCGTCGGCCGTCTGGTAGCGGCCGAAGGTGACCAGGACGTCGGCGAAGTTGATGCTGGACGCTTGCACGGCGACCTCGACCTCGCCGGGTCCCGGCGGTACCCGGTCGAACGCAGTCAACTCCAACGTTTGCAGGTCACCGGGAGTCCGGATCTGCAGGCGCATCCCGTCGCATTCGTGGTCGACGACGGTGGTCCGGCGGTCGTCCGGACCCAGCGGAGTGGGGCACAGCCGTGCGGTGTACCAGTCGCCGTTGCGCCAGGCCGTTTCGTCTTCACCGGACTCCGCCAGCAGTAGTTGCCGGGCCACCTGTTCGGCGTCGGTGTGCTCATCGACGTCGATATAGGTGGGCTTCAGATGCGGTTCCTCGGCGCTGATGACCCTCAGCAAACCGCGCAGGCCGCCGTGGTCGAGGTTGACGTCGTCGTCACCGAGTACCTTCTGGGCGTTGCGGGTGACGACGTAGAGGCGCGTGGTGAGGCCCTCGACACCGGACAGTTCCCGCCCGATGCGCACGATCTGCTCGACGGCCTCGCGACCCCGGACCGCGGTGCCATCCGCGCTCTGCGCACCCTCGCCGACGTCTGCGCCGGCATCGGTGAGCACGACGACACCGTCGAATACGTTGGCGTTCAGCAGGTCCCGGAGCTGGCCAACTTCGGCCCGGTAGTCGGCGCTGCGCGGCCAGGGCATCGCGGTGCTCAGGGCGTCGTGTGATTTCAGGGCGTCTACGAGTCGGCTCGCCGCGATTCCGCAGGTGCCGCTCGACTCGGTGGTGTCGGTGACATTGATCAGCAGCCAGTTTCCGGGTTCGGTCGCCGTGGTGTCGGGCAGCTCGTGTTCCCGCCATTCGATGGTCAGCAACCGTTCGTCCAGGAGGCGATCGCGCTCGGCCCCGGCCGGTGCGCCGGTGCCCAGCCGCAGACCGCGCACCGTCAGTAGTACCGCACCGTGCTCGTCGAGGACATCGATATCGGCGGACAGCTCACCGGCGCCGGAGTCCGGGCGGGTCACCGTCGTCAAGCAGTAGTGCGCATGCCGGGCCGGGCCGTAGGAACGGATCCGGCCCACGCCCAACGGCAACAGCAGGCCGGCGGCGTCGCGGATACCGGGGTGGGCCGCCACCGACTGGAAACAGGCGTCCAGCAGTGCCGGATGCACCACGTAGGCGCCCTGTTGCGACCGGATCGAACTGGGGACCGCGACCTCCGCCAGCACGGTGTCGGCATCATCATCGTCGCTATCGCTATCGCTATCGCTATCGCTATCGTCGCCGGCGACGTAGGCCGCGCTCAGGCCGGCGAATGCCCGGCCGTACTGGATACCCCGCTCATCGAACTCGTGGCGCAGGTCGTCGCCTTCCACCGAGATGCCGTGCTGTGCTCGCAGGGCTTCGATGTCGTGGGGGGCCGGGGGTTCGGCGGCGGCTTCCTGTGTGGTGAGTGCGTGCAGGATCGCCGTGGCC
>NZ_JBKECZ010000109.1:0-1671 GCF_047975165.1 Mycobacterium sp.
CCGTCCGGGTACCCGATGGCCGCGCACGCCTTGATGTCGGTGCCGCGCAGGCGGTCGGCGATGTCCCCCACGAACCGGGGGTTCGAACAGAGCGCGGCGAAGTGGAATTCGGTCGCGCGATCACAGGCCGCCTCGACGTCCTCGGCCGCGGTGCCGGGATGAAGGACGGTCAGGTCGAGGGTCTTCGAGAGGTCTTCGGCTCGCATCGCACCCGCTGTCGTGGCATTCGTTCCAGTATACCCGCGGCCCTCCGGCCGGCCCGTGCCTGAACTGCCCGAACTGCAGGCGGTTGCCGAGGGACTCACCGCGGCGATCGCGGGGGTTGAGATCACCGGCGTGTCCATCGACTCACCCGCGGTGCTGCAGCACGCCGGAACCGACCCGGCGGCCCTGGTGGGCCGGTCCATCCGGGCGGTGGAGCGCCGCGGCAAGCACCTGCTGGTGCACGCCGACGACCTGACGATGGTGGTCCATCTGATGTCCGCCGGCCGTATCGGGCTGGCCGCGCCGACGGGCACGCGCGCGCCGCGCTGGGTGTCGCTGCGCCTGGCGCTCGCCGGCGGCGACGAGCTGCGGCTGCGCGAACGCAGCACCCGGCACCGGGCACGGATCGCGGTGATGCCCACCGACCGGGTCGCCGGGCACCCCCCGATCGCCAGGCTGGGCCCCGATCCGCTGGGACTGTCCCCGGACCGCTGGCGGCAACAGCTCGGCGCGCCCCCGGGCGTGCTGCACACCGCGCTCCGGCAGGGGCCGCGCATCGCCGGCATCGGCAGGTGTTACGCCTCGGAGATCATGTGGGCCGCCCGACTGCCCCCGCTGATGCGCACCGCGGCGCTGGACGATGCCATGGCTCAACGATTGGCCGCGGCTGCCGATCTGGTGCTTCAGGGCGCGCTCACACGGGCCCGGGAGCACATCACCACCGACCTTCCCGACAGGGAGCGGCGGGTGACCGTGGTTCACGGCCATTTCGGCGAACCCTGTGTACGTTGCGGTTCCGAACTCGCGCGCATCGGGTTCAACGACTACGAGCTGGTGTATTGCCCGAACTGTCAGACCAACGGACGTCGCTACGCCGACCGGCGTATGAGCAGACTGTTGCGGTGAGCCGCCACCTCGCCCGCATCATCCTCTCCCTCGGCGCACTGCTGGCGTGGGTCCCGTCGGCCCAGGCCACCTACGGGGGCGCGGTCGTCAACCGCAGCATGGCCGGCACGCTGGCGTACTACACCGTCGCCGAGTCGAACCAGATCTCGGAGTGCAGCGGCGGCATGATCGCCCGGAACAAGATCATCACCGCCGCGCACTGCGTCCGTTCGGAGCGCCGGTACGGTCGGGTGCAGGTCGTCGGCCGTCGCGCCCGCATCGGGAACCCGGGCCGGGCCGCCCGGGCCGCCCGCATCGTGCGGGTGGCGGTGCACCCGCGCTACAACCGTCTGAACCCCCAGGCCGGCTACGACATGGCGGTCCTCACCCTCAGCCGTCCGGTGGGGTCGCCCATCGAGCTCGCCACCCCCGGGGACGAGGCGGGCATCGTCGAGTCCGGTGAGATGGCCACGTTCGCCGGGTTCGGTGTCACGCCGACGAGCAGGGGCTGGAACGCCCGGCCGGCGCGGTCGGTCAGCCTGGAGGTGCTGGAGCCGTACAACTGCGTCGTGCCCTCGCAGG
>NZ_JBKECZ010000110.1:0-2451 GCF_047975165.1 Mycobacterium sp.
CCTGATGCCGCACGGTGTAGAGAAACTCCACCACTCAGCGGGACGTCACCTTGGGCCGGAGGGTATGGCAGTGATGCCGGTTTAGTTCTCGAACGAGTTCAAGCGTGACGCGGTCGCTCTAGTTCTAAATCTGTTGGAGGTTGTTGACAGTTGGGTCTTCCGATTGGGAGGAAGGTTCCATGTCACCACGAGAGCTCGAGCGTCGAGCGAAGCACAAGCTGGCGGTTTTGCGGCACGTCGAAGAAGTCAGCGGGAATGTCGCGGCGACGTGCCGCTACTACGGCATCAGCCGCCAGGCGTACTACAAATGGAAACGCCGTTACGAAGATGAAGGCCTTGATGGGCTGAAAGACCGCTCCAGCGAACCGCATCATCAGCCCAACAAGACTGATCCGGAAGTGATCGAGAAGATCCTCTGGCTACGCCAGCAGTACCACTTCGGCCCACACAAGATCGCGATGTACCTAGCCCGCTATCACGACATCACGATCAGCCCGTCCGGGGTTTGGCGGATCCTGCACAAGGTCGGCTTGAGTCGCCTCCCCGCGTCACAACGCTATAAACGAACCCAGACCCGCTGGAAGCGTTACGAAAAGCAACGTCCCGGGCACGCTCTACAAGTGGACGTGAAATTCATCGAACCACTCGGGCAAACGAGCCGGAAGAAACGCTACTACCAGTACACCGCGATTGATGACTGCACCCGCATCCGGGTGCTGCGCGCCTATCCGCGCAACAACCAGAAGACCGCGATCGGGTTCATCGATCATGTGCTCTCGAAACTTCCGTTCCAGGTCGAGCAAGTACAAACCGACAATGGGCAGGAGTTCGGGCAAGCGTTCCACTGGCACCTTCTGGACAAGGGCATCGGCCATGTGAAGATCCGGCCCCGAACACCCCGGTTGAACGGAAAGGTAGAAAGATCGCACCGGATCGATTCTGAGGAGTTCTACCGGCTCTTAGAAGGCGAAGTCGTCGACGATGCAAACCTCTTTGCTGAACGCCTCCAGCAATGGGAAGACCACTACAACTACGATCGACCCCACGGCGCACTCGGCGGGCAAACCCCCTACGAACGCCTCAAACAGAAAACACAGAACCCGCTGTCATAGCCGTCCGTCAGTTGCACACCTAGAAGGCCGGCGGATTGTGTGCGATCAGCAGGATCGCCGTCCAGTGGCTGAGGAACGCCAGCAGGGTGCAGGCGTGGAAGAGTTCGTGGAAGCCGAACACCCCCGGCAACGGGTTGGGGCGCTTGAGACCGTAGAAGACCGCACCGACGGTGTAGAAGATGCCGCCCGCGAGCACGAGGATCATCGAGACGGGGACAGCGGCGAAAAAGTCCAGCAGATACATCATCGCGGCCCAGCCGAGCAGCACGTAGAGCGGCACGTAAAGCCAGCGCGGTGCGCCAACCCAGAACACGCGGAATCCGATCCCGAGCGCGGCACCGACCCAGACAATCGACAGCAGAATGATGGACTTCGGCCAGGGCAGGCCGAGAACGGCCATCGGCGTGTAGGTGCCTGCGATAAGCAGAAAGATGTTCGCGTGATCGAGCCGCTTGAAAGTGCGCTTGACACCCGGTGACCAGTTGATGCGGTGGTACAGCGCGGACACCCCGAACAACAGCAGGGAACTCGCGAAGAACACCGCGGTGGACGCCTTCGCCGCGGTGCCGTCGGCGAGGGTGACCAATACCACGCCGAGGGCGATGGCAATCGGAAAGGTTGCCGCATGAATCCAGCCCCGCCAGCTGGGCTTCACCTCGTCGGGAGTGCGCCGCGCGTCCGCCAGTAGCGGCAGGTGTGCGTCGGCGACAGTGTTCGCAACATCCCCGGGGTGAGGGAAATGCGGTTGCTTCGACGCGGACGAAGCCGCGGAACGGTCGATGTCATCGGTCGCGGCAGGCACGGGCTCATGCTAGGCCGCGTGGATGGTGGGACGCTGAGCGTTCCGGCGCGGCGGGGCGAGTAGCGTGGTCGTGTGCACGCGCGGGATTCAGGCTCCGGTGGCCCGCTTTACCGGCTCTACCAGCGACGACTGCGTGCCCGGCTCGACAGTGCAGAACTCCCCACGCACGTCGCAATGATCATCGACGGAAACCGACGCTGGGCGCGTCTGCGCGATCTCGAATCCGCCGCGCACGGCCACCGGGCGGGGGCAGAAAAGGTTCGCGAGTTCCTCGTGTGGTGTGATGACCTCGGCATCCGGCGGGCCACTCTCTATTTGCTTTCTGCCGACAACCTGGGCGGGCGCACCACGGACGAGCTCGACGCTCTCTTTGACATCATCGGCGACCTCGCGGATGAGCTCTCCCGCTTCCGCGACTGGCGAATCCAGCACGTCGGATCCAGCGCGGGCCTGCCGGAGCCGCTACGGCTCCTGCTGGCGGCGGCGCAGGATCGAACCGCGGGCAACACGGGCCTGCACGTGAATCTTGCGGTCGGC
>NZ_JBKECZ010000111.1:0-8214 GCF_047975165.1 Mycobacterium sp.
AGCGGGAATTGGGGTGCGCGGCCTTCTCACCGGACTCCGGTGTCCAGTCGCGACCCTTCCAGTCGATCAGGTGCGCCGGGTCGCCCTCCAGGCCCTCCCACCACACATCGCCGTCGTCGGTCAGGGCGACGTTGGTGTAAACGGTGTTGCCCGCCTCCAGGGTCTTCATCGCGTTGGGGTTGGAACTCCAGTTGGTGCCCGGCGCCACACCGAAGAAGCCGAACTCCGGGTTCACCGCGTACAGCCGGCCGTCCTTGCCGAACCGCAGCCAGGCGATGTCGTCGCCGAGCGTCTCGGCCCGCCAGCCCGGGATCGTCGGCTGCAACATCGCCAAGTTCGTCTTGCCGCACGCCGACGGGAACGCCGCCGCAAAGTAGTAGGCCTTGTTCTCCGGGGAGATGAGTTTGAGGATCAGCATGTGCTCGGCGAGCCAGCCCTCGTCGTGGGCCATCGCCGAGGCGATCCGCAGCGAGTAGCACTTCTTGCCCAGCAGCGCGTTGCCCCCGTAGCCCGAGCCGTAGCTCCAGATCTCACGGGTCTCCGGGAAATGGGTGATGTACTTGGTGTCGTTGCACGGCCAGGCGACGTCCTGCTGCCCGTCCGCGAGCGGAGCTCCGACCGAGTGCAGCGCCTTGACAAAGAAGCCGTCGTCGCCGATCTTGTCCAGCGCGGCCGCACCCATCCGGGTCATCGTCCTCATGGACACCACGACGTACTCGGAGTCGGTGATCTCCACGCCCAGCTTGGGGTCATCGGCACCGATCGGACCCATGCAGAACGGCACGACGTACATGGTGCGGCCCCGCATGCACCCGCGGTAGAGGTCGGTCAGCAGCGACCGCATCTCGGCGGGGTCTTTCCAGTTGTTGGTGGGGCCGGCGTCGATTTCGCGTTCGGAGCAGATGAAGGTCCGCGACTCCACCCGGGCGACATCCGACGGGTCCGACAGCGCCAGGTAGGAGTTGGCGTGCTTGTCCGGGTTGAGCCGGGTGAACGTGCCGGCATCGACCAGTTTCTCGGACAATCGCAGGAACTCGTCGTCGGAACCATCGGTGAATACCACCCGGTCGGGCTGGGTGAGCTCGGCAACCTCTGCCACCCACGACAACAGGCCCTGATGCTTGGTGGGCGCGGTATCCAGACCGGGAACGGTCGCTGAGGTCATCGAAGCTTCTCCTGAATTCTGCTGCTGTGCTTGTCGGCTTGTTCTGGTCCCGTACACGTCAAGCGCGGCGGGCCCACGACCATAATCGGCGTGACCGGCGCTTTAGGACAGGTTATCGCGCATCACTTGTCGATACCGGGCCGGGCGGGTATAAGCCTGCTCACAAGACCGATTCAGAACCTCGGTGACCAGGCGTCCATGCCGACGGCGTCGGCCCGGGTCCGCGCGCCCGGCGCGGGAGGATCGCCCAGTTCCGCGGCAACCGCGTCCAGTGCGGCCCGGATACCGGCCATCTCGCGGTCCCGTACCGCCGCGGCCCGTTCCGCCGCCCGGATGTGTGTGCGCAGTTCGGCGTCGATCACCTCGACCTGCTCGGCCACCCGGGCATCCTCGCCCTCGTCGCGCACCGCGATCTCCGCGTTCAGCAGCGACTCCACCGCCAACACCCTGCCGGCCACCAATTGCTCGCACGCCGACCGCAGCGACGACACCACCTCGCCAGTCCAGCGGTCGAGCATCGCGCGATCGCTCAACAGGCCGCGAGCCCGGACCATCCACACCGCTGCCACCAGTCCGAGTAGCACGCACGCCACAACGACGGCTTGAGCGACCCCCGGACGGACATGCGATGCCGGACCGGCCACCAGGCGGGTCAGCGTCAAGGCGACACCAAGGCCGAACACCGCACCGACCGCCCCCACCAGCCGGGTTTCCACGCGGCGCGACGCCGGCGGCGGGGGCGGGGGCACGGTCGGCGGCAGGTCGGTCGGCAGCGAGTCGGCCAGTGTTGCGGCCCGCGCCGAGTCGGCGGATATCGCAGTCGGCGCCAGGTCGGCCCGAGGCGGGCCGGCGTTCGTCGCCGCCGGAAGCGGGTCGGCCGCCGAGAGCTCCAAACGCACCCCGGCGATGTCCGCTACCTCCGCCAGAGCGGTGTCAACGTAGTCGGCGACGTCGGCGGCGACGTCGGCAAGCCGGCGGCGCGCGTACCCCTCGAACTCAGGCGTTGCCCGGCGCGACAGACCCAGGATCTCCTCCTGCAGCTCGGTCCGCAGCGACGAGCAGCGATCGCGCGCGAAACCGATCGCCTGCAGCCGGGTCCGCTGAAGTCGGCCGCGCACCGCTATCGCACGCCGCGCCCTGGACTGGCGCAGTCCCCGCAGCAGCGTGCCGCGCCGTTCGCGCAGGGCGTCGGCCCGCGCCTGCCGCCCGGCACCCTCGGCATCGCGGTCGAGGCGGCGCGCGGCGGTGCGCAGCCGCGATTCCCGTGCTCGCAACCTGTTGCGGCGTGCGACGCCGGGGTCGGTCAGCTCCTCCCCCACGCACGCCACCAGCTCCTCGACCTGCGCCTCACCCACCTCCGGCGCCGCGGCCACGCCCACCCACGGCATCCGGCCATAGCGCGGCGCATGCCCGGACACTGTTTCGACGTCCGCCTCGAGAACCTCCCGCCACGGGTAGTGCACATCTGTCTTGGCCACCACGCCCACCACCGAATCGGTGAGCGCGGCGGCGGCATCGAGCAGCGTGCAATCGGATTCGGTCAACACCGCGGCCGCCGACACCACGAACACCACCGCCGCCGGGGGCTCCTCCGCGGGTCCCAGCTGCGCGGGCTCGACGAAGGTGTGCTGCGGCAACCGCGTCCGCAACGCTGCGGCCACACTGCTGGCTCCGGCCAGCTGCGGCCCGGTGACCAGCACCTTCTCCCGCGGGCGGTGCATCGCGGGTTCGGCTGCGACAGCGGCCACCGGGTTGTCCACCGGGGCGGGCTGGTTGTCGGGGGTATCGGTCAACGGGGCACCCGCCGCGGCACACCCCGGGAGGGCACACCGCCGGCCCGTGACCACAGCCGAAGCGATCCCCGCGCGATGTCGGCGGCGCAGGCACGATGCAGTTCGCTCGCGCAGGCGGCTCGGCAGCGCTGCCAGTGCACCGCCCGCGCCAGCGGCTCATCGGGGCCGGGCTCCAACCCGGCGGCAGCGACGACGTCGACCGCTGCCGCCGTCCGGGCCAGGACGGTGTCGTCGCGGGACAGGAACGTGCGGATCTGCGGGTTCGACACCGCCAGCGCCTCCAGGACGGCGACGGCCTCACACACCCGCCGGTAGCGCACCACAGTGCCGGCCGCCACCAGCTGTTCGACTACCGCGTCGACCCCGCTGACCTGTCGCCACAGCGCCCTGACCTGTGCCATGTCGGCGCCCTGCCGCAATGCGGCGCTGCCCAGCGCGATCCCCAGCAGGTCCAGGGTCGCCAGCAACCGCTGCCGCACGGCCACCGGCACCGGCAGCGAGGCCGCCAGGACGCCGTCGAAGGAACCGTCCAGCAAGCCGGGCATTCCGGGGTCAGCGGCCAGCGCGCGCAGTCCCGCCCAGCAGGCCCCATCGAGTCCCCGGCAACCGGCCACCGCGAGCAGCCCGCTCAGGGGCAACGTCGGCACCTCCATGAGTGCGGACAACCGGACGCACCGCGCCTGCGCCGCGGGCATCGGGCCGGCACCGCGCAAGTGGATCGTGTCAGTCTTGTTCAGCACCGCCAGCACCGGCTTCTCGCCCCGGTGATCCTCGGGCTTGACGGTTTCGACCAAGACGTGGACCCGCAGGTCCGGTTCGCCGGCCGCCACTGCCGCCCGGATGCCCGACGACCGGCCCACCCGGTCGAGCGCACCGGCAACGGTGTGGCGGCCCGCGCCGCGGCGCCCGCTGACCGTCACCGTCACAGGTGCGCCAGTCCGCTCGGCCAGTGCCGCCACCCGGTCGTCAGGAATCCGGTTGGCAAAGCGAGCGAGCACATCGACAAAAGTGGCGGAAATTCCATGCCCCCCGTCCCGGTCGACTTCCGGCTGCCGGGTCGGCTTGCCCGCACCGGGCGAACCGCCCCGGGGGGAATGGTGACATTCTCGGCGACGATTTTCGAGCCACCCGCTACCAGCCGACGGCCGCTCCGCCAGACGCTGCCCGCCGACTCCCACCCGTCGCCCTCGGCTACCAGCCGACGGCAACTGTTGGGTATCAATCTGGACCAGAGGCGGCTACACCCGCCGTTGATGGGCCACCATATACAGATGCATTCGCGACCCGGTGTGGAGTTGGAGACCGGCCCACCGGCCGACGCCGCCTGGGGTTACCTTCCGGCGACCAGTTTCCGTTCGCGCCGCTCAGCCCTGTCCGATGCCCAGCGCGCAACCTGGGAACGTCGCTGGCCGGACCTCGGCCGCCAGGGCGTGGCCCAGGATGCCCCGTCCGGCACCGCTCGACCTCTGGACACCGCCGCCTGGTTCGGCCGGGACGCGCCACTGGTGCTCGAGATCGGCTGCGGCAGCGGGACGTCGACCCTGGCGATGGCGCAGGCCGAGCCTGGAATCGACGTGATCGCGGTGGAAATCTATCGGCGCGGCCTGGCCCAGTTGCTGTGCGCCATCGACGATGCCGAGGTGGGCAACATCCGGTTGATCCGCGGCAACGGAGTCGACGTGCTCAAATGCCAGATCGCGCCCGATTCGCTGACCGGTGTCCGCATCTTCTTCCCCGACCCGTGGCCCAAGGCGCGGCACCACAAGCGGCGGCTGCTGCAGTCCGGGACGGTCGCCCTGATCGCCGACCGCCTGGTCACCGGTGGCGTACTGCACGCCGCAACCGACCATCCTGGCTATGCCGAGCACAGCGCGGCCGTCGGCGACGCCGAACCCAAGCTGACCCGCGTGACCCAGCCGACCAGCTCCGACACCGGGAACCAGACGCTCCCGATCTCGGTCGGACGTCCGGCCACCAAGTATGAAACCAAGGCCCGAAAAGCGGGCAGCCCCGTCAGCGAGTTCGTCTGGCGCAAACACGAAACCGGATGAGCAGATGAGTCTTATCGAAGAAGCGACCCCGCGCCTGCCCGATGCCGGCGCACAGGCCGCGTCACCCGGAGATGCACGCGACGGGGACGTGCGACAGGGCGGCCGGCCCGGCTACTCCAAGCCCGTCAGGCGAGTTCTGCTGGTGTGGGACGCACCCAACCTCGACATGGGTCTGGGTTCGATCCTCGGTCGCCGGCCAACGGGGCCGGAACGACCCCGGTTCGACGCACTGGGCCGCTGGCTGCTGGCCCGTACCGCCGAGGTCGCGGCCGCCGCCGACTCCGCCGGGACGACCGGGACGACCGGAACGACCGGGACGACCGGGACGACCGGGACGACCGGGACGACCGGCACACGGATCGAACCCGAGGCCACCGTGTTCACCAATATCGCCGCGGGCAGCGCCGAGGTGGTCCGCCCGTGGGTGGACGCGCTGCGCAACGTGGGGTTCGCCGTCTTCGCCAAGCCGAAGGTCGACGAGGACAGCGACGTGGACAGCGACATGCTTGAACACATCGATCTGCGTCGCCGCGAGGGCCTCGCCGCACTGATGGTGGCCTCCGCCGACGGCCAGGCCTTCCGGCAACCGCTGGAGGAGGTGGCCCGCGACGGAACCCCTGTTCAGGTGCTCGGATTTCGCGAATACACCAGTTGGGCGCTAGCGTCGGATAGCCTGGAGTTCGTCGACCTGGAAGACATCGCCGGTGTTTTCCGGGGGCCGCTGCCGCGAATCGGTCTGGATTCGCTACCGGAGCAGGGGGCATGGCTGCAGCCCTTCCGGCCGCTGTCCTCGTTGTTGGCCCCGCGTGCGTGAACTGACAATGCGCCACAGACAACCTAGAAGCGCCGCACCGCAATGCAGCGCCACGCGCGGGTCGCTCGCGATCCAGTAAAGGAGCTTATGTGTTCGCCTGGTGGGGTCGGACGGTGTACCGATACCGGTACGTCGTCATCGCGGTCACGGTGGCGCTGAGCCTGGGCAGCGGCGTTTTCGGGCTGAGCCTGGGCGACCACGTCACCCAGAGCGGCTTCTACGACGACGGCAGCCAGTCGGTCAAGGCGTCGATCCTGGGCGACGAGGTCTACGGACGCGACCGGACCGGCCACATCGTCGCCATTTTCCAAGCCCCCGACGGCAAGACCGTCGACGACCCTGCCTGGTCGAAGAAGGTCACCGGCGAACTCAATCAGCTGGTCGCCGACTACCCGGATCAGATACTCGGCTGGGCCGGCTATCTGCGTGCACCCGACAGCACCAACTTGGTGATCAAGGGGATGGCCACCGGCGACAAGCACTACACCTTCGTGTCGATCCCGCTCAAGGGTGACGACGACGACGCCATCCTGACCAACTACAACGACGTCGAACCGGCGCTGCAGGACCTCGACGGCGGCAAAGTCCAACTCGCCGGGCTGCAACCGGTCGCCAGTGCGTTGACCGGCACCATCGCCACCGACCAGCGTCGCATGGAGGTACTGGCCCTGCCGTTGGTCGCGGTGGTCCTGTTCCTGGTGTTCGGCGGCGCGGTCGCGGCCTCCCTGCCGGTCATGGTCGGTGGGCTGAGCATCGCCGGTTCGCAGGGCATCCTGCGAGTGATCGCAATGTTCGGGCCGGTGCACTTCTTCGCCCAGCCGGTCGTCTCGCTGATCGGCCTGGGCATCGCGGTCGACTACGGGCTGTTCGTGGTGAGCAGGTTCCGCGAGGAGATCGCCGAGGGCTACGACACCGACACCGCGGTTCGGCGCACCGTGATGACGGCCGGTCGGACGGTGGTGTTCTCGGCGGTCCTGATCGCCGCCTCGGGCGCGAGCCTGCTGCTGCTGCCCCAGGGTTTCGTCAAATCGCTCACCTACGCACTGATCACGGCGGTCACGCTGGCCGCGATCCTGTCGATCACGCTGCTGCCGGCCTGCCTGGGTGTGCTGGGCAAACACGTGGACGCGCTCGGTGTCCGGACCGCCTTCCGCGTTCCGTTTCTGCGTGACTGGAACGTGTCGCGGACCTTCCTGAACTGGCTGGCCGACCGGCTGCAGAAGACCAAGACCCGCGAAGAAGTCGAGGCCGGCTTCTGGGGCCAGCTGACGAACTTCGTGATGAAGCGTCCGCTGGCATTCGCGATTCCGATCGTCGTCGGCATGATCCTGCTGATCATCCCGCTGGGCAACATGTCGCTGGGCGGCATGAGCGAGAAGTATCTGCCGCCGGACAACGCGGCGCGCCAGTCCCAGGAACACTTCGACGAACTGTTCCCCGGCTACCGGACCAACCCGCTGACCCTGGTGATCCAGTCGGACAGCGGCCAGCCCGTCACCGACCGGCAGCTCGCCGACGTCCGCAGCAAGGCGATGCAGATCAGCGGGTTCATCAAGCCCGACGACAACCCGAAGGAAATGTGGCACGAACGGGCGCAAGCTCCCGACGCAAGCAAGGATCCGTCGGTGCGGGTGCTGCAGAACGGGCTGATCGACCAGGCCGACTCAGCCAAGAAGATCGACGAGCTACGCCTGATCACCCCACCCAGGGGTATCGAGATCTATGTCGGCGGCACGCCCGCCCTGGAACAGGATTCCATCCACAGCCTGGTGGCCAAAGCGCCGTTGATGGTGGTGGTGCTGATCAGCACCACCATGCTGCTGATGTTCCTGGCGTTCGGCTCGGTGGTGCTGCCGATCAAGGCCGCGGTGATGAGCGTATTGACGCTGGCGTCCACGATGGGAATCCTCACCTGGATCTTCATCGACGGCCACGGCTCCGGGCTGCTCAACTTCACCCCGACGCCGTTGATGGTGGTGATCATCGCGCTGGTGGTGGCCGTGGGGTACGGGCTGGCCACCGACTACGAGGTGTTCCTGGTGTCCCGCATGGTGGAGGCGCGGGAGAACGGTTTGTCCACCCAGGAGTCCATCCGCATCGGCACCGCCACCACCGGGCGCCTGATCACGGCTGCGGCTCTGGTGCTTGCCGTGGTCGCCGGTTCGTTCGTGTTCTCCGACCTGGTGATGATGAAGTATCTGGCGTTCGGGTTGATGGCGGCGTTGCTGCTGGACGCGACCGTTGTCCGGATGTTCCTGGTGCCGTCGGTGATGAAGCTGCTCGGCGATGACTGCTGGTGGGCGCCACGGTGGATGCGCCGCCTGCAGAACCGCATTGGGCTGGGCGAGATCCAGCTGCCCGACGAGCGCAAGCCGTCGTCGAGCACCGCGC
>NZ_JBKECZ010000112.1:0-5826 GCF_047975165.1 Mycobacterium sp.
GCGGCCGCCGTCTCCTCGGGCGAGAACATGCACGAGTAGGCCTGTTGCCCGAACTCCCGCGCGACATCCTCGATCTGGTAGCCGAGACGCGACACGAAGGTGTTGAGCACCAACTGACCTCCGGGTGCGAGGCACTGTGCGGCGAGTTCGAACACGCTGCGCAACTGCTGGGTTGTCCGGACGTCGGTTACCACCTCCGACAGCACGATCAGCTGGTAGTCATTCCGCAAATCGGCGGTGGTTTCGAAGACGTTGCGGACAATGACCCGTATATCGACTGCGTTGCGTTGGGCCTCGGCTTGCAGGATCTCGGCAAATTTCGGGGTCACCTCAATCACTTCCACGGGGTGTCCGCGGCGTGCCAGCGGAAGTGCGTTGCGGCCGGGGCCGGGGCCGATTTCGAGAATCCGAAAGCTCCTGGGATCGGCCGCTTCGTTGGCCAGTGCCCACACGCGGGCGTCGGGTTGGGTGCCGAACAGTGGAGGTTCTCTGGTGGCGACCCAGTTCTCGTAGGCCTCGGCAACGGTGAAGAACCGGGTGTTGACCTGGTATTGCAGGTTCTTCCCGGCGTCAGTGCTGTAGGTGATGACGATGTTGGACCGCTGTGATTCGGTGTAGGCCGCGGTTAGTTGGTTGCGCAGGACCTCGCGTAAGTGAGCCAGTTCTTCGTCGTTGAACTGGCGGCCGAGGGCGGCGAAGGTGCTGTCGCACATCTGGAGATATTCGTCGATCATGCCCGGGACGGCGGGCAGTGTGATCTCTCCGCTGGCCGCGGCGCGGTTGATGACGCGTTTGGTCACGGCGGCTCTCCACCGGTGCGTCCGGTCTGCGGAGCCTGTCGTCGTGTCTTCCACAGCATTCCTTGTACACCATCGGCACTGTTTTCCGGCGCCGGGGGCCATTGCCGCTGGTCCAGTAAGCTTGCCAACCATGCGAAAACGGCGGCGGCTGGGGGTGATGGGGGGGACGTTCGACCCCATCCACTACGGCCACCTGGTGGCCGCCAGTGAGGTCGCCGACAAGTTTAAGTTCGACGAGGTGGTGTTCGTGCCCAGCGGCCAGCCGTGGCAGAAGGAACGCCGGGTGTCCGCCGCCGAGGACCGCTACCTGATGACGGTGATCGCCACCGCCTCCAACCCCCGGTTCTCGGTGAGCAGGGTCGACATCGACCGGGCCGGCCCCACCTACACCCGGGATACCCTGCGGGATCTGCATGCGTGCAACCCGGACGCCGAACTGTATTTCATCACCGGCGCAGACGCGCTGGCTTCCATTCTGTCCTGGCGTGGCTGGGAGGAACTGTTCGCCCTAGCGCGGTTCGTCGGGGTCAGCCGGCCGGGATACGAACTGCACCACGACCACATCACCGACGCCCTCGGTGAGCTGCCCGCCGATACGCTGACCCTGGTCGAAGTGCCCGCCCTGGCGATCTCCTCGACCGACTGCCGGCAGCGCGCCCATGATCGCCGGCCGCTGTGGTATCTGATGCCCGACGGTGTTGTGCAGTACGTTTCCAAGCGGCGGCTGTATCGCGGGTGCGAGGGGGAGCCCACCGGATGACCGCGAACCCGGAGGCGATCGAGATGGCGACGGTGGCGGCCGCCGCCGCCGCAGCCAAACAGGCCGACGACGTCCTGGTCATCGACGTGTCCGGGCAGCTGGTCATCACCGACTGTTTCGTGATCGCCTCGGCATCCAACGAACGGCAGGTCAACGCGATCGTCGACGAGGTCGAGGAGAAGATGCGCCGGGCCGGTCACTCACCGGCGCGCCGGGAGGGGGCCCGCGAGGGCCGCTGGACGCTACTGGACTACCGCGACATCGTGGTGCACATTCAGCACCGGGATGACCGCGAGTTCTACGCGCTGGACCGGCTGTGGGGCGACTGCCCGGTAATTGAGGTGGATCTGACGGCGCAGCCGGCACAACCGGTGCAGCCGGACGAACCAGACGCGGAGGGCCCATGAGGGTGCGCCGGTTGGTGATGCTGCGGCACGGGCAGACCGACTACAACCTCGGCAGTCGGATGCAGGGCCAGCTGGAGACCGACCTGAGCGAACTCGGCCGATCTCAGGCGGTGGCTGCCGCCGAGGTGCTGGGCAAACTGCAACCGCTGCTGATCGTGTCCTCGGATCTGCGACGCGCCTACGACACCGCGGCAACGCTGGGGGAACGCACCGGTGTGCCGATTCGAGTGGACCCGCGGCTGCGGGAGACCCATCTGGGCGACTGGCAGGGCCTGACGCACGCCCAGATCGATGCAGAGGTCCCGGGGGCCCGGCTGGCCTGGCGCGAAGACGCCACCTGGGCGCCGCACGGCGGTGAAAGCCGCGTCGACGTGGCCGACCGCAGTCTGCCGCTGGTCGCCGAGCTGGTGGCCGGTGCGCCGGAATGGGGCGGCGACGCCGCGCCTCAGCGCCCGGTGGTGCTGGTGGCCCACGGCGGGTTGATCGCCGCACTATCGGCCGCGCTACTCAAGCTGCCGGTGGCCAACTGGCCGATTCTCGGTGGCATGGGCAACTGCAGCTGGGTGCAGGTGAGCGGCCACAGCGATGATGAGGCCGACGACGCCACGCAGCCGGCTGGTTTCGACGCCATCCGGTGGCGGCTGGACGTGTGGAACGCGTCGGCGCAGGTGGCCAACGATGTCCTCTGAGATGTCCGCCGAGCCGCCCGCCGTAGCCCGGCCGACACTGCTGATCTTCGCCGACTCGCTGTCCTACTACGGACCCGCCGGCGGGCTGCCCGCCGACGATCCGCGCATCTGGCCCAATATTGTCGGTTCCCACTTGGGTTGGGATGTCGAACTGATCGGTCGGATCGGCTGGACCTGTCGGGATGTGTGGTGGGCGGCAACCCAGGACCCGCGGGCCTGGGCGGCGCTGCCGCGGGCCGGTGCGGTGATCTTCGCGACCAGCGGAATGGATTCGCTGCCGTCGGTGCTGCCGACAGCACTGCGCGAGCTCATCCGCTACCTGCGGCCACCGTGGCTGCGGCGCTGGGCGCGCGACGGCTACGGCTGGCTGCAGCCGCGGCTGTCGCCGGTCGCACGGTCCGCACTACCCCCGCACCTGTCGGCGGAGTACCTGGAACAAACCCGTGCGGCAATCGATTTCAACCGCCCGGGAATACCCATGGTGGCGTCGTTGCCGTCGGTGCACATTGCCGAGACCTACGGCAGGGTGCACCGTGGTCGCGCCGGCACCGTGGACGCGGTGACGCAATGGGCGCAACGCCAACATATTCCGCTGGTCGACCTCAAAGCCGCGGTTGCCGACGAGATCATGGGTGGGCGAGGGAATCCCGACGGGATTCACTGGAACTTCGAGGCGCACCAGGCAGTCGCGGAACTGATGCTCAAAGCACTGACCGAGGCCGGGGTGGCCAACGGCGGCCTCCCGTGACCGTCGCGGTGGTCACCGACAGTTCGTCGCGCATTCCGCAGGACGTGTGTGAGCGGTGGGCGATACACCAAGCGCCGCTGCACATTCTGATCGACGGGACTGACCTGCGCGTTGGTGTCGACGAGATTCCCGACGACGTCTACAAGCGTCCGGCTACCACGGCCGCGGTGACGCCGGCCGAGTTGTCCGCGGCCTACCGGCGCGCCCTGGCGGGCAGCGACGGCGACGGCGTGGTGGCCGTGCACATGTCGTCCGGGCTTTCGGGAACGTGGCGGGCCGCCGAGCTTGCCGCCGCGGAATTCGGTTCCGCGGTAAGGGTTATAGACTCCAAGTCGGCAGCGATGGGAACCGGTTTCACGGCCTTGGCCGCCGCTCGGGCGGCCAGGTCCGGCGCCGACCTCGACGCCGTTGCCGGTGTTGCGACTGCCGCTGTGGCGCGCACCCACGCCTACATTGTTGTGCGCCGACTGGACAACCTGCGCCGCAGCGGCCGACTCGGGGGCGCCAAGGCATGGCTGGGAACCGCGCTGGCACTCAAGCCGCTGCTGGTTATCGATGAAGGCGAACTTGTTCTGGCCCAACGGATAAGGACCGCCAAGGCCGCGATTGCGGTGATGCTCGACGAGGTCTGCGACACGGTCGCCGACGGTGCTGCCGCGCTGGCCGTGCACCATGTCGCAGATCCCGAGGGTGCCCGCGAGGTGGCGGCCGCGCTGGCCGAACGCCTGCCGCAGTGTGAACCGGCGATCGTCACACCGCTGGGCCCTGCGCTCGCCGTGCACGTCGGGGCGGGGGCGCTGGCGGTCTGCCTGCAGCTGGCCGAGTAACGGTGACGGCGGGATTCTAGCCGGGGAAGATCGTTGCGCCGCCCTCGCCGATCGTGGCGGAAGGGTTCTCGTTGGAGATGT
Source organism: Mycobacterium sp. (assembly GCF_047975165.1). Lineage (GTDB taxonomy): Bacteria > Actinomycetota > Actinomycetes > Mycobacteriales > Mycobacteriaceae > Mycobacterium. Next base: position 4,313 of record NZ_JBKECZ010000112.1, read on the forward strand.
AGATGGGCATTTGCGAGAAGGGGTAGGACCCGGTGTTGAACCGTGCGTTTTGCCCGGTCAACACGTAGGGGCGGTGGTCTGCGGAGACGGTCTGGGTGTACAGGAGGTGACCACCGTCGTCCTGGCTGGCGTACACGGCGATGGTCGTTCCCGCCGGGAGTTGGCCGCCGCCGCCCGGGCTGCCGATCCCCGAACCGGTCACCAATGATTCGGGCACGGCGCCCAGCGCGCCACCGGAATCGAGGAACGCACTGGTGGGAATCGCGGGACGCCCGTTGAGGGACACCTGAACATCCGCTATCGGTGAGCCGGACACCGATATTGCGGAATCGGGTAGCGGATTGGGGCCGAACTCCGCCAAGCCGCGGGGCAGGTTGATCAGCAGGCCATCGTCCAGGTGATCCGGTAGCGCCTCGATCACCGAGGTGGCGAACGGATACGGGTTGTTGGGGCCGATACCCAGGTAGACGGGCAATGAACCGAGGTCGCTGATCTGGTGACTCGGATTGTTGATCACGTGATGATAGGCCGAGGTGGCCACGCCGACGTTGGTGGTGTCGGTGACGATCCCGTTTCCGAAATTCACGGTCGTCGAATAGACGTCGTAGTTGATGAATAGGGTGCCGCCATAGCTGACAGCACCGGTCGCTTGGTGCTGTCCATTCATCACGGGATCCAAATTGGCCAGATCGACGAAATTCGGCGGTACCACCAGACCCGACGCGCCGGAATCCAGCACGACCGGCAGGCTCGGTCCGCCACCCACGGAGATGTTCAACTCCGGGTTGCCCCACGAACCGGTGCGGATGAGGATCTGGTTCGGGGCCAGCGCGGTGCTGACACCGGCGGTACCGGCCTGCCCCAGCAGGCCGCCGCCGCCCCCGATACCGCCCGCGCCACCCGGTCCGCTGGTCCCGCCGGTGCCGCCGTTGCCGAACAGCAGGCCAGCCGTCCCGCCGGGCCCGCCGGTGCCGCCACCGAAGGTGCTGGTCCCGCCGGTGCCGCCGTTGCCGAAGAACAGGCCGCCGGACCCGCCGGCGCCGCCGGTCACTCCTTCGGCGGTGCTGGTGCCGCCGGTGCCGCCGTTGCCGAACAGCCATCCGCCGGCCCCGCCGGCCGTCCCGACCCCCTGGGCGTTGGTATAGCCGTTGACGCCGTCGCCGAACAGCGGGCGTCCGGTGAACTCCCGGATGGGATCATTGATGACTGCGGCCGGCGACGCGAGTTGCGACAGGTTGGCGGCCTCGGTGGTCGTATAGGTATTCAGGGTTGCCGTCAGGTTCCCGACCATCTGCCCGTAGGACGTCGAGAGCTGGCCGGCCACCGCTTGAAACTGCTGTCCGTGGCTGGTGAACAGGGCTGCCAGCGCCTCCGAGACTTCGTCTGCGCCGGCAGTCAGGATTTCGGTGGTCGGCAGGGCAGCGGTAGCGGCTGCCGCGTTCACGTTCGAGCCGATGCCGGCTAGTTCGGTGGTGGCCGCTCCGACCAGTGCGGGAGAGAAGGCCAACCGGGAC
>NZ_JBKECZ010000113.1:0-3206 GCF_047975165.1 Mycobacterium sp.
AAACTCGATGATGATGCTGTGATGCACAATCCTGTCGATGGCGGCTGCCATCGTCAGCGGATCCTGAAAGATCTTGTTCCACTCTGAAAAGACAAGGTTGGAGGTAATCATCAGGCTGCGCCGTTCGTAGCGTTCGGCCAAGAAGGTGAAAAGCACCTCCATCTCGGCCCGACTCTGCTGGACATAGCCGATATCATCAAGAATGATGACCTCGAAGCGATCCAGCCGTCGCAACTCCCGCTCCAGATCGTAGTCCCGCTTGGCCCGCAGCAGCCGTCCCACAAGCATGAAGGTTGGCGTGAAGAGCACGCTGCGTCCCGCCTCGACTAGGGCATGGCCAAGCGCGGCGGCGCAGTGCGTCTTGCCGGTGCCGGGCAGACCGAAAAAGAGCAGATTCTGCGCGTTGTCGATGAAATCTCCGCTCTCAAGCTGGGACAACAGGCGTTGGAGGCGCAGCGGCAAACGCTGCTTGTCGAAGTGGGCCAACGTCTTGCCCGGCGGCAGTTGCGATTGTTTCATGAAGCGTTCGATGCGACGGCGGCGGCGCCCTTCCACTTCCTGTTCAAAGAGATGCAGCAAGCCGTTCTCGACAGACCAGGCTTCCCGTTCTGCTTGCGATAATGTCTCGCTCAGCGCCGCCGCCATGCTGGGCAGCCGCAGACTCTTGCAATAGCTACGGAGTTGTTCATGCGAGTTCATGACTCACCCCCTCAAGTAGCCTGTCATAGCGACTAAGATCGACGCTGCCGCTCTCAAGCTGGGGGACGACAACTGGTGCCGGTGCCAGCAGGCTGTCAACATCCTCCTTGTTCCACTGCTCGCCCGATGCGACAAGCGTACTCAGCACAGCGGCTACATCATCTTCCAGCGTGCGGGCCGCCAGCTTCAGAATCTGCAGAGAGATAATATCGGCCTGCCGCGGCGTATGCCATTCTTGCAGTTGCTCCCACGCCCGCCGAAATATCAGTCGCGGAAAGAGATCGTCCCGAAAGCGATAGCGCCGGAATCCGCCCGGCTTGCGCAGCAACGAGTCGATAACATGTCGATAGTTGACATGATGGCGCTCGGCACCGATCAGCCGAGGCAGCCGTTCGACCCATTTGCCGGCATAATAGATGTCGATGGTCCACTCCTGGATGCGGACTGTCACCTCCTTGCCAATCAACGATGTCGGGACGGAGTAGCTCTTGCGCTGCAGCTGAATCAGGCTGCCGCGACTGACGCGTACCTTCTTCTCAATGCTGGTCGCCAGCGGCGTGGCCGTCACCGCTTTCATGAGAGCCAGCTCTTCGGCCAGCCGCTCTTGTCGCCCACGATTGCGTTTCTCCATCACCTCGAAAAGAAAGGTTTCGTAGGCGGCGATGTCCGCAAAGTCCCGACTACCCCGCAACAGCAAATACTGGTTGACAGCCCGTTTCAGGGCGCCGTTTTGTGATTCCACATCGCCGTTTTCATTGGGACTACTCACATGGGTGCTTTGTGGTTGCAGTCCGTAGTGGCTCAGCAATGCCAGATAGCCGCTGGTGTATCCGCGGCTCTTGCCTGCTTCGTCCTCCTCATTGATGCCCAAGCGCCGCGTTGCAGCCGAACTGTTGTCTGTCTGCACAATCTGGGGGACATAGCCCACTTTGCGCAGGCTACTCTGCAAGGCCAACCGCACAGCCACCAGTGACTCTGACTGGGCCACTCGTCCCCATTCCCAGTTCGAGTAGGGCAGTACGCAGTGGATAAAGATGTGCTTGAACGGCTCGCCCTGAATCGTCACCGCCAACTCGCTCATCCATGTGCCATCCACCTGAATGCTCTCACCCGGTACTCGCACTTGATCTAGGCTTGCAACTTGGCCCTGGTTCAGCCCGCGCCAGCGTTCCACGCGCCGTTGGAATGTCCGCAACTGGCTTTCTCTGTATTGCCCCGGCTTTTCGTCACAGAGCCACTCAAAGAGCGCTTTCGCCTCCAACTCCGGTGTCATTGCCAGCATCTGTTCGATCTGCGGCCACACCGATGCGAACGCATCCTCTCGCGTCTGGTACGTTCTTGGCTGCTTCAGTTCGCTCGGAAACTGCTCCAGCTTTTCATATCTGGCCACCGTCTTTCGGCTGCGCAGATTCGCCTTGGCGGCGGCTTGTTCCTGCGTCTTTCCTGACTTTCTTTCTTGCATTAAAATCCTCACTTGGGTTTCTGTCGCTGTCATAGTTCCTCCCTTAGCTCGTTGCTAAGAGCATTCTATGTCAGCTTCCCTCATGGGCATTTCTAATTGTCGTCAATGTCCAATTCTAGTTGTCATTGGACGGGGCGGCGGGGTGGAACCACCGAGACCGATACCGCTGCTGGTCAGCGTGTACTCGTAGTAGTCGCCGATGTAGATCGTTGTCGTATCGCCACGCCCCTGCGCTGATGGACAGGGCGGGGGCGCGGCGGTAGGGTAAAATAAAGAACTTGGTGATTGTATGCGTGACGATCACTGAAATTGATCTATATCATCCGGCAACGTCAACAGTGGATACATTCCCATCCCATTCCACGGACTTGAACTCTCGACAAGCTGCTCAAACGGCATCCGCGACAGAGAATCTTGTGGAACAAGGAACAACTCTCCCCATGTTTCTTCAGTAACTGGCCCCACATATGTGATACTAGTTAAGCGCATATTGTCGCTCAGTTCTGCAAAGTCATCTTGCACGGAATAACCTGTTGATCCCTCAAGGATTGAAAACCGTATATCAATGCCTTCATAATATAATAGGCGAGCTGCGTATACAACCTCCTCCGATGTGCTATCCATTACCACGATTCGATCCGGCTCTCCATATAAATCAATGATCTGTGACATAGGCCGTATCGTGCGAGGCCCCATGTCAATGATTTTTACTACCCCCTTGTCAAACCAGATATTTACTGTACTACCAAGTTCATTTGGGGGCGGATATTCCGTCTCTCCGCTATTATCGAGATAGAAGTACGCTATGTCTGCGTTGTATTCACTGTTTTCATAGAAGCTTAGGTCAGCAGGTTTGGTGATTTTGCCAGATTCAAGGAACTCCACAACCTCTTGTCGAGTAGTTACATTGGGTACTATGCCGAACCAACATGGCGCTTCGCAGGTACTTCCAATCGCGGGTGTTGGGCTTACGTCCAAAGTATCAGCGGTATCTTCAGTCGTTTGTTGGCCGCAATAAGTAAACAACAGCATAAGTACGAGGCAG
>NZ_JBKECZ010000114.1:0-1512 GCF_047975165.1 Mycobacterium sp.
GCCTTACGCTCTACTCGACAATCAAGATATGTATCTCGTAAAATACCAAATTCCTCATTCCGTGGAATCATGCAGCCATAATCACCAGTATCTAATTTTTGAAGTTTGTAAGGTATCTCCTTTGCTCGTAAGTATTCTAGGATATGACCATTCACATTCTCACGAGTATCCACAATTACTACCATTGATTTCATAATTTTTTCTATTTCTTTATCCGTGTATTTGTAACTAATCAATTCATCACCTACTTTTTATAAAAGATAACTGCTCGTTTATGAATTTCTTTAGAAAATAATTTTGATTCGTCATTTTCATATTTCCGATAATCTTCAAAATGATTGTTCCAGCCATTTTTATGTAAAATAACTGTCCATTCATAAATTAGCTTTGTTGAATATTCATCAGCTTGTAGCCAATCAAATATTTTTTTATTATTCTTCCAACCACAAAACTGATGAAATACTTTTAAATTTGTTAATTCAATTGCACCTACACCAATCCATGATTTGAAATATTCATCAATCTGTTGAAAATGCTGCTCTGCTAATTCCATGGTTTGCTTTGGAATTAATTCTTGTTTTTTTATTGCTACACGCTTATCAGTTGGATCAAGATAAATATCTGCTCCTGATTTCCAAATTTGACTTAGAATTTCTAAAACTTCCAAGTTTTCACCCCAATAAAGTTATTTTTTGTTATTTTTTTATCTCTTAAAGTAACTAATTGGTATTGAAAAGTAACTAAAAGTTACGGAAAAAATCATTTAGTAACACACTTGAACCCTTGACACTACTGACTTTCTTAAAAAATGGGTTATTACGGTTATCGCGTTTGGACATTACACTCTTATATATATATTTATTTTTTTATTTTTTTAATTAATACCAAAACAAATAACCTAAATAACCTAAATTAAAATAATAGTCTCTAAACCATTGGTATTACTGACTTTTTAACGAGTTACTAAAAGTTACTAAAAAAAATAATTGTTATTCAACGACCTTAAAAAAGCTATTTTCTGTACTTTCTGTAACCTTTTTTGTTCCGTTAGTAACCGGTGCTCTTTCTTTCAAAGTTATACCCATTATGAATGTCTTATTTTTTGCACCTCTTTTCTTCTTGAATCCTTTGGTTTCTAACACTCTGTAAAACGATCTATTCTTTAACGCATGGTCACCAGATTTGAAACACCAATTGTCATACACGTTATACAATTCTTTTGCTTCAATTTTGATTTCTTCATTTTCAGGTTCATCAATGTAACAAGATTCCCAAAGGAAAGGTGCTAATATATCCATGTCCTCTTTGTATTTCCCTGTTGCATCTGCTACTACAAGTGGTTCTTGTAACCCTTCACGTTGCCATTTCAAGCAGCCTTCAATTGCCCAATTTAAAATACCAGGTAACTCAAGAGATAGTTTTTCATCAAGTTTTTTATCTCTTTCATGTGGTTGTAAATTAAGGTTGAACGGAACTAATTTGACACGTCTCCAGATACCTTCATCAACTCCA
>NZ_JBKECZ010000115.1:0-5881 GCF_047975165.1 Mycobacterium sp.
ATCCCCCATATAATACGCAACACCGGTCCAAAAGAAAAACGGATAATCAAGACCCACGGGGTACGTTTTCAGTCATCGCCCGCACAGATTTCCGACTTTTTCGTGCAGCTTCTACCTGATTTTCGTGCCAACTAATTTTGTGAATCCTACTAAGGTCACTCCCAAACCATGCTAACCGACTGATTAAAAGGAAAATACCGAATTTATACACCTCGTTTTGTCCGACAATCGTCCGACAACTTTGGCCTCGCATATTTAAAGATGTTCATGCGTTAAAAATCGTCTTTACTCCCGCCCCTCGAACTTTGTCAAAACCTTGCGAGCTCCCGTATTTACGCACGTGTGGGCGTGTCTTTGCAGCAATACCCACCCTAAACCCTTTCTTAAATCCCATCCGTTTACAAACGTTTACAAACGAATAAACCCTAAAGATAGCGATTAGTTGTATTTGACATCCTTTGCGATAGCCTGTATTTATTGGAAGTATAAGGAAAATCTATTTTCTTTGCGAAAATCATAACGAAATAGTATAAAAAATGTTTTTTTTTCATCGAACCGATTACTACTTTTGGATAACAAAACGGTGGGAACCCCAATAAACACGGGTGTTTCGGGGGATTACCAAAAAAACGATAAAATAAAGTATAACATTAAAACAGGTAAAAAGGATGAAAACGAGTATTGAAAAAAAACGGGGTATCAAAAAAGAAGTTAGTGTTGTTGAGAAGGTCAAGCGCAAGAGGGTCTTGCGAGTTGGATATAAGTTGCACGAGGGCAGGGTAAGGAATCCCCGTGTAGAGTTGGCCAGGATCATGGTAAGGGACACAGGGATTAGCTTTAACGCTGCGATGGCTACTTTGGGGATCCGTGTTGAGCTTTCACGGCTTGGGTGATGGTCTTAATGGTTGGCTTATTTAAAGTGTCTTATATAGCATTAGATTAATAAAAACAAACAAAAACGGTAATTTTTAAAACAAAGACAGATGAAAACGAATTTTAGGTTTAACAGGGTAGTATTGGATTATAGGTTTAGGTATGGCATGTATAGGGTTTCGATGTGGTTTAACGCATGTGTTCTTTTTGTGTTGGCCGGGTTGATGTTTTGGAAGGCCTTGTCGGAGGTATTGCGATACGTGTAATTGAAATTCAATTAAAAACTAAAATAAAAAATACAAAATCATGAAAAATACAGAAAGATACATCCTAGCAGGATCCAACAATAAGGCGACTGTAGAAATTGTAGGGACTAAGAAACACCTTATTTCGTACACTACAAAAGTGGCGGAATATGATTTATTGAACGGAGAAATGAATGTTTTCGGATGGTATTCCAATACGACCGGGAGGCATTTGGGGCTTTTCTTTGAAGCACAAGAACTAAAAAAAATGTCAAAGTCTGAACTATTCAAAACATAAGACCATGAAAAACAAAAAAACACCATCATCATTAAACCTTGACATTCGGAACTTTATTATCAAGTTCCGATACAAATCTACAGATAGCATGTTTTTGTTCCAAGATGGACTGACATTGGTAGGCCTTTTAAAGTCATACGACAAGACGGGAGTTGAATACATCAAGGAATTGGATGTTGTGAGCAACAAATTTAAAAGAGTATCCAAAAGGGATTTGTTTCTCCGATTTTCATGGGAAGCGGAAGCCATACAATATCTAATGAATCACTATTATTTTAACTAAAAAAAATGGAAACACATTTATCATTTGTGCAGGAATCAAAAGAGGGCACCACCAATCCCAATGGACTTAAATCCGTCGAAGTAATTTTTGACGACCCGCAGTACAACTACACTACGAGCGTAAACGGAGCGGCAAGCATGAAGCAATTACGGGACTACTTCGTTGGTACTTCGTTCAACGTGGCACCGTTTCCGGGCGAAGTCTTTAAAAAATGCGTTAATATTAAAATCAAATGAAAAATATACAGGTTAAAACAAGGAGCGTTAGAGGCTCCATAAACTACAAGGAAAATAAAAAGGCTGCCACGGTGTTTTTGAGGCATGATAACGACTATATTACTGTTATTGGCGGCGAACAGGTCAATATCGAGATATACAACAACGGGCAGCCTGTTTTTTTGGGAACCAAGGCAGAATTTTTTGAAGCGTTGAAACAACTAAAAACACAATAAACAATGATACTATCAAAAAAACGGTTAAAAGCCATAGAAAGCCATAAAATAAACCATCTGGAGTTAATAAGCGACATTGAAAGCAGTATGTTTTCAGAAAACAGGGCAGAGGTAAAAGGGGAAAAAATATGCGAAAGTCCGGAAACATGGGCTATAGACGTGGGCCGGGACGATGTATGGAGCTATCTGTACGCAAACAAACTAGAGTATGAACAAGACCTTGACATTTTGGGTTACGAAAACTAGGACAAACTATGGAAAACAAAAAAAAGAAACCACAGGCAATTGATGACGGGGATGTACTGCTACTATCGTTCACGGCGTTTTTAATAGCTATAACATTGATTATCAAGGTCCTAATATAAAAACCTATATGGGGGAAATACACGATTTTAAAAAAGAAATACAGACAATTATGGAACATATATATCCAAAGTGCGGAAAAGACGCCGAACACGGCTATATCCGGGTAATAAACGGTAGATGGTGCGTAAACAAAAAGGACTTCAACGAAATGACGTTGAACGAACGACAGGTATTAGCGGAGAAAATAAAATCCTAAAAACAAAAAAATGAATTGGATTAGCACAAAAGATAAATTACCAGAAGAAGGTAAATATGTACTTGCAAGGCACAATAGGGGAGCTTGGAACGATAGCACAGACCAATCGAACGTTAATTGTGTAGTGGTTAAATTAATTAGAGGACTCTCTAAAAAAGACAGGCAATTAATGAAAGAAGGAAAAGTACCAAGAACCAAAGAAGGTGGACAACGTTATAATAATAATCGTGATAAACTTGTATATACCGAAAGTGAGCGACATAATATTTACAAAAGTGAGGATGAACACGGAAATAACCTTGTGCCGTATAAATGGGAAATGTTCGGGCCGGATTCATTTTTTGGGCAATCAATTACACACTGGATGCCAATTAAACCGCTAAAGTAGCATTGTTTACAACGGGCGAGTGCTATGAGCATTAGTAGATTAAAAACACTAAACTAAAATTATGTATAGTATCAAATTATTCCTAGCGAACCATCCAAGCCCATACGTAAACATGTACATGCATTACGATTGGGGAAAAATGGAAAGACATAGTTTTATGGCAAAATATGCAATAGAGCTGCATACGTCAAGGCTGCACCAAAAAAAAGAAGCAATATCGCAGGTGCTAAAACATATATGGCCGAAAATGGGAACGGAAGAAAAATATGACGTTTTAAACGTGGTATCTAACGGCAGACATGTTGCGGACACTTTTCATATAATATTGCACATGGCTGAAATATTAAAGTGCCAGTTCGTTCGGGAATGTATAAATAAAGTCTATTGGAGATATACGGGAAGGAACTACGACACAAACTATTTTAAAGCGTTCGGGATAAGCCTATCTAAAAAATAATAACGTAATGACAAGACAGGAAGTAACGGACAGGGCAAAGGCCAAACATTACGAGGCCATACAGATACTAAGGTTCCAAAAAAAAAGGATGGGCGTATCGCTTAGGTTTATGGGAGAATTAATGGGGTACAGCTATCCTAAACTTTGTAACATGCTACAGGACAAAAGGCCGCGTTTCTCGTTCTTTACACTTACCAAGGCACTTACCGTGCTGAACTTGGACGTAAAGTTCGTACACGTTCGCAATAAGCGGGAAAACATGAGGGAAAAGGCCTTGCTGGACGATATATCCATGGAGAGTAGGACAATGGACGATAAGGGGATTATGGTGGAAGCGGTGCCGACAGCAAGGATTTTGGAAATATTGGAAGATTACGGGGTAAAGTAAACTACCCACCCACGCAAAGCGATGGAGCAGGCTTTAAACCCAACAACGAATGCAAAGAGCAATACATAGTCGATTTTTCAGGCATATTTACGGATGCCCCAAGCAAAGATATATTTTGAGCAGCGTTATAGTCTGCATCAATAGTATCTACTTTGCAATTTGTGTTAGTGCATTTAAACACTTTGTTGGTTCTTTTTCCAATGTGTTTGCAACTATTACAAGTCTGAGAAGTATATGCAGGAGCAATAGCCACAACTTGAACACCATTGAGCAAAGCCTTGTATTCAATATACTTCCTAAGTATAGAGAAATTCCATTTACCAAGTTTGGTACGAAATTTTTTGTTTCGTTTTTTGCTTGTGAATCGGATTCCAGTAAGGTCTTCAATAGCGATTCCCTTACCACTTTCTTTAGCAGATTGAACAATAGATTTTGCAATAGTATGGTTAACAATTTGAGCGTGAGTTCTCTCTTTACCTTGAAGCCGTTTAGACAATCTTCTGCAATTCCTTTTAGTAGAACGCTTAGAAGTGTCTGCCTTTGCTTGGATAGAACTCCGAACCTTTTGCCGATGTTCACGGTATGCGTTAAGTCTATCGGCAGAATGCTTAACCCCATCAGAAGTTACGCAGATGTCCGTCAAACCGAAATCCACACCAACGAAACTTTCGACATCTTCAATATCTTCTTCGGGAACGTCAACGGTTTGAAAAAGGTAAAACTTACCTTTTTTGTAAACCAAATCGGCTTCACCTTTGATGTAAGGGATGTAGTTAGAATTATGGCAAACAAAGTTTATTTTCTGTCTACCGCCTATACACCACAAAGAAACTACGTTGTTAGGCTTGTACGTCATTATTCTACTATCGTAGGCAATGCTTCCAAGCGGTTTAAAAGTACGTTTGGTTTTCTTGTCCAACTTATAGGCATCAGCAACTTTAGCAATTTGCCGTATCAACATTTGACTGCTAAGTTGAAATGTAGCCTTGTAAGAATGGTAAACTTTGTGATGGAGTTTAAAATTATTGAAAACCTTTTCTTGCCAAGCCACATCAGAAATGGCATTACAAACATCATTCGCTTTCTTCATCGTATCGAGAAGCAAGCCACCCTGTTCATCAGTAGGCAAAAGTTTAATTTTCAATGTAAGTTTCATCTATTATTAGATACGTACAAAAATACAAAAAGTTTCTTATATCAGAAAATAATTTTAAATTTGTTAAGGATTAAAGGCGTTAGCGTGTCGCTTACCTCCCGCCCATACTTCGTTATGAGTGGGTTTCACGCTCCATTAATATGAAAGTAGCATACATAGCACACCCGATAAGCGGCGATATTAAGGAAAATCTAAAGAGAATTGAGGCAATAGGCCGACAAATCAATCTAGAGGAACCAAAGGTAGTAGCGATGACCGAAGCCACTAAACGAGAACTTTCCGAGCGTTGGAAAAATATGGTATAACGGACAGGCATATTATGTGTAGCGTGGAATTAGAACAAAACTTAATTAAAAAACAATAACCCTCATCGCTTTATTTTTTTTGAGCGGTGGCAAAATAACAGAATTATGAATTTGTCAAAGTACAAAAAACTGTGGTCAGAAAGCCATGACCATTACAAGAACAGTAAGAGGACGGTTGAAAAATGGCGAGCAAAAGGAAGGGCAGACGCCTGTGCCGAAATTATCAATGACATAGTTTTGAACACTAAATACATTGATGAAATTAAAGAGCGGTTGCAATTTAGGCTTGTTCAAGAATTTGGAAATCACGATTTGGTAAAATCTATTTTGAAAGACCAATTTGAAAATCTTGTTGCGTGGGGCGAAAAAAATAAAGCAGAAGCCGAAGCTGGTTAAAATGCGAGTTGTAGCTATACATTATATGGAGTGTTGTGGTGTCGTTTTAATGCACCACAACGTTGAGTATAAGCCATCG
>NZ_JBKECZ010000116.1:0-13889 GCF_047975165.1 Mycobacterium sp.
AGGCCGCATGCAACTGGCGGATCTTCACCGTCCACTCCGCGGAGCGCGCCGCCCGCGGCCCCGGTGCTGCGTCCCGGCGGGCAGCCCTCGCGTAATATACCGATCGGGATACCGCCAGCAGCTCGGTCATCCTGGTGATGCTGTGGTGTGCCTTTTGCGCGTCGATCACCGCGAACCGTCGTTCCGGTTCGAGTTCTCCACCGCAAAGAAGGCTGCTGCTTTTTTTAAAAACGCCCGGTCCATCCGCAACTCGGCCACCTCACGGCGTAGCCGGGTCAACTCGGCCCGCCCGTCGGCATCAAGCACCTTAGGAGGATCATCCAACTTCGACCGCTCAACAGCCACCCACCGGCCCAGCAGGGCCTCTCCGACCCCGATCTCACGGGCGACTCCGGCGATCGTGCGACCGGTATCGATCACCAACCGCGCAGCCTCCGCACGGAACTTCGGGGTGCAACTCTTCCTCTTCGCACCCATGAGTGCATCCTCTCCAGCCGAGCAACGCCCAGCCGATCAGGACGTCCACAAAACGGGGGTAACCCCAGGTAGCGGCCTCACCGCGCTGGACTGATTCAGTCGACCGGTTGGGGTGCTTGCGGGGCATCTCGGCGCTGACCGGATTGGCGTTGAGTGTGGAGATCGGTGACTGGACCCGGTTCACCGGCGCCTCGATCGGCGCCTACGTCGGTTTGGTCCCCACCGAGTATTCCTCGGGGGCCTCTCGGGTGCAGGGGTCGATCACCAAAGCCGGCAACGCTCACGTGCGGCGATTGTTGATCGAGGCGGCCTGGCATCACCGCGCTGCTTACCGTCGTCCGGGCCCGACCATGCGCGCACGCTGGGCCAAGGTCGACCCCGCACTCAAGGCCCGAGGCCATGCCGGCAACCGGCGGCTGCACCAGCAATGGTGTCAGTTCAACGAACGCAACAAACCCCATGTAGTAGCCAACGTCGCCGTCGCCCGCCAACTCGCCGGGTGGTGCTGGTCGCTGGCCACGCTGAGATGAGCGTCGGTTAACCAAACTTGATCGGAGTCGGTCGGTCGACAGCGAGGTAGGCGAACTAGACCTGCGTAACAACTATGAGCAGCAACAGCATTCACGCAATACTGTTGCGACGCCCGTCCCTAGAGAGCAGCCACCGTTCGCGCCGAACCATCGTCTTGCGGTAACCAACCCGCGTATATCAGTCTGACACCACCGTCGTTGACCAACGAACGCCACCGCACCAACCGACCCCGATCAAACGAAAGCCGCCCCGGCAAAACCGGGGCGGCTTTCACCTGCCTCTTGACAAACAGTGCCCACATATCAGTTGATCAGCGGGTCCCGGGGCATGCCAAGGATCCGCTCGGCGATCTGATTACGGCTCACCTCCGAGGTGCCGCCGGCAATCGCCATGCCACGGGCGCCCATCACCATCCGGCCCGCCAGGGCACCGGGACCGTCCAGCAGGACGGTTTCCGGCCCGGCCAGTACCGTCGAGATGGCCGCGCCCTCGATCATGTGCTCGGCGAGCTTGAGCTTGGTGACGTTGCCCTCCGGCCCCGGACCCGCACCTTCCACGCTGCGCGCCGCGCGCCGCAGGTTCAGCACCCGCAACGCGTTCTCCTCGGCGAGGTAACGCCCCACCCGGACCACTATCCCGGCCACCCGGTCCGCCTGCTTCTGGGCCAACTTGACCAGCTCCGGGGCCAGCGCCTCGTAGAACATGCCGCTGCCGCCGATGCTGACCCGCTCGTTGCCCAGCGTCGCACGGGCGACCGTCCACCCCGAGTTGGGCGCCCCGACGACATCCTCGTCGGGTACGAACAGGTCGTTGAAGAACACCTCGTTGAATTCCGAACCGCCGGTGATCTGGCGCAGCGGACGCACCTCGACTTCGGGCGCCGACATGTCGATGATGACGGTGGTGATCCCGGCGTGCTTGGGTGCATCCGGGTCGGTGCGCACCGTGGCCAACCCGCGGGCACAGTGCTGGGCCCCACTGGTCCACACCTTCTGGCCGTTGATCTTCCAGCCGCCGTCGACCCGGGTGGCCCGGGTCTTGACCGAGGCCGCGTCGGAGCCGGCCTCGGGTTCGGAGAACAGCTGGCACCAGATCTCGTCCTTACGCAGTGCCTTCTCGACGAATCTTTCGATCTGCCACGGTGTTCCGTGCTGAACGAGGGTCAGGATGACCCAGCCGGTGATGCCGTAGTCGGGACGTTTGACACCGGCCGCACGGAACTCCTCGTCGATGACCAACTGCTCCACCGCATCGGCGGCCAACCCCCACGGCTTGGGCCAGTGCGGCATCACGTAGCCGGTCGCGATCAGCTTGTCGCGCTGCGCCTTCTTCTCCAATGCGGCGAATTCCGCTGCGTCGGAACGGATTCGACTGCGCAACTGTTCGGCCTCCGGCGGCAGGTCCAGGCTGTTGTCCCGGGCCACACCGGCTGCCGTCGCCTCGAAAACATCGCGCGCCGGCGCATCCCCACCCAGCAGTGCCGCGGTCACCAGGGCGCGGCGCAGGTGCAGATGCGCGTCGTGCTCCCAGGTGAAGCCGATACCCCCGTGCACCTGGATGTTGAGTTCGGCGTTGCGCTCGTAGGCGGGAAACGCCAGCGTCGCCGCCACCGCGGCGATCAGCCGGAATTGCGCTTCGTCCTCCGATTCCGCCCGGGCGGCGTCCCACACGGCGGCCAGCGCGGACTCCGCGGCCACCAGCATGTTCGCGCAATGGTGCTTCACCGCCTGGAAAGTGGCGATGGTACGCCCGAACTGCTTGCGCACCTTGGCATATTCGACCGCGGATTCCACACAGTCGGCCGCCCCTCCCACGGCCTCGGCGGCCAGCAGTGTCCGGGCCCGGGCCAGGGCCGACGCGGCGGCTCCGGGCAGGATGTCGTCGCTGCCCACGCTGACGTTCTCCAGCCGCACGCGCCCCGACCGCCGGGCCGGATCGAGATTCTCGGGCACCGAGACCGAGACACCGTCCCGGCCGCAGTCCAGCACCAGCACGTCCTCACCGGCGGTCAGCAGTAACAGACCGGCCAGTCCGGCGCCCAGCACGATCCCGGCGTCGCCGTTGGCGGCACCGTCGGAAACTTCTACGCTGCCGGACAAACCGACTCCGGCGGTGACGCTTCCGTCTATCAGTCCCGGCAACAACCGCGCCTTCTGCTCCGCGCCGGCGCCGTTGGCGATCACCGCCGAGGCGATCACCGTCGGCAGGAACGGCCCCGGCGCCACCGCCCGTCCGAGCTCTTCGACCACCACCACCAATTCGGGCAGGCCGAAGCCCGAACCGCCGTACTCCTCGTCGATGTGCAGCCCTAGCCAGCCCAGCTCGGCCAGGCGATGCCAGAACGGGGGCCGCTGCTCGGCGGGCGCGTCGAGCAGCTCCCGGGACGCGGCCCGCGCGTTTTCGGAGTTCAGGAACCCGCGGACCACCCCGGCGAGTTCACGGTGGTCGTCGGTCAGTGCGATCCCCATCGGGGCCTCCTCGCGGTACGGCAGGGCCCGCGCCGTCGCGGGTTCCCGGAATCGGTTAACGAGACTACTCAAGGCACACGCCGGCCTTCGCGCGGATTGTCAAGGTGGCCCGCCGCCTGAACGGTATGGCGGGCTGGAGCAGTTGGCGGGCTGGAGCAGTTGGCGGGCTGGAGCAGTTGGCGGGCTGGAGCAGTTGAGTTCATTCTGCGTCCAGGGTGCTGATGGTCGGCGTGTCGCAGCCGTGGACGCAGGATCAATATCGCCGCCCAGCACCCAGCGCCCAGCGCCCAGCGCCCCAGCGCCCCAGCGCCCCAGCGCCCCAGCGCCCCAGCGCCCCAGCGCCCCAGCGCCCCAGCGCCCCAGCGCCCTGAGCATTCACTCTGCGCCGGCGGCGCAAAAGTGCGAGTGGAGGGCGCCCTGGGCGCAGGGTCAACGGGGGTCGGGGTGGTTTCGCAGGCGGCGCAAAAGTGCGAGTGGAGGGCGCCCTGGGCGCAGGGTCAACGGGGGTGGCTGCGCCACTGGCGCAGGATCAACCGCCAAGGCTCGCGTCCAGCGGCCTGACACAACGCCACGGCCCGCACAAACAGATACCCCGGCGCGCACAGATGTCGCTTGCCCCACCGGTCTACCGGCCGGAACGGGTCGTCACACGGCCTTGGTCGTACCCACGTAGGACAGGACGACGTCGGATTCGTCGGTGACCCGGGTGAGCGTCGCGTAGGAGCGGATGAACGACTGGCCGACACATCCGTCGATCTTGATGTGGAAGTCGCTGATCATCACCCAGGGGTTGGCGCCTCGGAACTCCTTGCGGACGACCGGCACAACGACGACGAAGCCTGGTTTGAGGCCGACGCTCACCACGCCGTTGTACGGCGTCGTGACCAGCGGGAGCAGTTGGGCCCCCTCGATACCCGGCCCAATCGGCAATTGCGCCCCGAGCGACGGTGCGAAACCGCCGCTGTTGGACATCGTGACACCGTTGGCGGTGCTCATGTCGATGCCGCAGCCGATCTCGTAGCCGACTTCGATGACGCCTTCCGGGGAGTCCGGCCCCTTCAGGGAACCGCCGAATATTCCGCTGGACAGGTACTCGCGCGACGACACCGCGGTGGTCAGCGGCGCCACCGGAACCTGCCGTTCGTCTTTGGCGCCCAATGCCAGGGTCCAGCCGTCCGGTGTGGTGACCCGGGAAGGTTCACCGGCGGGCACGGCGCCATCGGCGACCGCAGCGACCGGCACCACGGGTTGTGCGGCCGGATCGGCATGCACCAGTGCCGCGGGCGTCACCCCTGCCAGACAGGCAGCGACAACCACGGCACGACGAGCAACCGTACGGAACGGCTTCACGAGGACAACGGTAGGCACCATCGCGACCCGGGTGAACCCTGTTTATCCAGTCATCGCCGAGTCGTTGTGCGTTCGTGGCTGGTTTGCGACGCGGGCAGCACCGCTGAATTCGCCGGCATCCACGCGCAACCGGGGTCCACAGGAGCACGCCCGCGGGGTAAACTTGGAGGCACCGAAGGCCGGCACACCGCAGGGAAGGCGAGCAATGAATCGGCTCCGAGTCGCCCGGACAACGCTCACCGCCGTGGTAGGGGGCGCGCTGGTCGGCGTCGCGCTGATGTTCGGCGGCACCGGTCTCGCACAAGCGGACCCCGACGACGGCGTACCGTCGATCGTCGACACCAGCGACATCTTCCAGATGTCTCCAGCGTTGACACTGAACCCACGCGACCGCGATGGCCCCTCGCACAGCTGGCCCGGCACTGGGAACTACTGCCAGAACCGCACCATCACCTGCAACGTCGGTGGCTTCTGACATCTTCCCGTATGACAATCAGTTACCTCGCCGAAACGGTCGGCGGTGTCGGCACGGCATTGCGCATCGCCGGGGCACTCGTGCTGCCCATCGTAGGTTTGGTCCTGCTGATCATCGGGTTGCGCAGCCGCTCCGCCTCCCGACGAGCCGCCCGGGATCCCCGGGCCGCGGGCTACCCGCCTCAGGGCTACCCGCCTGAGGGTTACCCACCGCCGGGTTATCCACCCGCCGCACCCGGCTACCCGCCCGGCGATCCTGCGGGCTATCCAACCGGCACGGCACCGCCACCCAAGGCCACCGGCGGCGGGACCGCGATGATCATCGCCGGCGCCGTACTGCTCGCCCTGGGAGCCGCCGGTGTCCTCGGCACCGCGGCCGTAATCGTCAGCACCCACTCCCGTCCGGCCGTCGGCGAGTGCTTCACCAACGACATCCTGGACAACTCCCGGTGGAAGCGCAGCAATTGCCAGAATCCCGAGGCGGTACTCGAATTCGCGGCGCTGGCCGACGCGAGCGGCAAATGCCCGGATCACCGGGTGAAGAGCAGCAGGTACCTGTCGATCGAACGCGACGGCACGCGGCGCTGTTTCATTCCCAATCTCTTCGTGGGCCATTGCTATATGGCCATCCGCAACGACGAGACCGTCCGCGAGGTGACGTGCGACACCACCGGCAAGGTCCTGCGCGTGGTCGCCCGGTTGGACGGCAAAGCCGACATGAACGCCTGCCCCGATGCCACCCACCCCGTCACATTCCCCAGACCCGTCCGAACCTACTGCACCGAACGGGTCGGAATAGTCTGAGACGCTCGACCATCCGTCTGCAGAAGGGGACGAGAATTGGCCTACCTGCTGTTGCTCGTCGCGATCTTCGCCGAAGTGGGGGCGACCAGCCTGCTCAAGGCCACCGAGGGCTTCACCCGGTTGTGGCCGACGGCGGTCTGCCTGCTCGGCTACGGCGTCTCGTTCGCCCTGCTGGCATTGTCGATCGCGCGGGGTATGCAGACCGACATCGCGTACGCCCTGTGGTCGGCCATCGGCACGGTGGCGATCGTGCTGATCGCGGTGACGTTCCTGGGTTCGACACTCTCGGCGGCCAAGGTGGTCGGTGTCGGGCTGATCGTCGCCGGCGTGGTCACGGTGAACCTCGGCGGCGCCCACTGACGGCTGGCGGCGCGCAGCCAACCGCCGGCGGCCGGCGGCCCGCAGCCACCGGCTAGCGGCTAGCGGCCACCGAGTTCGGCGATCTGCTCGGCGAGCGCGCGAATCCGCTGCGCCTCCCGCACGTGCAGGCTTTCAATCATCCGGCCATCCACGGTGATGACACTCCGGCCGGCGACCCGAGCCCGTTCATAGGCGGCGACGATCCTGACGGCATCGGCGACTTCGGTTTCCGACGGGCCGAACACGGCATTGGCCGGATCGATCTGCGACGGATGGATCAGGGTCTTCCCGTCGAAGCCCAGCTCGCGCCCCTGCCGGGCCTCCGCGTTGAACCCGGCGTCGTCGCCGATCGCGTTGAACACACCGTCCAGCACGGTTTTGCCGGCCGCCCGCGCACCCAGTACGGCCAGCGCCAGCGCGGGCACGACGGGTCCGCGGCCGGGCACGTGCAGCCCGTGCAGTTCGTTGATCAGATCGTTGGTCCCGACGACGAGCGCGGCAAGGCGATCGTCGGCCGAGGCGAGTTCCTCGATGTGTAGGAAAGCCTTCGGCGTCTCGACCATCGCCCACAGCCGCATCGGCTCCGGCGCACCCACCGCCGCCAATCCGGCGGCCAGCGCTCGCACCTGGGCGCCCGTCTCGACCTTGGGCACCAGGATCGCGTCGGCACCGGAATTCGCCGCCGCCGACAGGTCGTCGTCGTACCAGTCGGTGCCCAACCCGTTGATGCGCACCACCAGCTCGCGGTGACCGTATCCGCCGGATTCCACCGCTTCGCACACGCTGCGACGCGACTGCGCTTTCGCGTCCGGACCGACGGCGTCCTCGAGGTCGAAGATCAGCACGTCGGCCGGCAGGGTCCTGCCCTTCTCCAGCGCGCGGGCCTTGTCGCCGGGCAGGTAGAGAGCCGACCGGCGGGGACGCGGATTCAGCGCCATGGCGGGCTGGCCTTTCGGTCGGACTCCGAGTATTCGGACGGCAACATCGCGTTCGGCGCGACCGAACACCAGCCAGCGTATGCGGTACACGCGCCGCCGAGCTCACACGGTCCGGGCACCGATATCCGGTATGTTCTGGCCTATGACGGGTGGGCAATTCGACGCGATCATCGTCGGGGCTGGTCTCGGCGGCATCGGAGCCGGCATCCAGCTCAAGCGCCTGGGGCTGGATGACTTCGTGATCCTGGACCGCGAGAGCGACCTGGGCGGCACCTGGCACGTCAACCACTACCCCGGCCTCGCCGTCGACGTTCCCACGACCACCTATTCCTACTACTTCGAGCCGAACCCCAACTGGTCCCGGCTGTTCCCGTCCGGCACCGAGATCAAGCAGTACGCCCGCGACGTCGCCGACAAATACGGGGTACGCCGCCACATGCGATTCGGCACCACCGTCGAAGGCGCGCGGTGGGACGAGGACGCCCGCGTCTGGCGGGTGGCCCTGGCCGACGGGCAGACGATGTCCGGCCGGTACCTGATCACCGCGACCGGATTCCTGTCCCAGCCGCACACGCCGGATATCCCGGGCATCGGGGATTTCGCCGGCACGGTCATCCACACCGCCGACTGGGACGACGCCTACGACCCCGCCGGTCGCCGGATCGGGGTCATCGGGACCGGCGCCACCGCGGTGCAGCTCATCCCGGAACTGGCCAGGGATGCCTCGCACGTCACCGTCTTTCAGCGGACACCGATATTCGCGGTGCCCAAGATCGACTTCGAATTCTCCGCGCGCACCAAACGGCTGTTCGCCCGCGTCCCGATGACGCAACGGACTGTCCGGGCGATCACCGACGCGATCTACGAGTTCATGATCCTGGTGGGCATCGTGCATCACCGGTACTTCCGCCGGCTCAACATCGCCGCGGGTGACCTGTCCAAGATGTACCGGTTCGCCACGATCCGGGACAAGGAACTGCGCCGGCGGCTCACCCCGGACTACGAATTCGGCTGCAAGCGCCCGACGTTCTCCAACACCTACTATCAGGCGTTCACCAAACCCAATGTGACCCTACAGACCACCGGCATCGACCGGATCGAGCCGGACGCTGTGGTCGCCGACGACGGCAGCAGGTGCGCGATCGACACCTTGGTGCTGGCGACGGGTTACGACCTGTGGGAGTCCAACTTCCCCGCCTTCGAGATCCTCGGCCGCCAGGGACGCAACCTCGGAAAGTGGTGGCGCAGCCAGCGATTCCAGGCCTATCAGGGCATGACGATGCCCTGCTTCCCCAACATGTTGACGCTGTCGGGCCCGTACGGGTTCCTCGGGCTGAATTTCTTCAACAACATGGAATACCAGATGCGGCACATGGACCGCCTTTTCTCGGAGATGAAACGCCGGGGCGCAAGCACTTTCGAAGTCACCGAGGACGCCAACGCCCGCTACCTCGACCGGATGACCGAACTTCTGGGTGACTCGTTGTTCCGGCTCGGCGACTGCGCATCGGCGCGATCGTACTACTTCAACCCCAGCGGTGAGGCGACACTGCTGCGGCCGACGTCCACGCGGACCGCTCTTCGCGAGGCCTCGACATACCCGCTGAGCGACTACTGGCTCAGCTGAGCCGGCCCGGCGAGCCCGAGCCGGAATCCCCCAGAGCCGCGTACACCGGCCGCAGGACCTCGGCGAGGGGGCGTCCGCCCACCCTGAGCGTGTCCCCGGGCACGTCGGCGACGCGATCGAGCCACGCCACCGCCGGCATCACGCGCGGGCTTGGCGGCGGCAGGTCGCCTTGGCGCTCGAAGTAGGAGTCGATGCAGTCGGCGAGCGGCCGGCCCGCCGGTTCACCCCGGTCGGCTGCGGGGCTCCCCTGGGACCGGGCGGCCCGCAGATTCGCCAGTAGATCCTCCCGGTCTCGTCCGCGCCAGGCCAGGATCTCGAACGGGTCATCGTCGAACCGCTCCGCCAGCAGGTAGAACGCCGCGGCCAGATGCTTGCACGGGACAGCGAAATCGGGACAGGAGCAGTCCATCGACATCTCCCGCGTACTCGCCGGAAACAGCGACAACCCCAGCGTCTGGAACAGGTCCTCGATATCCGACGGCATCTCGGCTGCCAGCAGACTGGCTGCGTACCAGGCATTTCCGGCCAGCGCATCCTCCACCTGCGCCCACTGGCTCTTGTCGTAGGCGCCGATACCGATGCGGACCCGATAGGGCCGCGCTCGGCTGCCCTGAACTTCGGCGGTGACCAGGCCGGGGCCCACCTCCAGCGAGAGGACCTGTCCCCGGCGGGCATAGTTGCGACCGCGCTGCAGCCGGCTGCCCATGCCGATGTCCTGCAGCACTTCGATGAACCGCTGCGACCACCATGTCTGGGCGATCTTGCCGCGTGTGCTGCGTGCCTTGATTCCTCCGTCGACCGGACGCGGCCGTGACGGCGGCGGATACCAGCTACTCACCGACCGCCCCCGCCGAGAGTGCGAACAGCCTGTGTAGATCGCCGGTGGACAATTCGGTGAGCCAGCCCTCCCCGTCTCCGACCACAAGATTCGCCAGCGCCTTCTTCTCTTCGATCATGTCGTCGATCTTCTCTTCCAGGGTGCCGGTGCAGATGAACTTACGCACCTGCACGGTTCGCTTCTGACCGATGCGGAATGCCCGGTCGGTGGCCTGGTCCTCCACCGCCGGGTTCCACCAGCGGTCCAGGTGCACAACATGATTGGCTGCGGTCAGGTTGAGCCCGGTGCCGCCGGCCTTCAGTGACAGGAAGAAGATCGGCGGGCCGTCGCCGCCCTGGAAGCGGGCCACCAGTTCGTCGCGTCGCTTCTTCGGGGTGCCGCCGTGCAGGTAGGCCACCTCCCGGGCGAACCGCGCGGCCACGTGCGGCACCAGCATCTCGGCGAACTCGGTGAACTGGGTGAAACACAGCACGCGGTCGCCCTCGGCCAGGATCTCCTCCAGGATCTCTTCGAACCGGATGACCTTGCCCGACCTGGTCCCGATCGGCGACCGATCGTGCAGCAACTGGGCCGGATGGTTGCAGATCTGTTTGAGCTTGGCCATTGCGGCCAGCACATTGCCGCGCCGGGCGATACCGTCGCTGTTTTCGATCTTCTCCATCATCTCGTCGACAACCGATTGGTACAGCGACGCCTGCTCGGTGGTCAGCCGACAGTACTGCTTGATCTCGATCTTCTCCGGCAGGTCGTCGATGATCGTCGGGTCCGTTTTGAGCCGGCGCAGCACGTACGGGCGGGTGATCGTGCGCAGTCGCTCGGCCGGTTCGGTCTGGCCGTACCGCTCGACCGGGATCGAGTATCGGGTGCGGAACACCTCGGAGGTGCCGAGCAGACCCGGGTTGAGGAAGTCCATGATCGACCACAGCTCGGCGAGCCGATTCTCCACCGGGGTGCCGGTCAGGGCCACCCGGTTGGCCGCCTCCAGCCGGCGCACCGCCTTGGCGGCGCGGGACAGGCTGTTCTTCACCGCCTGCGCTTCGTCGAGCACCACCCGGTTCCATCGGATTCCGGCGAGTTCGTCGATGTCGCGCGTCGCGGTGCCGTAGGTGGTGACCACGATGTCGACGTCGTCCAGGTGTTCACCCAGCGCGTCACCGCGCAGCCGTCCGCCGCCGTGATGGGCGTAAACCCTCAGCGCCGGTACGAATTTCGCCGATTCGCGCTGCCAGTTACCGACCAGCGACATCGGGCACAGCAGCAGCGTCGGCCCGGTGTCGGGGTCGTCGTGACGCTGCGCGGATTCCAGCGCGAGCAACTGCACGGTCTTGCCCAGCCCCATATCGTCGGCCAGGCAGCTTCCCAGCCCAAGCGATGACAGGAACGCCAGCCAGGACAGCCCCCGCTGCTGGTAGGGGCGCAGCACCGCGGTGAATTCCGGCGGCGGCACCAGCGGCTGCAACGACTGCGCCGCCTGCCCGCTGAGCAGGTCGCCGAGCCAGCCGTCGGCGCGCACCGCGGTGATGTCCAGCGGCGCGTCGGCATCGCCGGGATGGCTGGCGGCCATGGCGAGGATCTCACCGGTGGTCGCCTGCCCGGCGGGATTCTTCGCCAGGAACTCCAGCCCCCGGCGAAGCTGGTCGGGGTCCACCGCCACCCATTGACCGCGCATCCGGATCAGCGGGGCCTTCGTCTCGGCGAGCGCGGCTATCTCGTCGTCGGTCAGAGTGTCGTCGCCGACCGCAAGTTCCCAGCGGAAGTCGATCAGCTGCTCGCAACCGAATCGCCCTGTGCCACTGACCACTCCGTCGACGGGGGTGGATGCCGACACGGCAAGGCCGAGTCTGCGGCGCCGGTCCCACCAGGACGGCAGCAGGACGCCGAACCCGGCCTCGTCGAGCAGCGGCGCCGCGGTGGACAGGAAATTGTAGGCGCCCTCGGCGTCCAGCCGGATTTCCGACGGACGCGCCGTTCGCAGGGCCGGCGCCAATTCGGGATAGACCCGCGCGGCGCGGCCCAGTTCGGCCAGCAGCAATTCCTGCGGCCGGTCCAGCCAGCGGCGCAGGGCGCCGTCTTCGTTCCAGGTCTGCTCCGCGGGCACCAGCAGGCTCGGATCCGCGTGCGACTGCAACAGGAACTCGACCCGCCACTCCGGCGGTTCGTCGTCGGCGTCTGCTGCGTCGGTGAAGCGGAACATCGCCCTGGCCGGGCCGGGCTGGGCAGCACCGATGTCATCCCAGGGCTCCAGTGCCGCGGCCAGCGCGTCGAGTTCTTGCGGGCCGGCATCGAAACGGCCATCCGGAGCGGTCAATGCTGTCAACCAAAGCTCCTGTACCGGAGCATATTTCGGACGGCGGCCGCGCCGCGGCGGGAGCAGGTCGAGCCCGGCCGGCAATTGCCTGCGGACTGTCGCGTCGATGAATGCCCCCAGCGCCGAGGTGACGAGCTCGTGTGCGTCCGAGCCATCCGGCCCGGCCCGGCAGACCGGCGGCATCGCGGCGATCAGCGCATTGAGGACCATGATGTCGGCACCCTGCACCACCGGACGCCAGCATGCGACCGGACCGTGTTCGTCGGTGGCCAGCGCCGGCAGGATCCGGCCGCGCTCCGCCAGATCCCGCGCGAAAGCCGCGACTTCGGCGAAATAGGTCACCGACGCGCCGTAGCGGACGTCGGGCGCGGGCGTATCCAGTGCGGCCAGTGCCGCCCCGGTCGGCAGCGCCACCACCGGAACCGTCCACGGCAGCAATACAGGGTCGGTGCGCGGCGCCGGACGCGGGGTGACCCGGAACAACTCCGGAGAATCCAGCGGCGACTTACGCAACGACGGCAGCAGCAGCACCGCGGTGCCCGGCTTGCCGGCGTGGATCGGCGCGATCGCATCGGCCGGAGCGGCGAACGGATGCGGGCGCGCACTGCGCACCGCGTCGCTGGGGCTGGTCACCGTGCGGTCGGCGTCCTCCGCCCACAGGCACAGCTCACCGGAAAGCGACCAGAACGCGTGTAGGACCAGCATTGTTGCGATATCCCCATCGACGACTGGCCATCAGGTTAGCGGGTGTCGGTGACGGATCGGGCCCGCATCCACCCGCCCAATGCCCGGTCGAGGGCATCGGGACCATGGTCGGCAACATTCGGTTGCGTCCAGCAGAGTGGTGTACGAGTCGGACCTGATCTGCGGTACCGGCGTGTCGTAGCCGAATGAATGAAGGTCATCGCGTGATTCTTCGAGAGACCCGAAAAAAGTCACTCGAGCAAAGGAACCAACGCGATGACCACCACCCACAATATCGACCTGCCCGCCGTGCTGGCTGAACGACTCACCACGGCCCATCCCGATGTGCTGCGTGAGCTGTTGGCCACGTTCATCCACACCTTGATGGGTGCTGAAGCCGACGCGCTGTGCGGTGCGGGATACGGCGAGCGCAGCGCTGAGCGCACCAACTCCCGCAACGGCTACCGGCATCGCCAATTCGATACTCGGGCAGGCAGTCTGGACCTGGCGATCCCCAAACTGCGGCAGGGGTCCTACTTCCCGGACTGGCTGCTGGAACGCCGTAAACGGGCCGAACGGGCGTTGACCACCGTGGTGGCCACCTGCTACCTGCTCGGGGTCTCCACCCGGCGGATGGACAAACTCGTCGAGACCCTGGGCATCACGTCGTTGTCGAAGTCGCAGGTGTCGGTGATGGCCACCGAACTCGACACCGCCGTGGAGGCCTTCCGCACTCGGCCCCTGGATGCCGGCCCCTACACGTTCGTCGCTGCCGACGCCCTGGTCCTGAAGGTCCGCGAAGGCGGCCGGGTGGCCAACGTGCACGCCCTGATCGCGGTCGGAGTCAACGCCGAGGGCTACCGCGAAATCCTCGGTATCGACGTCACCACGGCAGAGGACGGGGCCGGGTGGCTGACGTTCTGGCGGTCGCTGACCGCCCGCGGCCTGTCCGGGGTCAAGCTGGTCACCTCCGACGCGCACGCCGGACTGGTAGCCGCGATCGGCGCCACCCTGCCCGGCGCGGCCTGGC
>NZ_JBKECZ010000117.1:0-1581 GCF_047975165.1 Mycobacterium sp.
ACGAGCCGCGCTGGTCATCGCAGCCCTCAACGGGCTGCTGACGATGGCGATGGCGATCGCGGGCGGGCTGAGCTACCGGCGCCTGAATCGCGACGGGACCGCCGGAGCTCCCCGAATCACGTGGAGCCGCGCCTGAGCGGCCGGGCGGCACCGGCGCAGCTCCGCGAACGTGACCGGGTGGCCATTCAAAGCGCATCCATAGCTGCGACCCAGCCACCGCTATACCGATGCGGGCAGGCTCGGCCGTAACGCAACGACGCAACCAAAAGAAATATCGCACCCGTCACATTTGTCGCAGATATCACAAGGCCGAATTGCCAGTGGCCGTGCCATGATGTGTCATTCCAACAAATAGGGGGAACAAAAGACCCATGGAGAATCTCATGCAGAATCTGAAGTCACTGACCATTGGCGTCGCGGCCGTTGCCGCTATCGGTGGTGTTGCCGCCGGTTTAACCGCCACCGTGAGCCCAGCCTCCTACCAAGTCCAGCCGGTCGTCTTCGGTGCTCCGCTGCCGCAGGACCCGGCCCCGGTTCCGGCTCCGGTCATCCTCGTGCCAACCACTGCCGAATTGACCGGCATTCTCAATACGCTGGCCGACCCCGCCGTGTCGTTCGAGGAGAAGGGCTATCTCGTGGAGGGCGGGATCGAAGGCATCGAAGCTCACGTCGCCGACCACGAGCTGAACGAGGCAGCGGACAACGGCCAGCTGCCGTTGTCGTTCGACATCACCGATGTCCAGCCGACTACCGACGGAGGCGCTACTGCGGACGTCGCGGTTTCGGGCCCCAGGATCTCGCCACCGGTCGTCCAGACCCTGACGTTCGTCAACCAGGACGGCTGGGCCGTGTCGCGCGACTCCGCCATGGAACTGCTCCGGGCAGCCTCGTCGGGCTAGACGCTGCAAGCAGGACTAGGCGCGCTCTACCCCGAGTCGTCCATGTCATACACCCGCGCGTGCAGCACGGTGCGGTTCCGCAGTGCTGCACGAACCGCCCGGTGCAGTCCGTCTTCTAGATACACGACGCCCCGCCACCGCACCGCGTGCGGAAACAGGTCGCCGTAGAAGGTGGAGTCCTCCGACAGCAGGCGATCCAGTTCGAGTACCCGGGTCGTGGTGACCAGTTCGTCGAGGCGGATCTGCTGCGGCGGGATCCGGGACCAGTCCCGGTAGGACAGATCGTGATCCGGGTAGGGCTTGCCGTCGCGCACGCCTTTGAAGATCATTCCTCTACGCTTCCGGTCGCTGTCACCTGATGCCGGCCCGACGGAACCGCGACGGAACTGCCGACTACCGGAGAGGTTAGCCGCTTGGTGTCTTCGAGTGGCCGGCCACCTATCAGCCCGGCCGTCGGGCCGGATCCCGCGGAGACCGTAAAATGTACGCGGCAGCGGGCCATGACTACAGGACCCGCCGGTCTAGATCGAGGAGGTGAGCGGGTGGGCAGTGCCGACGAACGCCGGTTGGCGGTTTTGCGCGCGATCGTCGCCGACTTTGTCGCCACCCACGAGCCGATCGGGTCCAAGTCCCTGGTGGAAAGGCACAACCTCGGTGTCTCCAGTGCGACCGTCCGCAACGA
>NZ_JBKECZ010000118.1:0-74898 GCF_047975165.1 Mycobacterium sp.
GGCGCCCCGCCCGCAGGCCCGGGTGCTCCGTCGGTGCCGCCTGGAGCTCCGCCCGTACCCCCCGGCGCTCCGCCTGCTCCGCCCGGTATTGGCTTGTGACCCTGGCATGTTCGAAGGGCCCGTCCAGGATCTGATCGACGAACTCGGCAAGCTGCCGGGCATCGGACCCAAAAGTGCGCAGCGCATCGCGTTCCACCTGCTCTCGGTCGAGCCGCCGGACATCGACCGGTTGACCGCCGCGCTGGGCAAGGTCCGCGACGGGGTGCGGTTCTGCTCCGTCTGCGGCAACGTTTCCGATGACGAACGGTGCCGGATCTGCGCGGACCCGCGCCGGGACGGCTCGCTGGTGTGCGTCGTGGAGGAACCGAAGGACATCCAGGCCGTAGAACGCACCCGCGAATTCCGCGGGCGATATCACGTGCTCGGCGGAGCGCTGGACCCGCTCTCGGGCATCGGGCCCGACCAGCTGCGGATCCGTGAGCTGCTGACCCGGATCGGAGAGCGGGCCGACGATGTCGACATCACCGAGGTGATCATCGCGACCGACCCCAATACCGAGGGCGAAGCGACCGCCACCTACCTGGTGCGCATGTTGCGCGATATCCCGGACCTGACCGTGACACGGATCGCCTCGGGACTGCCGATGGGCGGGGACCTGGAGTTCGCCGACGAGCTGACCCTAGGCCGTGCACTGACCGGCCGCCGCGCGATGGCCTGAGAAGTACTCCTAGCGCGCCGACAGCCGCTCGCGGCGCAACCGGTCCACCTCGGGCAGCTCCAGCGGCGCCAGCGCACCCACCACCTTGCTCAGCAGCAGGTCGGCGAGTTCGGGGTTGCGCGCCAGGCACGGCCCGTGCATGTACGTCGCCACCACACTGCCCTGGACCACACCGTCGAAACCGTCACCGGCCCGGTTCCCGGCCCCTCGGGTGACCGCCGCCAGCGGGCCGGCATCCGGCCCCAGCACGGTGCCGCCCCGGTGGTTCTCGAAACCCGTCAGCGGCTGCGTCAACCCGGGCAGCAGCGGCTGGGACACCAGCTCGCCGATCGTCCGCTTCTCCTGCGGAGACGTCGTCGCATCCAGCATCGCGACACCGTCGACCCGCTCACCCGAGGCCGTCTCATACCAGCGCCCCAGGACCTGCACCGCCGCGCAGATCGCCAGCACGGGCGCCCCCCGGGCGGCAGCCCGCTGCAGACCCGGGTAGCGGATCAGGTGCCGGGTCGCCAGCCGCTGCGCGTAATCCTCGGCGCCGCCCAGGGTGTAGACGTCCAGTGACTCCGGCACCGGGTCGGCCAGGGTGATCTCGACGATCTCGGCGCCGATGCCGCGCAGCAGCAGCCGTTGGCGCAGGACCACCGCGTTGCCGCCGTCACCGTAGGTGCCCATCACGTCGGGCAGCAGCAGCCCGATGCCGACGGTGGAGTCAGCCCCGGTGTCAGGCATTGCGCGCCAACCTCCGGTTCAGTTGCAGGAAGGCCGTGTAATTGGCGACGACTTCGACCCGGCCGGGCGGGCAGGACGCGATGGCCGCGGTGGTGTCGTGCACCAGGGTGTGCCCGACACCCGCGTACCCCAGGCGCACGGCCAGGTCGGTGCCGCGTTCGCCGGCGGCGACAATGGAGCCCTCGAACGCGCCGGCCAAGTGCTCGAAACGCACATCCCACAGCCAGGACAGATCCTCCCCGTCGGGAACCTGCCCGTTGACCGCGATGACCACCCCGCCCGCCCGAGTGTCCACCATCGACAGCGCCTCCTGCCAGCCGGCCGGATTCTTGGCCAGCAGCATTCGTACGTCGTGCTCTCCGACGCGCACGGTCCGGTAGCGCCCGGCGACTTCGTCGACAGCACCGACGGCGGCCACGGCCTCGGCGGGGTCCGCGCCGAGTGCGACCGCGGCAGCCACCGCTTGGGCGGCGTTGCCGCGGTTGACCACACCGGGCAGGGCCAGACGCATGGGCAGGACCACGCCGCCGGGCCCGTAGAGGTTGCCGCCGTCCTCGGCGTCGAACCACCAGTGCGGGCTGGGGCGTTGGAAATCGGCACCGGTGGAATACCAGTGCCCCGGGTCGCGGACGATCACCTCGCCGCTGCGCGGGCAGCTCACCGAATCGTTCGCCCAGGAACCTCCGGCCGCCACCCACACCACGTTCGGGTTGTCATGGGCAGCCGAGGTCATCAGGACGTCGTCGCAGTTGGCCACGACGACGGTGTTCGGGTGCCGGGCGAGTCCGGCCCGCAGGGCGCGTTCGATGACGTTGATCTCACCGACGCGGTCCAGCTGGTCCCGGGACAGGTTGAGCAGAACGACGACTTCGGCCTGCACGGCGTCCAGGACGTGCGGGACATGCATTTCGTCGACTTCCAGGGCCGCCAGCGGGGCGTGGCGGTCGGCAGCCAGGGCCGCGACCAGCCCGGCGTCCATGTTGGCGCCTTCGGCGTTGGTGGCCACCGATCCCAGCGTGCCCAGTGCGGCGGCCGTCATCCGGGTGGTTGTCGATTTGCCGTTGGTTCCGGTGACCACGACCGTTCGCCGTCCGGCGCCGAGTTGGCGCAGCACCGAGCGATCCAGCGTCATCGCCACCAGGCCGCCGATCATCGCGCCGGCACCGCGGCCGGTGACGCGCGACGCCCAACGGGCACATGCCCCAGCGGCAAGTGCGAATCGTGCGCGAGCGGTGGTCACCCGGGTGAGTGTAGGACTGCGGCCGAATCGGTGCAGACACGTTGCGTCCGCTTGCCCGGGCTGTCGGTTGAGCGTGTCATCCTCGAACGATGAACCCGACGCCCTGGGGTCGTCCGGCGGGAGCGCTGGACGGGGGCTGGGCGGTGGTCGACGTCGAGACGTCGGGTTTACGCCCGGGACAGGCCCGGGTCATCAGCATTGCCGCGCTGGGGCTGGATGCCGCAGGGCGGGTTGAGCAGTCGATGGTGAGCCTGCTCAATCCCGGAGTCGATCCGGGGCCGACCCATGTCCATGGGCTTTCGGCCGCGATGCTCGAGGACCAGCCGCGGTTCGCCGATATCGTCGGCGACCTGGTCGAGGTGCTACGGGGCCGCACCCTGGTGGCACACAATGTCGCGTTCGACTACTCGTTCCTGGCCGCCGAGGCCGAAATGATCGACGTGGAGCTGCCGGTCGACTCGGTCATGTGCACGGTCGAGCTGGCCAGACGCCTCGAACTCGGTGTTGCCGACTTGCGCCTGGAGACACTCGCCGCGCACTGGGGGATATGCCAGCGACGTCCCCACGACGCCTTCGACGACGCGCTGGTGTTGTCCGGCGTGCTGGCCGCGGCGCTCGAGCGGGCCCGGTCGGGCGATGTTTGGCTGCCGGTGCATCCGGTGATGCGGCACCACTGGCCCAACGGCCTGGTCACCCACGACGAGTTGCGGCCGCTGAAGGTGCTGGCGGCCCGGATGCCATGCCCGTACCAGAACCCGGGCCGTTTCGTGCGGGGTCGCCCGCTGGTGCAGGGGATGCGGGTGGCACTGGCCGCCGAGGTGGGGCGAACGCATGAGGAACTCGTCGAACGGATTCTGCACGCCGGCCTGGCCTACAGCGACGACGTCGACCGGAATACCTCCCTGGTGGTGTGCAACGACACCGCACCCGGGCAGGGCAAGGGCTTCCACGCGCTGCGGCTGGGGGTGCCGATGGTGTCGGATTCACAGTTCCTGGACAACGTCGGTTCCGTCGTCGGAGGCACCAGCATGGAGGAGTTCACCTGCGCCGCTCCGGCAGAGACGCAGTTGCCGCTGTTCTGAGGGGGACGCCTATGGCACATCCACTCCGTCAGGAGGTCCTCCCCATTTCAAGCAGGCGCGCCGTCGACAACCTCTTGGGTCGCTACACCTAACCGCTGCCCTGGTAGAAACCGCCCGCCATGCGGCCGATGCGCACACCCGTCGACCGGGATAGCCCACCAAGGTCATCAACCCCCTGGCACACGGCGAGACCACCGACGACGTCGACGACGGCCCGGGCGTCATCAAGGGCGTCATGGTGATGCTTGATGGACAGGCCCAGCGCGTCAAGGACGGACGGCAAACGGTACGACGACAATGACAGCACCCTGCGCGCAACGACCAGGGTGCAGAGGAATCGAATTTCCGGCCATTCGATGTTGTCCACATCGCAGGCGTACCGAATCACTCCGGTGTCGAACGCGGCGTTGTGGGCGACAACCACGTCATCGCCTATGAACGTGACTAGGTCGGGCAGCACTTCCCGCCAGCGTGGCTTGTCGGCAACCATGTCGGCGGTGATGCCGTGAATGTGGACGTTGCGGGCCTCGAAGTAGTCGAGTACCTCCGGTGGACGCATCAACCAGCGGCGCTCGGCCACGGGGGCGCCGTCGCGGACTCGGACGAGGCCAACCGCGCATGGTGAGCCTCGCCTGGAGTTCGCGGTCTCGAAGTCGATGGCTGTGTAGTCGAGCATTACGACACCGGCTCCGGCGTGGCGAGGGCCGCGAACTCGGGCGGTAGTTCGGTGATCGCCGGGTCACATAGTTCCTGGGGCATGATCGGCGGCAGCTCGCCGGTCTTGGTCCCGGTTGGAATGCTGCGACGGGCCCGATGGGCATCCGTGGCCAGCCACGCCTCCCAGACGCGCGCGACGTAGTTGGCGACCGACAGGGCCCGGTAGGCGGGTTCGTCGCGCTGGTCGGTGACAAGGTGGGGGATTGCCATGGGGAAGTCGGGATCGGAGAGCTTCCGCTTCGGCGTACGTGCGGCCGCGACCGCGTCGGAAATGCGCTGCTGGTGGGCGCGCGTCACCTCGATGAGACGGTCGAACACCTCAACGCCGAGCGTATTGACGAAAGGCAACGGCGGCGTCGTGCCGTCGGTGAGGACGACGACCCGGTCGGTGGTAAGCGATCTGACCTTGGCATCGTGCCGGTCGTCATCATGGGAGATGACGACCGCATTGGTGTGGTTGGCGCGAACGCCCTTCGGCTCACCGCTGTCGTCCTTGCGCCGGTCGGCGGGATCGTCAATCCGGCTGGTGAGCCATACAGCTGTTGCCTCAGCAGTCGGCTGCCGGTCAACGATTGCGAACCCGAGCATGGCTCTCCGTCCCGTTGAAGCCCTGGGGCCAACGGTAGGCCATTGCGGGTGCCGATCGCGGCTTGCCCGCTGCGACTGTTTCACCGGAATCGCTGATGTGCGCCCGACTCCGAACGTCGGCCGATCCCCGGGGGACCTCCCGTCAGACGTCTTCTTCCCGGCCTAGCCCAGCGCCCGGTTCACCGCCGACACCACGGCCCGCAGCGACGCGATGGTGATCGACGGCGCGATGCCCACACCCCACACCGTCTTTCCGGACGCGTGCCGGCCCTCGACGGAAACCTCGACGTAGGCAGCTGCCTGCGCGTCGTCGCCCGCGCTCATCGCGTGCTCGGAGTAGTCCAGCACCGACACGTCGAAACCGACCGTGCTCAACGCGTCGACGAATGCCGCCAGCGGGCCGTTGCCGGTGCCGCTGATCTCGGTTTCCACGCCGTCGATTCCGACCGTGGCGGTGATGGCGGTGGTCCCGTCGTCGTCTTCGGGTGCGTCGACGCGCTGCTTGATCCGCTCCAACGGCCGCACCGGGGCCAGATACTCCTCGGAGAACGCCTCCCACATCTCCTTGGGCGACACCTCGCCGCCCTCGCCGTCGGTCAGCTTCTGGATCACCTGGGAAAACTCGATCTGCAGCCGGCGCGGCAGGGCCAGGCCGTGGTCGGCCTTCATGATGTAGGCGACGCCGCCCTTACCGGACTGCGAGTTGACCCGGATCACCGCCTCGTAGGTGCGCCCGACGTCGCGCGGGTCTATCGGCAGGTAGGGGACCTGCCAGAGCATGTCCTCGACGTCGCTGTCGGCGGCGTCGGCATCCACCTTCATCTGGTCCAGGCCCTTGTTGATGGCGTCCTGGTGGCTGCCGGAGAACGCGGTGTAGACCAGGTCGCCGCCGTAGGGGTGACGCTCGGGGACCGGCAACTGGTTGCAGTACTCCACCGTGCGCCGGATCTCGTCGATGTTGGAGAAGTCGATCTGGGGGTCGACGCCGCGAGAGAACAGGTTCAGCCCCAGCGTGACCAGGCAGACGTTGCCGGTGCGCTCGCCGTTGCCGAACAGGCAGCCCTCGATGCGGTCTGCCCCGGCCTGAAAGCCCAGCTCTGCCGCGGCGACGGCGGTGCCGCGGTCGTTGTGCGGATGCAGGCTCAGGATGACCGACTCCCGGTTGGCCAGGTTGCGGCTCATCCACTCGATCGAGTCGGCATAGACGTTGGGGGTGGCCATCTCCACGGTGGCCGGCAGGTTGAAGATGATCGGGTTATCGGGGGTGGGTGCGATGATCTCGCCGACGGCGTCGCACACCTGCTTGGCGTATTCCAGCTCGGTCCCGGTGTAGGACTCCGGCGAGTATTCGAACCGCCACCGGGTGTTCGGGTACTTGGCGGCTTCCTCGACGCACTTGCGGGCACCGTCGGTCGCGATGGCCTGCACCGCGGCGCGGTCGGCGCGGAACACCACCCGACGCTGCAGGATCGAGGTCGAGTTGTAGAAGTGCACGATCGCCTGCGGGGCCCCGTCGCAGGCCACGAATGTCCGCTCGATCAGTTCGGGCCGGCACTGTGTCAGCACCTGGATGGTGACGTCGTCGGGGATGGCCCCGTCGTCGATGATCTCGCGGACGAAGTCGAAGTCGGTCTGGCTGGCCGAGGGGAATCCGACCTCGATCTCCTTGTAGCCCATGCGGACCAGCAGGTCGAACATGCGGCGCTTGCGGGCCGGGCTCATCGGGTCGATCAGGGCCTGGTTGCCGTCGCGCAGGTCCACTGCACACCACAGGGGCGCGTGTTCGATGACGCGGTCCGGCCAGGTGCGGTCGGGGACACCGACGGGTTCGACTTCCTCGGCGAACGGCCGGTAGCGGTTGACCGGCATCGAGGTAGCGCGCTGCGGATTCCAGACTGGTTGGCCGGGTCTGGGCGGGCCTGCGGGTTTGACGACGGTGCGCGCCGATACATAGGCGTCGGGTGAATCGGAGATGGTCACGGTTGATGCTCCAGGGGTGAACGGGGTGGGTGAGGGAACCTCAGACCGGCGCGTCGCGAACCCCCGCGACGGGTTGCCGGTCTCGATCAGACCCCGTCGCGGCGTCCGAGGAGGAGCACCCGCTGCACGTCGAGAAGTTTAGCGCGGTCGGCGCCCGGGCCAAAACCCCGCGGCGTGCCCCCGCTCAGCCCCCCTCGCCCTCGCCCCCCGCCGTTCGCCCCCCCCCGCTCGCCCCCCGCCGCTCGCCCCCCGCCGCTCGCCCCCCGCCGCTCGCGGCTCGCCGCCGAGTGTGACACCACTGTCACGGTCGCCGCCGTAGGTGACTGTGGTGTCACGTTCGAGGGGTGGGGGTGGGGTTGGAGCTGCGGTCGCCGCCGTAGGTGACTGTGGTGTCACGCTCGCGGGAAATCGAGATGCGCCGCCCCGTATCCTGGTGGGGACTTGAACGGAGTACCCCCGAACTCCGGCCCCCGGCCCCCGGCCCCGAGACAGGAACATTGCAGTGGCGCTCGTCGTGCAGAAGTACGGCGGATCGTCGGTGTCCGACGCCGACCGGATCCGCCGTGTCGCCGAGCGGATCGTCGAGACCAAGAGGCAGGGCAACGACGTGGTGGTTGTCGTTTCGGCGATGGGTGACACCACCGACGAGCTGCTCGACCTGGCCCAGCAGGTCTGCCCCGCCCCGCCGGCCCGCGAACTGGACATGCTGCTGACAGCGGGTGAGCGGATCTCCAATGCGCTGGTGGCGATGGCGATCGAATCGCTGGGCGCCCATGCCCGCTCGTTCACCGGTTCGCAGGCCGGGGTGATCACCACCGGAACCCACGGCAACGCCAAGATCATCGATGTCACACCGGGCCGGGTGCGGGCCGCGCTGGACGAGGGGCGAGTCGTCCTGGTCGCCGGATTCCAGGGGGTCAGCCAGGACACCCGCGACGTCACCACTTTGGGTCGGGGCGGCTCGGACACCACCGCCGTCGCTCTGGCATCCGCGCTGGGGGCCGACGTGTGTGAGATCTATACCGATGTGGACGGCATTTTCAGCGCGGATCCCCGGATCGTGCCCAACGCCCGCAAGCTGGCCACCGTTACGTTCGAGGAGATGCTCGAAATGGCGGCCTGCGGCGCCAAGGTGCTCATGCTGCGCTGCGTCGAATACGCCCGCCGCTACAACCTCCCGGTGCACGTCAGGTCGTCGTATTCGGACAAGCCGGGCACCGTCGTCACCGGATCGATCAAGGACATATCCATGGAAGACCCCATTCTGACTGGCGTTGCCCACGACCGCAGCGAAGCCAAGGTGACCGTCGTCGGCATTCCCGACATCCCCGGCTACGCCGCCCAGGTGTTCCGGGCCGTCGCCGACGCCGACGTGAACATCGACATGGTGCTGCAGAACGTCTCCAAGGTCGAGGACGGCAAGACCGACATCACGTTCACCTGCTCGCGTGACAGCAGACCGACAGCGGTGGCCAAGCTGGAGTCGCTCCAGGACGAGATCGGCTTCGCCCAGTTGCTCTATGACGACCGCGTGGGCAAGGTGTCGCTGATCGGTGCGGGCATGCGCAGCCACCCCGGTGTGACGGCGACGTTCTGCGAGGCGCTGGCCGCCGTGGGTGTCAACATCGAGCTGATCTCCACCTCCGAGATCCGGATCTCCGTGCTGTGCCGCGACACCGAGCTGGACAAGGCCGTGGTGGCATTGCACGAGGCATTCGAGCTCGGTGGCGACGAGGCGGCGACGGTCTACGCGGGGACGGGCCGGTAGATGGTTGCCATCGGGGTGGTCGGTGCCACCGGCCAGGTCGGCCAGGTGATGCGCACATTGCTGGAAGAACGCGATTTCCCGGCGGGCGGTGGATCGCAGGTGCGGTTCTTCGCCTCGGCCCGGTCGCGCGGCCGCAAGCTGGCATTCCGCGGCCGGGAGATCGAGGTGGAGGACGCCGAAACCGCGGATCCGCACGGCCTGGACATTGCGCTGTTCTCCGCGGGCGGAGCGATGTCGAGGGTGCAGGCCCCGCGGTTCGCCGCGGCCGGGGTGACGGTGATCGACAATTCGTCGGCCTGGCGCAAAGACCCCGATGTGCCGCTGGTGGTGTCGGAGGTGA
Source organism: Mycobacterium sp. (assembly GCF_047975165.1). Taxonomy (GTDB): domain Bacteria; phylum Actinomycetota; class Actinomycetes; order Mycobacteriales; family Mycobacteriaceae; genus Mycobacterium. The sequence goes on from NZ_JBKECZ010000118.1 coordinate 9,163, forward strand.
ACTTCGAGCGGGACGTGCGCTTGGCCGGACCACTGAAGAAGGGCATCATCGCCAACCCGAACTGCACCACCATGGCCGCCATGCCGGTGCTCAAGGTGTTGCACGACGAAGCCGGGCTGACCCGGCTGGTGGTGTCGTCGTATCAGGCGGTTTCGGGCAGCGGACTGGCCGGTGTCCAGGAACTGGCGGCCCAGACACGTGCGGTGATCGATGACGCCGAGCGATTGGTGCACGACGGGCGGGCGGTGGGGTTTCCGGCTCCGGTGAAGTATGTCGCGCCGATCGCGTTCAACGTGGTACCGCTGGCCGGATCGCTGGTCGACGACGGCTCCGGCGAAACCGACGAGGACCAGAAACTTCGCTCCGAGAGCCGCAAGATCCTCGGCATCCCCGATTTATCGGTTAGTGGAACCTGCGTGCGGGTGCCCGTGCTGACCGGTCATTCGCTGTCGATCAATGCCGAGTTCGCCCGGCCGCTCTCACCCGAGCGGGCCCGCGAACTGCTCGACGGGGCGCCTGGAGTGCGGCTGGTCGACGTGCCCACACCCCTGGCGGCGGCGGGCGCCGACGATTCGCTGGTCGGGCGGATCCGCCGGGATCCCGGGGTGCCCGACGGGCGCGGCCTGGCGCTGTTCGTGTCCGGAGACAATCTGCGCAAGGGTGCGGCGCTCAACACCATTCAGATCGCGGAGCTGTTGGTCGGGTAGTCGTCCGACGCGCGCCGATGCGACGGGATGGCCGCCGGCGGCCGACCGGCTGACGGCTGAACTCACAGCGGTTACATAGCCTGCGCAAAGCCGCCGCCGAGGGCGGATCGTTCATGATGGGTGCCATGAGTGAAGATCCCGCGACCCCGACGCCCTCCACAACCCCGATGTCCTCCACAGTGGTAGCACGGCCGCCGGCCCAGCAGACTCCCAAACTCTTCAAGGTGGCGGCCTGGGTGGTGATCGTCGCCGGCATCGTCTTCATCGCGAGCACCGTGTTCTTCGCCGGCGCGATGGCCGCGGGTGGCTGGAAGTGCCAGCACCACCGGCATCACCACCCGCACGGCATGTTCCACCCCGGCGGCCCCGGCTGGCAGTCGCACTTCCCGGGCGCCCCGCACCCGGGCATGATGCCCGGTGCCCCCGGAGATCCAGGCGCCCCGGATGGTTCCGGTGCGCCCGCCGCCGTCCCGCCCGCCGCGCATCCGTCACCGGGTGAACCCGCCCCAACCACACCCGGCAGTCCGCCGCGGGTTCCCTGAGGGCTGCGAGCCGATGTTGGTTCGGTTAGCCGTATTGGCTTTTGACTTCGACCTGGCATGATCGAGTCCATGAGCATCCAAGTCCTCTACACCACTTCTTCCACGGCAACGGGTGGCGGCCGCGACGGCCGGGTGAAATCCGACGACGGCCGCATCGACATGCAAACCCGTCCGCCGAAGGAGATGGGCGGCAGCGGCGAGGGCACCAACCCGGAGCAGCTGTTCGCCGCCGGATACGCGGGGTGCTTCCTCAGCGCGCTCCGTCTGGTCGCGGGTAGTGCGAAGGTCAAACTCGATGATCGCACCAGTGTCAGCGTCGAGGTTGGGCTCGGCAAGGATTCCGCGGGCGGATTCGGGCTGACCGCGAAGGTTGCCGGGTACCTGCCGGGTCTGGAACACAGTGTCGCCGAGGACTTGGTTCACAAAGCCCACCAGGTGTGCCCGTATTCGAAGGCCACCCGGGGCAACGTGGATGTAGACGTCTCAGCCAGCGTCTGACCCCACGGCCAGCCCAGGTTCGCGGTATCGAAGGAGAGGGGCGAGGGGCAGTTGGCGGCATCCCCGGCTTACGTCGCAGCCATCGACCAGGGCACCACCAGCAGCCGCTGCATAATCTTCGATCACGACGGAACCGAAGTGGCCCGTCATCAACTCGAGCACGAGCAGATCATGCCCCGCGCCGGCTGGGTCGAGCACAACCCGATCGAGATTTGGGAACGCACCGCGTCGGCATTGATGACGGCCATGAATTCCTCCGGGGTCGCGCCGAAAGATCTGGCAGCACTTGGCATCACCAACCAGCGGGAGACGACGCTGGTATGGAACAGGCGCACCGGACGGCCCTACTGCAACGCGATCGTCTGGCAGGACACCCGCACCGACCGGATCGCCGCTGCGCTGGATCGCGACGGAGGCGGTGAGGTGATCCGCCGCAAGGCGGGTCTGCCCCCAGCGACGTATTTCTCGGGCGGGAAGTTGCAGTGGATCCTGGAGAACGTCGAGGGAGTGCGCCGGGACGCCGAATCCGGCGACGCGCTGTTCGGCACCCCCGACTCCTGGGTGCTGTGGAACCTGACCGGCGGGACGCGGGGCGGCGTGCACGCGACCGATGTGACCAACGCCAGCAGGACCATGCTGATGAACCTGGAGACTCTGGATTGGGACGACGACCTACTCGAGCTCTTCTCCATACCCCGTCGGATGCTACCGAAAATCGAATCATCCTCTCCAATGGACCCTTTCGGTGTTACCGCAGGAGCCGGTCCGGTTGGCGGGGAGGTGCCCGTCACCGGCATGCTCGGCGACCAGCATGCGGCGATGGTGGGTCAGGTGTGCCTGGGTCCCGGCGAGGCCAAGAACACCTACGGCACCGGCAACTTCTTGTTGCTGAACACCGGTGAGAAGATCGTCCGGTCGGACAGCGGGCTGCTGACCACCCTCTGCTACCAGTTCGGGACCGCGAAACCAGTTTATGCACTTGAGGGTTCGATAGCGGTGACGGGATCCGCGGTGCAATGGCTGCGGGATCAACTCGGCGTTATCGGGGGTGCCACCGAGAGCGAGGCGTTGGCGCGGCAGGTGGCCGACAACGGCGGCGTGTACTTTGTACCGGCCTTCTCCGGGCTGTTCGCGCCCTACTGGCGCTCCGATGCGCGCGGTGCGATTGTCGGGCTGTCGCGGTTCAACACCAATGCCCATTTGGCCCGCGCCACACTCGAGGCGATCTGCTACCAGAGCCGCGATGTAGTGGACGCGATGGCAGCCGATTCGGGTGTGCGCCTGGAGGTGTTGAAGGTCGACGGCGGGATCACCGCGAATGACCTCTGCATGCAGATTCAGGCCGATGTTCTGGGGGTCGACGTCGTGCGTCCGGTAGTCGCCGAAACCACCGCACTCGGGGCGGCCTACGCGGCCGGTCTCGCGGTGGGTTTCTGGGCCGACCCGTCGGACCTGCGAGCCAATTGGCAGGAGGGCGCGCGGTGGACACCGAACTGGAACGACGATCAGCGTGCGGCCGGGTATGCAGGCTGGCGCAAGGCGGTGCAGCGGACCCTGGACTGGGTTGACGTCGAGAGCACATAGATTTTCCGGATTTCCCGGATTTCCCGGGCGCTCTGAGCCGGGCGTGATGACGCGGGTGGAGATCCCGGCCGCCGACGGCCTCGGGTTCTAATCCGGTGGTGCGAATCCTCCAGTGTCGGGCTCCCGGCGTGGCCGGGATGGGTGAGCCGACGGTCGGTGAGGAACAGGCGGCGGCCAACCGGGAATCGGTGGCGGGGCAGGGGGATACACGGCAGCGGCCGCGGGTGGTCCGGAGGAGCGTGTCAGCCGCGCAAGCTCGCGGCGATGCCGCTCTGCAAGTACCGCGGCGAGCACCAGCTGTGGCGGTACGCCGGGCGGAGGTGGTGGAGCGATGTGCGAAGCCACATCCCCGGCGATCCGATAGGCAATCCGATCTCGCACCCTTGAGTCCAGTTGTGTTGCCCGGGACAGGAACTGACGGGCAATCTCGGCTTGTGCAGGGGTGAGCCCGGACAACTGCAGCGCTGAGGCCCAGCCGGCCAGCTGCGGTGGCATCGGCGGCAGCGGTGCGAGATGTGGACCGCGTTCGCTCACCACGATCGTTCCGGCGAATATGTCGCCGATCCGCTTGCCTTTCCGGGACAACAAACTGCAGATTACCGCGGGGCTTCCGAACATCATCCAGATCTCGATCACACCGGCCAGCGCCCGGAATAGTGCCTGGCGGAAGCGTTCCGGGCCGCCGTCATCAGAGACAACTCGTAGGCCCATCGCGATCTTGCCGAGGGATCGCCCCCGAGTGGCGGTTTCGATGGTCACCGGGAGACCGACCATCGCCAGGGCGGTGAAGACGATCAGGACCGCGACGGTCAATGCTTCGTCGAATTGGGACAGCGACGCCGCCCACAAGAGGAGTCCCAGGACGTAGGCGATGAAGACCACGGTGATGTCGATGATTGCGCTCACCGCACGCACCGGCAGTTGCGCGATCTGCACGTCGAGCACCACGGCGTCCCCGGTCACCACAGCCGACATACCTGGGAACGCTACAGGTGAGCGGGGCGGCGACCCGCTGCGCCTCGGCTGCGCCAGATAGTCTGCGGAGGTGGACGTCGACGCCTTCCTGCTGGCCCACCGCGGCGCCTGGGATCGGCTCGAGTATCTGATCGACCACCGGCGGTCGCTCTCCGGCGCTCAGATCGACGAACTCGTGGACCTCTACCAGAGGGTGTCGACGCACCTGTCGATTCTGCGGTCGACGGCATCGGATTCCACTGTGATAGCCCAGCTTTCGGGCCTGGTCGCCCGGGCCCGCTCGGCGGTCACCGGCGCATACGCTCCGAAGGGCAGTACGTTCGTCCGATTCTGGACGGTCTCGTTCCCGGTGGTCGCCTACCGGAGCCGATGGTGGTGGCTGGCGACCGCGTTGGCCTTCTTCGCTGTCGTCGTGGCCATGGCGTTCTGGGTTGCCGGAAGCCCGGAGGTGCAGTCGCTCGTCGGCACGCCGGCGGAAATCGACGAACTGATCAATCACGACGTCGAGTCCTATTACAGCGCTCACCCCGCGGGTGCATTCGCCCTGCAGGTCTGGGTGAACAATTCCTGGGTAGCGGCCAAGTGCGTCGCGATGTCGGTCCTGCTGGGTTTGCCGATACCCTTCGTGCTGTTGGAGAACGCCGCGAATGTCGCGGTGATCGCCGGCCTGATGTTCGGCGCCGGCAAGGGCGGCCTGCTGCTGGGTCTGCTGCTGCCCCACGGGCTACTGGAGCTGACCGCGGTGTTCCTGGCGGCGGCGAGCGGGATGCGGCTGGGCTGGTCGGTGATCTCACCAGGCGACCGGCCACGCGCACAGGCTCTGGCCGAGGAAGGCCGCGCGACCGTTTCGGTTGCCATCGGCCTGGTGGCGGTCCTGCTGGCCTCGGGACTGATCGAGGCGCTGGTGACGCCGTCACCGCTACCGGCATTCGCCCGCATCGCCATCGGCATCGCCGCAGAGATGTTGTTCCTGGCCTACGTCATCCACTTCGGCCGGCGCGGGGTCGCCGCGGGGGAGTCCGGCGACATGGAGGACGCACCGGACGTCGTCCCCACCGGCTGAGCAGCGCGAGTGTGAATTCTGCGACGCGACACGCCGTTGGGGCGTCGTGAGATTCACACTCGGCGTCCCGTTTAGAGCTTGCCGGTCATCTTCATGGCCAGGTACCGGTCGGCAAGCTCGGGGGCGATCTGCGACGGCGGCGCGTCGAGCACTTCCACCCCGCTGCGACGAAGCCGGGATGCGATCCCCCGGCGTTCGTTGCGGGAGCGTTCGGCTGCCGCAGCGTCGTAGATCGCCGCCGCGTCCGAGCGTCCGGCGGCCAGCTGGTCGACCCGCGGGTCGGCGATGGCTGCGACCAGCACGTGGTGGCGGGCCGATAGCTGCGGAAGCGCCGGCAGCAGGCCCTCATCGAGCGCGGCCGGGTTTAGATCGGTGAGCAGCACCACCAGACAACGCCGCCGGATACGCCGCAGGAGGGCGGTAGTCATTGCCCGCCAGTCGGATTCGATCAACTCCGGTTGCAGTGGGGCCATCGCCTCGACCAGCGTTGCCAACAACTCGGTGCGCGAAGCGCCGAACACTGCGGCCCTGGCGATCCGGTCGTGGGCGAGGAAGTCGACGTGGTCGCCGGCCCGTGTCGCCAGCGCCGCCAGCAGCAGTGCGGCATCCATCGCCCAATCCAGTCGCGGCCAACCGGCGGGGTCGGCGGCCGTCGGGTCTACGCCGACCCGCCCCGCCGCCATGCGTCCGGTATCGAGCACGACCACCACCCGCCGATCCCGCTCCGGCCGCCAGGTGCGGACCATTACCTCGGTGCGACGGGCGCTCGCGCGCCAGTCGATCGACCTGACATCGTCTCCTACGACGTATTCGCGAAGCGAGTCGAATTCGGTGCCCTGACCCCGGATCAGAGTGGGCAGCAGGCCGTCGATCTCCTGCAACTTGGCCAGTCGAGAGGGCAGGTGCTTGCGCGACAGGAATGGCGGCAGAACCCGGAGATGCCCGGCGACCGGTTGCGAGCGCTGCCGCCCGGCAAGACCGAGCGGGCCGATCGATCGCGCCGTGACCTCCGCCGCATGCTGGTCGCCGCGGCGAATCGGATGCAACCGGCCGATCACCACCCGGCTTTGGCCGGGGCCGATAACGAGATGGTGTGCCCGCGGTTCGCAGCGGGCGCTGGGAGGCCACGCATCGCGCACCTGGCCGCGGAACGGGCGCCGGCCGTCGTTGTGGATCCGCAGACCGGCATCAACGGACTGCCCCAGCCGGATCGAACCATCGGGGAAACGGGTGTAGCGAAGTCTGCGGGGATTGGCCGAAAATGCCACGTCGACGGCCACCAGGGCCGTCAGGGTCAACAGAAATACCTCGAAAGTCAGTGCGGGCCGTGCGGATGCGGCGACAGGCACAACGAGGATAAGCGCCAGCAGTCCGCATCGCCCGGTCAGCGCCATCGATGCCGCACTTCGAAGAGGGCTGACAATATCCTCACCGCTTGGCTTTGCGCCGCACCGTCGATTTCCCGGCGCACTAGCGTGGCACCGGGACCGAGGACAGTATTGCCTCCAAAACGCCGTCGGGGGTGACGCCTTCGAGTTCGGACTCTGGCCGCAGCATGATCCGATGCCGCAATGTCGGCCGTGCCATCGTCTTCACGTCGTCGGGAGTGACGTAGTTGCGTCCAGACAACCAGGCCCAGGACCGCGCCGTTGCCAACAGGGCGGTTGCGCCGCGCGGCGATACACCCAACTGAAGCGCGGGCGACGAACGGGTGGCGCCGACCAGATCGACGATGTAGCCCAGGACCTCGTCGGCAATCAGTACCCGGCTCACCGCCGCGCGAGCGGCCGCCAACTCCGCCGGCCCGGCCGCCGCCTTGATGGTTGACAGGTTGCGGGGATTGAACCCGCGGGCGTGACGGCTCAGCATCGCGATTTCGGCTTCGCGGTGCGGCACAGTCACATTCAGCTTGAGCAGGAATCGGTCCAGTTGGGCTTCGGGAAGCTGGTAGGTGCCCTCGTATTCGATCGGATTCTGGGTGGCGGCGACGATGAAGGGGTCCGGCAGTGCTTTCGGCTCACCGTCGACGCTGACCTGATGTTCCTCCATTGCCTCCAGTAGGGCGGCCTGGGTCTTGGGCGGCGTGCGGTTGATCTCGTCGGCAAGCAGCAGATTGGTGAACACCGGCCCCCGGCGGAAGGCGAACTTCGCGGTGTGGGTGTCATAGACCAGCGAGCCGGTGACATCGCCGGGCATCAGGTCCGGGGTGAACTGGACCCGCTTGAATTCCAGCTGCAGTGCGGCCGCCAGTGCGCGGACCATCAGCGTCTTCGCCACTCCGGGAACACCTTCCAGCAGCACGTGGCCGCGGCACAGTAGCGCGATCACCAGGCCGCTGATCACTCCGTCCTGCCCTACTACTACTTTGGCGATCTCGCCGCGCAACCCCAGCAGTGCGTCACGGGCTGCGTCTGCGGGCGGGGCCGGCTTACTGGAAGGGGACGCTGTCACGAGCGGGCGACCTGCCTTTCGATGTCGTCTAGTGCCAGAGCGAGTCGGTGCAATTCGGTGTCGTCGGTGGGGGGCGGGCCGTAGAGCTGGTCCCGAATGAACTCGGCGGGGGCCCCGCAGCGCTGGGCGACCGTCATCGTGACGGTGGCGGGTGCGGTGTCGGGGCCGAGTCCGAGCCGCGGCGCCAATCTTTGCAGCGTAGCGGTGCGCAGTGCCTCGGCGGCGCGGTCGCGGGCCCGCCGTGACCGGTAGAGGCGGCCCCTGCCCTCCACGGTTTCCGATGCGCGGACGACGACGGGCAACTCCTCGGCCACCAGCGGACCGAGCCGTCGGGCCTTCCACACAGCCACCAGTGCGACGACCAGGCACAGCTGCCAGAGGATCCAGGTCACGTTTTCTGGAATCAGGTCGAGAATCGATTCCGACGCGCTGTTGCGCCCCTCGATGCGCTGGGGGGCGAACCAGACGAGGCGGGCCCGGGCGCCCGCGAGGTTCATCGCCAGCGCGGCGTTGCCCTGATCGAGCAGGCCGTCGTTGGTCATGAAGTGGTTGCTGCCCACGACGGTGATGGAACGCCCAGTGGGATTGGCGGGGTCGGCGGGATCGGCGGGGTCGTGATAGCGGACCAAGGCCCCGCCGTAGCAACTGACCGCGTCCACATCGTCTTTGGTCCGATACGCGTGACTTGGTCCGAACTTCACCGTGCCGGCCCGGATAGCTTGAGGTAGCGGGCAATTCGGTTCGATATCGAACTGTTCCGCAGGCCCGGCGCGCAACGCCGGTGTCAGTGCTCTACGCGCACGGGCAGTGGGATCCACCAGCAGGAGGTCACCCGGTGTGTGCGCCAGCCGGTCGAGCAGGCTGTTGTCGGGGAGCCGCTGCGTGTGCGCCACCAGCAGCAGCGTGCCGGGGCGTGCGGCGCGTTCGGCGTCGGCGACGGTTTTGGCGACGACAACGTCCACGCCGGCGTCCCGCAGTAGCGACACCAGTGCGTGGGCCCCCGATGCGCCGGTGGACTCGGGATCCAGCAAGCCCCCGGGGCGCGGCGCCGTGAAATAGGTGGAGATGAAGGTGATGGCGACGATCGCGACGAACGCCAAAAAGACTGTCCGCAGCGGACGTCGCCGCCGCACAGCACCGGATCGGGGTGCGGGGAATGCCGTCCTCACCGGACCGGCACCCACGAGGCTGGTGTTGGCGGCCGTGCTGGGACCGAAGTGGAACCCGGATGCGAACGCAGGTGCGCATCAAGGCCCGCGATCATCTCGTAGGAGCTCCGAGTTCCGGGTTGCTGGCCATAGGCAACATCATTGAAAATACCTGCTGCCCGGTGTAATTCACGTCTGAGGCGCGGAAATATTGCGCCGGCGTCGTTGGCTAATTCGATGGCGGTGCGGCCCGGTGCCGCAGTCAACACCCGGTCTTCCTCGAGTCCACGAGCCACCGCGCGTAGCCTGTGTCGGATTGCCGCATTCCAATTACATTCTGCTGCACAGTGTTCGGCAGCTATTCGATACTGGGCCGCGGTGAGCTGCCCGTTGTCGAACAGAGCGTGGCCGTTGCGCGTGTGTATGGTGCGTCGTGCGATGCCAAGGGCCGTCGCCACCGCGGCCGTAACCAGTAGGAGCAGCGCCGTGATGGTGAACCACTGGCCCGGTACTGTCGAGATCTGCTGCAACAGCTGGGTCAGCAATTCGTTGAGCTTGTCGACGATCCCGTCCCGCACGCCCTGCCTGGGATAGATCGGTTTGGCCAACTCGCGCTGGGCTGCGTCGTGGGCGGTATCGCGGTCGATGTCGATGAAGGGCACGGGTATTCCCTAGACCGCTCGTGTCAGCCAGAGGTGGTCGGTGGCTTCGGCAGCGGTGGCGCTTCGGGCGGCGCCGGTTTGCAGGGTCAGATCGAAGGCCTCCGAACGCATCCGGCGGTCGGTGTAGAGCAACACGACCACCCCGGCGAGAAACGGGGTGGTGATGATCTGGCTGATGGCGGCCCCAATGGAAGACACTGCACTGCCGGCCAGTAGCACCGCGGTCGAGGATGTCGCCATCAGCATGATCTGGCCGGCGATGTTGAACGGCGCCGAGATTGCGCCGCCGACTACGGCGACGACCACCGCCGCAAGCAGGTTGATCCCGAAGACACGCCAGAAGCTGTGGCGCACCAGGGCGAAGGATCGTTCGATGGCATCGAGCACCGGCAGTCTCTCCAGCACGATCAAGATCGGCGCAAACAGCAGCACGGTGTAGGCGTAGGCCAGCCCCGCCGCTGCGACCAGCAGCAGTGGGAACCCAATCAGCACCACGGCCACGGTATTCGCGGCCGTTCGCACCCCGACCAGGATCACCACCACCAGTCCGGCGACCACGACGAACCCGGTGAGTTCAAGTAGCGCCAGGCCGATCAGCGCGGGCAGCCGTCCGCGTACTTTCCCCCACGCTTCACCGATGGTGATCGGCGCGGCGAACACCGCGCGGCCGACGACGACGGTGAGCATTCCGCTGAGCACGACGCTGCCCAGCCAGTTGACCAGCGCTGCGCTACCCAGCGATGCGATCGAGGTGCTCACGGCCGCCAGGCTTGGCTCCAAATCGCCGGATTCGATCCGACTGACCGCGGCCAGTGGGCCGATTGCCGCGAGCAGCGAGAGGAGAAGTATGACGACCTCGACCATGGTGGTCAGTCCGAGGGTCGCCTTCGGGTTGGCGCGGATGTAGCCGACCGCGCCGTTGAAGATGTCGGTGAGGGTCAGCGGCCGCAGTGGGATGATGCCGGGCCTGGCTACCCCGGGAGGCGGCGGTGCGCCGAACGGTGCGCTGTACGGCGCGGCGTAACCCGGCGGCGGGCCGTAACCCTGCGGTGGACGGTAACCCGGCGGCGGCCCGTAGCCCGGTGGTGGACGGTAACCCGGCGGCGGGCCGTACACGGGGCCCGCGGGCCGGCGATCGCCCGGGGGCACGGGCGGCAGCGCACTCACTGCGCGCAGCGGCTGTCGGGGGCCATGGCTCCATCCTGTCGGCGGGCGAGGGTTTTCTCAATGCGACTGCGTGACCCGGTGCCGGATCGGGCGCAGCCGGCGGCGCGTAGCGTCTATGCCATGGCCGAACTCAAAGCCCGGCTTCGGGCCGACCTGACCGAGGCGATGAAAGCGCAGGACAAGTTGCGTACCGCGACGCTGCGCATGTTGCTGGCCGCGATTCAAACCGAGGAGGTCTCGGGCAAGTCGGCCCGGGAGCTGTCCGACGACGAGGTGCTGAAGGTCCTGGCGCGAGAATCCCGCAAGCGCGGCGAGGCTGCCGAGATCTACACCCAGAACGGCCGCGGTGAACTGGCAGCCAATGAGCACGCCGAGGCGCGCCTCATCGATGGGTACCTGCCGACGCCGCTCACCGACGCCGAGGTGGTCGACGTCGTGGAAACCGCGATCGCCCAGGTCGCCGAAACCCTGGGGCAAGCACCCGGCATGAAACAGATGGGCATGGTCATGAAGGTTGCCTCCGGCATCGCCGAAGGCAAGGCCGACGGGACGCGACTGTCGGCGGCGGTCAAAGACCGACTCTGATCTGGACCGACCCGGACGCCCTTGTCATTGCAGCTGGGCGGGGGCAGGTTCGAAGACGACATCGACGGTCGTCCCGTCGAGCTGCGTGTCGAGTTCCATCGACGTACTGACCGCCTTCATCAGCACCAGACCCCGACCGCTGTTGCCGGGATCAGCCGCCGGGATCTTCCAGGAACCCGAATCGGCAATCCGCGCGTGGACTCGATAGTCCTCGGAGTCCAGGTCGATCCGCATCCGCCCGGCTTCCCGTTCGGCATAGGCGTGTTCGATGCAGTTGCTGCATGCCTCGGATACCACCAGCAGGACGTCGTGCACCAGTGTCGCCGGGATACCGGCGTCCCGCAGCCACATCGACACTCGGCGCCGGATGGCTGCCAGTTGTCCCGGTTCCGCCGGGGCATCGATGTGCAGCGGCGGCAACAGGTGCCGATAGAGCACCATTGCGACGTCGTCGTCGTAACCGGATTGCGGTGCGAGCCGGTCGAGTACGGTGTCGGCCACGGCGCCTATGGGTAGGGGTGCCGACTCCGTGAGGACATCGGCGACCCGCGCGAGGCCCTCGTCGATCGACTCGTTGCGGCGTTCGACGAGACCGTCGGTGAACAACATCAGGGTCGATCCGGGTAGCAGTACCTCGGAGGCTTGCGGGCGAGTCTCGTTGCGGCGTACCGCCAGTGGCACCGACCTGGCGCCGGTCAGCAGTGATGTCACCGAGTCCGAACCCGAGATCTTGTTGACAAGGACGGCGGGCATGTGTCCGGCGTTGCTGTATTCCAGCACCCCCGATGTGGTGTCCAGAATCGCCAGGAACACGGTGGTGCAGTACGCGTCCGGGATCAACGATGCGGCCGAGTCGAGCTGTTCGAGTAGCACCGCGGGTCTGGCGCCGGTGAGCAGTAGCGCCCGCGAGGAACTGCGCAGCTGGCCCATGATCGCGGCCGCAGGTAATCCGCGCCCCACACAGTCGCCGACGACTATCCCGATGCGACGGTCGTCGAGGGGCAGCACGTCGTACCAGTCGCCACCGATTTCCAGGGGTTCGACCGCGGGTTCGTAGCGTACGGCGAATCCCGGGGGCGGAGCGATCGGTGGAAGCATGGCCCGCTGCAGGGTCAACGACGTTTCACGGACGGTCTCGAACTGACGAACATGCTGAATTGCCAGACTCAGGTGTCCGATGAGCACGGTGACCAGCAATCGGTCCTCGGCACTCACCCAGCGCGGTGTTGCCAGCTCAAGCCACAGTGCCACGTCCCCGGCGCCGGACAGCATTGCCGACAGCCCCCGCCCCTTCGCCGAGGCATCGTCGAGGATGAGCTTGGCTGTCAGTGGTAGCTGGTCGCGAGCGTCCAGGAATATCTGTTGCAATTGCAGATCCATTGTGCGCCAGTTTGATTCGACCGGATCGCCGGCCACCTGTACCGTCGGGTCGCTATCGTCCGGCGGCCACATCACCGCGACTACCCGTTGCACGTCGACGGCCGTCCGGCATTCGTCGAGCATGACCGCCAACACTTCGGTCACGCTCTTGGCCACTGCGACCGACGTGGCCAACCGCAGGACCGCGCTTTCCCGGGCGGCGAAGGCCCGGTCGGCGGTGACGTCGCGCACCGTGCCGACGTACCTGTCGTTGTTGTCGTCGGGTCCACGAACACTGTTGATACTGATCGCAACCCAGGCGCGGTGACCATCGGATCGGCGGATCGGGATCTCGTACTGGGCGCTGCCTTCGTTGCGCACGCGCCACTGTTGCTGGTAGGCGTCCTCGGCGTCGACGATCCACGGGTGCGGCCATTTGTAGGGCAGGCCGTCCGCGCCGAAACCGAGGATCTCGGCGAAGGCGTTGTTGATCTCGACGACAGCACCGGTCCGATCGGCGACGAAGAACCCTTCCTGCAGTGAATTCACCAGCGCCGTCCAGAATCTGTCCCGGGACGCCAGCTCCTCGGCTCGGGACCGCTCCGCGGCGAAACGCCTTGCTCCGTCGAGGTATCCGTGCGTCACCTCGTCCAGCGCGGCGAGCGTCTGTAGGACGAATTCCAGTGCCGCCGCCCGGTTGACGGGGCCGATTTCCAAGAGTTCGTCGAGGACGTCGAAGGTGTTTTCGATGATGTCGAGGAAGCTGATCCTTTGCCGGAGCGCCTTGCGTCCGAGTTCGCGCGCGGCGCCCAGTGTGTCCTCGCCTCCGGTGTCAAGGTATTGGACTAGGGCACAACGGTATTCGGCATGAAATTCGGGCTGGAATTCGGCGGGGTGGTCGTCGGTGCGGTTCATGGCGATGCGCCCGGATACCGACCGCCGTTCGGTGCACCTGCGTTCGGTCCCGGCTGGTTGTGTTCGTGTCCGGGCCGGTCACGCCGGCGGTGCCGTGTCGCCGGTGAGTCCTTGCCGGGGACTCGCGCGGCGTCGCGCGTGCAGCAGAAACGTGACGGCGAATCGGACACCGGTGCCTCCAAGGCCTCACCGATTGCGCACCAATTGCGCACCAATTGAACGGTGGCGCAGATTCTACGGCCCGACGTTAGGGGGCACGGATCGGTGCCGGGTGTCGGCGGCTGGTCACCCTGGTTTGTCCGGCAGGCTAGGCTGACGTCACGCCCAAGGCTCGGACAAAGGACCTCCATTGCCAGCTCCTGATTCGATCACCGTCGCGGTCGCAGATCACCAGGGCGCAACCGTGCTCCGCGTCGGCGGTGAAATCGACTTGGTGACCGCTCCGGCTATGGACGACGCGATCGGCGCCGTGCTGGCGAATGAACCATCGGCACTGATCATCGACCTTTCCGGAGTGGATTTCCTGGGTTCGGTCGGGCTGAAGATCCTGGCGGAAACCCACGAGAGACTTGGTGAATCGGCGGCGTTCGGCGTGGTCGCGGACGGCCCGGTGACCCAACGGCCGATTCATCTGACCGGCCTGGACCGGACGTTTCCGTTGTATCCGACCCTCGACGAGGCCCTGGCCGGCGTCCGGGACCCTGGATCGGACAGCTAGGGGAGTCGCCGGGAGCACCGCGTCCGGTGGTGCCGCCGGACCGGCGAGGCACCCGGTCGGCGGGCGCCGGATCTGCCGGACGGCCCCGGGGCCGACGCGATGACGGCCTTTCACCTGCGAAAACACGAGTCGGGGTGGCGGGATTCGAACCCACGGCCTCTTCGTCCCGAACGAAGCGCGCTACCAAGCTGCGCCACACCCCGCTTGAAGCCACGACAGCCTATCGCACGGGCGCTCCAGGCCACCAAACACGTGACGTTCGTCGCCCAGCGTGACCGTGCAGTCACGCTCGGCGATGGCCGCGACTGTGGAGTCACGCTCGGCGATGGCCGCGACCGTGGAGTCACGCTCGGGGTGCGGGCCGAGCTCGGCGACGGCTGTGACTGTGCAGTCACGCTCGGCGATGGCCGCGACCGTGGAGTCACGCTCGGGGTGCGGGCCGAGCTCGGCGACGGCTGCGACTGTGCAGTCACGCTCGGCGATGGCTGCGACTGTGCAGTCACGCTCGGGGTGCGGGCCGAGCTAGTCCCAGCTACCCGAACGCTCGAACACGGCGAGCGACCGCGCCGCGTCGCCGGGGTCGAGGCCTTGGGCGGTGATCCACTCGTCATCGAAGTACGTGTCGGTGTAGCGGTCGCCGCTGTCGGCGAGCAGGGTGACCACCGAACCGCTGCGCCCCGCGACAACCATGTCTGCGATCAGGCCGAATGCCCCCCAGATGTTGGTGCCCGTCGACGGCCCCACCCGGCGGCCCAGGACGGCACTGACGTGGCGGGCAGCGGCGATCGACGCCGCGTCGGGCACCGAGACCATCCGGTCCACCACCGTCGGCAGGAACGAAGGCTCCACCCGCGGCCGGCCGATGCCCTCGATCCGAGACGACGCGCCCGTCACGATGTCGAGCCGGCCTTCGGCGTAGGCGGGGAAGAACGCCGAGTTTTCCGGGTCCACGACGCACAACTGCGTCGCGTGCCGCCGGTAGCGGATGTAGCGTCCGATCGTCGCGCAGGTGCCACCGGTGCCGGCGCCGACCACGATCCAGGCCGGAATTGGGTGTGCTTCCTCGCGCATCTGCAGATAGATCGATTCCGCGATGTTGTTGTTGCCCCGCCAATCGGTGGCCCGCTCGGCGTTGGTGAACTGGTCGAGATAGTGACCGCCGGCCTCTTCGGCGATTCGCGCGGCCTCGGAGTAGACCTCGCTTGACCGTTCGACGAAATGGCAGCGACCACCTTGGGATTCGATCAGCGCGATCTTTGCCGCACTGGTTGTCGCCGGCATGACGGCGACGAACGGTAACCCCAGCAGTGCGGCGAAGTAGGCCTCCGATACCGCCGTCGAACCCGAGGATGCCTCGACCACGGTGGTGCCCTCGTCGATCCAGCCGTTGCACAGTCCGTACAGGAACAGCGAGCGCGCCAACCGGTGCTTGAGGCTGCCGGTGATGTGCGTCGTCTCGTCCTTGAGGTACAGCTCGACGCCGGCCTCGTCTGCCCACGCGGCCGGCAGCGGGTAGCGCAGCAGATGGGTGTCGGCGCTGCGTCGGGCATCGGCCTCGATCAACCTGATCGCATTGTCGGCCCAGCCGCGGGAGCCGCCGCGGACCGCGATCCGAGCCTGACCGGTCAACGGACCGACGCGGCGGGCTCGGAGTGCACAAGGTCGCCGGCTTCGTCCCGGCTACCGGTCGGGTTTGCGATCAGCGTCAGCAGGGTCGCCTCCGGGCGGCAGCAGAACCGTACCGGGGCGAAGGGTGAGGTGCCGAGGCCCGCGGACACGTGCAGGGCGGTGTTCGCACCCCACTGGGAGGGCCCTTTGGCCCGTGAGCGGTCCAGGCCGCAGTTGGTCACGATCGCGCCGTAGAACGGCAGGCACAGCTGGCCGCCGTGGGTGTGGCCGGCCATCACCAACCGGTAGCCGTCGGCGGCGAAACGGTCGAGCACCCGGGGTTCCGGCGAGTGCACCAGCCCGAGCTTGAGGTCGGCTGCGGGGCTGACCGGCCCGGCGATCGTGTCGTAGCGGTCCCGGTCGATGTGCGGGTCGTCGACGCCCGCGGCCGCGACATGCAATCCGGCCACTTCGAACTCGCGCCGGATGTGGGTGAGGTCGAGCCAACCCCGTTCGGTGAACGCCGCCCGCAGATCCTGCCAGGGCAGTGGCTCGCCCTGGACCCGATGATGCGAGTTGGTCAGATAGTTCGCGGGGTTTTTCACCCGCGGACCGAAGTAATCGTTGCTGCCGAAGACGAAGACCCCCGGCCGGGACAGCAGGTCGCCGAGCGCCTGTACGACCGCCGGCACCGCCTTGGGGTGAGCCAGGTTGTCGCCGGTATTGACCACCAGGTCGGGATCCCAGCCGGCCAGCTCGCGCAGCCAGGCCTGTTTGCGCTGCTGGTGGGGCGTCATGTGCAGATCGCTGATGTGCAGCACCCGCAGCGGCGTCGAACCCGGACTCAGCAGCGGGATCGTCACCTCACGCAACACGAACGCATTGCGCTCGACCAGCGATGCGTAGCCGATGGCCGCAACACCGGATGCGACGGCCAGCGAACCGGCGCGCAGCAGGGTGGCGGCAACTCCGCGGTGAGGCGGACCGGTCCCGGAAAGGGCACCAAAACCTGTGACAGCCATGCATGCAGCCTACTGCCGGCGGGCCCGGCATTCGCCTACCCTTGAGCGCCCGACCTTGAGCGCCCACCGCGGCTCGGGAGTTACGGCGGTGGTTGTTCCAGCAGTGGAATGGTGATGGGTGGTAGGCCGGGAATCTCGATGACCTGCGACCCAACCACCTCGGGGGGCGGCGGCGGTGGCGGCGGACCCTCCTCCGGTGGCGGCGTACCCCACTGTTGCGGAGGAGGGTTCCATTGCGGTGGTGGTGGTGGTGGCGGTGGCGGCGGCGCAATGCCGTTGCTGGTGAGGATGGTGATGATCGAGCCCGGGATCGTTTGGCCGGTGGGTGAGGACCCGACCACCTCGCCGAATCGGGCAATGCTGTTGATGGGGCTGGGTTGTTCGGCGACCTCGAAACCCGCCTCCCGCAGACGCTGCCGTGCCTGTTCGACGTTGAGGCCCGCTATGTTGGGCACCGCTCCAGCCGGTGAGCCATCGACGTAGCGGGGGTCGGTGGGCGGTAGGTGCACCTCGCCGAAATGATCGGCGATCGGCATGAACGCGGTGAACCAGGTGCGCGCGGGTTCGCTGCCGCCGTACAGGTTGCCGTTGCCGCAGCGGCGGAGCGGCCAGGAGCACAGGTCCATGGGGGTCGGCGAGTCGTCGTAGATGTAGTTGGCCGCCGCGTAGCGGTTGGTGAATCCCACGAAGCCCGAGGACCGGTGAGTTTCGGTGGTGCCGGTCTTGCCGGACATGGGCAGAAACCAGCCCGCCCCCCCAGCCGAACCGGCCGCGGTCCCCATGCCCACCGCGTCCTTGCTCATGGCGTTGGCCAGGGTATCGGCCAAGCCCTGTGGGACCACCTGCTCGCAGGTCGCGGTGGTGACCGCGACCTCGTTGCCGTTGCGGTCGATCAGCTTGTCGATGGGGTTCGGCGGGCACCACACGCCTCCCGACGCCAGGGTGGCTGCGACGTTCGACAATTCCAATGCGTTGATCTTGATGGGTCCCAGGGTGAACGAGCCGAGGTTCTGCCGTTTGACGAAGTCGGCGAGACTCTCGTTGCTTTCGGGGTTGTAGTCGCGTGCGGTGCCGGGAGTGGCGTAGGACCGGAGGCCGAGCTTGACCGCCATATCGACCGCGCGGGATACCCCGATCTGCGAGATCAGCTTGGCGAATGCGGTGTTGGGCGACGTGGCGAGCGCGTCGGTCACGTTCATCGAACCGACATAGCCGCCGGCATTGACCACACACCAGGTGTCCTTGGGGCATCCCTTGGCGCCGCCGCTGCCCAGACCCTTCGCCTCGAAGCGGGGCGGCACGGTGAGCTGGGCGTTGATGCCCATCCCCATTTCCAGTGCGGCAGCCGTGGTGAAGATCTTGAAGATCGAGCCGGCGCCGTCGCCCACCAGGGAGAACGGTTGTGGGCGCATGGTTTGGCCGGCTGCCAGGTCCAGCCCGTAGGTACGGTTGCTGGCCATCGCCACGACTTTGTGCGACGTCTGCCCCGGCAGGATCACGCTCATCACGCTGGAGATTCCGGTCAGGGTCGGGGACGCGAACTGATCGACGGCCGCCTTGACCGGATTCTGTACGTCGGGATCCAACGTGGTGAGGATCTGGTAGCCGCCCGTGGCCACTTCTTCCTTACGCAGGCCCGCGCGTGCCAGGTACTCCTGGACGTAGTCGCAGAAAAACGCGCGGTCGCCCGCGGCGATGCACCCGCGGGGCAGTTCGTTGGGTTGCGGCAGGATGCCCAGCGGCTTGGTCTTGGCCGCTTGCAGCGCTTCGGCTTGTCCGGGGAGGTTTTCGATCATGGTGTCCAGGACGAGATTTCGCCGGGCCAGCGCACCCTTGGGATTGGTGTACGGGTTGAGGGCGCTCGTCGACTGCACCATGCCGGCAAGCAGCGCGGCCTGTTGCCAGTTCAGGTCGATGGCGTTTACGCCGAAGTAGGTCTGCGCGGCATCCTGCACGCCGAAAGAGTTGTTCCCGAACGAGACCAGGTTCAGGTAGCGGGTCAGGATCTCCGGCTTGCTGAAGGACTTGTCCAGCGTGAGCGCCATGCGGATCTCGCGCAATTTACGCGCGGGGGTCGGCTCGACGGCTGCGCGCTTCTCCTCATCGGTCTTGGCCGATACCAGCAGTTGGAAATTCTTGATGTACTGCTGTTCGATCGTCGAGCCGCCGCGGGTGTCGAGATCGCCGGAGGCGTACCCGGCCAGCCCCGTCAGGGTGCCTTTCCAATCCACGCCATTGTGATCGGCGAACCGCTTGTCTTCGATCGACACGATCGCCAGCTTCATCGTGTCGGCGATTTTGTCGGAGGGCACTTCGAACCGACGCTGCGAATACAACCACGCGATGACGTTGCCTTTCGCGTCGACCACCGTCGACACGGCCGGAACCTGGCCCTCGAGAAGCTGCGCCGAACCGTTGGCGACGATTTCCGAGGCCCGGTTGGACATCAACCCGATACCGCCCGCGACCGGGAACATCAACGCGGCGGCGAGGACGCCGGCGAGTAGGCAATAGCCGCCGAGCTTCAGCAGCGTCTGTCCCACCGTGGGGTGTACCGGCATGCGTATCACAGTAGCGGTCCGCCACAGCTCAGCCGCCGGCGCTCGGGCCGGAAAAATTTTTTCAGCGAATCAACAGGTGTCGGACAGGTGCTTCAGCCGCCAGATGCAGTAGTGTTTCGACCGACGTTACTGGTCAGAGTCGTGATACGGGACTCGTTCGAGTCCTTTCCCGAGGCTGCCGGTCGCGGCTGGTGGGGCTTGGCCGCAAAAATCCGTTATGGAAATGTTGCGAAAAGGCCCGTCGGCCACCTATCTTGTAGAGTTAACGAGGTTTCATATGCGGGGGTATGCACGACGCGTGCGTGTTTTCCCAGCATGGTGACCGCGAACGGTATCGGCCATAGTGCCCATAGCGCATGGCCCGAAGGGTAAGGAAGGAGTCGATCTCGTGTCGGATGTGAATCCAAGCGGTCGTAAGACAGGCCTTACGTCGACCGGCAACCTTCTGCGCAGCGTAGACGCGGAGGACCGCATCGCATGGGTGTCGCAGGCGCTCTGCCGCACAACCGACCCCGATGACCTTTTCGTGCGCGGTGCCGCACAGCGCAAGGCCGCAGTTATCTGCCGGCACTGCCCGGTGATGCAGGAATGCGCAGCCGACGCCTTGGACAACAAGGTTGAGTTCGGTGTCTGGGGTGGAATGACCGAGCGTCAGCGTCGTGCCCTGCTCAAGGAGAACCCCGAGGTGGTCTCCTGGTCGGACTTCCTCGACCGACGCAAGCGGCGCAACATCAGCTGACCCACACTTGCCCTTGGACCGGGCGCTCGACACAGCTTTAGTCGGCGGCCTGTTCGGCGGCGCGGCGGGCACCGCTGTGCTCGCGAGCGTAACGTCACAGCGAAATTCGGAGCGCAAAATCGCAGCCCCGTTACGCTCGTGAACGACGCCGATGACCCCGTGCCCCCTCTTCAGCGGCAATGTATCCGGATACGTCAACACCGGCTCGTACACTCCCGGCTACTTCAGCCTCGCTCAGCGGCTGCGGGACGTTCTCGCCTAGCCCGGTGTAGATCCGTCAGGCGGTCGACGTGATCTGATCGGCCAGGGCGCGCAGTGCGTCCAGGTCCGAGACATCGAACGGCAGCGACGGCACCCCGATGACCGGTACGTGCGGGTTGGCGCCGGTGAACCGGGACAGCAGCCGGATCTCCCGCTTGGCCATTTGCGCGCGCTCGGCGTGGATCTGCAGCAGTGCCCGCGTCAACGACGCGTCCGCGCCCGAGTCGGCCCCGAGCTTTTCAGCGGCGTCGACGGCACGCTCGATGTGCAACGAACACAGCGGCGGGTGAGTCCGGTTCAAGACGAGGCCGGCCAGCGGCATCCCCTCCTGGGACAGCCGGTCGACGAAGAAGGACGCCTCACGCAACGCGTCCGGTTCGGCGGCAGAGACCACCACGAATTGTGTGCCACGCCGCTTCAGCAGGGAGTAGGTGCGGTCGGCCTTCTCCCGGAACCCGCCGAATGTCGCATCCAGCGATTGGACGAATCCCGCTGCGTCGGAAAGCATCTGCGAGCCGAGAATCGTCGACATCCCCTTCATCGCCAGGCCCATCACACTGGTAACCAGCCGGCCAACTCCCCGCCCCGGCGCCAGCAGCATTCGCCACAGACGGCTGTCCATGAAGCTGCCCAGGCGCTTGGGCGCGTCCAGGAAGTCCAGCGCATTGCGCGACGGCGGGGTATCGACGATGACCAGATCCCAACGGTCTTGCGCCAGCAGTTGTCCGAGCTTCTCCATGGCCATGTACTCTTGCGTGCCCGCAAGCGACGTGGCGACGGTCTGATAGAACTGGTTGTCCAGAATCGACTGTGCCTGTGCGGCTCCGGAATACTGCTCCACCATCTCATCGAAGGTGCGGCGCATATCCAGCATCATCGCGTGCAGCTCACCGGGAACCTCCGGCCCCAACGGCACCCGCTGCGGGGTGTTGCCGAGGTCGTCGACCCCCAGTGCCTGTGCCAGCCGCTTTGCCGGGTCGATCGTCAAAACCACAACGGTGCGGCCGTATTCGGCGGCGCGCAGCGCGATCGCTGCGGCGGTGGTGGTCTTGCCGACGCCGCCCGCGCCGCAACACACCACCACACGGTTCGAGGTGTCAGCCAGAATGGCAGCCATGTCAAGTGGTTCCGGCTTGTGGGACGGCGCGGTGTTCATCGGACCCCCTGCTGGGCGAGCGCTTCGGAAAGTTCGTAGAGACTGCCCAGGTCCACACCGTCGGAGATGGTCGGCAGTTCCAGTCGCGGGACTTCGAGGTCGTCGAGCTGTTCTGCGGTTTCGGCCCGGGCGCTGATCCGGCTGGCGTGCTCGACAGTTTCGGTGAGCAGACCCGCGAAGTCGGCGTCGTCTAGTTCGATTCCCACCTTCGCCAATCCCGAACGCACCGCGTCCGCGTCGACCGAGCCCCCGGCGGCCGAGTCCAGGGTGTCCGGATCGAGGTAGACCGGCATCGTGCGGTTGACGATCACGCTGCCGATCGGCAATTGCATGTCGATCAGCTCCTGAATCGCTTCCGCGGTTTCCTGGATGGGTAGCGCTTCGAGCAGCGTCACCAGGTGGATGGCGGTCTGGTCGGAGTGCAGCAGCCGGACCACGCCGTCGGCTTGAGAGTGCACCGGCCCGCCCTTGGCGAGTTCGGACACGGCCCGAGTGACGTCCAGGAACCGGGTGATGCGGCCCGTCGGCGGTGCGTCGACGACAATGGCGTCGTAGACATGGGATCTGGTTCCCTTGGTCACCCGGATGACCGATTCCTTGATCTTGCCGGTGAGGATCACATCACGTAGGCCCGGCGCGATCGTCGTCGCGAAATCGACGGCGCCGATCCTGCGCATAGCCCGGCCGGCGATTCCCAGGTTGTAGAACATTTCCAGGTATTCCAGGAAAGCGGACTCGATGTCGATGGCCAAGGCGTTGACCTGGCCGCCGCGTTCGGCGGTCGCGATCTTGACTTCGTCGTAGGGCAGCGGCGGGACATCGAAGAGTTGCGCGATGCCCTGGCGCCCTTCGACTTCGACGAGCAGCACTTTTCGGCCGCCCGCGGCCAGCGCCAGTGCCAGCGCGGCCGCGATGGTCGACTTTCCGGTGCCGCCCTTGCCCGTCACGAAATGCAGTCGTGCCTTCGACAGGCGCGACGGCCATCCCATCGGAGTGCCTCTGCTCGACGTGTTTGCCACCATCGCATGCTAGCCCGACCGGTACGGGCGCCCGCGGGCCTGGGCGGGGCTCGTCGGCGGGTGTCGATATGCTCGCGGTCATGACCCAACCCTCGACCTGGGAGTACGCGACGATCCCGCTGCTGACCCACGCCACCAAGCAGATTCTCGACCAGTGGGGCGGCGACGGCTGGGAATTGGTGGCGGTGCTGCCCGGCCCCACCGGAGAGCAGCACGTCGCCTACCTGAAACGGCCCACATGAGCGCGAAAGCCCGGCTCGCGGACCTCGGTATCGAGCTTCCGCAGGTGGCGGCGCCGCTGGCTGCCTACACCCCGGCGGTGCGGACCGGCAACCTCGTCTACACCGCCGGCCAGTTGCCATTCACCGACGGCACACTGCCCGAAACAGGCAAGGTCGGTCTCGGCGTCACTCCCGAGGCCGGGAAGGCGCTCGCCCGCGTCTGCGCGCTGAACGCATTGGCAGCGGTGGACGCACTGGTCGGCCTGGACGCGGTGACCCAGGTGGTCAAGGTTGTCGGGTTCGTCGCCTCCGCGCCCGGGTTCCACGGCCAGCCGGCCGTCGTCAACGGCGCTTCCGAACTGCTGGCCGAGGTGTTCGGCGACAGCGGCGTGCACGCGCGGTCGGCGGTCGGCGTGGCCGAACTTCCCTTGGACGCGCCGGTGGAAGTGGAACTGATCGTGGAGGTCGGGTAGCGGCCATGGCGGCCGAGTCGGGTTCGACGCATCCCGCCTATCGTCGGCTGCGGGCGGTCACCGAGACCGCCTCGGTACTGCTGGCTCACAACCCGGGGCTGATGACGCTGGACGGCACCAATACCTGGGTGCTGCGCGAGCGGGGTGGCGACGAGCTCGTGATCGTCGATCCCGGCCCCGACGAGGACGGCCACATCGAGCGGATAGCGGAGTTGGGCCGGATCGCGCTGGTGCTGATCAGCCATCGCCACATCGACCACACCCAGGGCATCGACAAGCTGGTCGAACTGACCGGGGCGCCGGTCCGCTCGGCGGGCAGCGGATACCTACGCGGAATGAGCGGTGAGCTGACCGACGGGGAAGTCATCGACGCCGCCGGGCTGGCCATCACCGTGCTGTCCACCCCCGGCCACACCGCCGACTCGCTGTCGTTCGTCCTCGACGACGCCGTGCTGACCGCCGACACGATTTTGGGCCGCGGCACCACCGTGATGGACCGCGAAGACGGTAACCTCGCCGACTACCTGGAGTCGCTGCACCGGCTGCGCGGGCTGGGGCAGCGGACGGTGCTGCCCGGGCACGGCCCCGAGCGCACCGACATTGCGGCGGTCGCGCAGGAATACCTCGCGCA
Organism: Mycobacterium sp.; assembly: GCF_047975165.1. Taxonomy (GTDB): domain Bacteria; phylum Actinomycetota; class Actinomycetes; order Mycobacteriales; family Mycobacteriaceae; genus Mycobacterium. The sequence continues at coordinate 33,228 of NZ_JBKECZ010000118.1, forward strand.
CCGCCACGATCGCCTGGACCAGGTGCGTGCGGCGCTGCGGCAACTCGGCGACGACGCGAGCGCACGTCAAGTCGTCGAGCACGTCTACACCGACGTCGACGAGAAGCTGTGGGATGCCGCCGAGTGGTCGGTGCAGGTGCAGCTGAACTACCTGCGGTCCTGAGCAGAAGGGGGCGGGTGGCGCCCGAGCTGCGCCCGGACTGCGTCCGCGCTCCGCTCGCGCTTACCGCTACCTCGCTCGGCGGGCTAGGCGCTCGGAGTCGGAGATGAGCACGGTCTTGCCCTCCAGGCGGATCCAGCCGCGGTGGGCGAAGTCGGCCAGCGCCTTGTTCACCGTCTCCCGGGAAGCGCCGACCAGTTGGGCGATCTCTTCCTGCGTCAGATCGTGGGTGACCCGCATCGCGCCACCCTCCTGGGTGCCGAAGCGCTGGGCGAGCTGCAGCAACTGTTTGGCCACCCGGCCGGGCACGTCGGTGAAGATCAGGTCGGCCAGGTTGTTGTTGGTACGGCGCAGCCGTCGCGCAAGCACTCGCAGCAACTGCTCGGCGATTTCGGGGCGGTCGGCGATCCACGCCCGCAGCGCGTCGCGGTCCATCGAGACCGCGCGCACCTCGGTGATGGTCGTCGCGCTGGAGGTCCTCGGGCCGGGGTCGAAGATCGACAGCTCGCCGAACATGTCCGACGGGCCCATGATGGTCAGCAGGTTCTCCCTGCCGTCGGGTGCGTGACGCCCGATCTTCACTTTGCCGGCGACGATGATGTAGAGCCGATCCCCGGGCTCGCCTTCGGCGAATACCGTGTGCCCGCGGGGGAAATCAACCGGGTGCAGTTGTCTGGTCAACGCAGCGACTGCGCTGGGTTCAACCCCTTGAAAGATTCCTGCCCGTGCCAGGATCTCGTCCACGTTGCCTCTTCATCTTTTCAGCGAAGTGATATTGAGCAGGCCGGCCTGTGACGGCCGACACCGTATTTCATTTAAAGGTAGGCCAATCGGACCGGCCTGCCAACGCTAAACGCGATCGATGTGTCGAGTGACCGGGAATTGCCGGTTCGTCCGGTAGTGCCCGTGGATGCGGGTCGGCAGGCCGGTTTCGACGCGTCCGACGGCGTCCGCGGCAAAGAACGTCTCGGCGCGGTGCCGGCCGACCGGGTCCTCGGCGGACGGGGCGACGGTCAGCCCGAATACCCGCTCCTGCTGGCGACGGGGATACTCCAGCGCTTTCGGTATGCGCGCGCGATCCAGCGTGCGCACGCCGGCCCCGTCAGCCCGCTCAGATCTTCCGGCGGCGCTGGTCGTTGTGGGGGAGCCGCCGGACAGCAGATATTCCAGTTGGCCGAGACCGAGCGCGGCCAGCATGAGCAGGCCGGGGAAGCAGGCCACCAGCAACCACACCACGACCCGAGTAAACACGGCCAAGGTCTCAGACAGATCACGAAATCAGTACTCTGTCGTAGGTGACAGCGGGAGAGCCGTCCCGGCGCACGAAGTCGGTGCCGCGCGGGGTCGCGAGCGGGGTCGGCAAGCGCTGGGAGGCTGAGACGCGCACCGGTCTGGTCCGCCGCGCCCGCCGGATGAATCGCGCACTGGCGCAGGCATTCCCGCACGTCTACTGCGAACTGGACTTCACCTCGCCGCTGGAGCTGGCGGCGGCAACCATCCTTTCGGCCCAGAACACCGACAAAAGGGTCAACCTGACGACGCCGGCGCTATTCACGAAATACCGTTCTGCGCTGGACTATGCGCAGGCGGATCGGGAGGAGTTGGAGGCTCTCGTGCGGCCCACCGGCTTCTACCGCAACAAGGCGGCCTCGCTGATAGGGCTGGGGCGGGCTCTGGTCGAGCGGTTCGACGGCGAAGTGCCCCGGACGATGGAGGAATTGGTCAGCCTGCCGGGGGTGGGCCGGAAAACCGCGAACGTGATTTTGGGCAATGCGTTCGGTATCCCCGGCATCACCGTCGACACCCATTTCGGGCGATTGGTGCGGCGCTGGCGCTGGACCGCCGAAGAAGACCCGGTCAAGGTGGAGCACGCGGTCGGTGACCTGGTTGAACGCGCGCAGTGGACCCTACTCAGCCACCGGGTGATCTTCCACGGCCGTCGGGTGTGCCACGCGCGCAAGCCGGCCTGCGGTGTGTGCGTCCTGGCCAAGGACTGCCCGTCGTTCGGCCTGGGGCCCACCGATCCGCAGGTGGCCGCACCGTTGGTGACCGGGCCCGAGGCCGAGCACCTGCTGGCCCTGGCCGGCCTGGATTAGCGGCCACCGGGTGCCCCAGCCGTGAAATCGATGTCCGCAAGTGCCCGCTGGACGATTGCGATCCTGCTGGTGGTGGCCGGGCTGGTCTGGGGGTTGGCGGCCCAACTTCGCCAGGGTGACGCGCCGCCAACGGCGCCCGAGGCGCTGGTGCGCCGTGAGCATCGCGATGCCGACACCCCCGACGCCCTCGCCGGCCCGCGCCGCAGTGCCGACTTGGCGCCGTGCCCGGCTCCGGGGGCCGGTGACGGTCCGGCGGCGCTACGGGGGGTGGTGGCGGAGTGCGCGGCCGACGGTACCCCGGTCGACGTGGCGAAGGTGCTGGCCGGGCGACGGGTGGTGCTCAACTTCTGGGCCAACTGGTGTGCCCCGTGCACGGCGGAATTGCCCGCGATGGCCGAATATCAGCGTCGGGTCGGGTCCGCGGTAACCGTGGTGACGGTGCACCAGGATGAGAACGAGACGGCTGCCCTTCTGCGGCTGGCCGAACTCGGTGTCCGGCTGCCCACGTTGCAGGATGGCCGGCGTCGGGTCGCCGCAGCGCTGCGGGTGGTCAACGTGATGCCCGCGACGGTCGTGCTGCGGTCGGACGGTAGCGTGGCCGCAACTCTGCCGCGCGCTTTCGGCAGTGCCGACGAGATTGCGGCCGCAGTCGGCGGGCCAGCCTCGTGAGTGACCCGGGGCAGGGGCGATCAGCTGGAAGGGAGGCACCGGTGAGTGCAGTCAAGGGCTTGACTCCCGACGCCGGCCCGGCGTGGTTGCAGCCGCTGATCGGCAACGTCGACCGAATACCGGATGCCTACCGGCGGCGCCTGCCGGCCGATGTGCTGGCCATGGTGACCGCAGCCAGATCGGTGTCGTCGCTGCGGCGCAACGGTCGCGACGCCGCCGTACTGGTGCTGTTCTCCGGGCCGCAGGAAAGTCCCGCCGAGGGTGGCCTGCCGCAGGACGCCGATCTGCTGCTGACCGTGCGGGCTGCTACGTTGCGCCACCACGCCGGCCAGGCGGCCTTCCCCGGTGGCGCATCCGATCCCGACGACGCCGGCCCCGTCGCAACCGCCTTGCGCGAGGCCCGCGAAGAGACCGGGATCGACGCCGGGCGACTGCACGCCCTGGCCACCATGGAACGGACGTTCATCGCCCCGTCCAACTTCCACGTCGTCCCGGTACTGGCCTATTCGCCGGATCCCGGGCCGGTCGCCGTCGTCGACGACGCGGAGACGGCCATCGTCGCGCGAGTGCCCGTGCGGGCGCTCATCAACCCCGCGAATCGGCTTATGGTGTACCGGGGTCCGCTGGGGAAACGATGGGCCGGGCCGGCGTTTGTGCTGAACGAGATGCTGGTATGGGGTTTTACCGGCCACGTGATCTCAGCGGTGCTCGACGTCGCGGGCTGGGCGCAACCGTGGGACAGCGACGATCTGCGCGAGTTGGACGATGCGATGGTGCAGGTCGGTGATCCTACGAGGCGGATTGGTGACCTGCGGTGAATTCGATGACTCCGTCGCAGTGGCTCGATATCGCCGTCCTGTCGGTTGCGTTCATCGCGGCGATTTCCGGATGGCGTTCGGGCGCTTTGGGTTCCACGCTGTCGTTCGCCGGGGTGGTGTTGGGTGCGGTCGCCGGGGTGCTGCTGGCGCCGCACATCGTCACTCATATTTCCGCGCCACGGGCCAAGCTGTTCGCCGCACTCTTCCTGATCCTGGCGCTGGTGGTGGTGGGCGAGGTTGCCGGGGTGGTGTTGGGACGGGCGGTTCGCGGTGCGATCCGCAACCGTCCGGTGCGCGCGGTCGACTCGGTCATCGGTGTCGGGGTCCAGCTCGTCGTGGTACTGACGGCGGCCTGGCTGTTGGCCACCCCGTTGACTCAGTCGACGGACCAACCGGAGCTCGCCGCCGCGGTGCGGGGTTCCCGGGTGCTTGCCGAGGTCAACGAGGTGGCGCCGGCCTGGCTAAAGACGGTGCCCAAGCGGCTCTCGGCGCTGTTGAACACCTCCGGCCTGCCCGCGGTGCTGGAGCCCTTCAGTCACACACCGGTGATACCGGTGGCCTCACCGGACCCGGCACTGGCCAATAATCCGGTGGTCGCGGCCACCGCGTCCAGCGTCGTCAAGATCCATAGCCTGGCCCCCAGTTGTCAGAAAGTGTTGGAGGGCACCGGCTTTGCGATTGCACCCGAACGGGTGATGACCAACGCCCACGTAGTCGCCGGGTCCAGCAGCGTCTCGATTCAGATGAACGACAAGCGGTTCGACGCCGTTGTCGTTTCCTACGATCCAGCGGTCGACATCGCCATCCTGGCGGTTCCGGATTTGCCGTCGGCGCCGCTGGTCTTCGATGCCGAATCTGCGGAAACCGGAACCGACGTCGTCGTGCTGGGCTACCCGGGCGGTGGCAGCTTCACCGCTACCCCCGCCAGGATCCGCGAGGTCATCAGGCTCAGCGGGCCGGACATCTACCGCAGCCCGCACCAGGTCACCCGCGAGGTGTACACCATCAGGGCCAATGTGGAGCAAGGTGATTCGGGTGGACCGCTGATCGACCTCGATGGTCGCGTGCTCGGTGTGGTGTTCGGTGCCGCCGTCGACGACCCTGACACCGGGTTCGTCCTGACGGCGGCGGAAGTGGCCGACCAGCTGTCCGGGATCGGCGCCAGTCAACCGGTGAACACCGGCGCCTGCGTCAGCTGACCCCGTGCACCCGGTCGAGAAACCGTGACAGGTACCGGTTGATCTCCCGCGGCGCCTCTTCGTGGGCGAAATGCCCGGTGCCGGCTACTGAAATGTAGCGCCCGTGTGGCGCGTAGCGCGCGGTGCGCTCTACCGGGGCGGCCAGCACGTAGGGGTCGATGTCGCCACGGATGTGCAGCAGCGGCACACCGAGCTGGGTTGCGGTCGACTTGATGAAACGGTGCCCTTCGCTGCGCAGCTGGCTGCGTACCGCCCAGCGCTGGTATTCCAGAGTGCAGTGTGCGGCGCCCGGGATCTGGATGGCACGGCGCAGCAGACCGATTGTCTGCGAAAAATCTGTGGATGCAGTCCATTTGGGACCGCTTCGACTTCGCACCAGCCGTTCGATCTCGGCACCGCCGTGCCGGGTCAGTAGCCGCTCGGGCCACAGCGGGGCCTGATACCGCAGCAATGTCGGCAGCAGTGCCCGGCTCTGGTCGCGCCGGGTCAGCGTGGAATGCCGCAGTGCGGCCGGGTGCGGGGAGCTCACGACGGCCACGGCTCGCACCAGCCGCGAGTGCAACAGCGCGGTAGCCCAGCAGGCCAGGCCGCCGTCGGCGTGTCCGATCAGCGTTGCCGAGGAATGCCCGAGAGCGCGGATGAGTCCGGCGGTATCGCCGGCCAGCGTCCAGCCGTCGTAGCCACGAGGGGGCTTGTCGCTGCCTCCGCAACCGCGCAGGTCGACAGCGACCACCCGTGCTCCGGTAAGGGTCTGCAGTTGGTGGCGCCAGGACCACCAGAACGAACCGAACCCGTGCAGCAGCATCACCAGCGGGCGGGTGGCGGCCGGCAACTCGCCGTGTGGGAGAGCTTCCACGACGTGAAACCGGATTCCGTTGGCGTGCACGTCGAGGTGGCGCCAGGGTCCGTCGATACGGACCATCGACGGATCTGGAGCGGGCACTTACCAACCCGAAGGATCGCTGCGTTCGGACTCTCCGTTGCGTCCCGGGCCGGCGGCCAGTCGCTGTCCGGCAGATCTGTCGGGTACTGAGGTGAACGCGCTGCGCGTCTCTTTGACCGATTCGATGGTCTGCTGCGGGCCGCGGATCCGGCGCACCTTCAAATATCCCAGCAGGGCGAACACGATCGTTGCCACGACCATCAGCGCGAAGACGATCCCGAATGCCACCCAGCGCCACAGCCACTCATCGAGTACCTCGGCGAGGAACAGGAAAAAGAAAAACGTGGAATAGAACAGCACGACCAGTGCGGCGACGAAGAAGACGCTGCCGGTCAGCCCCTTCTTGACGTCGCGGGTGATCTCTGCACGGGCCAGTTCCACCTCGGCCCGCACCAGCGTCGATACCTGAGCAGTCGCGTCTTTGATCAGGTCGCCGACCGACGGGTCGCCGGCCCTGGCATGCGGGTCGGCCAGCGGAATCGTGGTCAGCGTGCTGGGCACACCGTTGTTGCGATCAGCCTTGCTCACAGACGGTCCTCTCCGTTTCACGCTCCATCAAACACCCGATGGTGTGCATCGTCGCGGATTATGTTGCCATGAGGACCGGGGCCGGACGAGACCAGCTGAACCGAGGCCCGGCTGAGCCCGGCCCGACCAGCCTCGCCGGCCGGCTGCGATCCCGGCCGGCGACCGTGGCCGATCCACTACACTGGCGCCTCGGCCCCCCAGCTTTTCTTCGATGCTCGAACCGACGGGAGCATGACTTTGCAGACTGCGCTGCGCGGCTATGCCGCAGTCGGCCTGGCCGTGATCCTGGGCTTGATATTCCTACCTGCGCGCGCCGCAACCGCTGACGACAAGGTTGTCCTTGGCGGTGGTGCGGGAATCATGGTCAACACCGGCACATACTGCACACTGACCGCGATCGGTCACGACCGCAACGGTGACCTGATCGGTTTCAGCTCGGCGCACTGCGGAGGTCCGGGTGCTCCGGTCGCTGCCGAGGGCGCCGAGGGCCTGGGGCAGGTGGGGACCATGGTCGCTGGAAGTGACAGCCTCGACTACGCGGTGATCAGGTTCGATCCGGCCAAGGTGACACCGGTGGCCGAGTTCAACGGTTTCGTCATCAACGGCATCGGGCCGGATCCGACGTTCGGCCAGGTTGCCTGCAAGCAGGGCCGTAGCACCGGCAACTCCTGCGGAGTCACCTGGGGGCCGGGCCAGGATCCGGGCAGCATCGTGATGCAGGTCTGTGGCGGGCCCGGTGACTCGGGTGCGCCAGTGACCGTCAATGGCCTGCTGGTGGGCATGATCCACGGTGCTTTCAGCGACGAGCTGCCGACCTGTGTGACCAAATACATCCCGCTGCACACCCCGGCGGTGGTGATGTCGATCAACACCGACTTGGACGACATCGCCGCCAAGAACCGCCCGGGTGCGGGGTTTGTCCCGATCGGGAGCTGAGCCGAACCGCGTGACCCCGGTGGACCCCGCTACTTCGCTGCGCGAATCGCGTCGAAGACGCCCGGATCCAGCAGCGTCGAGGTGTCGCCCAGCTCACGCTTCTCGGCGACGTCACGAAGCAGTCTGCGCATGATCTTGCCGCTTCTGGTTTTCGGTAGCTCCGGCACCAGATGGACATCGCGGGGCTTGGCGATCGGCGAGATCTCCCGGGCGACATTGGCGCGCAATTCCCCGGCGGTCCCGTCGTGCGTCTGATATCCGGAGCGCAGCACGACGAACGCGCAAATGGCCTGCCCGGTGGTGTCGTCGGAAACCCCGACGACCGCGGCCTCTGCAACCGCGGAGTGCCCGACCAGCGCGGACTCGACTTCGGCGGTGGAGATCCGGTGCCCCGACACGTTCATCACGTCGTCGATGCGACCCAGCACCCATAGCGCACCCTCGGAGTCCAGGCGGGCACCGTCGCCTGCGAAGTAGTAACCCTTGTCGGCGAATTTCGACCAGTAGGCGTAGTGGTATTGCGCCGGATCCCCCCAGATGCCGCGCAGCATCGACGGCCAGGGCTGATCGAGCACCAGGTAGCCGGTGACGTGCTCACCGCCGGCTGACTCCGGTTGCAGCGGATCGCCGTGGTCGTCGACGACCTTGGCTGAAATTCCGGGCAGCGGCGTCATCGCCGAACCGGGTTTGGCCGCGGCGATTCCGGGCAGCGGGGAGATCATCGTGGCGCCGGTCTCGGTCTGCCACCAGGTGTCGACGATCGGCACGGCGTCATCGCCGATGACCTCCCGGTACCAGCGCCAGGCTTCGGGGTTGATCGGCTCGCCCACCGAACCCAATAGGCGCAGGCTGGACAGGTCGTGGGCGTCGGGGATGACTCTGCCCCATTTCATGAAGGTTCGGATCAGGGTGGGAGCCGTGTAATAGATTGTGACACCGTATCTTTCGATGATGTCGAAATGTCGGTGCTGGTCGGGTGTGTCGGGGGTGCCCTCGTAGAGCACCTCGCTGACACCGGCGGAAAGCGGGCCGTAGATGCCGTAGGTGTGCCCGGTGACCCAGCCGATGTCGGCGGTGCACCAGAAGACGTCGGTGTCGGGTTTGACGTCGAATACCGCATGCATGGTGAAAGTGCTTTGGGTGAGATAGCCACCGCTGGTGTGCACGATGCCCTTCGGCTTCCCGGTGGTGCCCGAGGTGTACAGCAGGAACAGCGGCTGTTCGGCGTCGAATGCCCGCGGGGTGTGCTTGGGCGAGGCCGTGTCGACGACGTCGTGCCACCACAGGTCACGGGTGCCGCTCCAGGAAACGTCGATTCCGGTGCGCCGCACCACCAGGACGTGCTGAATCGGGCTGCCGGGAGCCGACACCGCCTCGTCGGCGGCATCCTTGAGCGGCACGGGCTTGCCGCGCCGGAACTGGCCGTCAGCGGTGATCAGCAGTTTTGCGTCGGCGTCGGCGATGCGGGCCCGCAGCGCGTGCGCGGTGAACCCGGCGAACACCACGGTGTGCATGACTCCCAGCCGGGCGCAGGCCAGCATCGCGATCACGGCCTCGGGGATCAGCGGCAGGTAGATGGCGACCCGGTCGCCGGCGACCAGCCCGAGCGCGGTCAGTGCATTGGCCGCTTTGCAGACCTCGGCCTGTAAATCCGCGTAGGTCAGGATTCTCCGGTGCCCCTCGGGCTCACCCTCCCAGTAGATGGCGACCCGGTCGGCGAAACCGGCTTCCACGTGGCGATCCACACAGTTGTAGGCGACGTTGAGCTCGCCCCCGACGAACCACTTGGCGAAGGGTGCCTGCGACCAGTCGAGGACTTCGGTGAACGGGGTCGCCCAGGTCAGCCGCCCGGCCTGTTCTGCCCAGAACGCCAGCCGGTCTTCATCGGCCTGTTGGTACACCTGCGGCCCGACGTTGGCCTGCTCGGCGAACCGCGCCGGCGGCGGATAGGACGACGGGCCGGTGGCAGCACTCTCGCTCACAGGATCGACCCTAACGCCGAACGCGCCAAGCCGCCTCCCCGGTCGGGACTGCGTACACCTTAAGGTCGCTGTCATGCGTGGGCTCCATGGCGTAGCCGTTGCGCTGTCGGTGGTGACTGCCGCAGTGCTGGCTGCTGTGCCGCTGGCAGCTTGCGGTGGCGGCGTGCTGACGCCGGACCTGGTGGTGGTCAACGGCGGTGAGCCGCCCAACCCGCTGATCCCGACCGGCACCAACGACAGCAACGGCGGGCGCATCATCGACCGGTTGTTCGCCGGGCTGATGTCCTACGACGCCGGAGGCAGGGCTGCCCCGGAGGTTGCGCGGTTGATCGAAACCGCCGACAACATCAACTACCGGATCGTGTTGAAGCCCGGTTGGACGTTCACCGACGGATCCCCGGTAACGGCCCATTCGTTCGTGGACGCCTGGAACTACGGGGCGCTCAGCTCCAACGCCCAACTGCAACAACAATTTTTCAGCCCGATCGCCGGATTCGATCAGGTGGCCGGTGCAACCGGTGGCGAAAGCCCGACAACCATGTCGGGGTTGCGAGTGCTCAACGATCTCGAATTCACTGTCCGACTGAAGGCGCCGACCATCGACTTTGTGCTGCGACTTGGCCACAGCTCGTTCTATCCGCTGCCCGCCGTGGCGTTTCGGGACATGGCGGCGTTCGGCCGCAACCCGGTCGGCAACGGTCCGTACATGTTGGACAACCGCACCGACAGCCCTGCCTGGGAGCACAACGTCCGTATCGATTTGAAGACCAATCCGGACTACCACGGCAACCGCACACCGCGAAACAAGGGTTTACGTTTCGAGTTTTACGCCAACCTCGACACCGCGTATGCCGATCTGCTGTCGGGCAACCTCGATGTGCTGGACACGATTCCGTCCAGCGCGCTGACGGTCTACCAGCGTGACCTGGGCGCTAACTTCGTCAGCGGACCAGCGGCGGTCAATCAGTCCCTGGACACTCCCTTGCGGCTGCCCCATTTCGGTGGCGAAGAGGGGAGGCTGCGCCGGTTGGCCCTGTCGTCGGCCGTCAACCGGCCGCAGATCTGCCGGCAGATCTTCAACAACACCCGCAGCCCCGCCCTAGACTTCACCGCACGCTCACTGCCCGGATTCGATTCGGATATACCGGGAAACAGTGCGTTGCAGTTCAATCCCGAACGGGCTCGACAACTTTGGACGCAGGCCGATGCCATCTCGGCCTGGGGCGGGCAGTATTCGATCGCCTACAACGCCGACAGCGGTCATCGGGAATGGGTGGATGCGGTGGCCAACAGCATCAAGAATGTGCTCGGCATCGACGCGGTCGCGGCACCGCAGCCGACCTTCGCGGGATTCCGCACCCAGATCACCAACCGCACTATCGGCAGCGCATTTCGAGCCGGCTGGCAGGGCGACTATCCATCCATCATCGAATTTTTGGCCCCGCTGTTCACCACGGGTGCGGGATCCAATGACGTCGGCTACTCGAACCCCGAATTCGACGCGGCGATCGCCACCGCCGAAGCCGCACCCGATCTTGCGCGGGCCGATGCACTGGCCAATGCCGCGCAGCGAATCCTGTTGCACGACATGCCGGTCGTTCCACTGTGGGACCGCATCAGCGTGGTCGGCTGGTCGGTCGACGTCGACACCGTGACGGTCACCTGGAACGGTCTTCCCGACTACGAGAACCTCGTCAAGAACCGGACCCCCTGACATGGGCCGGTACGTCCTGCGCCGGGCCGGCTCGATGATTCCGGTCTTCCTGGGCGCCACCCTGCTCATCTACGGGATGGTGTTCCTGCTGCCCGGAGACCCGGTGGCGGCGATAGCCGGTGACCGGCCATTGACTCCCGCGGTGGTTGCGCAGCTTCGCGCCCGCTACCACCTCGACGACCCGTTCCTGGTGCAGTACGGGCGCTATCTGGGCGGTCTGCTGCACGGAGACCTGGGGCGCGCCTACTCGGGATTGCCCGTGAGTGCGGTTCTGGCACACGCCTTCCCCGTCACCATCAGGCTTGCCTTGATCGCGCTGACGGTGGAAGCGGTACTGGGCATCGGCTTCGGTCTGATCGCGGGGTTGCGGAAGGGGAGTGTTCTCGACGCCACCGTGGTGGTAGCCGGACTCGTCATCATCGCGATCCCGATTTTCGTGCTGGGCTTCCTGGCGCAATTCGTATTCGGCGTGCGCCTTGGATGGGCGCCGGTGACCGTTGGTGGCAGGGCGAGCTTCGATCGGCTGCTGCTACCCGGAATCGTGTTGGGTGCAGTCTCGTTCGCCTACGTGGTGCGGCTGACCCGCTCCGCGGTGGCCGACAATGCGCATGCCGAATACGTCCGCACCGCGACGGCAAAGGGGCTGTCCAGGCCCCGGGTGGTGACGGTTCACATCCTGCGCAACTCGCTGATACCGGTGGTGACCTTTCTCGGTGCGGATCTCGGCGCGCTGATGGGCGGAGCCATGGTGACCGAAGGGATCTTCAACATCCATGGGGTGGGCGGTGTGCTGTATCAGGCGGTGACCCGTCAGGAGGCGCCGACGGTGGTGTCAGTGGTCACCGTTCTGGTGTTGATCTATCTCGTGAGCAACCTGCTGGTGGACTTGCTGTATGCGGTTCTGGACCCGCGGATCCGCTATGTGTAGGCGCCCGAAGTTCGTCGTCTCGGCCGCGCTGATTCTGCTGGTGTTGTCGATGGCGGTGTTTCCGGGGCTGTTCACCAGTTTCGATCCGACATACGCCGACCCCGCCCAGAGCCTGCTTTCGCCGTCGAGCGCACATTGGTTCGGCACCGATCTGCAGGGCCACGACATCTACGCGCGCACGGTGTACGGGGCTCGGGCTTCGGTGACGGTCGGATTGGGTGCGGCAGTCCTGGTTTTCGTCCTGGGGGGTGCGCTGGGCGCCCTGGCGGGCTTCTACGGCGGCTGGGTCGACGCCGTGGTGTCGCGGATAGCGGACGTGTTCTTCGGACTGCCGCTACTGCTTGGCGCGATCGTGCTCATGCAGGTGTTGCGTCATCGCACGGTGTTGACGGTGATCGCCACCCTCGCGCTGTTCGGATGGCCTGCGGTGGCCAGGATCGCGCGCAGCGCGGTTCTGGAGGTTCGGTCCAGCGATTACGTCCTTGCCGCCAAAGCCCTTGGGCTGGGGAGGTTTCAGATCCTGCTGCGGCACGCGTTGCCCAACGCCATCGGGCCGGTGATCGCGGTGGCCACCGTCACGCTGGGCGTTTTCATCGTCACCGAGGCCACACTGTCCTACCTCGGGGTTGGGCTGCCTGCGTCGGTGGTGTCCTGGGGTGGTGATATCAACGTGGCGCAGATGCGTCTGCGGGCCGGATCGCCGATCCTGTTCTATCCCGCGGGTGCGCTGGCGATCACCGTTCTGGGGTTCATGATGCTCGGTGACGCGTTGCGCGACAACCTGGACTCGAGGCCCCGGGGGCGGCGGGGATGAGCGCGGAGATTCTGCTATCCGTCGAGGACCTGCACGTCAGTTACGGCACCGACGAGCCTGCGGTGCGCGGAATGTCGTTTCAGGTGCCGGCGGGACGGACGGTCGCGGTGGTGGGGGAGTCGGGGTCGGGCAAGTCGACCGCCGCGGCGGCAATCCTCGGTTTGCTCGCTCCGGACGGCCGGATTACCTCTGGGCGACTCGTTTTCGACGGGCGTGACCTGACGGCTGCCGGCGGCCGGGTGATGCGAACGGTTCGCGGCAGTGGGATCGGCTACATCCCGCAGGACCCGATGGCCAACCTCAACCCGGTCTGGAAGGTGGGCTTCCAGGTCCGGGAGGCGGTGCGGGCCAACACCGCTAGCCCCGACGCGCGACGGCGGACAATAGAGCTGCTCGGTGAGGCGGGGATGCGGGATCCGGCGGGGCAGGCCGGCCGGTATCCGCATCAGCTGTCGGGTGGCATGTGCCAGCGCGCGTTGATCGCGATAGCGCTGGCGGGCAGGCCGCGGCTGTTGATAGCCGACGAGCCGACGTCGGCCCTGGATGTCACCGTCCAGCGCCGGGTGCTCGATCACCTGGCGCGTCTCACCGGCGAACTGGGGACCGCTGTGCTCTTGATCACTCACGACCTGGCACTGGCGGCCGAGCGGGCCGAATACGTCGTTGTGGTCAACCGTGGTTCGATAGTGGAATCGGGTGTGGCACAGGATATTCTGTGTGATCCGCGGCATGAGTACACCCGGCGCCTGGTAGCCGCGGACCCGTCGCTGACGGCCCGGGACAAGAATGTGCCGCGGGTGCGGGAGCGGGGGGATGCCGGAGCCGCGTCGGAATGTGAAACCGGCGGGCCGCGGGATGACGTCATCGCGGTGTCGGACCTGACCAAGACCTACCGGGAGTCGGGTGGCCTGCCGTGGCGGCACACCGAGTTCCGCGCCGTCGATGCGGTGTCGTTTCGGTTGCCCCGGGCCACCACGATGGCGGTCGTCGGCGAATCCGGCTCGGGCAAGTCGACATTGGCGCGGATGGTGCTCGGCCTGCTGCGCCCGACGTCGGGGACCGTGCTGTTCGACGGTGCCGACGTCTGTTCGATGGACCGCGGCGCCGAGCTGAGGTTTCGCCGCCGTGTACAACCGGTGTTCCAGAATCCGTATGGGAGCCTGGATCCGAGGTACTCGGTGTTGCGCTCCATCGAGGAACCGCTGCGCATCCACCGGATCGGCAACCGCGAGCAGCGCCGGCGGACCGTCGGTGAACTCCTTGACCGGGTGGCACTGCCGGACGCGGTGCTGCACCGGATGCCTCGGGAGCTGTCGGGCGGACAGCGGCAGCGGGTGGCGATCGCCCGCGCTCTTGCGCTGCAACCCGAGGTGCTGGTGTGCGATGAGGCGGTGTCGGCGCTCGACGTTCTGGTGCAGGATCAGGTCCTGCGCCTACTGGCCGAACTGCAGGATAGCCTCGGGTTGACCTATCTCTTCATCAGTCACGACCTGGCGGTCATCCGCCAGATCGCCGATGAGGTACTGGTGATGTGCGCCGGCCGGGTGGTGGAACACGCCCCCACCGAGCGGGTGTTCACCGACCCTGCGCAGCAATACACCCGGCAGTTGTTGGAGGCCATCCCCGCCCCCCGCGTCGATACGCCGCACCGCTAGTTTGGCAACTTGTGAGTGACCGGTTGGCCCCGCTGATGGAACTTCCCGGTGTGGAGGAAGCCAGCGACCGTGCCCGGGAGGCCCTGGGCCGAGCCCACCGGCACCGGGCCAATCTGCGGAACTGGCCGGTGACCGCAGCCGAGGCGTCACTGCGGGCGGCCCGGGCATCCTCGGTGCTCGACGGCGGACCGGTACGGCTGGACGAGGTGTCCGATGGGATTGCGCACAACGGAGGTGTGAGCGATCCGGTGTTCGGGGGCGCGTTGCGGGTGGCGCAGGCGCTGGAGGGCGGCGCCGGACCTCTCGTCGGGGTGTGGCAGAAGGCGCCGCTGCAGGCGCTGGCCCGGCTGCACGTGCTGGCCGCCGCCGACTTGGTGGCCGACGAGCACCTGGGCCGCCCGCGCTCCGCTCCTGAGGTGGGGCCGCGGTTGGAACTGCTCATCGATGTGGCGACCGGGCCGACTGCCGCGGCGGCGCCGGTTGTTGCCGCGGTGGCGCACGGGGAGCTGTTGACGCTGCGCCCGTTCGGCAGCGCCGACGGCGTTCTCGCCCGCGCGGTGTCCCGGCTGGTGAGTATCGCGTCCGGCCTGGACCCGCATGGCCTCGGTGTGCCGGAGGTGCGCTGGATGCGTCAGCCCGCGGCCTACCGGGATGCCGCGATGAAGTTCGCGGCGGGAAGCTCCGACGGCGTGGCGGGGTGGCTGGTGCTGTGCTGTCGGGCGATGACGGCCGGAGCGCAGGATGCGCTGTCGATCGCCGATTCGGTAGCCGGCAAGCCTCGGGGATAGGTGGTCATCCCGGACGCGAAGCGGGCGGCG
Organism: Mycobacterium sp.; assembly: GCF_047975165.1. Lineage (GTDB taxonomy): Bacteria > Actinomycetota > Actinomycetes > Mycobacteriales > Mycobacteriaceae > Mycobacterium. Next base: position 48,488 of record NZ_JBKECZ010000118.1, read on the forward strand.
CCCGAAGAACTTCGAGTCGCCGCCCGCTAGCACGGTCCTCGGTTACCAAGCGTGCATTCGCTGGGTTGCGTGGGTGGCCTCGGCGCGTTTGCAGCACTGTCTGCTGCGACCCGACCCAACAGGTCGTCGCGGCAGTCTATGCTTCGCAACTACGCAGGCCCGCAACGCTTCTGCCATTATCGCGGCTATGACTCCGCGTGGGTTCCGGGAACCGTGCTGGGTGCCCGGGTCGGGAGATCGAGCCTTCTCCTCCGGATCGACCTTGGCCTCACCGGGCTGCCGTGCCTTCATTTGTACTACTAGTGCGATGGCTGAGCAAGGCCGAATCGCACGAAAGTTGGTTAATGGCTTTGGATTGCGTTCACGTATGTTTGCTGCCCGGGTGGCTGGGGCAGCCGCGGAGGATCTGTCAGAACGCGAACCGGCGCAGCAGCGTGTAGGTGACCGCGCCGGCGGCTACCGCGGTGATCCCCATTGCGGCGGTCGTCGCGATTGCCGCACCCGTTGGCGCCGGGATCCGGTCGCGCAGGGACACCGGCCGCGAGAACGACAACACCGGCCAACCCCGTTCCACCGCCTCCCTGCGTAGGCCACGGTCGGGGTTGACGACGGACGGGTGGCCGACCGCCTCGAGCATCGGCAGGTCGGTGATCGAGTCCGAGTAGGCGTAGCAGTGCTCCAGCGGGTAACCCTCGCGACCGGCGAGTTCGCGGATCGCCTGGACCTTGCCCTCGCCGTAGCAGTAGAACGCGATCTCGCCGGTGTACTTGCCGTCCTCGACGACCATTCTGGTCGCCATCGCGTGGGTGGCGCCCAAGGCGCGGGCGATCGGCGCCACGATCTCCTCCCCGGACGCCGAGACCACTACTACGTCTCGGCCGCACAGCTTGTGGGCGGCGATGAGGTCGGCGGCTTCGGCGAACACCAGCGGTGTCACGATGTCGTGCAGCGTTTCGTTGACGACCGACTTGACCTGTTCGACATCCCACCCGATGCACATGTTGGCCAGATGAGTGCGCATCCTGCGCATCTGGTCGTGGTCGGCGCCCGACAGCAGGAAGATGAACTGCGCATAACTGGATTTCAGTACCGCTCTGCGGTTGAGCAGGCCCTGCGCCAGGAAAGGCTTGCTGAACGCCAGCACGCTGGATTTGGCGATCACCGTCTTGTCCAGATCGAAGAAGGCCGCGGTTCGCGCACCCGGGGCCACTTGTTCGCGAACATCTGCTTGTTCGCGAACATCCACACCGACGTGCTGTTGGGCGGCCGAATCTGGAACGGTCACGAAGTCAGCATAGGCGGTGCGACCAATGTATCGCCTGGTGAAACCCGAGCGAAACCGCTGCCGGACCGTCCCGGAACTCCACAGCGAGCCCGAATTGACATACTTGTGTGTGCGTTCGGGGGTTCTGGGGTGGGATTTCGGTTCGAATCCGACCTTGCGCTGTGCCCCACTGGCATGTGTATAGTAAATCGACTCGGCCTCGAGCCGAGGTTGTATCAGCCCGACCCCCCGGGGCTGATACACGACGACCTCCGCCTCCTCCCCCCCTGGCGGGGGTCGTCCCTTTTTCGGGGTAATTTCGATGCCCCACCGATCAGATACCGGTGGGCGAGGTAGCTGCGACACCTCGGTTTCCCGTCTTCCGGTTTGAGAACTCCGTGTCTCTCATACTCAACATCGGTGTGCACAGACCAGACTTTGTCCACAGATCGCCGCGCAGTGCCGTCATACCCGATCCACGGCGGACCATGGTGGATGCGTGGGTGGATGCGTGACAGATGCGGGTGTGGCCGACGGTGATCGTTGCGGCTCGGGCTCCGGAGTGTTGGCCATGCTCACCGACTCGGTCCTGCGCGAGGAATTGGATCGGGTAGCTGCGGCGGTCGGGGTGCGGGTGGTCCACGCCGGCCAGCGCCAATCGGTGGGCCGCAAGAGCTGGTCGGCTGCCGTGGCAGTGGTGCTCGACGAGGCGTCGGCAACTCGGTGTGGGCGGGCCGGGATGCCGCGTCGCACCCATGTCAACGTGCTGACGGGATCCGCAGCTTCGGCCCGGACGTGGGCCGCGGCCGTCGAGGTCGGCGCCCAGCGTGTGCTGCAGATGCCGGATCAGGAACGTGACCTGGTTCGCGAGCTCGCCGAAGCCGGGGAATCGGCGCGCGGGGACAGCCTGTGCGGCCGGGCGGTCGCGGTGATCGGGGGCTGCGGCGGGGCCGGGGCTTCGCTATTGGCGGTCGCCCTGGCGGTGGTTGCCTCCGAGTCTCTCCTGCTCGATCTCGACCCCTGGGGCGGTGGCATCGATCTCCTACTGGGCGGTGAGAACGCACCCGGGTTGCGCTGGCCCGACCTGGCATTGCAGGACGGGCGGCTCAGCTGGCCGGCTGTGCGGGATTCGTTGCCCCGGCATCGCAATGTCAGTGTCCTGTCGGGGGCCCGGCGCAGCTACGAATTGGATGCCAGGCCGGTGGACGCCGTCATCGACGCGGGCCGTCGCGGGGGAACCACCGTGGTGTGCGATCTTCCCCGGCGGCTGACCGGGTCGACCCTCGCTGCCCTTGACAACGCCGATCTGGTGGTACTGGTCTCGCGATGCGACGTACCGGCTTGCGCCGCCCTGGCGGCGGTCGTTCCGGTGCTCGCAGCGATCACCCCGAACCTGGGCCTGGTGGTACGCGGTCCCGCGCCGGGGGGACTGCGCGCGGCCGAGGTCGCCGATATCGCCGGCCTGCCACTGATCGCATCGATGCGGGCCGAGCCTCAGCTGGCCGGGAACTTGGAGCGAGGTGGCTTGCGCTTGGGGCGGCGCTCGGCGCTGGCCTCCGCCGCACGGACCGTACTGGATGCGCTTCCGGACGGCAGCGCAATGCTGAGCGGAACCACCGCATGAACTCTCCACTGATAGAACGTGTGCGGGAACGTCTGGCCGGCGAACCGGGCCCGCTGCGGCCCAGCGTGGTGGCGGCGGCGATCCGCGCCGAGTCAGGTGGGCTGCTGGGCGACACCGAGGTGTTGTCCAACCTTCGTATGCTGCAGACCGAACTGACCGGCGCCGGTCTCCTGGAACCGCTGCTGGGGGCCGAAGGCGCCACCGACGTGCTGGTGACTGCCCCGGATGAGGTCTGGATCGACGATGGAAATGGATTGCGGCGCACCAACATCAGATTCGAAGACGAGACGGCGGTGCGGCGGTTGGCTCAGCGCCTGGCCCTGGCCGCCGGTCGTCGGCTCGATGATGCCCAGCCGTGGGTGGACGGACAGTTGACCGGAATCGGGGCGGGCGGTTCCGCGGTGCGGCTGCACGCGGTGTTGGCGCCGATCGCCGCGGGCGGAACCTGTTTGTCGCTGCGGGTGTTGCGACCGGCCACCCAGGACCTTGCGGCGTTGATTGCCTCCGGCGCCATCCCGGCGACGGCGGCTGAGTTGGTGACCGCTGTCATCGCAGCCCGGCTGGCCTTCCTGGTGTCCGGCGGCACCGGCGCCGGCAAGACCACCCTGCTGGCCGCCATGCTGGGTGCGGTCGCCCCGTCCGAGCGAATCGTGTGCGTCGAGGACGCCGCTGAACTGGCGCCGCAGCACCCTCATGTGGTCAAGTTGGTCGCTCGGCACGCCAACGTCGAAGGCGTTGGCGAGGTCACCGTTCGCCAGCTCGTTCGCCAGGCCCTGCGGATGCGTCCGGACCGGATCGTCGTGGGTGAAGTCAGAGGCGCAGAGGTGGCGGACCTGTTGGGCGCGCTCAACACCGGACACGAGGGCGGCGCGGGCACCGTTCACGCCAACAGTCCGGATGAGGTGCCCGCGCGGCTGGAGGCGCTGGGCATGCTCGGCGGACTCGATCGGGCCGCACTGCACAGCCAGCTCGCCGCCGCTGTCCGGGTGCTGCTGCATGTGACGCGCGACCGGGCCGGGCGTCGTCGCCTCGGCGAGATTGCGATGCTGCGCCAAAGTGATTCCGGGCGGGTTCATTCGGTCACGGCGTGGCATTCCGAATGGGGGCCGACCGACGAGATCGGCGATTTGCATGCGCTGCTGCGGGCCAGGATGGCGGCATGAACGGGGTGTCCGGCCCGATTTTTCTCCTGGCGGTGGCGCTGCTCGTTTCACCGGCTACACCCCGGCGCCGCCTCGCCGCACCGGCCCCGAGCGCACCGCCGCGGTTCGGTCCCCGGGAAGTCGGCTGGGTTTGCGGGTGCGTTCTGGCGGTCGCGATCGCGGTGTTGCCGTTGACCACCTCGGTGGCGGCGGCCGTCGTTGCCGCGACCGCCGGTTTGCGTTACCGCCGCGGCAGACGCCTTCGCGGCGGTGAGGCGGAGGCACGGACGCTGCAGGACGCGGTCGGGGTACTCGTCGGCGAACTCCGGGTGGGAGCTCATCCGGTGCGGGCCTTCGACACCGCCGCGGACGAGACGGCCGATGGCCCCGTATCGACAGCCCTGCGGGCAGTCGCTGCGCGCGCAAGAATGGGCGCCGACGTCGCTGCGGGTCTGCGCGCGGCGGCGCGATCGTCGGTGTTGCAGGCCCACTGGGAGCGGATCGCGGTGTGCTGGCAGCTCGCCGGTGATCACGGCCTGTCGATCGCGGCTCTGATGAATGCAGCGCAACGCGACATCGTCGAGCGGAAACGATTCCGCGACCGTGTCGACTCGGGTCTGGCCGGTGCCCGGGCCACCGCGGTCATCCTGGCGGGGCTCCCGCTGCTCGGTGTGCTCCTCGGACAACTGCTCGGTGGGCGGCCGTTTGGCTTCCTGTTCGGCGGGGCCGCGGGCGGGTGGTTCCTGGTGGCGGGCCTGACGTTGGTGTGTGCCGGGCTGTTGTGGTCCGACCGCATCATCGATCGAGCGGCGTCGATGTGATGGCGCCGGCGGTGTTGCTCGCGATGGCGCTGCTGGTCGGTGCCGGCACCACGGTGGTGCGCGTCCGCGCCGGCGTGAGCTCCCGTGCAACCTCCGGCGGGACCCGGAGCCCGGATGCCGGGGATCCGCTGGGGGTGGCGTCGGCCCTGGAGCTGCTGGCCGCGTGCCTGGCGGCGGGGATGGCGGTTCCCGAGGCTGCGGCCGCGACGGCCGGGTCGGCGCCTCCGGCCCTCGCCTCGGTCTTGCGACGAGCCGCCGACCTGATCGCGCTGGGCGCTGCCCCCGGCCTCGCCTGGTCGGTGCCGCCGGGGTTGCCCGGTGGGCCGGTGAGCGCGCAGATCGACGGCCTGCTGCGGTTGGCGAGGCAGTCGGCGGGCTCCGGCGTCGCCCTTGCCGATGGTGTTGCCGAATTGGCCGCCCAGTCGCGGCACGACGCCTCTCACGCGGCGGCCGCTGCCGCCGAGCGTGCCGGCGTTCTGATCTCCGGCCCGCTGGGGTTGTGCTTCCTGCCGGCGTTCGTCTGCCTGGGGATCGTCCCCGTGGTAGCCGGGCTGGCCGGTGGTGTCTTGAATTCGAGTTTGTTGTGAGAAAGGAAGTGGTTGATGACCAATCGATTTCGTGTTTTCACCGCACGCATGACGCTGCTGGTGGCCGACGAGTCGGGCATGTCGACAGTCGAGTACGCGATCGGAACCGTGGCGGCGGCGGCATTCGGCGCCGTCCTGTACTCCGTCGTCACCGGCGATTCGGTGGTCTCGGCTCTCAACCGCATCATCGGCCGTGCGCTGAGCACGAAGGTCTAGCCGCCTGTGCGGGTTCGGCCACCGTCGAGGCGGCATTGGCGATGGCGACCCTGGTGGCGCTGCTGGTGCTGTGCTTGGCCGGGATCACGGCGGTGTCGATGCAGGTGTGCTGTATCGACGCCGCCCGCGAAGCCGCCCGATTGGCGGCGCGCGGAGACGGGCAAGCCGCGGTCGCGGTCGCCAAGCGGATCGCACCGGCAGGGGCCCGCATCGCGTTGCGCGCCGACGGGGATCTGGTGGTGGCTACCGTGGTGGCACATTCGACGTTGTTGCCCACCTTGGCCATCGAGGCTAGGGGGGTGGCGGCGATGGAGCCGGGATGAGAACGGCTCAGCCACCGTGGTTGCGGTCGCGATGGTCGCAGCGGTGTTGTGTGTGACCTTCTTTGGGCTGTACCTGGGTGCGGCTGTGGTCGCGCGCCACCGGGCGCAATCGGTGGCCGACCTGGCGTCGCTGGCCGCTGCCGCTGAGCTTCCCCGCGGGGTGGCGGCGGCATGTGCAAGGGCGACGGCGGTGGCTCGGGAGATGGGCGTCGGCGGCATCGAGTGCCGCGCCGACGGCCTCGACGTTGTCGTCAGCGTCGAGGTGGCCGCGAACTCGCCGGCAGTTGCGCGTGCGGTCGCCCGGGCCGGACCAACCGGTGTACACCGGTGAGCGGTGCCGGGTCGGGGGCCGGAGTCACTCGGCCGGGTCGTCGGAGCCGGCCGGCTGGTCAGCGAGTTCTTCGTCGGTGGGCAATCGGAAAGAGACGAGCCCGGCGAAGCACTCCGGTTCGAGCTGCACCCGATTGACAGTGACGTGCACGGGAACCCAGCCGCCGTCGGTTCCGGGCAGGCGGAGCACGCCGGCGGTCGTCCCGGCGGAGAATTCCGCTGTCATATCGGCCAGCAGGTCGGCGTCGCCGGGGTGTACCCGTCCGATGTCGATGCTGTCGGGACGCGAGTCGTAGAACGGACACGGTTCGTCGAGCCATTTGATGAACGTCCGGTTGGTGAAGTCGACGAGAGCTCGGTGCACCCCGGGCTCGGCCAGGCCGGCAAGGATCTGGTTGACCAGGTCTTTGGTAGCCACCGGCGGGCCGTCTGGCTCCGCCCGCCAGTTTATTGCGCGCGCTATCACGTGGTCTGGACCCTCGGTGCTGGGTTCCAGGGCGCTGCGCGCGGTGAAACCGATGCGGATCGGGTTTCCCTGCTCGTCGGAGATATCCCATGTGCTGCACAGTCTTCGGCCGGGTTCGGCCATGACCACCAGGGCCAGGATCATGGCCTCGTCCCGGTTGAGTTCGCGCGACGGCAGATCCTTCGCGAATGCTCCGCCGTAGGCGAGCCCGGCTTTGCCCGTCTGGCCGTCGTTGGCCAGCGACTCGGGTGTGTCGGTGGCGACCCCGCGATTCAGGTCCCACATCAACGCGCCGGGAATCGGCCGCTCGGGCGGCTCCTCGCCGATCGGGCCGATCCACACCTGCACTCCGTGTATGCGATCGTCCGACATGATCACCGGTTCGGTGCGAATGACGCAGTCGCTCTTGGGTGTGATGCTGGTCAGGGCCTGGCCGGTTTGAACGGTCTCGGCGATGGCAGTGCCCATGGCCGACAGGTAGGGGTTCTTGCGCAGAAACGCCGATATCGGGACGAACTTCTCAAGTCGCCGCCCGTTGGCGACGACGGCGGGCTCATCGCCGAGCGTCTCCACGAGCAACCAGTCGTGGCCCATAGCCGGCAGTTTACTGGTGGCGACGCCCAGACGCGGGCACCCGGTGCCGCGTCAGCCGTCGACGCCCACCTCGGTGAGCACCAGCTGCAGAACCCGCAGCGCTCCGGCCTTGTCCAGCGGATCGTTACCGCTACCGCATTTGGGTGACTGCACGCAGGACGGGCATCCGCTCGGACATTCGCAGGCCTCAATAGCAGCCGCGGTGGCACCCAGCCAGGTGCATGCCCGTCGGTACCCGCGTTCGGCGAAGCCGGCACCGCCAGGATGGCCGTCGTAGACGAAGACCGTCGGCAGCCCGTCGGGTCCCGCGACGGTGGACAAGCCGCCGATGTCGCCGCGATCGCAACAGGCCACCAGCGGCAGCAGCCCGCTGGCGGCGTGCTCGACGGCATGCAGCGAGCCGGGAATCCGGGCCGGTTCGATCCCGGTGTCGCCGAATGTGTCCGCATCGATGGTGCACATGAACGAGACCGTGGGCAGCGACGACTCCGGCATGCGCAGTTCGACGAAGTCGATCACCTCGCCGTCGACCCGGCGGCGCAGATACCCGACCACCCGCCGGGTCACCGTCACCGGGACAAGGCCCAGCGTCACCGGCCCGGCCACCGAGCGTTCCCCGGGCCCGGTGACCGCGATGTCGGTGAGTTCCCGCGCGAACGTCGTGTAGCCGGGATCTTCGGTGTGCACGAATGCGAGTCCTTCATCGAAATCCAGGGAGTCGACGACGTAGCTTTCGCCCTGGTGCAGATACACCGCGCCGGGATGGAGCGAACCCGGAGCCTGTGCGGCCCCGGTGCTGCCCAGCAGCCGTCCGGTGTCGGCTTCGACGATGACGATCTGCCCGCCGACCGATCCCCGGATGTCGACCGCCGCGTGGGGCTGCAGTCCCGGCGCCGGAAAGTACCTGCCGGCCCGGCGCTTGAGCAGTCCGTCGTCGACCAGGCCCTCGGCCACCTGAACCGCGCCCAGCGACTGGATCTCGGCCTCGCCGAGCGGCAGTTCCGTCGCGGCGCAGAGCAGGTGCGGGCCCAGCAGGTACGGGTTGGCCGGGTCGATCACCACGCGTTCGACGGGCTTGCCGAGTAGTGCCGACGGGTGATGGGTGAGGTAGGTGTCCAACGGGTCGTCGCGGGCGATGAGCACCACCAACGCCCCCTGCCCGCGTCGGCCCGACCGGCCGGCCTGCTGCCAGAACGATGCGATGGTCCCGGGAAACCCGGCGAGCACGACGGCGTCCAACCCGGCGATGTCGACACCCAACTCCAGTGCGTTGGTCGTCGCCAGACCGCGCAGCCGTCCCTGCGCCAGGGCGCGTTCGAGGGCGTTGCGATCCTCGGCCAGATAGCCCGCCCGATACGACGCCACCAGGTCTGAGAGCTGCGGGGCAACCTGATCGAGCCGGGCACGGGCGCCCAGGGCCGTGAGTTCCGCACCGCGGCGGGACCGGACGAAGGTCAACGTCTGCGCACCTTCGACGATCAGGTCGGCCATCACTCGCGCCGCTTCGGCGCCCGCCGACCTGCGCACCGGTGCGCCGTGCTCGCCCAGCAGGTCGGTGCGCAGTGCGGGCTCCCACAGCGCCACGGTGCGGCCACCCCGGGGAGATCCGTCCTCGACCACCTCGGCGACCGGCCGGCCGATGAGTTCGGTGGCCGTCGCACCCGGCGAATCTGTGGTGGCACTGGCGAAGATCACCGTCGGAGTCGCCGAGTAGCGTTCGCACAGTCGCAGCAACCGCCGCAGCACCATGGCCACGTTGGAGCCGAAAACGCCGCGGTAGTGATGGCATTCGTCAACGATCACGAACCGAAGCCCGCGCAGCAGTACCGCCCACCGGGCATGGTTTCCCAGCATCGACAGGTGGACCATGTCCGGGTTGGAAAACAGCCAGCGCGACCGCTCCCGCGCGAAGCGGCGAACCTGCGCGGGACTGTCGCCGTCGTAGGCGACGGGTGCCACGTCGCGGTCCAGTCCGGCGGCACCGACCAGGGTGTGTGCGGCCCGCAGCTGGTCGCGTCCCAGTGCCTTCGTCGGCGACAGGTACAGTGCCCGCGCCAGCGGATCGGTTGCCAGAGCGTTGAGCACGGGCAGCTGGTAGGCCAGCGACTTTCCCGACGCGGTGCCGGTGCTGACCACGACGTGTCGACCGGCGTGGGCGAGTTCGGCGGCCTCGATCTGATGCGACCAGGGAGTATCGATGCCCTGCCCGGTGAATGCGCGGACGACTTCGGGGACTGCCCACTGCGGCCAGTTGCCGGTTCGTCCCGCACGTGCGGGCAGTTCGGCGACGTGGCGCAACGGATGCTCGCCGGGGGAGGTGCCGGCGATTGCGGCGGCCAGCAGTTCGCTGCCGAAGCTCGCCATCGCACGCCCTTCCCGGGAATTCCGGCCTGTCGACGCCGGCGCCTTCCCCGGTGAATTCTGCCCGGCGTTGGGCGGTCATGCCTTCTCAGGCTGTTATCGGCGGCTCGAACGTGGTTGACTGATTGCGGTCGCAGCTTCTGTGTTCGTGTCAAACTTTCGCAGGATCGACGTTGCGGTCGCGGTTCCTGCGAGGATTTCTGTCGGGTGATGTTCCGGCGACTCCGCGAGGTATGGCGGTCGTAGCGGGCCCGGGGCACCGAAAAGCGGTGCGCCGCACCCAGAAGAAAAGGAAAGATCAGAGAAATGCCACAGGGAACTGTGAAGTGGTTCAACGCGGAGAAGGGGTTCGGCTTCATCGCCCCCGAAGATGGTTCCGCCGACGTGTTTGTCCACTACACGGAGATCCAGGGAACGGGCTTCCGCACCCTCGAAGAGAACCAGAAGGTCGAATTTGAAATCGGGCACAGCCCCAAGGGCCCGCAGGCCACCGGAGTCCGCTCTCTCTAGGACGGGCAGATTCTGACGGAACCCCCCGGTGCAGGCCCGCTCACGCGGGAACTGCGCCCGGGGGTTCTCGTTACCCGGGTACCGTTGACCGCCGCACCGACCGGTAAAACGCGGCTGACTTGATCGGTGGCCTACTCTCTGTGGCGTGAGCCAGCTGTCCCTGTTCGCCGCGGACTCGGTGCCGCCCGCGGTCGACGACCTGTCCGGGCTGCTGGCCGCCCCCGGCCAGATCGCGTTGGTCGGCTCCGGCGCCAGGTTGTCGGTGGTGGTGGAGGAACCGTGGCGAGCCACGGCGCTGGCCGCCATGATCACCGAGGCGGGCTTGGTCGCCGAGATCGGCCGGACCGACGAGGACCACCCGCTGGTCCGAACTGCGATCGACCCACAGCTGCGCCGGATGGCCACGGACTGGACGCGTGGGGCGGTGAAGACGGTGCCGCCGCGTTGGCTACCCGGGCCGCGCGAACTGCGGGCGTGGATTCTGGCAGCCGGAAGACCCGAGGTGGACCGGTATCTGCTGGGGTTGGACCCCCATGCGCCGGACACTCATTCGCCGTTGGCGTCGGCCTTGATGCGGGTTGGCATCGCACCCACGTTGATCGGGACCCGCGGCGGCCACCCGGCTCTTCGGATAAGCGGCCGACGGAGGCTATCTCGCCTGGTAGAGAACGTGGGCGAGCCTCCTGATGACCCCTGGGCGGCTGGCCGCTGGCCCCGGGTCTGACGGGCTCGCCGGGCACGCCGCCGGTTCGGCCGGGTTGCGCGGGGCCGCCCGATGGTGCGAAATTGTCAGGTGCCCGCGGGGGCGAAGTCTGGCGGCGCAGTACCGGTAAACCGGGATTCACCGGGTGATCGATGCGCCGAACCGGCATTCTTCCCTGCGAGGGCGGCTTCGCGAGGGAGCCGAAGACGGAGATGGAGCGTAAGCGCACGTGGCTGACGGTGGCCCGACAAGGGCGAGCAGCGGCAGGGCCGGGGGTACCCGGCGATTGGTGATCGTCGAGTCGCCCACCAAGGCGCGCAAACTCGCGGGATATCTGGGGTCGGGGTATGTCGTCGAGTCCTCGCGGGGTCACATCCGCGACCTGCCTCGGTCCGCCGCCGACGTTCCGGCGAAGTACAAGTCGGAACCGTGGGCGCGCCTGGGCGTCAACGTCGATCACGACTTCGAACCGCTGTACATCATCAGTCCGGAGAAGAAGAGCACGGTCACCGAGCTGAGAGGCCTGCTCAAGGACGTCGACGAACTGTATCTGGCCACTGATGGCGACCGTGAGGGCGAGGCGATCGCCTGGCATCTGATGGAGACGCTGAAACCGCGCGTTCCGGTCAAGCGGATGGTCTTCCACGAGATCACCGAACCGGCCATCATCGAAGCCGCCGAAAATCCTCGCGACCTGGACATCGACCTGGTCGACGCGCAGGAAACCCGCCGCATCCTCGACCGGCTGTACGGCTACGAGGTCAGCCCGGTGCTGTGGAAGAAGGTTGCACCCAAGTTGTCGGCGGGCCGGGTGCAGTCGGTGGCCACCCGCATCATCGTGCAGCGTGAACGCGACCGCATGGCGTTCCGTAGCGCCACCTACTGGGACATCCTGGCGAAGTTGGATGCCAGCGTGTCCGACCCGAAGGCGCGGCCGCCCACTTTTGCCGCCCGCCTGACAAACGTCGACGGGCTGCGGGTGGCCACCGGCCGCGACTTCGATTCCCTCGGGGCCCTGCGCAAAGCCGACGAAGTCGTAGTACTCGACGAGACCCGGGCAACCGCCCTGGCAGCTGGCCTGCAGGACGCCCAGCTGACGGTTGCCTCGGCCGAGGAGAAGCCCTACACCCGGCGTCCCTACCCCCCGTTCATGACCTCGACGCTGCAGCAGGAGGCGGGCCGCAAGTTGCGGTTCTCCTCCGAGCGGACGATGAGTATCGCGCAGCGTCTCTACGAGAACGGCTACATCACGTATATGCGAACAGACTCCACGACGCTGTCGGAGTCCGCGATCGTCGCCGCGCGCAACCAGGCGCGCCAGCTCTACGGCGAGGAGTACGTCTCGCCGTCGCCGCGCCAGTACACCCGCAAGGTCAAGAACGCCCAAGAGGCCCACGAGGCCATCCGCCCCGCGGGCGAGACTTTCGCCACCCCGGATGCGGTGCGCGGCGAACTGGAAGGCGATGAATTCCGGCTGTACGAACTGATCTGGCAGCGCACGGTTGCCTCACAGATGGCTGACGCTCGCGGCACCACCCTGAGTCTGCGCATCGAGGGCATGGCGGCCGAGCAGCGGGTGGTCTTCTCTGCCTCGGGTCGCACCTTGACTTTCCCGGGCTTCCTGAAGGCCTACGTGGAGACCGTCGACGAGCTGGCCGGAGGCGAGGCGGACGACGCCGAGCGGCGGTTGCCGCAGCTGACCCCGGGCCAGCGACTTGACGCGGTCGAACTGACACCCGACGACCACTCCACCAATCCCCCCGCCCGCTACACCGAGGCATCCCTGGTCAAGGCGCTCGAAGAGCTGGGTATCGGCCGGCCGTCCACCTACTCGTCGATCATCAAGACGATCCAGGACCGCGGCTATGTGTATAAGAGGGGCAGCGCCCTGGTGCCGTCCTGGGTCGCATTCGCGGTAATCGGGCTGTTGGAACGGCATTTCGGTCGCCTGGTCGACTACGGCTTCACCGCGGCGATGGAAGACGAGCTCGATTCCATCGCCTCGGGGAACGAAAAGCGCACCAACTGGCTCAACAACTTCTACTTCGGCGGTGAGCACGGTGTGCCGGATTCGGTGGCGCGCTCGGGAGGCCTGAAGAATCTTGTGGGCGTCAATCTGGAGGGCATCGACGCTCGAGAAGTCAACTCCATCCGAGTGTTCGATGATGCCCAGGGCCGTCCCGTCTACGTCCGGGTCGGGAGGAACGGGCCGTACCTGGAACGTATGGTGGTCGCGGACAACGGCGAGTCCACGCCGCAGCGGGCCAACCTCAACGATTCGCTTACCCCCGACGAGCTGACTCTGCAAGTGGCGGAAGAGCTTTTCGCAACACCCCAGGAGGGGCGTCCACTGGGCGTAGACCCGGCAACGGGCCACGAACTCGTTGCCAAGGACGGTCGGTACGGGCCGTACGTCACCGAGATCCTGCCCAAGCCGCAGGATCCGGGGCAGGGGCCGGACGGTGGCGACGCGGCCGCGGTCAAGAAGGGCAAGAAGCCCGCCGGCCCCAAACCCCGCACCGGTTCGCTGCTGCGCAGCATGGATTTGCAGACGGTCACGCTCCAGGACGCGCTGAAGCTGCTCTCGCTGCCCCGCGTGGTGGGTGTGGATCCCGCCTCCGGCGACGAGATCACCGCGCAGAATGGCCGGTACGGCCCGTACCTGAAGCGCGGTACCGACTCCCGATCGCTGACCACCGAGGATCAGATGTTCACCATCACCCTCGACGAAGCCCTCAAGATCTACTCCGAACCCAAACGCTCCGGGCGCCAGGGTGCTTCAGCGCCACCGCTGCGTGAGCTGGGTGCCGACCCGGCGTCGGGCAAGCCGATGGTGATCAAGGACGGCCGATTCGGCCCCTATGTCACCGACGGTGAGACCAACGCGAGCCTGCGCAAAGGCGACGAGGTGCTGACGCTTACCGACGAGCGTGCCGCCGAACTCCTGGCAGACCGCCGCGCTCGGGGCCCGGCGAAACGCCCGGCGAAGAAGGCTGCGCGCAAGACCGCCTCGAAGGCCAGGAAGAAGGCCCCGGCGAAGAAGACGGCCAGGCGGGGTTAGGGCGTTCGTCTCCGGATCGGCTACCCACCGAGCTGGCCGGCGGCCTCTTCGGCTTCGGACGGCACGTCCGCGCTGTCCCCTGGATCCACCGGGCGGGCGAGCTGGGTGGGCGCGGTGCGCCCCCGCAAGTCGACGATCTCGCCCACTTCCCAGCACAGGGCTTCGGCGTCCGCAGCACCGCTGACCGCGATCGCCGAGGCCAGCACGCGGCCCTGGTCCAACTTGGCCAGCTCGGTCAGCCGGGCTGCTTCGTTGACCGGGTCTCCGATCACGGTGTATTCGAATCGCGCCTGTGCGCCGATGTGGCCGGCGATGGCGCGGCCGGCAGACACCCCGATGCCGAATTCTGCCGAGCCGAGCACCGTGATCAGCTCGTCATGCAGCGCCCGCGCTGCTGCCAGCGCGGCACCGGGGCCGTCCGGGTGCTCGATCGGTGCGCCGAAGATCGCCAGCGCAGCGTCACCCTGGAACTTGTTGACGAACCCGCCGTGCCGGCCGACCGTATCCACCACGACCCGGAAGAACTCGTTGAGCAGGTGGACCACTTCGGCCGGTGGCCGAGTGGCGGCGAGCTGGGTTGAACCCACCAGGTCGATGAAGAGCACCGCGACGTCGCGTTCCTGCCCGCCGAGCTCGGCTCCGCGCTCCAGGGCCCGTCGTGCGACGTCCTCGCCCACGTATCGGCCGAACAGGTCGCGCAATCGTTGGCGCTCGGACAGGTCCCGAACCATGTCGTTGAATCCGGACTGCAGCAGGCCGAGCTCGCTGGCGTCGTAGATCTGCATGTGGGCGTTGAAGTTGCCGTGCTGCACCTCCGAGAGTGCCCAGCGCAGCTGGCGCACCGGGTCGGCGATCGACATCGACACCAGCAGAGTGCTGACACCCCCGATACCCAGTGCCGCCAGCGCCAGCAACATGATGGGAGTGAACAGGGCGTCCGGCCAGGTGTGCAGCAGCGCCGACTTGGCCGCGAGCACGGTCAGGACGATCGTCAGTACTGGCACGCCGGTGGACAGAATCCAGGTCAGCATCAGCCGCAGGATCACTCCGGGTGCGCGCATGTTCTCGGGGACACCGCTGCGTAGGGCGGCTACCGCCACCGGTCGCAGGATCCGTTCGGCTTGCAGGTAGCCGATGATCGCGGCTGCGACGGCACCCAGCGCATCGGCAACCACCCGCACCGGAATCGCGTGCCGACCCATCGACCAGCTGGCCGCGACGAACACGGTGCTGCCCACCGCCCAGGCGCCGGCGTCGATCAGTGTCCGGTAGAACGGCATTCGTAACGCGCGGGTGCGGGCCAATTCGGTGGTCGCTGGATCGGCTTCGACCATCAGGTTGTCGCGGCGCTGCCAACGGAACACCGGCAGCAGAAGCTTGAGGTTCCAAGTCAGGCTCCCCAAGACCAGCAGCAGCAACGTGCAGAGGAAGATCACCACATTGCGAGTGGGTAGATCGTGCAGTTGGATTCGCTCGCTGGGCGGTAGGCCGTAGCGGATGAAACCGAGCACGAACAGCCCGCCGATCATGTCGGCCTGCAACATGCTCAGGTAGAAGACCGGCCACGGCGTGCGCACGACCCAGTGCGCGAATACGCGCATTCGTCGCCGCAGAGCCGCCGGGGTAGTCACCGATCCACCGTATCGGTCGGTGGGGACTCGCCGGAACCTTGCGCGGCCCGCTCCGGGCGGCCCGACGCGGGCCGCAGGCGGGGAAAGATCACGGAATCGTCGCAATACCGCTGCCGATCGATATCGGTCGGGGGTGCTGGTTAGTCTTGCCGATGATGACCGGGGTGTTCACACGGCTGGTAGGCCAGCAAGCCGCGGAGGCCGAGCTGCTCGCGGCGGCCAGATCCGCCCGCGGTGAACCGGCTCACAATCCGCAGAGCGCCGGGACTATGACACATGCGTGGCTGATCACAGGCCCGCCGGGTTCGGGGCGTTCGATCGCCGCGCTGTGCTTCGCCGCGGCATTGCAGTGCACCTCCGAGGACGAGCCCGGGTGCGGGAAGTGCCGGGCGTGCACGACCACGATGGCCGGTACCCATGCCGACGTACGCAGGGTCGTTCCCGACGGCCTGTCCATCGGAGTGCGCGAAATGCGCGACATCGTGCAGATCGCCTCGCGGAAACCAGTCACCGGCCATCACCAGATCGTGGTTGTCGAGGACGCCGACCGGCTCACCGAAGGTGCCGCCAACGCTCTGCTGAAGGTGGTGGAGGAGCCACCGCCGTCGACGGTGTTCCTGTTGTGTGCCCCCTCGGTGGACCCCGAGGACATCGCGATAACACTGCGGTCCCGGTGCCGTTGCGTAGCACTGGCGACTCCGTCCGCCGAGGCCATCACGCGGGTTCTGGTCGACGGCGACGGCCTGGACCCCGATACCGCGCGGTGGGCGGCGTCGGTCAGCGGCGGCCACGTCGGCAGAGCACGCCGGCTGGCCACGGATGCGGAAGCCCGGCAGCGGCGCGAGCAGGCGCTTGAGCTGGTCCGCGACGCCGTACGGCCTTCCCGCGCCATTGCCGCGGGCGAGGCGCTGGTCGCCGCGGCCGAAGCCGAGGCGGTGGCGTTGACCTCCGAGCGCGCCGATGTCGAGACCGAGGAGCTGCGCACCGCGCTCGGTGCCGGTGGTACGGGCAAAGGGGCAGCCGGAGCCCTGCGGGGTTCGGCCGGTGCCATCAAGGAGCTGGAGCGGCGGCAGAAATCCCGTCATACCCGTGCCTCTCGGGACGCATTGGACCGGACGCTGATCGACCTCGCGACCTATTTCCGCGACGCCCTGGTGGTCTCGGCGGGTGCCGGCGGAGTGCGGGCCAACCATCCCGACATGGCCGAACAGGTGGCTGCGCTCGCCGCGCACGCCGGCCCGGAACGGCTGCTGAGGTGCGTCGAGGCGGTGCTGCAATGCCGCGAGGCACTCGCATTCAATGTCAAACCCAAGTTCGCCGTCGATGCCATGGTGGCTGCTGTCGGCCAGGAACTTCGGTAGCGCCGCCGACTTGGGTGGGGTGGCGCGTCTGCCGTAGACTCGTGCCGCCCCGTGCAGGGCAGGCCGCCTTAGCTCAGTCGGTAGAGCGATTCACTCGTAATGAATAGGTCAGGAGTTCGATTCTCCTAGGCGGCTCCATCTCGCCGGCCGGGAGGGAGGCGGTCGGTTGCCTGCCGGATCGGCGGCTCATCCGAGCCGAATGGAGGTAATGGAATAGATGGCCTTCGATATTTCGATGCTGGTCTCGGGCTTGGACCGGCGCGAGGACGGCATCTGGTTCGCGAAACAAAGCGCGCCTGTGTCTTGGCCGGAGCATGGCCATTCGGCCCGCCTGCAAGTAGAAGATCGTTCGTTTTGGTTCCGGCACCGCAACCGTTGCATTTCGAGCGTCGTGCGCCGCTTCGCCCCCGACGACGTACTGATCGATATCGGGGGGGGCAACGGTTACGTTTCGAAAGGCTTGATGGAGGCT
Source organism: Mycobacterium sp. (assembly GCF_047975165.1). Classification (GTDB taxonomy): domain Bacteria; phylum Actinomycetota; class Actinomycetes; order Mycobacteriales; family Mycobacteriaceae; genus Mycobacterium. The sequence continues at coordinate 65,954 of NZ_JBKECZ010000118.1, forward strand.
GGAATCTCCTGCGCGCTGGTGGAGCCGGGAATCGAGGGGGCCGTGGCGGCGCGGGCACGCGGTGTCGACCCGGTGATCTGTGCGCGGTTGGAAGATGTTGGGATAGCCGAAGGTAGTGTCGGCTCGGCCGGGATGTTCGATGTGCTCGAGCATATCGAGGATGAGGCGGGTGCTTTGCGGCGAATTCATACACTGCTGCGGCCGGGCGGCCACCTGTTTCTCACCGTGCCGGCGTACAACTTCCTGAACTCGGCGGACGATGTCGCACTGGGTCATTTTCGCCGCTACACGCTGCGCAGCCTGAAACGCGCAGCCGCCAACCAGGGGTTCAGGGCGCAATTCACCACCTACTTGTTTACTCCGCTGCCCCCCTCGATCTTTCTGCTCCGCACGGTGCCCAGTTGGTTGCGGTTGCGACGCGCTGAAGACATGGAGGAACAGACAGCCGACCATGTGCGCGAGGGCTTTGCCGCACGGGTGGTGAATCGGCTGGTAGACCGGGAGGCGCGCCGTATTGAGGCGGGAGGCACGATCCCATTTGGCAGCAGCTGTCTCGCGGTGTTCGTCAAGGATTGAGTGCCGTCGGCCACGGGCACTGGCTACGAACCCGGGTAGATCGGCGCCAGGAACCCCACCGGCCCGGACGCCAGGCACAGTGCCAGCGAGGCGGTGATGGCACGTACGGTGATCGCGTCCCCGGCGCCCGGCAGCCGGACATAGACGCGGTTGAGGCCCGGACGCACGGGGACCCGCACCGCCGGACCGTCGGGCAGCGCGAGTGACATGGATCCGTCGATGTTTGCCAGATAGTTGAGCTCGACGGTCCAATCCGACGGCAGCAGCGGCCCGTCGAGGATCATGCGGGCCGGCTGATCAGGCTGGGCGAAATAGCCGCAGTGTGCGACGGGCCCGGGTTTGATGGTCCGTACCCAGGTGACCCTGGCGTCGACGAGTTTGCCCCGCTGGTCGAGCATCCGCAGCCGGGTTGTCGCCGCAGCAAACGGTGGCCGGTCGGCCAGTAGGGCGAACATGTGGCTGGCCAGGTTCTCCGGCCATGCGACCCGTTGCAGTACCAACGGATCGACCTCCTGATCCAGCAGCGGATCGGTCGGGTCTACCGCCGCCAGTGCGGCGCGCGCGTTGATCAAGTATGGCTGTGCGGGGTTGTCGCGCCACGAGGTGAGAAACGTGACCGTCGAGCACAGGCTGCTCGCCAGGAACAGCAGCGCCACCGAGCATGCCGCTGCCGCACGTGGCCATGACGCATCAAGCCAGGCCGAGGACACCCGGTTGGGTGCGGTGAACGCGATCGCCGCCAGCAACGCGAGCACCACCACGAGATCGGGAAAGTACCTCAGCGTCTGGGCCAGTTCGAGCGCGGTGAACCGCGACGAACGCATCAGATATATCGGAACCTGACATGCGACGGCGTAGCCCGCGGCCGTCAGCCAGACCGGCCCGATGCGCCCCTTGCGGATCAGTGAAATAACAAGTGCCCCAGCAAGAACCAGCCACCCAAGCCCGATGACCAGCGGTCCGGGAGTCGCCCACGGGGAGGCCGGTGCCCATCGTGCCCACTGCCAGGGGCCACCGGCCAGGCCGGGGACGATGCCGTGGGTGATCGAACGCGACAGCAGTGCCCGCGTCATCGCCAGGTCCGAACTCCACCGCCGCTGATTCACCACGGCCAGGTACAGCACCACCCACCCGGTGGTCAGGGCCAGGGACGGCACCCACAACCGGACGCCGTCGCGCCATGCGGTGCGGACCGGGCCCGGTTGTCCATGCACGTGGCGCGCCAACACCACCACCGCGAACGCCACGAAGGGGATCACCGCCGCCTTTTCGAAGAACAACAGCCCGCCCAGATAGACGAGCGTCCCGGTGACCGCGTAGCGCTGCCGGCTGGTGCGCACCAATAGCAGCGCATCGCCGCACACCCAGGCCAGCGCGGCCAGCATCGGCAGCGAATTCAGGGCTGCGGACCACCACGCGAACCCGGGCACCCCCAACGGGGTGAAGAGTGCGAACGTCAACGGAACCAACAGCACCGGACGCCAGCCCAGGATCACGTGCAGCGTCCGCAGCAGTGACAGCGATGCCAGCGCCTGCAGCGCGATCAGGCTCATCGCCGGTCCGGCCCAGACCAGTGGCACCAGTCGGGTGATGACGCCGGCGAGCAGGAAGGCCCCGGGCATCACGTGGCCGTCGTGGTCATCGAACAGATACGACGGCGACAGCAGGTTCTGGGTGCCGGCCCGGCCGACGAGGATCAGGTCGTCCCAGTAGAAATAACCACCGAATGCGAGCGTCCCGCGAATCACCAGTTGCAGTGCGATCAGCGCCGCGGCGGTGAGGATTACGGCCTGCCGCACTCGGTATGGTGGGCCGGTGCGCGCACTGGTCACCGGAGCAGCCGGCTTCATCGGATCGACGCTAGTCGACCGTCTGCTGGCCTACGGTCACGCGGTGGTCGGCCTGGACAACTTCGCGACCGGCCGCGCCACCAACATCGAGCACCTCGCCGGCAACCCCGAGTACACCTTCGTAGAGGCCGACATCGTGACCGCCGACCTCGACGGCATCCTCGAGGAACACCGTCCCGAGGTGGTGTTTCACCTGGCCGCCCAGATCGACGTGCGGCTCTCGGTGGCCAACCCGCGGTACGACGCATCGGTCAACGTGATCGGGACCGTTCGCTTGGCGGAGGCCGCACGGCAGGCGCAGGTCCGCAAGGTGGTGCACACCTCGTCGGGCGGGTCCATCTACGGGGTCCCGGAGCGGTATCCGACACCGGAGACGGCGCCCACCGATCCGGCGTCGCCCTACGCAGCGGGCAAGGTGGCCGGCGAAATCTACCTGAACACCTTCCGGCACCTCTACGACCTGGACTGCTCGCACATCGCGCCAGCCAACGTCTACGGTCCGCGCCAGGATCCGCACGGGGAGGCCGGGGTGGTGGCGATCTTCGCCCAGGCGCTGCTCGAGGGCCGGGCCACCAAGGTGTTCGGCGACGGCTCCAACACCCGCGACTATGTGTTCGTCGACGCCGTCGTCGACGCCTTCGTCAGGGCATCCGCTGACGCCGGCGGGGGGCAACGCTTCAACGTCGGGACCGGGACCGAAACGTCGGACCGTCAACTGCATTCGGTGGTGGCCGCGGCTGTCGGAGGCCCCGATGACCCGGAATACCATCCGCCGCGACTGGGTGACCTGAAGCGCTCCTGCCTCGACATCGGTTTGGCCGCGGAGGTGTTGGGCTGGCGGCCGCAAGTCGAGCTGGAAGAGGGCGTGCGGCGCACCGTGGAGTATTTCCGCGGTAGGCACACCAGCGGGTAGCGGGGCCGCCGGCCGGCCCGCAGCCGGCCGCCCGGCCACTCTCCGCCCGCCGCTGGCCCTCCGCTTGCCGCTGGCCGCCCGGGCAGCGGGGGGCCGTGGCGGGAGAGATCCGCCAGGGGCCGGCCCGGCGAAAGGGGGCGGGTCTGGGCGCGCGGGTGGCCCCAGGATGCGTCCGCTAGCGCGGCTGCGGCTCCTGTGCGCTCTCCAATGCGACGGCCCTGGCCAGCCGCGCGTACCGCAACTCCAGGTCTTTGAAGCGTAGGTATGTGCTCAGCGTGGTGAAGCTGAACGCCATGATGAGCCCGTAGAGCATCAGGTCGGTGCCCCGGCGCACGCCGAACCACTGTGCCAACACCGTCGTGTCGTCCGGCCGCAACACCGCGTAGACACCCGCCAACACGAATAGGACGTAGCCCACCTTGACCCAAGCCCGAGCGCCGGCGCTGCGGCGTGACCGCAGCAGGAAAACCAGGAGTGCGACGATGCATGCGATCAACAGCACCTGAATCCAGTTCACCCGCTAACTCCTTGCATCGACGGATCCCGTTGCACCGACCGGTCCCGCTTCGCTGCCGCCGATCATCGACGCAACCTGGAGCGCAGAAACCCGTCGAAGACGATGTTGACGCCGTTGAGCAATGGCTGCCCCTTCGACTTGGAATAGTCGGTGTAGAGCACCTCGACAGGCTCTTCGGCTACCCGCCAGCCGTTTTCGGCGATCATCATCACGATTTCGGTGGCGTGGCTCATGCCGTTCATGGTGATGTTCATCCCGTCGGCGACGGTCTTGTTGAACACCCGCAGGCCGTTGTTGGTGTCGGTGAGGCCCAGGCGCCGGCCCCGTCGGCTCAGCCGCGCCGCGGTCTGCAGCACGATCCGCTTCAGCAGCGGCGGCCGGTTGGTCACCGAGTCGCCGAACCGGGTGCCGATCACGACGTCCACGTCGCCGCGGTTGAGCCGGTCGATCATTGTGGTGACGTCATCGACCCGGTGCTGGCCGTCGGCGTCGAAAGTGGCGAACACGGCGGCACCGGGTTGCTTGCGCGCATATTCGATGCCGGTCTGGATGGCCGCACCCTGTCCCAGATTGATCGGATGGCGCACCAGATACGCCCCGGCTCGGCGGGCGATCTCCCCGGTATCGTCGGCGCTGCCGTCGTCCACGCAGACGACGTGGTCGAAGACCGCGCGCAACTCCGCGACGACTTCGCCGATCACGGTGGCTTCGTTGAAGGCGGGAACGACGATCCAGACGTCGGGGTAGTGCATGTCTGTGCCCATATACGGGCTCAAAAGTACACGCGCTCAGGCGGGATCGTGTCCGGCACGCCCCAGGGCAAACAGATGGACGCCGATCCCCACCAGTGGGCCGCACATCAGACTGATGATCGTGCGGGTTTCCAGTCCGGTCGGCAACAGCAGCAACAGCCCCGACACCGCTGTCGCGCAGACCCACCCCAGCGAATAGGCCCGGTGCAGGGCGGCGGCCACGGCGGCTACGCCGGTCAGTGTAAGCAGTGTTATCGATACCGCCGCGGCCGTCAGCCAGGCCAGCAATGCGCCGCTGGCCTGATAGTCCGGTCCGAATGCAACTCGCAGCAGCCACGGACCCGCCAGGCCGGCCAGCATTACACCGGCACCGCCGATCCCCGCGACGAGCAGCGCCGGTGAGATCAGTGCTCGCAGACGATGACTGCGTTCGTCGACGAAATGCGCAATCAGGTTGCCCTGCATGGCCATCAGCGGGAACAGCAGCGGCGCGCGGGTCAGCGTCACCGCCAGGATGACCACGCCGCCTTCGGCACCCAGCTCCGCAGACGTCAGTTTCAGCAGCACCGGGAACCCCATCATCAGGATCGCGCTGGCGCCCGCCGCGGCGACCGAGTGGCCGGCGCCGCGCAGGAAGTCACCGGCGGTGCCGGGCGCCGACAGCCGCGCTGCCGCACGCGCGGAAGGCGAGGCGGCCAGCAGTATCAGCCAGGACACCGAGCCCGCGACGGTCGCCCAGAGGAAACCGGTCAGTCCCCAGCCGAGCGCAAACGTCGCCGCGGCCACGACCGCCCGGAACGCGGAGTCGGTCACCATCAGCGCCCCGTACTGGCCCCACCGGTTGCTGCCGGCGAGCATCCCCATCAGGGCGAAGTGCACGCAGAACCCGGCCAGGCCGATGCTGAGCAGCGCCACCGACAACCAGCCGGATTCGACGAACACCCGCGCGCTCCACAACGGGGAACTGCCCGCTAGCAGTGCCGCCGAGCCCACGCCGACGTAGCCGGCTACCCGCATCGGGTGTATTCGGGAACCATCGAGGGCCGGCGCCTGGGGCGCGGAGTCCTGGGCCTGGCGGATCTCTCGCGTCGTTTCCTGCAGTAGTCCCAGTGCGGCGCCGGCAACCAGCCCGAATGCGCCCCAGAACACCCCGAAGATCGCGAAGCCGCCGGGAGCCAGGCCGCGGGCGGCCAGATAGATCACCGCGTACCCGCAGAGCGCGGCCGCGACGGTTGCGACGCCGACCCGCGCCACGCTCCCGCGCGCTATCGGCCCATCCGCCGGTCCGGGGATGCGCGCGCCGTCCGTCACCGTGGCGACACTAGCGGTCGGCTGCTCGGATGCGTTACCGCGGATCGAAACTCCCGGGCATCTGCGCGGCAGGGACGGCGGGGGTGGCCGTTCCGGGCGTCAGTGGCCGCTGGTCTTGAACCGCTCCACCGAACGTTGCACTTCGGCTTCGGCTTCGGCGCGGCCGACCCAGTCTGCGGCTTTGACGTATTTGCCCGGCTCCAGGTCTTTGTAGTGCACGAAGAAGTGCTTGATGGCGTCCAGCTCGTATTCGGGGACGTCGCCGATGTCCTGGATGTGATCCCAGCGGTTGTCGCCGGCCGGGACACACAGCACTTTGCAGTCGCCGCCGGCCTCGTCGACCATCTGGAACATGCCCACCGGCCGCGCCTCGACGAGCACTCCGGGATACAGCGGTTGCGGCAGCAGCACGAGCGCGTCCAGCGGATCGCCGTCCTCACCCAGGGTGTCCTCGATGAAGCCGTAGTCGGCCGGGTACGCCATCGGGGTGTAGAGGTAGCGGTCCAGCCGAACCCGACCGGTTACGTGATCGACCTCGTACTTGTTCCGCTGACCCTTGGGGATTTCGATCGTCACGTCGAATTGCACGGTCTCACCCTAGCCGAGATTCCTCTCGCGTAGGTGCGCCGGCAGTGCCTCGTCAATGGTTGGGCAGAATGGCACCGGCAGGACAGGAGTTTCATGAGGACCACGCGCCCGCGCCGGACCACCCGTGTTATGGCGGGATCGAGGGTGCTTGCGTTCGCCGTGGCGGCGGCGGCAGTCGTAGTCCTGGTCAAAACGGGCGGTCACAGCACCGGCGGCGGGTATTCGTCGATTCCCGCTCCCGGGCCCCCGACGGTGAATGCGGCCGTGCGACCCGTGGTCGACAACTCGGCGGTGCCCGATCCCGCAGGTGTGGCGGCAGCGCTGGCGGCAGCAGCGGCCGATCCGAATCTGGGCAAGCTGGGGGCGCGCGTCACCGATGCCCTCACCGGCAAGGAACTCTGGGCCCGGTTCGACAACGTACCCATGGTTCCGGCGTCGACGAACAAGGTCCTGACGGCTTCGGCGGCACTGCTCACGCTGGATCGTCAGGCACGGATCAGCACCAAGGTGGTCGCCGGCCGTCAGGGTGCGTCGGCCCCGGTGGTGTTGGTTGGTGCCGGGGATCCGACGCTGTCCGCCGCGCCACCCGGCGTGGAGACCTGGTATCGCGGGGCTGCCCGGATAAGTGACCTGGTGGAGCAGGTACGCCGAAGTGGTGTGACCCCGACGGCTGTGCAGGTGGACATTTCGGCGTTCACCGGCCCGACGTTCGCCCCGGGCTGGGACCCCGCCGACATCGCCGGAGGCGACATCGCCCCCATCGAGGCGGCGATGATCGATGCCGGCCGGATCCAGCCCACCACGGTCGAATCGAGGCGCTCGCCCACCCCGGCGATGGATGCCGGACGGGCACTGGCCAAGGCACTTGATCTCGACCCGGCGGTGGTCTCCATCGGTTCGGCGCCGCCCGGCGCCCGGCAACTGGCCGTGGTGCAGTCGGCCCCGCTGATCCAACGGCTCTCCGAGATGATGAATGCCTCCGACAATGTGATGGCCGAGTGCATCGCGCGGGAGGTTGCGGCCGCGATCAACCGGCCGCGGAGTTTCACCGGTGCCGCCGACGCGGTGCGCAACCAATTGAATTCCGTGCACATCTCCACCGCCGGTGCGACGCTGATGGACTCCAGCGGGCTGTCCGAGGACGACCGGCTGACGGCCCGCATCCTCGACGCAGTGCTGAATGCCGCGGCTGGACCGGACCAGCCCGCGCTGCGGCCGCTGCTCGATCTTCTCCCCATTGCCGGTGGCAGCGGGACTCTCGGCGACCGCTTCCTCGACGGGTCCAGCAAGTCGGGGCCGGCGGGCCTGTTGCGTGCGAAGACCGGATCGCTGACGGCGGTCAATGCGCTGACCGGGGTTCTCACCGACGCCGGTGGCAGGGTGCTCACCTTCGCATTCATCTCCAACGACGCGGGAATCAGAGGACGCACGGCTCTCGACGCTCTGGCCACCAAGCTGTGGTTCTGCGGGTGCGTGAGGTGACCGCGGCATCGAAGCCGACGCTGGGCAGCGCCGTCGACTGGCGATTCGCGGCCAGGGTGGGGGAGAGACTTGCCCCCGCAGGGCCGGTCACCTCCGACTACACCAGGCGGCAGGTCGTCGACGAGCTGATGCGCGCATCTCAGCGGGCCGAACCGCCGGTGCGCGACGTCACCGGCCTGATCGCCGAGGGTGCGGTGCCGCCGGCTCGCGTGGTCGATCGCCGCGAGTGGGTCCGGGCGGCGACGTCGTCGATGCGCGCGATGATGAACGGCGCCGAGGAGCCCCGCGGCTACCTCACCGGCCGGTTGACCGGCGCGCAGACCGGTGCCGTACTGGCTTTCGTGTCGTCGGGCATTCTCGGGCAGTACGACCCGTTCGCCGACCTCGGCGATGACCGGGCGGGCAGCCTGCTGCTGGTGTATCCGAACGTCATTTCGGTCGAACGCCAGCTGAAGGTCGACCCGTCCGATTTCCGGTTGTGGGTGTGCCTGCACGAGGTCACCCACCGGGTGCAGTTCACCGCCAACCCGTGGATCGCGGGGTTCATGTCGGATTCGCTGGGCCTGCTCACCCAGGAGCCTGCTGAAGAGATCGGCGAGGTGGTAAGCCGGTTGGCCGCGTTCGTTCGAACCCGCGGGGAACCCTCCGATGATTCCGGTGCCACCGGGATTCTGGGACTGGTGCGTGCCGTGCAATCCGAGCCGCAGCGCACGGCCCTGGATCGGCTGCTGGTCCTGGGTACGTTGCTGGAAGGCCATGCCGAACATGTCATGGATGCGGTGGGCCCGGCAGTGGTGCCGTCGGTCGCCGCCATCCGGCGCCGATTCGACGAACGTCGCCAGCGAAAGCAGCCGCCGCTGCAACGGCTGTTGCGGGCGTTGCTGGGTCTGGACGCCAAACTGAGCCAGTACACCCGCGGCAAGGCGTTCGTCGACCTCGTTGTCGACCGGGTCGAC
>NZ_JBKECZ010000119.1:0-2794 GCF_047975165.1 Mycobacterium sp.
GGCCTCGGCATTCACGGGGAACCAGGGGTCGACGAGACCGGCATTCCCACGGCAGACCATCTCGCGGAGCTGCTCGTCGAGCAGCTCCTAACCGAGGTCCCGGACGGCGTGGAAACGAAAAGTGCCCGGGTGGTGCCCATCCTCAACGGCCTCGGGTCGCTGAAGTACGAGGAGATGTTCGTCGTCTACCGGCGCATCGCCAGCCTGCTCGAGGACGCCGGGGTGGAGGTCGTGGACCCCCACGTGGGCGAATACTGCACCTCATTCGACATGGCTGGCACGTCGCTGACCCTGTTCTGGCTCGACGACGAGCTCCACACCCTCTGGGACACCGCCGTCGACACCTCCGCATACCGGCGCGGATCCGTGGCGCCGCAACTACGGATCGAGCCGATCCCCGCGGCCTCAGCCGACGCGGAAGTGTTCGAGCCGAGCGACGACGAGTCCCAAGACGCGGCGCGCATCGTGCTGGCCGCGGTGCGCGCGATCGCCGAAACCGTCGATGAGCATGTCGACGAGCTCGGCCGGATAGACGCGATCGCTGGTGACGGCGACCACGGCATCGGCATGCAACGCGGCTCTCACGCTGCGCTGCATGCCGCGTCCAGCGCAGTAGAGGCCGGCGCGGGCGCCAAAGCCACGCTCGCGCACGCCGCGGACGCCTGGGCCAACAAGGCGGGTGGCACGTCGGGTGCTCTGTGGGGAGTGATCCTTAACGCAGTTGCGGCGAAACTCAGCAACCTCGGCACCCCCGACCCGGCAGTGGTTATCGCCGGGGTGGCGGACGCCACATACAGCGTCACGGCCTACGGCAAAGCTGAAGTGGGCGACAAGACCATGGTCGACGCGCTCGTCCCATTCAGTTCAACGCTCACCCAGGACTTCGACGGCGGCGCGAGCCTCGTCGACGCGTGGCACACAGCAGCCGCCGCTGCGACCCTCGCCGCTCAAGCGACCACGCAGATGCTTCCCCGGATGGGCCGCTCCCGCACGCACGGGCACAACAGTGTCGGAACCCCGGACCCGGGCGCGATCTCCCTCGCGCTCATCGTGAACGCCGTGGGCGACTTGCTCACGGCCGAATGCCAGAAGGAGAGCGCACATGGCTGACCCGTTGCGCATCGTGATCGGCGCTGACGACGCCGGTTTCGACTACAAGGAGATTCTCAAGACAGACCTGGAAGGCAACCCCGCTGTCGTGTCCGTGATCGATGTCGGTGTCGACGCGAACGGGCACACCCCTTACCCGAAGGTCGCGATAGAGGCGGCCCAACAGGTCGCGTCTGGCGCAGCTGATCGTGCACTGCTGATCTGCGGCACCGGGCTGGGCGTCGCGATCGCGGCGAACAAAGTCCCCGGGATCCGCGCTGTCACCGCCCACGACTCGTTCTCGGTAGAACGCGGCGTCCTCTCCAACGACGCCCAGGTGCTGACCATGGGCCAGCGCGTTGTCGGGATCGAACTCGCCCGACGCCTGGTCCGGGAATGGCTGACCTACCGGTTCGACACGTCGTCAGCTTCCGCCGACAAAGTCGCCGTCATCAACGAGTACGAGACCACCGGCTCCTGCTGATGCCGCAGGTCACGGTCGGGGTGAGCCTGAAACCCTACTTCGGGCCCCAGCGGGCGCGCGGGTGGTTCGCCGACGTCGCGCAACGTGCCGGCACCCACCCCGCAGTGGCAACGGGCAGCGTGCGGCTATTCGTCATCCCCACCTACCTGCAGATCCCCGCCGCACTGGACGCCTTCGCGGGCACGCCGGTACTCGTCGGCGCTCAAGATGTCTCCCAGTACGGTCCAGGCCCCTATACCGGCGAGATCACCGCCGACGAGCTCGCCGAGATCGGGATCCAGTTCGCCAAGATCGGGCACACCGAACGCCGCCGCCTGTTCGGCGAAACCGACACGAGCGCGGCCGCGAAAACGGCCGCTGCTATCCACCACGGGATCACCCCTGTCCTGTGCATCGGGGAGACCGAAGAGCTGGGACGCTCCGCCACCGTACTGGCCAACCTCGAGCAGCTCGTGACGAACCTCGACAACGTCCCCGCCGGTCCTGTCATCGTGGCGTACGAGCCAGTGTGGGCGATCGGCGCGACCTGGCCGGCACCTTATGCTCACATCGCCGCCGTCACCAGGGCGCTGCGCGTCGCCGTCGCCGCCGTCCCCGCCCGCGCCGGGAGCGTGGTCATCTACGGCGGCTCCGCCGGGCCCGGTCTGCTCGGCCGGATCGGCAATAGCGCGGACGGTCTGTTCCTCGGCCGGTTCGCGCATGACCCGGATGCTCTGCTGGCCGTCCTGGATGAAGCGCATCAGCTCGCTCGGTCGCGCTCCGACCCCGCGCTTACACCGTTTGAATCCGCAGAGCGCGAGCCATCCGAACCGAAGTGGCGGCAGTGGCAATCGAATTGACAACGGTCGCCGTTGCCACGAGCCGCGAGAGAGGCCGGATAGGCAACTACAGCCGAATGGCACCCCAGGCTGGGAGAGAGGCCCACAGGGCCGGGAAGCGCTAATCCGCAGGAAGCCCCAGGAAGCCGCCTAAGCCTCGATGCACCGATGAGCTCTTGGCGGGTGGCGTCGGCTTGATCGGCGTGGTGTGACCTGTCGCGGGCAGGGTTGAGTTCCGGGCGTCTCATCCCGGTCGTCCACTTCGTTCTCGGTCGTGCCGTCGTTGCGGCGGTGGTCAGCTGGCCGCTGCCGGTGGTGGTGCGTGCGTGGTCGTGAAGAGCTGCTCGAACGCGGTCTGCCAGGGCCAGGCCTCGGGCAGGTGCAGGGTGATCCGCCTGGCGGA
>NZ_JBKECZ010000120.1:0-3883 GCF_047975165.1 Mycobacterium sp.
GATGTAGCTGGTCATTTTCGTCGCTACACTCGGCGCACGCTGGAGCGCGCGGCGTTGAGCCAGGGATTCAGGACAGAATTCGCCACTTACCTCTTTTCTCCGTAGCCACCGCCGATCTTTGCGTTCCGAACCGTGCCGAGTTGGCTGGGATTGCGGCGTGCAGACTACGCAGAGGAACAGAAAGCCGACCATGTCCGCGGGGGTGTTTCGGCTCGAGTGGTGGATCGCGTGCTTGAGTGGGAGGCGAGGCGAATCGAGGCGGGACGTACTATCCTGTTCGGCAGCAGCTGCCTCGCGGCTTTCGTCAAGGATTGATTGTTGGGAACTGGGCGCACCGGCACTGGCCCAACGTTTCACCGAGACCCAGGCGCTTCGGCGGCGGGTGGAGTGGGGCCGAGAAGTCGGCTCGTCCCAGCGTCAAGCGCACCTCAACCGGCTGTCGTACCCCGCGCAAGGACCCCTCGGGCAGTAATCTCAATCTGACGCTCTAGCGACTCACCGGCCAAACCCCATCGCTGGCAACGCCGTTCCCAATCGGTCCCATCGGAGTGGTACCGATCCGGATCGGCGGGGTCGACGGCATCGCGTGTGATCGAAGCGTCCGGGCACACCACCTGGGTAACCCGCAGGGCGAGTTCGGCCATCTCCACCAGTTTGCCGCCGCTGTCGATGCACGCCGGGCCGGCACTGCCCTCGGCAATGCTCACGGCCAGTAGTTCCTCGGCTAGCGCGTAGCGTCGAAACACCGGGCGACGCGCCATGATCCGGATTTCCCCGGCGTCAGCGGCCAAGATCATTGACCCCAGTGCGTAGTTCTTCGGCTTTTGCACATAGGCGCCGGAGATGCTCCAGGCCCGGGCCACTACGGGAATCACGCCGTAGTTGACGGCCGTCTCTGCCAGCCGCAGTTCGGCTTCGCGTTTGAGGTAGCCGTACGGGTTGTCCTCGAGTGCTCCCTGCAGCGCGTCGTGCGGATATACGGCGGCTCCGCTGGACACCGTCAGCGCTGTCCGTACCCCCGGAAGGCGTGTCGCGAAGAGCAGCCTTTCGGTCAGTGAGCGGTTGGCTGTCACGTACTCGTCCAGTGGCACATCGGAGATCCGGTCCCGGGTGAGAAACGCGCAGTCCAGCACAATGGTCGGCCGGAACGCAGCAACCTCCTGGTTATCCCAGACGCGGCATTCGATGCTGCGATCGACCACGCGGATCGTTCGGGCTCGGCTGGCCAAGGCGAGTGTCGGCAGACCGAGTGGGTTGAGCAGGTCGAGGGCGGTTCGCCCGAGCCAGCCGGTTGCCCCGGTGATGAGTATCCGGTCATCGCCGAGTACCTGAGACACAAGTGTGCGCGCACCCGTGCTCACCATCTCAGATTCATCGTGGCTCACCGGCCCCATAGCTGAGAGCCTACGGGGATCTCGACCCTGTGGCTCCGCCGTCGAGGAGTTCGGTGTTCGCGGGTCGACCAAGTCCATTGGAGATACACTGCTGGGCGGCCCAACTTGTGTGAGGTCGCTGCCGCCGCCGGTTGGGTCAGGCCTGAGGAGGGTGCGTTGCGGGGTATGGCCAGGGTAATTTCACAGTGGTTCTCGAGCATCGCCGGCCAATCCGAGCGCACCCTTCTGCTGGGCGCTGTCCTGGTGTTGTCGGCGGTTTCGGGTGCGACGGGCTTCTTCCTTGCGCACTACTACTCCGTCGACGTCTTCTCCTCCTTGATCATTTTCTTGCCGGCCGACTGCTATCTCGACTGGGGTCTCAACGTCGGTGGGCATTGTTTCAGTGACTATGCGATCCCCGCTGCAGTCGGGATGCGCCCCAACCCGTGGGTTCCCTACCCGCTCTACCTTCCGCCCGATTTCAAGGCGATGGGTAGCCTCTACCCGGCCGCCGGGATGATGCCTCAGGTCATGTTCGGCCTGCTGGGCAAGTTCCTGGGGGCGCCGCGAATCGGATTGCTGAGCTACCTGCTGGCCTTGACCACGGCCGTCCTTTCTCCTGCGGCGTGGGCTGCCCGCGGAGCCCGAGGAGTGGAGCGCTTTGTCGTCTTCGTTTCCTGCGGTGTCGCGGCGGTCCCCGTCTGGGTGATGATCGACCGGGGCAACTCGGTGGGCTTCGCGGTGCCGATCGCGCTGGTGTTCCTGGTGGCGCTGTGCCGTCGGCGCTGGAGCTTGGGCGCCGTCATGGTTGTGCTGATTGCGCTGGTGAAGCCGCAGTTCGCGGTGCTGGTTGTCGCCTTGTTCGCGGCCCGGAAATGGCGGTTGGGCAGCGTCGCCGTCGCTGGGATCGCATTCTCCAATCTCGCCGCGTATGTGTTCTGGCCGCGCGACTTCCCGCAGACGATCCCGCAGTCGATTCGCGCGGTCCTGGGTTATGGCGGGGGGTCCATGCAGGCGGCCGAGGTCGCCAATTCCAATGTGTCCCTCGGTAAAGCGCTGCTCGCGATTCCCGACGCCATCAAGGCCGCTCAAACGGGGGGCAAAATTCCCGATGATTTCCTTTCCGGTGCCCGCTCGCTGATCGGGTACGCCGTCGTCCTGATCGTGGTGTCCGTCGTCATCGCACTCGGGCGACGAATCCCGCCGGTCATGGCCGGGATCGTGCTGCTGGCCACGGGGTCACTATTCCCGGCATTGAGCAACCCCTACTACCTGTTTTTTGTGCTTCCACTTGCGGCGCTGGTGGTCCGGGATCCGTACGGGCCGCTGGGAACCGGTATTTTCGACCGCCCAGAGGTGGTCGGCGGGCGGCGCCGTGCCGTCGGGGTGTGCGTGAGCCTGGCTGCGGCGCTGTGCATTGCGCAGATCGCGATACCCGGGCCGATACAAGAGGTCGGGGGAGAGGCCTACACGCGGTCCGACGAGAAGGTGCTGGTGGTCGCCAGCACCTTATCGCTGGCCCCGATCCTCTGGTTGATCACGCTGGTGGTGATCCTGGTTTCCTATGCGCGACGACCAGCTGTCGGCGTTGCCTGAAAACCAACCCCGTGCCCCGTGTTGACGGGTGAATTTGGCTAGAGCCTGCCCTCGCCGGTGCGGTGTTCGCTGATGCCACTGAGCCCCGATCGGTTTGGCGCATCTGCGGTGAAGTCACGTTCGACCAGATCGTCGTGGACCGAGCGCAGGATTTTGCCGTTCTTGCCCCGCTTCTTGCCGAACATGCTTCGCGGGGATCGAGGCTTGCCAATAGGGCATCCTGCCAGCCCGCTTACCCGGTGCAAACCAACTCCGACCTGAGTTGGGTCACTTTGGTCAGTTTCCGGCCTGAGTTCGGACATTTTGCCTAGTACCCAGTGTCAGCGGTCACGTAATTCCCCAGGCGTGAGGCCGAATTCGGGACAGGTGGCTGCAAGTCGTTCGCGAGCGTAACGTGGCTGCGATTTCGCGCTCCGGATTTCGCCCTGGCGTTACGCTCGGGAGCAGGCGGGCTGAATCAGGCTGTCCTACTGGGGCCAAGTCAGACTGTCACGGCCAGCCGTGGAGGCCTTCCGCACTCGGCCCCTGGATGCCGGCCCCTACACGTTCGTCGCTGCCGACGCCCTGGTCCTGAAGGTCCGCGAAGGCGGCCGGGTGGTCAACGTGCACGCCCTGATTGCGGTCGGAGTCAACGCCGAGGGCTACCGCGAAATCCTCGGTATCGACGTCACCACGGCAGAGGACGGGGCCGGGTGGCTGACGTTCTGGCGGTCGCTGACCGCCCGCGGCCTGTCCGGGGTCAAGCTGGTCACCTCCGACGCGCACGCCGGACTGGTAGCCGCGATCGGCGCCACCCTGCCCGGCGCGGCCTGGCAGCGCTGCAGAACCCACTACACGACCAACCTCATGGCGAAGACACCCAAGAGTTCGTGGCCCTGGGTGCGTACCCTGTTGCATTCGGTGTTCGATCAACC
>NZ_JBKECZ010000121.1:0-9622 GCF_047975165.1 Mycobacterium sp.
CGGCACCGGCGGCGCCGCCGCGGCCGGCGGCACGGGTGCGGTGAACGGCTACGGCGGGCCCGGCGGCGGCGGTGGCGGCCAGGGCGCCAGCGGTGGGGGTGGGGGCGGCGGAACCCCGGGCGGCAACGGCGGGACCGGTGGCACCGGCGGCACGCCGAACGGCACCTCCGGCAACGCCGGCAACGCCGACGGCACCGGCGGCGACGGCGGCACCGGCGGAACGTGAGCCCTCTCGTTGACGGTCCGGGCTGACGCTCGCGATCAGCGGTGAGAAGCCACTGAGAAACTACGACCCCAGCCTCACCGGCAGCGTCGACCAGCCGCGCAGCACCCGGGTATCCCGCCGGGTGCCCGCGCCTGCGGTCCGCGCTTGGGGAAACCGGTCGAAGAAGGCGCGCAGGCCGATCTCACCTTCGGCGCGGGCCAAAGCCGCCCCCAGGCAGAAGTGGCGTCCCGTCGAGAACGCGAGATGCCGTCCGGCGGTGGAGCGTTCGATGTCGAAGCGGTGCGGGTCGGGGAACACCGACGGGTCGCGATTGGCGGCGGCCAGATAGATCACCACCAATTCGCCCCGCTTGATGCTGGCACCCGCCACCTCGACGTCGTTGCCGGCGGCCCGTGCGGTGAGTTGAACGGGCGAACCGAGACGCAGGATCTCCTCGACCGTGTTCGGCCACAGCTCCGGGCGTTCGCGGAGCGTCTGCACATGCCCGGGATGTTCCAGTAGCATCCCGATCCCGTTGCCCAGCAGGTTGACGGTGGTCTCGAACCCCGCGACCAGCACCAGACCGGCAACGGCTCGAAGCTCGTCTTCGTCCAAATAAGTTTCCGCACTGCCGCTTTCGGCCGTGCGGATCAGCTGACTCATCAGGTCGTCACCGGGGGAGCGGCGCAGCTGGCGCAGATGTTCGACCAGCCAGGCATTCAGGCCCAGGATACCGCGCCGCACCCGCCGGTCCTGCCGCCGGGACAGGCCGACATCCAGGCTGGGGGCTGCCATCTCCCCGAATTCCAGGATCCGGCGCCGGTCGCACTCTGGCACTCCCAGGATTTCGCTGATCACGGTGACCGGCAGCAGCGAGCAATACCGCCCGACCACGTCGAGGGCTCCGGTCTCACCGGCGATGCCATCCAGCAGGTTCGCCGCCGCCCGTTCGACACCGTCGCGCAGGCCGGTCACCGCCCGCGAGGTGAACACCGCCGACACCGTTTTGCGGTAGCGCGTGTGATCCGGCGGCTCGACCGCCAACAGCGACGGCGGCTGCACCGGGTGCAGGCCCGGGCGGCGGGTCCGCCGCTCCAACCGGCGCAACGGCGCCGGCAGATTGTCCCCGAAGGAGACGACGTGAAAGTCGTCGGATCTCAGCAGCTCATGGGCAAGGCGATGATCGGCGGTGAGAAAACCCGCGCGATTGCGCACCAGCCGGCCGCGGCTGCGCACCTCGTCGTAGAACGCGACCGGGTCCGCCGCAACCGTCGGATCCGCGATCAACCGGGCCTGCAGGTCACCCCGCCGGGCTCCCAGGCCCGCCATGCCGCGCACGAACCCGTGCATGGCCACCCAGTGCAGTGCGTCCGTCACCGGTGCTCAGCATCCGGCCCGGATCTCGAAGTCGGTGCTCACCACCTTGTTGGGGTTGTCGCTGTTGATGCCGGATGCGGTGCCGGTGACGGTGTAGGTCTCTCCGGTCAGCTCGGCATGGGCGTCGCCGACGCCGCCCTTGTAGTAGCTGCCGGTGAACCCGTCGACGTTGTGGAATTTCACGAACTGCGGGATCACCTGGTCACCGCTGACCACCATGACGGCCTGCATGGTGCCGTCGCCGTCGCGGACGTCGATGGTCCAGTACTCCTCGGCCTGGGTGCATTCCGGCGGGCCGGCGGCATGCGTCTGGCCGCCGATGCTCACCCGCGCCGGCGCCAGCGGTTCCGTCTGGGCGACAGCGCACCCGGAAACCACGCCGGCGACTCCCGCCGCGAGCACCGCAACTACGGCCAACCGGTTCTTCACACGCCACCTTCGGTACTCCACACCACTACAGCCGACCGATCCGGCCGCGCTGACTCGCCGCATACAGTATTGCCGATGCCGGTCCATCCCGCTGCCCGCACCCGCAACAAGGTGCTCGGCGATCCGATCGAGCCGCCCCTCAGTCGGCCTCGGCCACATCTTTGATGCGTCGCAGCGTCGTGGTCATGTCCCTGATGTTGCGACGTTTCCGCAGGAATCCGCCCAACAGCCAGTAGAGGTTGCTCAGCGGCGACGATGCCAGCCGGAACGACTCGGTGACGTCGGTGCCGCCGTCGGCCGGCGCCAACCGGTAGTGCCAGTTGTTCACCGCACGGTCGCCGACCAACACAGCAAACCCGAACTCGCGGCCCGGCTCACACGCCGTCACTTCACAGGTGGTCCAGTAGATCGGCCCGATCTCGTTGCGCCGCACATGCCCGCGGAACCGCGCACCGAGTTCGGGGCCGGTCGCATCACCGAGCCACTCGGCCTCGAACGTCTCCGGGGAGAAGCGTCCGGTGTTTCGAATATCGGCAATCAATTCCCATATTCGCTGTGCCGGCGCCGCCATATGCACCGTTGCCGAACCCTGCATAGGGGAATCCAATCATGCGCGGTGTAACGAAACGGGCGGGGCCGCCGACAATCATTGGTTGGGGATGAACATCTCGATGATCGACATGATGGTCTGCTCCAGCTGCCGAGCAGGCTGGGGCAGTCCCGCCACCGACACCGGGGGCAGGCCGCCGGCGCGTGAGCAGGTCGGCCACGCGCCGGGCCCCTGGCCGACGAGGACCCGGTTGGCAACCGCGATTTGCTGCTGCTTAGAGGCCTTTGCCGGGTTTCCGGTACCGCCGTAGGCCTCCCAGGTGGCCTGCTTGAACTGCAGTCCGCCATAGGCGCCGTTGCCGGTGTCGGCAGCCCAGTTTCCGCCGGATTCGCACTGCGCGACGGCTTCCCAATTCATGGCTTCCGCGGCGGCGACACCGCCGCCGATCGCCATCGAGGCCACCACGAATCCGGTGGCGGCGGCAGACTTGATCAGGGGCTTTGCGATGTTCGTCATGCCGGGAATTTCGCCGACCGTGCTCAAAGCGTTACCGGCTCGAGAAAACTATGAGACGCCCTGTCTATTGGACCGAGATTGGCGCAAACGAGCGTGGGACGGCGGTCCAGCCCGCCGGTTCGGCCATTGCGCACCACCGGAAACCCGGTGGTCAGCACGCGTCGGCACTGGTCGCCGGAGCGACAACGGCACCTGAAACCGGCGCGGGCGCAGTGCGTCGGCAAGCACTCGACGATGCCCGCAGCAAACAGCCGCCGCGCGAAATGTGAGACAAACTCTTAGGGTTTCGCCGTGTTATGTCACCGTCACGGCGCCGAGAATTCCCGCCGCGCGCGCGTCAACCCGCGGGGCACCACGGTGTGGCACACAATGGCGGTATGGGAGAAAAACGGTCGCGGCCAGGCCTCGTCGGCCTGTTCATCACGGTGGCCCTCGCCGTGCTGGTGGCGGGAGCCGTTCTGGCAGTGGACCGGCTGCAATCCGCAACAACAGACCCGCTCACCCCGACGGGTGAACCGGCCACCGATCAGCAGAGTCGCGCCCAGGCCACCGACGCCGCCCGCGAGATCGTCGTCGTCGCGGGACTGCACGTCACCAGCGCCTCCTACATGCTGATGTCGTGCCGAGATCACGACAGCCCGCCCTACCAGGGCGCGGTGTATGTGATCTTCAAGGTCCCCGCCGATACGCGCCCCGGCACCTACCTGCCGGCCGTCGCGGAAAAGGTGATCTCCGACGGCTGGACCGAAGGCCTTGACCTGAATGGCCACAGCTACGGGCGGATTCTGACCAAGGGGGGAGTCACCGCGAGCGTCTACGGCCATGACGACAAGCCCGACCTCGGGGTGTTTCGTGTCTATGGGGAATGCCGGAACACCAACGACCACCGAACCGACGGCACCGGCTGGACCGATATCACCGGGGTGTTCGGTCCAGCCGGCTAGCGCCTCGGAACTCAGTGGGCGCCGAGCGTGCCCTGCAAGTCGCCCTTCATCGCGTTGAGCTGCGCACCCCAGTACTCCCAGCTGTGCGTGCCATCGGCGTCGAAGTTGAATACGGCGTTGTGGCCACCGGCGGCGTTGTAGGCATCCTGGAACTTGATGTTGCTGCTGCGGACGAAGTTCTCCAGGAACTCCGCCGGCAGGTTCGCCCCGCCCAGATCGGAGGGCCTGCCGCTGCCGCAGTAGACCCACAGGCGGGTGTTGTTGGCGACCAGCGTCGGGATCTGAATCGTCGGGTCGTTGCGCTGCCACGCCGGGTCTCCCGACGGGCCCCACATGTCGGAGGACTTGTAGCCGCCGGCGTCACCCATGGCCAGGCCGATCAGCGTCGGGCCCATGGCGTTGGACGGGTCCAGCAGCGCCGACAGCGAGCCGGCGTAGATGAACTGGTCCGGATGGTAGGCGGCCAGGATCATCGCCGAGGAGCCTGCCATCGAGAGACCGATAGCCGCGCCGCCGGTGGGCTTGACGTTGCGATTGGCGGACAGCCACTGGGGCAGCTCGCTGGTCAGGAAGGTCTCCCACTTGTAGGTGCTGCAGCCGGCCTTGCCGCACGCCGGGCTGTACCAGTCGCTGTAGAAGCTGGACTGGCCGCCGACCGGCATGACGATCGACAGGCCCGACTCGTAGTACCACTCGAACGCCGGGGTGTTGATGTCCCAGCCGTTGTAGTCGTCTTGGGCCCGCAGGCCGTCCAGGAGGTACACCGCCGGAGAATTGTCGCCGCCGCTCTGGAACTGCACCTTGATGCTGCGGCCCATCGCCGCGGACGGCACCTGTAGGTACTCGACAGGCAGACCCGGCCGGGAGAATGCTCCCGCAGTCGCCGCGCCGCCGGCGAATCCGATCAGCCCCGGCAGGGTCGCAGCCGCGGCCGCGCCCACCAGAAGTCGACGAGCCCAGGACCGGATCTTCCCGCTCACGTCTGTCATAGCCTGTGCCCCTTATCCCTCAGTAGCTTGTGCTCCCGGCCAGAATTCACCGCGCGCGGAGCCACGGTGTCGGATCTGTCGTGAACGTATCTCGGTTGTGTATTCGGCGACCCCCGCGCAGGCGGCAACGGTGCGTTGTCCACCCGTCGCGTTGATCGGCCACGTTCGTTGTAACCCCGCATACGCGCGCACCGGCCCGGCACACGCCGCCTGGTTATGCAGGTGTTACCCATTTGGAATCGAGCCAGGCCGCAACGATCACGGCCGGCGGGGAGTGTCGCCGCACTTGCGTCCCCGCGTAAGCTCTCTGGAAGCAAGTCGACTACAGAACGTGATACCGGACCGTTCCGGCGCCCATCTGCCACACCGCCTGCCCTCCTGGTACCCGGCGGCACGACGGAGTTGCCGCCGATCCGCGACTGATTGAGGTGCGCAAACTTGGATACGGTACTTGGGCTGTCGGTGACGCCGACCACCATCGGGTGGGTCCTCGCTGAGGGGCACGGTGCCGACGGCACAATACTGGGCAGCCGCGAGCTGCATCTGCACGACGGCCGCGACCCCTTCCCCAGTGGTCACGGCACGTCCGCGGTGGCGATGGCGGAACGGGTCGCAGCCGAGATCCAGGCGGCCCGGAGTCTCGCCGTCAGCACCGAACACCGGTTGCGTGTCGTGGGGATCACCTGGAGCGATGAGGCTTCGGCCCAGGCCGCTCTGGCGCTGGAGGTGCTCAACGACGCCGGATTCGACAACGTCGTACCGGTCCCGCTACTCAGCGCGGTCGAGGCGCTGGCCCAGGCGGTCGCACCGATCATCGGATACGAGCAAGCCGCCGTCTGCATCCTCGATTCCCGGAGTGCGACCGTCGCTGTGGTCGACGCCCATGACGGAGACGTCCAGTCGGCCGTCATGGGGATATCCGGCGACTACAGTGATCTGGCATCCCGGCTGACCGCAATGTTCGACGACTTCGGCCGGCGTCCCGGCGGCGTCGTGGCAGTCGGTTCGCAGGACACCGCCAACGACTTTTCCCGGCAACTGAAGAAGGTCTTGCCGGTGCCCGTCTTCGCGCAGACCATGGCGCAGGTGACGGTCGCGCGCGGCGCGGCGCTGGAGGCGGCACACAGCACCGAATTCACCGACGCCGAACTGGTGGCCGCCGTCGCGGCGCCGGTTCCGGCCGTACGCCGCCGATCCCGGCAGTACGCGGGTGCGGCGACGGCGTTGGCTGCCGCCGCGGTCACTTTCGTCGTCTCGGTTTCCCTGGCGGTGGGTATCCAACTGGCGCCCGGCAGGGATTCCGGTCCCTCGCGGGACGGCTCGCACGAGCCCCCGGTCGCCCCCGTAGCCGAAGCCGCTGTGACCCCTGCCGCACCCATGCCGGCTGGGGCGGTGGCGCCGTCCCCCCCGGTGGAGCACCCCGCCACCCGCAAACTTCGGTTGAGCCGAGCGCTCGAACACATTCCGGGTACCGCTGCCGCACCGGGCGTCCCGCCGGAGTAGCCGTCAGACTTCTTTGTGCCAGTCCGCCGAGAACGAGAGAGCCACCTCGTCGGCAACTTTGAGCGACCCCATGAACATCGAAAAGGGCTTGACGCCGAAATCGGTCTGGCGCACCGCGGATTCCGCGGACAGCCGCCACGAATCGCCGAGGTCTTCGGTACGCACATCGACCTGATGCGGGCGCGACTTGCCGCAGATGTGCAGGGTGCCGGCCAAACGGTATCCGTCCTGGATCTGCTGGATCTCGTCAGCGGTGAAACGAATCTCGGGAAATTTCTTGGCCCCCAGTGACTTCAGTGCGTTCGAACGCACCAGGGCCTTTTCCGGGGCGGACAGGCCCTTCGGGCCGCCCTCGCCGCGCACCACCTCCAGCGCATCCACGTCGACGGTGAGGGTGCTCGAAGCCGGTTCTTCGCCGGCCCAGTCGACACTCACTCGCCAGCGGGTCATCAAGATGGTGAGCCGGTGACCCATCAGCGCGCCACGGCCGGTGACTCCGGTGTGCAGAGTCAACTCACCGCTGTCAGAATCCAGCGTAGGTACTACGTTCTTCGCCGCCGTCACGAACGGAACCTACCGCACCGAATCCGGCCTTGTGGCGCCCGTTGCAATCGCTATGCTCTTTGTTGAATGCTCGCCGGTGCCAGACGGACCCTCCAACCAGCAATCACCAACAATCGGAGTAAGACATGATTCGGGAACTGCTCACCGCCAGTGCAATCGCCGGTTCGGCGATGATCGCCTGTGCGCCGGTGGCCGGCGCCGACAACGGGCGCTGGCCGGGCGATGTGCCCGGAATGAACTACGACGCTTCGCTGGGCGCGCCGTGCGGCAACTATGAACGTTTCATCTTCGGGCGTGGGCCCAGCGGCCAAGCCGAGGCGTGCCACTTTCCGCCGCCCAACCAGTTCCCGCCCGCGACTGAGGGTTACTGGGTTATCTCCTATCCGCTGTACGGGGTTCAGGAAATCGGCGCCCCCTGCCCCAAGCCGCAGTCTGCCGCCCAATCGCCGGCCGGCCTGCCGATGCTGTGCCTGGGGGCGCAGGGCTGGCAGGAGGGCTGGTTCACCGGGGCCGGGTTCTTCCCGCCTGAGCCGTGATCCGGCACCGACGAGTACTAGCCGTTTGAGTGCGCGACGTTCTACAGTCGAACTATCTTGGCAACGGAATTTCGCAGGAGAATTTGGAGACTCTCATGGCTCTCAATCCCAAAGATGCGGTAGACGCAGTTCGTGACATCGCGACCAATGCGGTCGAGAAGGCCTCGGACATCGTCGAGAACGCCAGCGACATCATTCGCGGCGACATCGCCGGCGGCGCCAGCGGAATCGTCCAGAGTTCGATCGAAATCGGCACACACGCCGTCGACCGGGTCAAGGACGTTCTCACCGGCGAGGAGAAAGACTAGCGGCGCAGCGGGCTGCGGCTATACAGCAGCCGCGGCCGCGTTCAGCTCGTCGAGGCGTGTTGTCGCCTCCAGGTACTCGCGCACCCAGCGCTCGATGACCGTCGCCGTCTTCTCCACCTTGGTGAACTGGCCGACGACCTGGCCGACGGGATTGAACGCCACGTCGACGGTCTCGTTCGGGTAGTTGTGGGTGGCCTTGACCGCCATGCCGGACACCATGTATTGCAGCGGCATGCCGAGCGGGCTGGGATTGTCCGGGTTCTCCCACGCCTCGGTCCAGTCGTTGCGCAGCATCCGTGCGGGCTTGCCGGTGAACGAGCGGCTGCGTACGGTGTCGCGGCTGCTGGCCTTGGCGTAGGCGGCGTGCTGCACCGGTGTGTTCGCCGATTCTTCGACCATCAGCCACTGCGAGCCGGTCCACGCTCCCTGAGTGCCGAGCGCCAGCGCGGCCGCGATCTGGTAGCCACTGCCGATGCCGCCCGCCGCGAGGACGGGGACCGGTGCGATTTCCTGAACAACCTGGGGCCACAGCACGATTGAGCCGACCTCTCCGCAGTGACCACCGGCCTCACCGCCTTGGGCGATGATGATGTCGACGCCGGCGTCGGCGTGCTTGCGTGCCTGGGAGGGCGAGCCGCACAGTGCCGCCACCACGCGGCCCTCGTTGTGAATGTGTTCGATCATGTCGGCCGGGGGAGTTCCCAGGGCATTGGCGATCATCCGCACCTTCGGGTGGTGCAGCGCGACTTCGACCTGGGGAGTGGCCGTCGCCTCCGTCCAGCCCAGCCATTGCAATGTGTCTTCGTCGGCGTGCTCCATCGGGACACCGTGGTCGGCGAGGATCTTCTTGGCGAAATCCAGGTGCTCCCGGGGCACCATCTTCCGCAGGGTTTCGGCGAGTTCCTCCGCCGACTGCTGCGAGTCCATCCCTTCGTACTTGTTGGGGATGACGATGTCGACGCCGTAGGGATGATCGCCGATGTTCGCGTCGATCCACTTCAGCTCGATTTCCAGCTGCTCCGGTGTGAAACCGACCGCGCCGAGGACGCCGAAACCGCCGGCTTTGCTGACGGCGACGACGACATCGCGGCAGTGGGTGAACGCAAAGATCGGGAACTCGATGCCCAGTTGGTCGCATATGGGCGTGTGCATGCCTACTCCTGGAATGCCGGCCGAATTGAAACGTGTTCTAGTTTAGTACGGAGTTCACCACGATTGCCAGCCAGGCCCGGCACAGGACAACTACGACCCGTCAGATCCGCATCCCGCGGGGGCCGGACGATCCCGGCTTTCGCGGGTCACTGAAACGGTACCGGGCTCGTCGGTCATGTGTACGACCCGACCCTGGTGTGTTGCCGCGATGGACTGCGCCGGACCGGAAATGCGACTTCCCAGAGGATCTGCCAATTGTCAAGGGGGTGAACGGATTTTGTGGACAACTTCTGGTCTGTGGATGAAAGTGGCCGAATGTGGCTGCGGGACCGGGTTTTCAGGGAATTTTCAGGATTCCGGGGGCTTTCGGGCCCGGAGTTGTCGGTGGGTGTCTCTAGCATTTCAACCATGGCAGCCAGCACCCGTGAAGAGATCGTCGAGGTCTTCGACGCACTCGACACGATCCAGGATCGCCTGCTGGAGTTGGACTTCGATGTGCTCACCACACCCGAACGGCTGACGATGCTCGACCGCCTGGAAACCATCGAC
>NZ_JBKECZ010000122.1:0-19818 GCF_047975165.1 Mycobacterium sp.
CACCCGGACCACCCACCCGCAAATTCAACGACGGCCCATTGATGGTGATCTGGTCGAAGTGGAGTTCCCCGATTGTACCGGTAAGGCTGTTTCCGTCGACGGGTTGTCCGGTGATATGGATTTCGGGAATCACAAAAGGGTCGATGATTATATTGCCGAGGCGGCCGGTGACGGGGATGTCGATAGGAACATCGACATTGAGGTGCAGTGGTACCTTGGGGATCACGATGGTGTAGTCGCCAGCGAACTGGCCCTGGCCGTCCTCTCCCCAAAGCAGTCCGTTGTTGAAGCTGCCCTGGTTGAGTCCGCCGGTGTTGTAATGCCCAGCATTGCCGAAACCGGTGTTGTAATCACCAGTATTGAACCACCCCGTATTCGTCGCACCCGCATTGAACGATCCCGTATTACCCAACCCCGTGTTGAAACTCCCCGTATTATAACTCCCCGGATTCCCGAAGCCAGAATTCAACAAACCCGCATTCAACACCCCCGTGCTCGACCTGCCCGCATTGAACAACCCCGTATTCAACTCCCCGGAATTACCCACACCCCAATTTCCGGTACCCGAATTGAAAAAACCCACATTCCCCGTACCCGAATTAAACAACCCCACATTCCCGCCGCCAGTATTCAACGCCCCAAACCCGACCTGCCCAACACCCGTCAAACCAAACCCAACATTCCCGGTCCCCGAATTACCGAACCCAACATTATCCCATCCCGAATTACCGAACCCGAAATTACCATCCCCCAAATTACCCAACCCTACATTGAACGAACCCAGATTCGACGGCCCCACATTATACGAACCCAAATTGCCCGAGCCGACATTAAAACTCCCCAAACTGCCCGATCCGAAATTCCAATCACCCATATTCCCGAAACCAAAATTATTCGAACCGACATTACCCGACCCCCAATTCACCCCACCCAAATTCCCCGAACCCACCGTCAACAGACTCGCCCGATCCGACCCCCGATAGAACAACCCCGACAAATTACCCCCCACATTGTTCACACCCGACGTCGGCAATCCCACCTCACTACCGTTACCCGACCCCGACAACAACTCCCCCGCATTGCCGAACCCCGACAACACACCACCCACATTCTGATACCCCGACGCCCACGACGCGACATTTGCAAACCCGGAGACCACCCCGCCGACATTGCCGAAACCCGAACCACCACCCGCACCAGAATTAAAGAACCCCGACGACGGTACATCCGTGGAATTGAAGAAACCCGGCGCCGCATCCATATGGAACACCGTCGCCGTAATCGGACCCGCCGTACCCCACGCATTCACCGGCAAGAACGTCGAATCACCGCCGACTTCCATACTCTCGATTGCGATCGGGTTGATCGATATCCGCGGGGTGGTGAACGGTTCGAGGAAGCTCTGAGCATTTATCCCAAGTGTGATCGGCAGCGGTGGTATCGGTATATGAATGTCCTTGTCGATGATGGGAACAGTCACCGTAATGTCGAACGCGTCGGTGTTCGAGGCAACCACATCGATTTTGGCGTTGATCGGGATGTAGCCACCGCTGACACCGTGGATGGTGAACGGTTCGATGGCCAAGCCGCTGATTTCGCCGGTGATGGGGAGTTTGATCATGCCGCCGCCACCGAGGGTGATGGGGATTTCAGGGATGGTCACGGTGTAGTCCCCGGCAATCAACCCGTGACGATCACCACGCCAGAACAACCCGTTGTTCTCATTGCCCGAGACGAACGCCCCGGTGTTGAGATCACCACTGTTGGCCCACCCGGTGTTGAAATCACCAGTGTTGAAACTCCCAGTGTTCACACTCCCCAGGTTGAACGACCCCGTGTTGTAATCCCCGATATTGAAACTCCCGGTGTTGTAGGCCCCCGGGTTGAAACTCCCAGTGTTGAACAACCCCGCATTGAACAACCCCGTGTTCGCCATCCCCGAATTGCCGAACCCAGTATTGAACACCCCCGAATTGACGAACCCAAAATTCCCCGACCCCGAATTGAAGAACCCGATATTGTCGTTACCCGAATTAAACAACCCCACATTCCCACTACCGGAGTTGAAACCACCGAACCCAACCTGGCCATCCCCGGTCAACCCGATCCCAAAATTATCGTTCCCCGTATTCGCAAACCCGACATTACCGAACCCACTGTTCCCGAACCCAAAATTACGGCCACCATCATTACCCCACCCCTGATTACCATCCCCCACATTACCCAACCCCTCAAACAGATCCCCGTAATAATCCCCCCACCCCCACCCGAACCCACCCTCCGCGAAGACCCCCGACAACCCCTCACCCGAATTACCCACACCCGAACCCAAAACCGAATTCGACCACCCCGACACACCCGAACCCCAATTCAACACACCCGAACCCCACTCACCCACATTCCCAAACCCCGACAACCCAGGACCCCTCGCCACATTCGACCACCCCGAACCACCCCCCACATTCCCAAACCCCGAACCACTGCCCCCACCGGAATTAAAGAACCCCGACGACACACCATCCCCACCATTACCGAACCCCGGACCCGGATCCGCATGGAACAACGGCACCACCACCGGCCCCACCGCCGGACCCGACAACACCAACCGCAACGACTCACCCGGACCACCCACCCGCAAATTCAACGACGGCCCATTGATGGTGATCTGGTCGAAGTGGAGTTCCCCGATTGTACCGGTAAGGCTGTTTCCGTCGACGGGTTGTCCGGTGATATGGATTTCGGGAATCACAAAAGGGTCGATGATTATATTGCCGAGGCGGCCGGTGACGGGGATGTCGATAGGAACATCGACATTGAGGTGCAGTGGTACCTTGGGGATCACGATGGTGTAGTCGCCGGCGAACTGGCCCTGGTTGTGTCCCCGCCAGAAGAGCCCGTTGTTGAAGCTGCCCTGGTTGAGTCCGCCGGTGTTGTAATGCCCAGCATTGCCGAAACCGGTGTTGTAATCACCAGTATTGAACCACCCCGTATTCGTCGCACCCGCATTGAACGATCCCGTATTTCCCAACCCCGTGTTGAAACTCCCCGTATTATGGCTCCCCGGATTCCCGAAGCCAGAATTCAACAAACCCGCATTGAAGAATCCTGTGTTCGACTCCCCGGAATTACCCACACCCCAATTGCCGGTACCCGAATTGAAAAACCCCACATTCCCCGTACCCGAATTAAACAACCCCACATTCCCGCCGCCAGTATTCAACGCCCCAAACCCGACCTGCCCAACACCCGTCAAACCAAACCCAACATTCCCACTCCCCGAATTACCGAACCCCACATTCTGATCACCCGAATTGCCGAGCCCCACGTTGAAACTTCCCCGGCTCCCCAACCCAACATTCCACAGACCCACATTCCCAATTCCAACATTATTCGCGCCGACATTACCGAGACCCAAATTCGCAACCGGCGAACCGAAGATACTGGTGCGGCCGGCAGCGGCGCCGAATACCGACTGCGGATCCGGGACAATCGCGGGACGGCCCCGCCCGAGCGCAGGAATGAGCGATACGAAGGGCGTCAAAGCCGAAGCGACTGCCGACGCACCCGCGTGGTAGTCGAGCATAGCCGTCGCATCCTGCGCCCACATGTATTCGTACTCGGACTCGACGGCCGCTATTGCCGGTGCATTGAAGCCCAGTAGATTCTGGGTGACCAGGGCCAGCAATTGTGAGCGGTTGCCGAGTACTACCGTCGGATGCACCGCGGCTGCCATCGTCGCTTCGAATGCGGCCGCTGCGACTCGCGCCTGTTCTGCGGCCTGCGCCGCCCGAGTGCCGGTGACCCCGAGCCACCCCAGGTACCCCGCGGCCACATCGGCCATCGCCGACGCTGCCGGACCCTGCCACGCTGCACGGGTCAGCTCGGCGGTCACCGATGAAAATGTGGCCTCGGCTGCCGACAGCTCAGCGGCGATATCATCCCAGGCCGCTGCGGCAGCCCGCAGCGGTTCGGTCCCCGCGCCGCCGAAGATACGCGCTGAGTTGATTTCCGGTGGCGACATCAAAAACCCCATTGCCAAAACCCTCCCCCGGGGGCCGTTGTCACTGCCACCCATCGATGATCGTCCGCACGGCCGCGGGAATCGCCGCCACACCCCGCACCATCGCACCCAAGGATCGACGACCAAAGACCGCGGACCCGATTTTATTTACAACAGCCGGAGTAGGTGCACACTACACCAGAAATATGACCACGAGTGACAGAATTCTTATGAATTTCGTTGTGTAAATTCTGTGGACAAATGGCACAATACAACCGATTTTCTGGCTGTAACAGTGCTCTACCCCCACACCCGCGTCGCGACCCCGAGCGCCCTGGCCCGAATCCACCACATCGCCTCGATCACCGCCGCACCCAGCGCCCCGATCCCCAGTGCGGCCACCGTGGTTGCCGTATTCGACGGGTCGAGGAAGAACTTATCCTGCGCCCACGGCAGGCTGAAGATCACCAAATACGCCAGGCCACAGGCGATCACCAGGGCCATTCGCCACCATTGGTAGGGCCGTGCCGCCACCGCAAGCACCCAGACCGCACTCACCAGCAGGGTGATCAGCGCGGCTGTCGACGCCTGGTCCTGCTCGATCACGCTCGCGTGCCGGCCGTGGTATGCCAGCAGGTAGGACGCGAATGTCGCGATGCCGACCACCAGGCCGGACGGTAACGCAGAAGTCAATACCCGCCTTACGAAACCCGGGTACGCGCGCTCGTTATTCGGCGCCAGCGATAACACGAACGAGGGAATGCCGATGGTGAACCAGGCGGCAATGGTGACGTGAATCGGCTGAAACGGAAACAGCAGCGGATCAGCCCCCAACGGCTTGGCCAGCAGGCATTCGAGGCCCACCAGCAGGGCCAGCAGCGCCGAGTACACGGTCTTGGTCAGGAACAGGCTGGCGACCCGTTCGATATTGCCGATCACCCGTCGGCCTTCACCCACCACGTGGGGCAGGGTCGCGAACTTGTCGTCGAGCAGGACCAGTTGTGCGACTGCCCGGGCTGCCGGGCTGCCGGCCCCCATCGCGACGCCGATGTCGGCATCCTTGAGCGCCAGCACGTCGTTGACACCGTCGCCGGTCATCGCCACCGTGTGCCCGTGTGATTGCAGGGCGTGCACCATCGCCCGCTTCTGTTCGGGCCGCACCCGGCCAAGACACGTGTGTGCGTCCAGCGCATCGGCTAGTTCCCCCTCATCGGCCGGCAGGCCGCGTGCGTCCATCGCGTCCCCGTGCAAACCCAAGCTACCGGCCACGGCCCCCACCGACACCGCGTTGTCGCCGGAAATCACCTTGACCGAAACACCCTGGGCGGCAAAGTAGTCCATGGTCTCACGAGCGTCCGGCCGGACCTTCTGTTCCAGTACCACCAGCGCGACCGGGGTGACGGTTCCCGGCGCATCGGGATGGTCCACCGGGATGTCGGAGTCACCCACCAGCAGAACACGCTGACCCTGCTCGCCGATCCGCTCGGCCCGCGAGGCAGCCATCGAACCCGGCCTCGCCAGCACATCCGGGGCGCCGATCACCCAATTGCCGTGGTCGCGGTAGGACGCCCCGCTCCACTTGGTCGCCGACTTGAACGGCGCCGCCGCGGTCGCGATCCAGCCGGGGTCACCCTGATAGGCATGGGCGATCGCCGCCATGCTCGCGTTGGGGCGGGGATCGGATGCGGCCAGGGCCGCCAGCACCTCAGCCACGTCCGCAGCCACGTCCGCAGCCACGTCCGCAGCCCCGTCCTCGTCGACGAGCCCGGTATCAGCCCGGTCGACTTCGACAACCTCCGATACCCGCATACCGTTCTGGGTCAAGGTGCCGGTCTTGTCGGCACACACGACGTCGACCCGTGCCAGGCCCTCGATGGCCGGCAACTCCTGCACCAGGCATTGCCGTCGGCCCAGGCGGACAACGCCGACAGCGAACGCAATCGAGGTCATCAGCACCAGGCCTTCGGGCACCATCGGCACCAGCGCCCCCACCGTCGCCAGCACCGAATCCCGCCATCCCGCATTCGTGGTGAACAACTGCGTGTAGATGGTCAGCAGTCCGGCCGGGATCAGCAGGTATGTGATGAATTTCAGGATTCGGTCGATACCGTTGCGCAACTCCGATTTCACCAGGGTGAACTTGCTGGCATCCGCGGCCAGTTTTGCCGCGTAGGCCTCCCGCCCGACCTTCGTCGCCCGGTATGCGCCGACTCCGGAGACGACGAAGCTGCCCGACATCACTTCGTCACCGGTGTCTTTGGCAATCGGGTCGGCCTCGCCGGTGAGCAACGATTCGTCGACTTCGAGGTTGCTGTGTTCGGTCACCTGACCATCGACGACGATCTGGTCACCGGGTCCCACCTCGATGATGTCGCCGAGCACGACCTCGCCCGGCGGCATGGCCCGCGTCCCGGATCTCCTGCGTACCAA
This sequence comes from Mycobacterium sp., assembly GCF_047975165.1. Classification (GTDB taxonomy): domain Bacteria; phylum Actinomycetota; class Actinomycetes; order Mycobacteriales; family Mycobacteriaceae; genus Mycobacterium. The sequence continues at coordinate 6,431 of NZ_JBKECZ010000122.1, forward strand.
CGGCTTCGCCTGCCCGACGATGGCCAGCTTGTCCAGCGTCTGCTTGGCGCGGATCTCCTGAACCATGCCGATGACACTGTTGGCCACAATCAGCAAACCGAACAGGCCGTTGATCAACGACCCCGTGGTCAGCACGATGGCGAACAGCACACCCAGGATCGCATTGATACGGGTGAAGACGTTGGCTGCCACGATCTGGCCGACACTGCGGGTGGCGCGCTGCGGAATATCGTTGCCGTGGCCGTCGGCAACCCGTCGCGCCACCTCGGCGTCGGTCAGGCCCGCAGCTCCCGGCACCGTGGTCATCGCGTGAAGGTACCGAGGTCGTCGGAGTCGAAGTACTCCAGATTCAACGCGTTGCCGGAGAAAGTTGCCCGAGAAATCGATCCCGGCAAGGCGTTTTCGGTGGACAGCGCGAAGGTGAAGGTGTCGCCGTCCCAGGGCGTCAGATCGAACGTCTGATTCTTCGGCCCCAGGGAGAACTGCAGCGTGCCGTCATGCACGCCAACGGTGGCCGGCCCCCAGTAGTCGTTCGCATAGACACCGGTGTACTCCTCCAGGGACCGCGGTGGCGCGGGGCCGACCGGACGGGGCGTGCCCACCAGCGAGCCGTCCGGATTGTTCATCGGGGCGAGCTGCCGGCCGTACAGGGTCGCCCAGTCTTCGCGCACCTCCCCGTACTGCACCAGGTCCATGAATTCGGCGGTGAGCGTCTCCGGCACACCGTACGGGGCGGTGTTGGTCAGCGCGACGATGGCGAGGTCTTCCGACGGCAGAACCACGAAATTCGTTGCGGCACCTAATCCGAACGCTCCCGAATGGCTGTACTGGGTGCGTCCGGATGAGGTCACCGACGTGGAAAACCCGTAGCCATAGGTGCCGGCCCGCGCCCTCGGGTTCGCGGCATGGCCGGAGATCACCTGCGGGGTGTAAGCGGGCAGCAGTGCCTCCGGCGACGCGATGCGCTCACCGTTGTAGGTGCCGCCCGCCAGCAGCATGGTCAGCCAGCGGGCCATGTCGTTGACCGAGGAACTCACCCCGCCGGCGGGCGACTGGGCGTCCGGGTCGCGTTGGTAACGGGCCTCCCAGGTGTCTCCGGCCTTGACGTGTCCGACGGCGCGATTGGGCCGGGCGAGGAAGTCAGCAAGCCTGGAACTGGTGGACGCCATCCCCAGCGGACGGTAGAGCACCTCCTGCGAAAGGTCCTCCCACGGCTTCCCGGCTGCCGCCGCAACCGCGCAGGCGCCCGCGGTTACGCCGAAGTTGGTGTAGGCGTAGCTGATCCGAAACGGCGCCAGCGGCAGATATTTCAGTCGCTGCAGTACCTGCCGGCGGTCGTAGCCGAGATCCTCCAGGGCATCGCCGGCGTGATCGGGCAGCCCCGAGCGGTGCGAGTACAGGTCCGCGATGGTCGCGTGCTCGGTGACGTACGGGTCGCTGAAGACCAGCCAGGGCAATTCGGAGACCACCGGGGTCTCCCAGCTGACCACACCTTCGGTGACTTCGTGCGCCACCACCGTCGCTCCAACGGATTTGGATATCGAGGCCAGCTGGAAAACGGTGTCGGCATCCACCGCGTTGTCCGGGCCGACCGCCTTGCCAATGTCGCGCACCCCGAACCCCTTGGCATACAGCGTTTTTCCACCGTGCACAATCGCCACCGCCATACCCGGGACGCCGCTCTGCCTCATCAGATCGGCCACCAGGGCGTCGACTTTGCTTACCGCGTCGTCGATCCGGCCGGCGGGGATCCGCACGCCCGACACCTCGTTGGGCAGCACCTGTGTCGACAAGGGAGAGGGATCGGACACCGGTTGCCCGTGGCCGCAACCCGCCACCGCAAGCATCATGACGACAACGGTGGCAATCCCAGTACGTTTCACCATGGCCGCACCCTCATCCTCTACAGCCGCCACCACCTGTTGAGCCGCAATGCCGACCCGCAGTCGACGCGCTGGCCGGGCAAAGGCACCGCAACGTCAACGTTCTCCAGCTCAGCCGCTTCGAGCACGCGTTCCACCGGTTCTGCCCACGGGTGCGGAGCCAGCCGGAACGTGCCCCAGTGGATCGGCACCAGCAGACCCGACCCCGGGTCGGTGACGTCGCGGTGTGCGCGCACCGCCTCCTCGGGGTTCATGTGGATATCCGGCCACGCCGCGTTGTAGGCGCCGATCGGCATCAGTGTCAGGTCGAACGGGCCGTGGTCGGCGCCGATCTGCGCAAAGCTCTTGGTGTAGCCGGTGTCGCCGCCGAAATAGGCCCGGTGCGCGGGCCCGACAAAAGCCCAGGACGCCCACAACGTGTTGTTGCGGGTCAGGAAGCGCCCGGAGAAGTGCCGCGCCGGCATGCAGACGATGGTCAGTTCGCCGACCCGGGTGCTCTGGTTCCAGTCGAGTTCGACGATGCGCTCCGCCGGTATCCCCCACGCCCGCAGATGCGCTCCCACCGCGAGCGGCACGAAGAACGGCGCCCGCTGCATGCGGGCCAATGCCAGCACCGTCTCCATGTCGAGATGGTCGTAGTGATCGTGGCTGATGACGACCGCGTCGACGGCGGGCAGACCCTCGAGTTGCACCGGTGGCGGGTGCAGCCGCTGCGGGCCGACCCGATCCGATGGCGAGCAGCGCTGGCTCCACACCGGGTCGGTGAGCACCCGGTACCCGTCGATCTCGACCAGCGCGGTCGAATGCCCGAACCAGCTCACCGCCAGCGGCGCCGGCTCCCCACGATGGATCGCCGGTGCGGCCAGCGGGATCGGGCCGGCCGGCAGGCTCTTGCCGCCCCCGCTGGCAAAGTCCCACGCGATCTGACGCAGTCCGTCTGCGTCCGGGGCGTACAGCGACGCGGGGTCGAGGTTGACGAACACACCGTCGCAATGGTTCGGTGAGGCCTCCGAGGCCGCCGCGATCGCCGCCGGGCCGGCGCCGAGAGCCGCCGGCGTCCCCCGCAGTGCCCGCAACATCCAGCCGCCCGCCGCCAGCGAGGCGGTTCCGGCGGCGATTCGCAGCGCCCGGCCCGTCATGGCCGCTACGCCCCCTGGAACTTCGGCGGCCGCTTTTGAACGCGGGCAACCTGCGCCTCGATCACGTCCTGGCTGCCCCAGGCCTGATCGAACAGCGCCTTGTGCTCGGGTGAGGCGTCCTCGATGGCGCCGTCGTCGTTGAGTACCCGCTTGGCGTGCCGGATGGCCAGCGGTGCCAGGTGAGATATCTCGGCGGCCCACTGCTGGGCGTCGGCCAGGGTGCCGATGCGGTTGGCCATTCCGATCTGCAGCGCGGTGTCGGCGGTCAGCTTTTCCGCAGCCAGCAGCATGGCCCGGGCGCGTCCGTGCCCGACCAGCGACGCCAGCCGGCGAATACTCCAGTTGTCCAGTGCCAGGCCATACTTCGACGTCGGAAACTGAAAGAACGCTTCCGGAGCGACCACCCGCAGGTCGCACTGCATCGCCAGTTGCAGGCCGGCTCCGATGGCGGGCCCGTTCACCGCGCCGATGATCGGCATCTCGGCGGCGTCCATCACCTTGTGCAATTCGATGAGCCGGTCGGGGTAGTCGCCCTCGAATGCGTCCCCGGACAGGTCGGCCCCGGCGCAGAACACCGTGCCCTGCCCGGTCAGCACGACCGCGCGGGTGGCCCCGTCCCGGGCCCGCAGCAGTGCCTCCCGCAGTTCCTCGACCAGTTGGGTGTTCAACGCGTTACGCCGTTCGGGGCGCTGCAGTTCGATGGTCATTACCGCTTCGGCCGAAGTGACACCGATCATGCAGGCAAGGATAGGCGAACCGGCTCAAGCCCGCGGCCCGAGCCACCGCACGCCTCCCGCCCCAAGGGCCGTCGATCAGGCAAGATGGGGCACATGGACACCGGCGTCAGCTCCCCTCGCGTCTTGGTCGTCGACGACGACTCCGACGTGCTCGCCTCGCTGGAGCGCGGCCTGCGACTATCCGGCTTCGAGGTGTCAACGGCGGTCGACGGCGCCGAGGCCCTGCGCAGCGCCACCGAAACCCGGCCGGATGCCATCGTGCTCGACATCAACATGCCGGTGCTCGACGGTGTCAGTGTGGTCACCGCGCTGCGCGCCATGGACAACGACGTGCCGGTCTGCGTGCTCAGCGCGCGCAGTTCGGTCGACGACAGGGTCGCCGGCCTGGAGGCGGGCGCCGACGACTACCTGGTCAAGCCGTTCGTGCTGGCCGAGTTGGTGGCTCGGGTGCGTGCGCTGCTACGGCGGCGCGGCGCCACCGCAACATCGTCGTCGGAGACCATCACCGTCGGCCCGCTGGAGGTCGACATTCCCGGCCGCCGGGCGCGCGTCAACGGCGTCGACGTCGACCTGACCAAACGCGAATTCGATCTGCTGGCGGTGCTGGCCGAGCACAAGACGGCAGTCCTGTCCCGTGCGCAGCTCCTGGAGTTGGTGTGGGGCTATGATTTCGCCGCCGACACCAATGTCGTCGACGTCTTCATCGGATACCTGCGACGCAAGCTCGAAGCCAATGGCGGCCCCCGGCTCCTGCACACCGTCCGGGGAGTCGGGTTCGTCCTCCGGATGCAATAGGACCGCGGCATTGTTCAGCAACATCCTGTCCAGGATCTTCTCGCGTACGCCCTCGCTGCGGACCCGGGTGGTGGTCGCCACGGTCATCGGCGCCGCGATCCCGGTGCTCATCGTCGGCGCCGTGGTGTGGGTGGGTATCACCAAGGACCGCAAGGAACGGCTCGACCGCCGGCTCGACGAGGTCGCGGGTTTCGCGGTCCCGTTCGTGCCGCGCGGCCTCGAGGAGATCCCGCGATCCCCCAACGACCAGAACGCCCTCATCACGGTCCGCCACAGCGCCCTGATCAAGTCGAACTCCGGTGTCACGCTGCCCGAGCTTGCGCCCGGCTACGCCGACACCGACATCGATGGGATCCGCTACCGGGTGCGCACGGTGAATATCCCGGGCCGGACGCCCACTTCGATGGCTGTCGGCGCCACCTACGACGCGACCATCGCCGAGACCAACAACCTGCATCGACGTGTGCTGATCATCTGTGCACTGGCGATCGGCGCCGCGGCGGTGTTCGCCTGGCTGCTGGCCGTGTTCGCGGTCCGGCCGTTCAAACGCCTGGCCGAGCAGACCCGGTCGATCGACGCCGGCGACGAGGCGCCCCGGGTCGAAGTCTACGGCGCCACCGAGGCAGTCGAGATCGCCGAAGCCATGAGAGGCATGCTGCACCGCATCTGGAATGAGCAGAACCGCACTCAGGAAGCCCTGGCCTCGGCCCGCGATTTCGCGGCGGTCTCCTCCCACGAGCTGCGCACACCCCTGACCGCGATGCGAACCAACCTCGAAGTGCTGTCCACCCTCGATCTGCCCGACCAGGATCGCAAGGAAGTGCTCAACGACGTGATCAGGACCCAGACGCGGATCGAAGCCACGCTGAGCGCGCTGGAACGGCTGGCCCAAGGCGAACTGTCGACCTCCGACGACCATGTGCCGGTCGACATCACCGAGCTCCTGGACCGCGCCGCACACGACGCCATCCGGATCTACCCGGACCTCGACGTCGCCCTGGCGCCGTCGCCAACCTGCATCATCGTCGGGATGCCCGCCGGGTTGCGGCTGGCGGTCGACAATGCGATCGCCAACGCCGTCAAACACGGCGGCGCCACCCATGTCCGGCTCTCGGCGGTCAGTTCCCGCGCCGGAGTCGAGATCACCGTCGACGACAACGGCAGCGGCGTACCCGAGCCGGAACGCACCGTGGTGTTCGAGCGATTCTCCCGGGGGTCGACGGCGTCGCAGTCCGGTTCCGGGTTGGGCCTGGCCCTGGTGGCCCAGCAGGCCCAATTGCACGAGGGGACCGCATCACTGGAAAGCAGCCCGCTGGGTGGCGCACGGCTAGTGTTGCGGCTGCCCGGACCGCACTAGCCCGCTCAGTCCGATCGGCCGTCGCGCCCGGGACTGAAGAACGCCTTGATGGCCAACTCCTCGTTTTCGAACCAAACCTGGGCCTCGGTAGCGTCGTAGTCGGTATCGCCGGGGGCGTAGTACAGCCGGGAATCGGTGCGGCCCTTCACCGGCCAGCCTTCCGGCCCGCTGCCGTCGGGTTCGGCGCGCATGGATCCCGGGCCGTAGGGGGCGTAGGGCATCAGCGGTTTGCGCGGAGCCCGCGGCTTGCGCGCCGATATGTCGTGTCTGCCGGGTTCGACGACGGGAGCGCGCTTGGGTTCTTTGCGGCGGTTGGCGGGAACTCGGCGCACCGGCCGTTTCCGGGCGGTCGGAGCCCGCTTTCCGGCAAGATCCCTGGGGACGGGCCCGCGTTTGGGCGGCGACGCTTTGACGGCCTCCTTCTTCGCGTGCCGCGGTTGGCCTTCGGGAGTCTTCCCTCCCGAAGGCTCCTCGACCGGTGCACCGGGGGTACGGGGAGCAGCGGGTGCAGCGGCCACCACCGGCGGCTCGGCCGGGGCGGGCGGCGGCTCAGCGGCGTCCGGCGCCGGCGCCTCCGGCTCGGTTCGGGTGCCCGCCATCGGGTCGGCGAAGACCCAGGCGGGCATTTCCACGCGGGCGGGTCGCACCGTCAGCGTCAACGTCAGCACCATCCCGAGGACGAACGACAGCGCGACCAACCACCAATGCACCTGGCCGCTCACGGCGTGACCCCTGCCCCTGTGCCCGATGTATCCGGCGTCTGCGATTGCAACGGCCCGGGTCCGGGAGACTCGGGGTCGAATTCGTGCACCGGGTCGCGCTCGCCGTCATCGGCCACGGCGCCGGCGTCAATCTCACCCGCTGGGCTGTCGGGCCTGGCCAGCAGTGCCTTCAGCCCGTAGGCAACCGCCGAGCCGGCCACGAACGCGACCATGTAGATCACCCACTGGATCAGGAAACCCATATCGCCCCTCGCCCCTCGCCTCTCCCTAACCGACCACGATCTCGGCGCGACGGTTCGCAGCGCGCCCATCGGGGGTGCCGTTGTCGGCGATCGGGTCAGCCGATCCCATGCCCTTGGAGGTCACGCGATCGCGGGCCACACCGTTGGCAATGAGAAACTCCGCGACTGCCTCGGCCCGCTGGTCGCTCAACGGAATGTTGATCGCTTCGCCACCGGTGTTGTCGGTGAAGCCGTTGATCGTCACCCGCGCATCCCCACATTCCTTCAGCCTGTCCGCCACCCGTACCAGGGACTGGGAGGTCTCCGGTGTCAGACTCACTCCGTCGCCGCCGAAGTACAGCGGTCCGCCGGTCAACCCGTTGATGGCGGCCGGTAGATCGTCGCACCCGGCCGGTACCGGCGGTGGCGGGGGCGGCGCCTCGGGCTGCGGCTCATCATCGGGAGGGGGCGGGGCGCCGGCAGTGACCTGTGTCCGGGCCACGATGTCGTTGGCGACGATGACATCGGGCCACGTGGCGGCCACGGCGCGCTCTACCGCCTCCCGCTGCTCCGGTGAGGCGTTGCCGGCCAGCGTGACGGTGTCCCTCTCCACCTTGAAGCTGAAATCGGGAATCAGCGCACCGGCGGCGAAGACGGGCTCTGCGTTGGCGAAATCGAGGGTGTGCACCAGTGGGTCGATGTGGATCTGGTTGATGACGGTCAACCCCGGCGCCAGCATTCCCTGCAGTGCATTCATCAATGCGGCCTTGGCGACTTCGTCGGGAAAATCGCCGATCAGGGTAACCGTGTCGCCGCTGCGGTTGATCGACACCAGCGACAGCGACAGGCTCAGGGGACTGCTCATCGAGTTCGCGGCGATCGTCGGCAGGGTACCGGTGGGCCCGTTTACGGTCATCGGCCGTTCGTACGCGCCGTAGCCGATCAGGGCGATGAAAAGCGGGATCAGTGCCGCACCGATCACCCAGGACAGGCCCGGCCCCTCCGAGACGGGTTCCGGGCCGGGCACCGCGGGGCCGGCGGGGTGCACGGCCGCGGCGGAATCGCCCAAGTCGACATCCGAATCGACCATCGCTCCCCCCCTCGGTTCGTTGAACGGGTCTCTTCGCGACTCCAGGCGATATGCAGCCTACCGACTCCGAAGGCGAAACCGTGGCGACGTCGTGCAGACTGGGCCGATGGCCGACGGCGGGAATCCGGCGGACCGGGCATCTCCGGCGGATATCCGGGATGCCGGCGCCCGGGAATTCGACGCGGTCATCGTCGGCGCGGGCCACAATTCGCTGGTGGCTGCCGGCTATCTGGCCCGGGCGGGTTTGCGGGTGCGGGTCCTCGAACGGCTGGGACACGTCGGCGGGGCCGCCGTTTCGGCACGGGCTTTCACCGGTGTCGACGTCCAGCTGTCGCGCTATTCCTATCTGGTCAGTTTGCTGCCGCCGCGCATTCTCGCCGACCTCGGCGCCACCGTCCGGCTCGCCCGCCGGAGGTATCCGTCCTACACCCCGGACCCCGGGTCAGCCGGACGCACCGGCCTGCTGGTGGGGGCGCCCGGCGCGTTCGACGCGGTCGGGGCCGCTGCCGACGAGCCGGGTTTTGCATCGTTCTATCGCCGCTGCCGCCTGGTGACCGGACCGCTGTGGCCGACGCTGCTCGAACCGCTGCGGACACGCTCCCAGGCTCGGCAGCGCGTCCTGGCCGGCGGCGACCCCGAGGCTGCGGCGGCCTGGCACGCCATGGTGGACGAGCCGATCGGCCACGCGATCACCGCCGCGGTGGGCAGCGACCTCGTGCGCGGGGTGATCGGCACCGACGCGGTGATCGGCACCTTCGCGCACCTCGACGACCCGTCGCTGATTCAGAACATCTGCCTGCTGTATCACGTCCTCGGCGGCGGTACCGGCGCCTGGGATGTGCCGGTCGGCGGCATGGGTGCGGTGTCTTCGGCGCTCGCCGATGCAGCTGCCCGGAATGGGGCCGAAATAGTCACTGGAGCAGAGGTTTTCGCTGTCAATCCGGACGGCGAGGTGCGCTATCGCGACGTGGGTGCGGCGGGTGCACAGGGCGGCGAGCACCTCGTCCGGGGCGGGTTCGTCCTGTCCGGTGTCGGCCCGGCGGTGCTGGCCCGGCTACTGGGCGAGCCCGAACCCGCGATGGTTGCCGGGGCGCAGGTCAAGGTGAACATGGTGCTGCGCCGGCTGCCGCGGTTGCGCGACCCCGCGGTGACGTCCGAACAGGCGTTTGCCGGGACATTTCACGTCAACGAGACCTGGACCCAACTCGACGCCGCCCACTCCCGGGCGTCGTCGGGGCGGCTGCCGGACCCGCTGCCGTGCGAGATCTACTGTCATTCGCTGGCCGACTCGAGCATCGTCTCCGCGGAGTTGCCCGGCACACACACCATGACGGTGTTCGGCCTGCACACACCGCACATCCTGGGTGCCGGCGCCGGCCCCCTCACCGAATCGGTGTTCGCATCGCTGAACTCCGTTCTGGCCGAACCCATCGAGGGTCTGCTCCTGCCCGATGCGCTGGGGCGTCCGTGCGTGGAGACGACCACCACCGACGACTTGGAGCGCACCCTCGGGATGTCGGCGGGCAACATCTTCCACGGTGCGCTGGGCTGGCCGTTCGCCGAAGACGACGCGCCACTGGACACCCCCGCACGCCGTTGGGGGGTCGACACGCACCACCCGCGCATCCTGCGGTGCGGTTCCAGTGCGCACCGCGGCGGCGCGGTTTCGGGCATCGGCGGACACAACGCTGCGATGGCGGTGCTGGCGTCGCCGGACCGGCCCGGCGGCTAGCGCGTGTCGATACCGGCGTAGTCGCGCTCGGTGTAACCGGTGTAGATCTGGCGCGGACGACCGATCTTGCTAGTGCCGTCGTCGTGCATCTCGCGCCAGTGCGCGATCCAGCCCGGCAACCGGCCCAGCGCGAACAGCACGGTGAACATCCGGACCGGGAAGCCCAGCGCCCGGTAGATCAGGCCGGTGTAGAAGTCGACGTTCGGGTACAGCTTGCGCTCGATGAAGTAGTCGTCGGTCAGCGCGGCCTCTTCGAGCTGCTTGGCGATGTCCAGATATGGGTCCCCACCCAGCTTGGCGAGGATCTTGTCCGCCTGTTCCTTGACGATGCGGGCACGTGGGTCGTAGTTCTTGTAGACCCGGTGGCCGAAGCCCATCAGCTTGACGCCCTCTTCGCGGTTCTTCACCTTGCGGACGAATTCGCTGACGTCGTCTCCGCTCTGGTGGATCTGCTCCAGCATCTCCAGCACCGCCTGGTTGGCGCCGCCGTGCAGCGGCCCCCACAGCGCGTTGATTCCGCCGGAGATCGAGGTGAACAAGTTCGCCTGGGAGGATCCCACCAGCCGCACGGTCGACGTCGAACAGTTCTGCTCGTGGTCGGCGTGCAGGATCAGCAGCATGTCCAGGGCCCGCACCACCTCGGGGTCCGCGTGATAGGGCTCGGCGGGCAGCCCGAACGTCATGCGCAGGAAGTTCTCCACCAGGCTCAGCGAGTTGTCCGGGTAGAGGAAGGGCTGGCCGACCGACTTCTTGAAGGCGTAGGCGGCGATGGTGGGCAGCTTGGCCAGCAACCGGATGGTGGCCAGCTCGACCTGCGTATTGTCCATCGGGTCCAGCGAATCGGGGTAGTAGGCCGAGAGCGCGTTGACCGTGCTGGACAGCACCGGCATCGGGTGCGCGTTGCGCGGGAAGCCGTCGAAAAACCGCTTGAGGTCTTCGTGCAGCATCGTGTGCAGCTGGATGCGACGGGTGAATTCGGCCAGTTGGTCGGTGGTGGGCAGCTCGCCGTAGATCAGCAGGTAGGACACTTCCAGGAAGGTCGACTTCTCGGCCAGCTGGTCGATCGGGTAGCCCCGGTAGCGCAGGATTCCGGCGTCGCCGTCGATATAGGTGATGGCACTTTTGCAGGACGCGGTGTTGACGAAGCCGTTGTCAAAGGTCGTGTGCCCGGTCTTCGACAGCAGCGGACCCAGGGCGATGCCGTCAGCACCTTCGGTCGCGTGGACGACCTGCAGGTCGATCTCGCCTCCCGGGTACTTCAGTGTTGCGGTGTCGTCGGTGTCGCCCACGAGAACCCCTTTGCGCTCGGCCTGATATGTCTAGCCGCCCTAGGCACGTACAGGTGTGCCAGGTGCGTATAGGTGAAGGTAGTCGTTACCGCCTCGGCGTGCCCGCCCGGGGTCGGATCTGCGGGCAGCGCCGCGCGCGGACCGCTCGGGGCGCGGACCGGCCCGTCGGGAACACCTAGGGTTGCAGACGCTGGACCCGGTTTCCGACGATCCGAATCCGGTTGTGCAGCCGGTCCTCCCTGCCCTGCCAGAACTCCACGACATCGGGTGCGATGAGATAGCCGCCCCAATTCGGCGGTACCGGGATCCGCTCGACGCCGGCGAACCGTTGCGTCACCGAGGCCAGGTTGTCCAGCAGCGCCGCCCGCGAATCGATCGGCCGGGACTGGTGCGAGGCCCACGCGCCCAACTGCGACCCTCTGGGCCGCTGCGCCCAATAGTCGGCGCTGACCTGCGGATCCACCTTGGTCACCGGGCCGCGAACGTGGATCTGGCGCCCGAGCCGATACCACGGGAATGTCGCCGAGGCATACGGCGTGGCCGCCAGTTCGTGCCCCTTCGCCGAGTCGTAGTTGGTGAAGAAGGCGATTCCGGTCTCGTCGGCGCTCTTGCACAGCACCGACCGGCTCACCGGCTTGCCGTCGGCCACCGTCGCCACCACCATGGCGTTGGGTTCGGCAACGCCGGCTCGTTGCGCGTCGTCGATCCACCGGCGAAACAACGGTAGCCAGCCGCCAGCCAGCCAGTCCTCGTCCAGGTCGGGGCTGCCGTCCTTCTCCGCGCCCCCGTACTCGGCCCGCATCGCGGCCAGGTGCTTGTCGCCCGATCCCACCACAGCGCCAACGCTACCCGGGCGGCTACCGCCAAAACCGGGCCGCCGGACGGCGTCCGTGCCGCGGGGCCTGCGCCCGGGCGGCGACGAGCATCTCGTCGATTTCGGTGAACTTGACGCGGGGCCGACCGCTGCCGGCGCCGCGGGCGACTTCGGCGGCGTCGATGGCCCGCCACCCAGCGGAATCGACGGCCTCGGGCCGGCGGGCGGCCACCAGCTGTGCCAGGGCGGCCGGCTCGGCGACCGGGTCGGCCAGTTCGCCCGCGTTGAAGTCCGCGACCAGGGCCTGCACCGTCTGCAACGAGCAGGTCTTGTTGGTGCCGATGAAGCCGGTCGGTCCGCGCTTGATCCACCCCGCCACATAGGTGCCCGGCACCGGCCGGCCGGTGGCCTGGTCCAGCACGCGGCCGCCCTCGTTGGGCACCACGCCCGTCTCCCCGTCGAACGGCAGGTCCCGGATCGGCGTGCCGCGGTAGCCGATCGAGGTCAACACCAGGCCCGCGTCGATCCGTCGCAACTCCCCGGAGCCGGTGGCGGCGAACTCGACGCCGGCGGCCCGCGCTTCGCCGAGAACGCGTCGCGGCGTCAGGTCGTAGGCCAGGCGGATTCGCCGGCCCGGCGCCGGAGCCGGATTTTCGCCGAGGGCAGCGAGGAATTCCAGCTTGGTGCGCGTCAGCGCATCGGTAGCCGCGGCCAGGTCCTCACCCACCCGGCGGCGGTCGTCCGGATCGAGCACGACGTCAGCGGCACCGGCCAGGCCGACGAGTTCGGGAAGGGTGAACGCGGAGTGGGCCGGCCCGCGGCGGGCGGCTACCACCACCTCCCGCACCGCCGATGTCCGCAGGGCCGCCAGCGCGTGATCGGCGATGTCGGTGCCGGCCAGGGCCTCGACGTCGGCGGTCAGCACCCGCGCCACATCCAGTGCGACGTTGCCGTTGCCGATGATCACGGCTCGCTGGTGGCTGAGATCCACGGGGAGCCCAGCGAAGTCGGGGTGGCCGTTGATCCAGGCGACCAGTTCGGTGGCGGTGCCGGTGCCCGGCAACCCCATTCCGCCGATGTCGAGCCGGCGGTCGGTGGGCGCACCGACGGCGTACACCACGGCGTGATGATGCGCCATCAACTCTGCGTGACTCAGATGTCTACCGACCTCGACGTTGAGATGGAACCGGAACCGCCGGTCCGAAGCGACGCGGTCGAACAGCCGGGTGACGCCCTTGGTGTGCTGGTGGTCGGGGGCAACCCCCGCACGCACCAGGCCGTAGGGCGTCGGCAATTTGTCGAACACGTTCACGCGCACGCCGCGCTGGGTGAGCAACTCGTCGGCGGCGTACATCGCCGCCGGGCCCGACCCGACGATGGCCACCGTCAGCGGCCGGCCAGCCGAACGCACCGCGGCAGCCGGGATCACCGGGGCGAGCTTGGACGTCGGCGGCAGCTTCACGTCCGCGGGCCGCTCGGGGTAGAAGGACGCGTTGATCCGCGCGAACGGCAACTGCGCCGGCTCAAGCCGGGCGGCGGGAACGATCGCACCCACCGGGCAGGCGCTGACGCAGGCGCCGCAGTCCACGCAGGCGAGCGGGTCGATGTA
>NZ_JBKECZ010000004.1:0-54702 GCF_047975165.1 Mycobacterium sp.
CGACAGGATGTCGGCGCCCACCGAGCCGAGCGCGACCGCGAGCGACCCCAGGCTGCCTGGCCGGTCGATCAACTCGATGCGCAACAGATAGGAAGGCACGCTCATCACTGTTGCACAGTGCGGCCCGGGCGGCATTTCGGCCGGACGCTAGGCTTTTCGCTCGTGTCACAGATCTCCCGCGACGAGGTGGCCCACCTGGCCCGCCTGGCCCGCCTTGCCTTGACCGAGACCGAGCTGGACTCCTTCGCCGGTCAACTCGACGCCATCCTGAGCCATGTCAGCCAGATCCAGGCCGTCGACGTCACCGGCGTCGAAGGCACCGACAACCCGCTCAAGGATGTGAACATCATGCGCGCGGACCAGACGCGGCCGTCCCTGACCCAGCGGGAGGCCCTGGCCGCGGCACCCGAAGCCGTCGACCACCGGTTCGCCGTCCCCCAGATCCTCGGGGAGAGCCAGTGACCGATATCATCCGGCTCGACGCGGCGACCATGGCCGCCAAGATCGCCGCGAAAGAGCTGTCGTCGGCCGAGATCACCCGGGCCTGCCTGGACCAGATCGCCGCGACCGACAACCGCTACGGGGCGTTCCTGCACGTGGCCGCCGATCAGGCGCTGGCCGCCGCGGATGCCGTCGACAAGTCGGTGGCCGCCGGTGAGCCGCTGCCGTCGGCGCTGGCCGGGGTGCCGCTGGCGCTCAAGGACGTGTTCACCACCGTCGACATGCCCACCACCTGCGGCTCGAAAATCCTGGAGGGCTGGCGTTCGCCCTACGATGCCACCCTCACCGCGCGGCTGCGTGCGGCCGGCATCCCGATCCTGGGCAAGACCAACATGGACGAGTTCGCCATGGGGTCCTCGACGGAGAACTCCGCCTACGGCCCGACCCGCAACCCGTGGAATGTCGAGCGGGTGCCCGGCGGCTCCGGTGGCGGCAGTGCCGCCGCGCTGGCGGCCTTCCAGGCGCCGCTGGCCATCGGCTCCGACACCGGCGGCTCCATCCGCCAGCCCGCCGCGTTGACCGCGACCGTCGGCGTCAAACCCACCTACGGCACCGTCTCCCGCTACGGGCTGGTGGCGTGCGCGTCGTCGCTCGACCAGGGCGGGCCGTGCGCGCGAACGGTCCTGGACACCGCGCTGCTGCACCAGGTGATCGCCGGCCACGACCCCCGCGACTCCACCTCGATCGACGCGGCCGTACCCGACGTCGTCGGCGCCGCCAGGACGGGTGCGGCCGGCGACCTCGCCGGTGTCCGGGTCGGCGTGGTTCGCCAGCTGCACAGCGGCGAGGGCTACCAGCCCGGCGTGCTGGCCTCGTTCGAAGCCGCCGTCGCTCAGCTCAGGGGGCTGGGCGCGCAGGTCAGCGAGGTCGACTGCCCGCACTTCGACTACGCGCTGCCCGCCTATTACCTCATTCTTCCGTCGGAGGTGTCGTCGAACCTGGCCCGCTTCGACGCGATGCGCTACGGGCTGCGCGTCGGCGACGACGGCACCCACAGCGCCGAGGAGGTCATGGGCATGACCCGGGCCGCCGGCTTCGGCCCGGAGGTCAAGCGCCGCATCATGATCGGCACCTACGCGCTCTCGGCCGGCTACTACGACGCCTACTACAACCAGGCGCAGAAGGTGCGCACCCTGATCGCCGGCGACCTGGAGCAGGCGTATCGGTCGGTCGACGTGCTGGTGTCGCCGGCGACCCCGACCACCGCGTTCGCCCTCGGCGAGAAGGTCGACGATCCGCTGGCGATGTACCTGTTCGACCTGTGCACCCTGCCGCTGAACCTGGCCGGCCACTGCGGCATGTCGGTGCCGTCCGGACTGTCCCCGGACGACGGGCTGCCGGTCGGGCTGCAGATCATGGCTCCGGCGCTGGCCGACGACCGGCTCTACCGGGTGGGCGCGGCCTACGAAGCCGCACGCGGGCAACTGCCGTCCGCCGTCTGAATTCCGACCGCGCTCTGCCTCGGGGACGGCTGCAGGGCAAGATAGGGTCATGCGGATCGGAGTTCTCACCGGCGGCGGAGACTGCCCCGGCCTCAATGCGGTAATTCGGGCCGTAGTGCGCACGTGCGACGCCCGATACAGCTCGTCGGTGGTCGGATTCCTGGACGGCTGGCGCGGACTGCTGGAAAACCGGCGAACGCAACTGCACAACGACGACCGCAACGACCGCCTGCTGGCAAAGGGCGGCACGATCCTGGGTACGGCGCGAGTGCACCCCGACAAGCTGCGGGCCGGGCTGGACCAGATCAAGGAGACTCTCGACGACAACGGCATCGACGTGCTCATCCCCATCGGCGGGGAGGGCACGCTGACCGCCGCGCACTGGCTCTCCGAGGAGAATGTCCCGGTGGTCGGGGTGCCCAAGACCATCGACAACGACATCGACTGCACCGATGTGACATTCGGTCACGACACCGCGCTGATGGTCGCCACCGATGCGATCGACCGGCTGCACAGCACCGCCGAATCCCACCAGCGGGTGATGCTGGTCGAGGTGATGGGCCGTCACGCCGGCTGGATCGCGCTCAACGCCGGTCTGGCGGCCGGTGCGCACATGACGCTGATCCCCGAGCAGCCGTTCGACGTCGAGGAGGTGTGCCGGCTGGTCAAACGCCGCTTCCAGCGCGGCGCCTCCCATTTCATCTGCGTGGTCGCCGAGGGGGCCAAACCCCTCGCCGGTTCCATCGAGTAGCGCGAGGGCGGGCTCGATGAGTTCGGCCACGAGAAGTTCACCGGGGTGGCCGCCCAACTGGGGGCCGAAGTGGAGAAGCGCATCAACAAGGACGTCCGGGTGACCGTACTGGGGCATGTGCAGCGCGGCGGTTCCCCGACGGCCTACGACCGGGTGTTGGCCACCCGGTTCGGCGTCAATGCCGCCGATGCGGCGCACGCGGGCGAGTACGGGCGGATGGTGTCGCTGCGCGGCACGGAAATCGGGCGGGTCCCGCTGGCCGACGCGGTGCGCCAGCTTAAGCTGGTGCCGGAGAGTCGCTACGACGACGCGGCCGCCTTCTTCGGCTGACGCTCTTGCCGGCTGCCCGCGGCGTGCGGGACCACCGATAGGATCGATCCCCATGACGGTTGCGAGTGCTGACCTGCTGGAATACGACGAGGTCATCGAACGTTTCGACCCCGTGCTCGGCCTGGAAGTCCACGTCGAGTTGTCCACCACCACCAAGATGTTCTGCGGCTGCGCTACCACGTTCGGCGGCGAACCCAACACCCAGGTCTGCCCGGTGTGCCTGGGTCTGCCGGGGTCGCTGCCGGTGGTCAATAAGGCCGCCGTCGAATCGGCGATCCGCATCGGGTTGGCGCTGAACTGCGAGATCGTTCCGTGGTGCCGGTTCGCCCGGAAGAACTACTTCTACCCCGACATGCCGAAGAACTACCAGATCTCGCAGTACGACGAGCCGATCGCCGTCAACGGCTACCTGGAGGCGCCGTTGGAGGACGGCACCACCTGGCGGGTGGAGATCGAGCGCGCCCACATGGAGGAGGACACCGGCAAGCTCACCCACATCGGCAGCGAGACCGGCCGGATCCACGGTGCCACCACCTCGCTGATCGACTACAACCGTGCCGGAGTGCCGCTGATCGAGATCGTCACCAAACCCATTGAGGGGGCCGGTGACCGGGCCCCGCAGATCGCCCGCGCCTACGTCACCGCGCTGCGCGATCTGCTGCGTTCGCTGGATGTCTCCGACGTCCGGATGGACCAGGGGTCGATGCGCTGCGACGCCAACGTGTCGCTCAAGCCGCGGGGCGCGGCGGAATTCGGCACCCGCACCGAGACCAAGAACGTCAACTCGCTCAAGAGCGTCGAAGTCGCCGTCCGGTACGAAATGCGGCGCCAGGCCGCCGTGCTGGTGGCCGGCGGGGACATCCTGCAGGAGACCAGGCACTTTCACGAGGCCGGCCACACCAGCCCGGGCCGGGTGAAGGAGACCGCCGAGGACTACCGGTATTTCCCCGAGCCCGACCTCGAGCCAGTCGCGCCCAGCCGGGAGCTGGTCGAACAACTGCGTCACACCATCCCGGAGCTGCCCTGGTTGAGCCGCAAGCGGATTCAGCAGCAGTGGGGAATCTCCGACGAGGTGATGCGTGACCTGGTCAACGCGGGCGCGGTCGAATTGGTCTCGCGGACAGTGGAACACGGCGCGGCCAGCAAAGAGGCACGGTCCTGGTGGGGAAATTTCCTGGTGCAGAAGGCCAACGAGTCCGGTGTAGGGCTGGACGAACTCGCCATCACCCCGGCCCAGGTGGCTGCGGTGATCGCCCTGGTCGACCAGGGCAAACTGTCCAACAAGCTGGCCCGCGAGGTCGTCGAGGGCGTACTGGCCGGGGAAGGCGAACCCGCGCAGGTGATGACGGCGCGAGGCCTGGAACTGGTGCGCGACGACTCGGTCACCCAGGCCGCGGTCGACGAGGCGCTGGCCGCCAACCCCGATGTGGCAGAGAAGATCCGGGGCGGCAAGGTCGCCGCGGCCGGTGCGATCGTGGGTGCGGTGATGAAGGCCACTCGAGGCCAGGCCGATGCCGCGCGGGTGCGGGAACTCGTGCTGGCCGCCTGCGGGCAGGGCTGAGGTTCGGCGGAGAATGAGTGTCACAATCCGTTTCGAGCAGCCATCATGGGGGGATGACCGTGAACCCGTTCGATGACCTGATGCTGATGCTGGATACGCCGGTGTTCGTGCTGACCGCCCAGGTCGACGGCAAGCCGGCGGGGTGTCCGGTGGCCTTTGCCACCCAAACCAGCGTGCAGCCGCCCAGCTTCATGGTGGGCTTTCCGCTGGACCACCCGATGAACGAGGTCGGCGTCACAGCCGAGTACATGGCGGTGCAGGTGCTGCCGCAGCGGTGCAAGGTGCTGGCCGAGCTGTTCATCCGGCACAACGCGGATGGGAGTGCGGCGTTCGCGCACTGCGCCTGGCGCGGCGGGCCGGGGGAGTTGCCGATTCTCGACGACGCGGCAGGCTGGTTCGTCGGCCGGATAGCGAGCCGAAGCGCGGTCGGCGATCATGCCGCCTACCTGCTGGAGCCGGTCGCCGCCTGGGCGTCCGAGGCTGTCGAGGATCTGCTGTACCTGTCCGATCTCGACGAGGACATCGGCAACGGCCGCAACCAGGAGGAGCAGCAACAGCGGCTCTACCAGGCGGGGCGCCCGGCGGCGACCGATCGGACCGCCATGAGGTTCACCCTCGACGTGCCGTAGGCCTCCGGCTGGCCGGGGGCGCCGGGGTCGCCGGGGGCCGGGTCTGGGGGTGGCGGAGGCTGGGTCTCGGGGTTGGGCGCGGGGCACCGGTCAAATCTCAGGTCTTGTCGGCGTTGTTGCGCGGAAACCCGCCGCCCTGCGGGAACAGTGGAAAGACCACGTCGTCAAGTTTTTCGGCATCGCCGGCCGTCTTGTTCACCGTCGCACCCCAGACGTTGCCGTCCGGTGACATCTGCAGCGCCCAGGCGTGGGCGTGGGTGTCCTTGCGGACGACATCGGGCTCGCCGGTGACCGAACCGGTCTTCGGATCAAGCCGCACCGCCACCGTTTGCTTGGTGTTGACGAGGTTTACCAGCACCGTTGCGTCCATCGCCGCGCAGCCGGCCACACCCGGCTTGTCCGGCCAAGTCCACACCGTGGAGACCTCGGAGTCCTTGGTGATGCGCTGCAGCCGGTCCGCGGTGGGGGTGCGGTCGGCGACGTACAACGAGCCGTCGAGCGGGTCGATGCACAGGCCGCCGCCGGAGCCGATGCCCGACAGTGCCGTCGTCGGCGCCGCCTGGTCGACGGTGGTGGGCTGCTCGATGCGCAGCACCTTGCCGGCCAGTGATTTCGGGTCCGCGGCCAGTTCGGGTTTGCCGGCGTCGCCGGTCAGCACCACCAGCGTGGTGGGGCTGGTGAAGATCAGCGCGCCGGTGTTGCCGATAGTCCCCTTGGGAATTCCGGTCAGGATGTCCTTGGGCACGTCACCTTCGGCGATCCGGATCACCCGGTTGTCGCTTGGCGTGCTGACGTAGGCGTACATCAGCCGATCCTGCGAGAACGTCGGCGAAAGCACGATGTCCATCAGGCCGCCGTCGCCGGCCGGATCGACCGGAATCATGAACTTCACCTTGGGTTCGGCGCTGACCGAAATCTGCTTGACCGCACCCGTCTGGCGCTCGGCGACCAGCGCGGTCTTGCTGTCGGTGCCCATGATCAGCCCGCTCGTGCTCTCCAGGCAGCCCTGCATCACCCCCGGCGCCGGGCACTCCTTGGGGAACGGGGTCGCCGGCAGCGGCGGTGGCGGGGGAGGTGCCGAACTGGACTGCGGCGAGAGTTCGGGTTCGGTGGTGAAGGGCTGCGATCTGGCGTCGTTGAACCGGGCGCAGCCGCTCGACACCAGCACCGCCGCGCACAGTGCGGCGAACCCGCGTTGCGCCAACCCCCTCATCCGCATGACCCACAGGCTACGGAACTTGCCTCGGGGGACGCCACACGGCGCCCGGCAGGGCGAGTCGAGGCTCCGCTACCCGGCCGGATCGAGCGGTGCGTTGCGGGCTCCCGGGTCCGGGGGCGGGGTGGCTTGAGGCGCCAGCAGGGCAAACCCGCGGATTTGCCCGGCAAAAGCACCGCTCAAATCCCCGATTCAGCCGCGAATGCCCTTACTCTGGCATGTGTGACCAGTTCGAATGACTCACTGTGGCAGCGGCCGGAGGATGCCCCCGGCACAACCCCGGCACGCCCTGCGTCGGCCAGCCTGGTCGACCCCGAAGACGACTTGAGCCCGGCCGGCTACGCAGCCGACTTCAGTACCGCCGGAACCACCACCGTCATCCCGGCCCATGACGCCAATACCGGTGCGGCCGGCTACCACATGCTCGATCCTCAGGAGCCGTTGCCGTACGTGCAGCCGCACCAACCCGCGCGGCACATCCCGGCAGGCCCGGCGGTCGTCGACTTCGGCGACGACGACGACCGGATGCCGGTTACCGGTCGGCGGGGCACCCAGAACCTGGGCCTGCTGATTCTGCGAATCGGACTGGGTGCGGTGCTCATCATGAACGGACTGCGGAAGCTGTTCGGGTGGTGGGGCGGACCGGGCCTGGACGGCTTCAGGGACTCGCTGTCCGAGGTCGGCTACCAGCACGCGGACCTGTTGGCGTACGTCGGCTCGGGTGGCGAGATCGCCGCGGGAGCGCTGTTGGTGCTGGGCCTGTTCACGCCGATCGCGGCGGCGGGAGCGCTGGCGTTCCTGATCAACGGGTTGCTTGCCGGTGCCGCGGCGAGGCCGCCCGCCAGCAGGCTGGCCTACTTCCTTCCCGACGGGTATGAGTACCAGCTCAGCCTGATCGTGATGGCCGTCGCGGTCATTCTGGTCGGTCCCGGCCGCTACGGACTGGACGTCAACCGCAACTGGGCCACCCGGCCGTTCATCGGGTCGTTCATCACCCTGCTGGCCGGTATCGCCGCGGGTGTTGCGCTGTGGGTGCTGCTCAACGGCGTCAATCCGGTGGGCTGAGCGGGGCCTGCATCCCCGCGGCGACCCGCTTCGCCCGACTCCGCTGCGCTCGCGATCACCGCTGGGCCCGGTAGGGGTTGGGGACCCGCCCGGCACTGGCTTCGGTCAGCCTCGGCAGCGTCGCAAACGTTACTGCCGGCAGGCGCAGTTCCTCATCGTTCTTGAGTTTCGCGCGCGCCCAGGATCCGCGGTGGAACAGTAAACCCTCGATGTCGTCCCAGTTTGCCGACTTGGCGCCCAGCAGTGTGCGGACCTGGACCCCCCGGTCGTCGGCGATGGTCCGCAACCGGATGATCGCGGCCGACAGCAGCACCGGGATGACCAGCACCGGCGCGCTCGGCGGCCAGGCCAGGACCGGAGCCAGCATGCACAGCGTCAGGAATCCCACGGCGAAGTGCGCCATTGGCGACAGCTTGATGACGACGGGTGAGGTGGTAGCCACCCAGGCATCATCGCACCCCCGCCCCGCGGCTCGGGCTTCCCGCCCGCGGCTCGGGCTTCCCGCCCGCGGCTCGGGCTTCCCGCCCGCGGCCGGCCGCCCCCCCTCGCCGAGTGTGTCCGCACAGTCGCCCTCGGTGGCGATCGTGGCCGTGGTGTCACGCTCGACGGGGGTGGGTTCCCGGAGGCGCCACACACGCCGCGGTCGGCCGCGGTGGCCGCCCACCCCTTCTCGCCGAGTGTGTCCGCACAGTCGCGCCGCCCACCCCTTCTCGTCGAGTGTGTCCGCACAGTCGCGCCGCCCACCCCTTCTCGTCGAGTGTGTGCGTACAGTCGCCCTCGGTGGCGATCGTGACTGTGGTGTCACGCTCGACGGGGGTGGGTTCCCGGAGGTGTCACGCTCGACGGGGGTGGGATCCCGGTGGTGTCACGCTCGACGGGGGTGGGTTCCCGGAGGTGCCACACACGCCGCCGTCGGGCGCGGCGGGTGGAGCGGGCGCCGGCGCCGGATTTGACGGCTGAGCAGTGCGAAGGCTACCGTCGGACGCTATGAACCCTGGATTGCTCGTAGTAATTAGTCGGCGCGTTGGTGCCTGACTAGCCATCGAGCACCAACGCGGCCCTCGTACAGCAGCTGAGCTGACGGGGGTTTTTTCTTGCCCAGGGCTGAGAACACCTGAGAGGAACCCGTGAGCGCACCGACCAAGCCCCAGTCGTCGACGCAGCAGCGCCGTGACGCGACCACCGGCACGTCCGCGTCGTCGGCGTCGTCGGCATCGTCGAAAAAGATTGCACCGCAACAGGTCACCGGTGCGCAGGCGGTAATTCTGGCGCTCGAGGCACTCGACGTAGAGGTGGTGTTCGGCATCCCGGGTGGCGCCGTGCTGCCGGTGTACGACCCGCTGTTCGACTCGCAGAAGCTGCGCCACGTCCTGGTCCGCCATGAGCAGGGCGCCGGGCATGCCGCCAGCGGCTATGCGCACGCCACCGGCAAGGTCGGGGTGTGCATGGCCACCTCGGGCCCCGGGGCCACCAACCTGGTGACGCCGCTGGCCGACGCCCAGATGGACTCGATCCCGGTGGTGGCCATCACCGGGCAGGTGGGGCGCCAACTGATCGGCACCGACGCCTTCCAGGAGGCCGACATCTCCGGCATCACGATGCCGATTACCAAACACAACTTCCTGGTGCGCACCGGTGACGAGATCCCGCGGGTGATCGCCGAAGCGTTCCACATCGCCGCCTCCGGACGCCCGGGTGCGGTGCTGGTCGACATCCCCAAGGACCTGCTGCAGGGCCCGTGCACGTTCAGCTGGCCGCCGCGCATGGAACTGCCCGGCTACAAGCCGACCACCAAGCCGCACAGTCGCAAGATCGCTGAGGCCGCCAAGCTGATCGCGGCCGCCCGCAAGCCGGTGCTCTACGTCGGCGGCGGCGTCATTCGCGGTCAGGCCACCGAGCGGTTGCTGGAGTTGGCCGAGTTGACCGGCATCCCGGTGGTCACCACGCTGATGGCGCGCGGGGCCTTCCCCGACAGTCATCGCCAGCACTTCGGCATGCCCGGCATGCACGGCTCGGTGGCCGCGGTGGCCGCCCTGCAGCGCAGTGATCTGCTGATCGCGCTCGGCACCCGCTTCGACGACCGGGTCACCGGAAAGCTCGACTCGTTCGCCCCGGAGGCCAAGGTCATCCACGCCGACATCGATCCGGCGGAGATCGGCAAGAACCGGCATGCCGACGTGCCGATCGTCGGCGATGTCCGCAACGTCATCACCGAGTTGATCGCGATGCTGCGCCACTACGACGTCCCGGGCAACATCGACCTGGCCGACTGGCTGGCGTATCTGGAACAGACCCGCGACACCTACCCGCTGAGCTACGGGCCGCAGAGCGACGGCAGCCTCAGCCCCGAGTACGTGATCGAGAAGCTGGGCGAGCTGGCCGGGCCGGACGCGATCTACGCCGCCGGTGTCGGCCAGCACCAGATGTGGGCCGCGCAGTTCATCAAGTACGAAAAGCCGTGCACCTGGCTGAATTCCGGTGGCCTGGGCACCATGGGGTTCGCCATCCCGGCGGCCATGGGCGCCAAGATGGCGCTGCCGGACACCGAGGTGTGGGCGATCGACGGCGACGGCTGCTTCCAGATGACCAACCAGGAACTGGCCACCTGCGCCATCGAGGGCATCCCGATCAAGGTGGCGCTGATCAACAACGGCAATCTGGGTATGGTGCGCCAGTGGCAGACCCTGTTCTACGGTGAGCGGTATTCGCAAACCGATCTGGCGACGCACTCGCACCGGATCCCGGACTTCGTCAAGCTGTCCGAGGCGCTGGGATGTGTCGGAATGCGTTGTGAGCGTGCTGAAGACGTGGTAGACGTGATCAACCGCGCGCGGGAGATCAATGATCGTCCGGTGGTCATCGACTTCATCGTCGGCGCCGACGCACAGGTCTGGCCGATGGTCGCCGCAGGCACCAGCAACGACGAGATCGAGGCCGCGCGCGGCATTCGTCCGCTGTTCGGCGACGTCAGCGAGGGGCACGCCTGATGCTCACCGATACGCCCAAGACGCACACGCTGTCGGTGCTGGTCGAGGACACCCCCGGTGTGCTCGCCCGGGTGGCGGCGCTGTTCTCCCGGCGGGGCTTCAACATTCAGTCGCTGGCGGTGGGCGCCACCGAACAGAAGGACATGTCTCGGATGACCATCGTGGTCTCCGCCGACCAGACGCCGCTGGAGCAGATCACCAAGCAGCTCAACAAGCTCATCAACGTGATCAAGATCGTCGAGCAGGACGACAACAACGCGGTGTCGCGGGAGTTGGCGCTGATCAAGGTGCGGGCCGACGCCGGAACCCGAAGCCAGGTGATCGAAGCCGCAAGTTTGTTCCGTGCCAACATTATTGACGTATCTACGGATTCGTTGATCGTCGAGGCCACCGGCAACCACGGCAAGCTCGAAGCGCTGCTGCGGTTGCTGGAGCCGTTCGGCATCAAGGAGATCGTCAAGTCCGGGGTGGTGTCGACGGCGCGCGGATCGCGCATCATCGGGACCGCCAAGTAAGTTCGCAAACGCTGTCCAGCAGGAAAACACGAAGGAGAAACAGCAGTGCCATCGCAGGCTTTACAGATGTTCTACGACGACGAGGCCGACCTGTCGATCATCCAGGGCCGCAAGGTCGGTGTGATCGGCTACGGCAGCCAGGGGCACGCGCACTCGTTGAGCCTGCGCGACTCCGGTGTGGAGGTGCGCGTCGGGCTGAAGGAGGGGTCAAAGTCGCGGGAGAAGGTCGAGGAGCAGGGCCTGACCGTCGACACCCCGGCCGAAGTGGCCAAGTGGGCCGACGTGATCATGCTGCTGGCCCCGGACACCGCCCAGGCCCAGATCTTCACCGGCGACATCGAACCCAACCTCAACGCCGGTGACGCACTGTTCTTCGGCCACGGCCTCAACATCCACTTCGGCCTGATCAAGCCGCCCGCCGACGTCACCGTCGCGATGGTCGCCCCGAAGGGCCCCGGGCACCTGGTGCGCCGCCAGTTCGTCGACGGCAAGGGTGTGCCGTGCCTGATCGCCGTCGAGCAGGACCCGACCGGCAACGGCGAGGCGCTGGCGCTGTCCTACGCCAAGGCTATCGGCGGTACCCGCGCGGGCGTCATCAAGACCACCTTCAAGGACGAGACCGAGACGGACCTGTTCGGTGAGCAGGCCGTGTTGTGCGGCGGCACAGAGGAATTGGTGAAGACGGGCTTCGACGTCATGGTCGAGGCCGGCTACCCGCCGGAGATGGCCTACTTCGAGGTGCTGCACGAACTCAAGCTGATCGTCGACCTGATGTACGAAGGCGGCATCGCGCGGATGAACTACTCGGTGTCCGACACCGCGGAATTCGGCGGCTACCTGTCGGGGCCGCGGGTGATCGACGCCGACACCAAGGAACGCATGCGCGCGATCCTGCGCGACATTCAGAGCGGTGAGTTCACCAAGAAGCTGGTCGCCAACGTCGAGGGCGGCAACAAGCAACTCGAGGCGCTGCGCAAGGAGAACGCCGAGCACCCCATCGAGGTCACCGGCAAGAAGCTGCGCGATCTGATGAGCTGGGTGGACCGGCCAATCACCGAAACCGCGTAGCGTCTGGGCGTTTCGGGGCTGGCCGTCCGCGAGCCCGCCGGGGGTGGTGGCTAGTCGGTGCGCCGGGTGATCCAGGGCGCCGGTCGTGGCTATTCGGCGCGCCGGGTGATCCAGGGCGCCGGTCGTGGCGTTGAGTCTGTGCTCAGGGCGCAGTCCTCTCGCACTTTTGCGCCAATGGTTCAGAGTCAGCGGGGAAGGGGTTGGGCAGCAGGTCGGCTCCGCGCCGGCGATGAGCATCGCCTCGCCGGAGTTCGTTCTTGCGATGAAGGCGAGGGTTATCCGCCAGGCCAGGCCAGGCCAGGCCAGGCCAGGGCGAGGCCGATGTCGATGACGCCGTGGTGCTGAGTCGGATCCTGGGCGTCTCGAATGAGACGCAGCTGGAGGGAGTCGTCGCCCGGTACTTCCCCGGCCGGTATTTCGGTGCGCGGGAACTGTTTTTCGAGCGGATCATCGATTCGCTCTGAGGAAATGGGTGCCAGGCGTCGCGCGTCGGCGCCTTTCCGGCCCGATGAGTGGGGCCGATCTGCGCTGTATTTCGCCTCACCGGCGCCTTCGACCCCGACCCCCGATGCCCGGTCGGTTTGTCTATAATGAGATACATGCCAGCACGTAGTCCCGACACCAGCGAGTGGACAACCGGTGCACTGACTAATATCGGCGACGAGCTTCGCCGGCGGCGCAAAGAACTCGGTATCAGCGCGGTGACCACCGCCGAAGCAGCCGGGATGTCCCGAGTGACACTGCATCGCATCGAGTCCGGCTCACCGTCGGTGACGATCGGGGCCTACATGAATGCCGCGGCCGCATTGGGGCTGGGGCTGGCGCTCACCATGCCGCGGCCTCGGCGCGGGCAGTCGCGCGGCGACGCTTCGGAGAACAACGTTCGCGTGGGTGACTACCCGCAGCTACAGGCCATCGCATGGCAGCTGGGTGCCGCTACCGAACTTCCCGGTGCCGACGCGCTGCGGATGTACGAACGCAACTGGCGCCATGTGGACCGCGAAGCGATGAGCGACGCCGAACGCGCACTCGTAGAGCGGCTGGCCGACAGATACGGCGCGGGAGTCCTTCTTGTTTGATCGGGCCCACCACAGGCGAATAGCCGGAGTGCTGGAAGCGCTCGACGCCGGCCTTCTGGCCACCTCGAAGTGCTATTTCGGGGGAGGAACCGCGATGACACTGCGCTACGCCGAGTACCGCGAGTCTCAGGATATTGACCTGCTCGTTTCCGACGGGCCCGGGTATGCCGCGATTCGCGAGCGGCTACGGGGGCCGGAGGGTTTCAACGCCCTGGCCAAGCGCCCGATCGCGACTCTGCGCCCGGTCACCACCGATCAGTATGGAATCAGGACGGTGCTTGACGTCGACGGAGAACCGATCAAGTTCGAGATCATCCGCGAGGCCCGGATCGAATTGGAGGAGCCCGGGTCCGGTGACAGCATCTGCGGGGTCGCGACGTTGACCGCCCTCGATATGGCATCGACCAAACTTCTGGCCAACTCTGATCGATGGGCCGACCCTTCGGTGTTCAACCGCGACATCATCGATCTCGCGATGATGGTGCCGGAGCAATCGCTGTTGCGACGAGCAATCGCCAAGGCGGAGTCCGCATACCGGTCCGCTGTGGTTGGCGACCTTGAGAGTGCCATCGGCCATCTGCGTGACAACCCGCACCGGCTGGAAGACTGCCTGCGTGCGTTGTGGATGCACGACACACCCAAGGCGCTGCTGTGGGATCGCATCAAACGTCTACGTCCGCAGCGTAGGTGAAACTCTGGCGTCCGCAGGGAATTTCACTCTGCGCTCAGGGCGCGGCCCACTCGCACTTTTGCGCCCTGGGTGCAGAGTCAGCGGGGGAGATTGCCCCAGTGGTGCAGAGTCGGCGGGGGGAGCGTGCCCCACTGGCGCGGGGTCAGCGGGACGGGGTGGGGCAGCAGTTCGGGTCGAGTACCCGGCACAACGCCTGCAGCGCATCGGGTTTGACGCGGTGGAACACGTTCATGCCGCGCCGGTCGGAGACGACGAGCCCTGCCTTGCGCAGTTGGCTCAGGTGGTGGCTGACGGTGGATTCGGTGAGATCGAGCGTGGCGGCAAGGCTTCCGCCGGTCTGTGCGCCGGGTAGTGCGCTGAACAGTAGCGACACGATCTTGACCCGCACCGGGTCGGCGATCGCCTTGAGTCGCAGGGCGACCTCGAGGGCGTCCCGGTCGCTTATCGGCCCGGCGGCCACCGGGGTGCAGCACACCGGCGCGGACATGTCGATCACAGGCAGCGCTTTGGGCATGAACGCACTCTGTCACAGATATTGACATATATCAAAAAGGTGGCAGGGTAGGTGCCGGTGCACTAGTTCGACATATATCTCAGTAGCGATGGAGGTCGCTCATGTCCCGTGTTCAACTCGCCCTCAACGTCGACGACCTCGACGCCGCGGTGGCGTTCTATTCCGTGCTGTTCAACACCGCCCCGGCCAAGGTGAAGCCCGGGTATGCGAACTTCGCCATCGCCGATCCGCCGCTGAAGCTGGTGTTGCTGGAAAACCCTGGTGCGGGTGGCACTCTCAACCACCTCGGAGTCGAGGTCGACTCCAGCGAGACCGTGCACGCCGAGATCGCCCGGCTCGCCGGCACGCGGCTGTTCACCGAAGAGGAACTGGGAACGACGTGCTGCTTCGCCGCCCAGGACAAAGTGTGGGTGACCGGACCGGCCGGGGAGAGGTGGGAGGTCTACACGGTGCTGGCCGACTCGGAGACCTTCGGTGCGCAGGAGCCGGGCGCGTAGCGTTGGGCGCGCAGCCGGCCGGTACGTAGCGTCGGGTGCACGGCGGCGGGCAGGCAGCGTCGGGCACGCAGGAGCCGGGCGCGCAGCCAGCCGGCACGTAGCGTCGGGCGCGCAGGAGTCGGGCACGCAGGAACCGGGCTGCGTTACGCGGGCCCGCTCAATCCAGCCCGAGCGCGGCGCGCAGCCGTGCCGGGCTCATGGTGCCGGGCCGGCCGTCGTCCTCGGGGAACGAGTCGAGCAGCCGGATCAGGTCGGGGCGCCGGCTCGGGTCGTCGGCGCATTGGCGCGGTGTGTGGCCGGCCAGCGCGGGCAGCGCCTCGTCAAGCCAGGCTTTCTCGTGCTGACGGGTCATCTGATCCAGCGCCGCGGCGATCGTCGAATCCAGGGCCGGATCCAGGGCCGGGTCGAGGGTTTGAGCCGGTGCGGGCGGCTGTCCGGCGGCGAGCTGTTGGATGGCCTTGATGTCGCCGGCGGGCTCGCGGGTTTCCTCCAGCAGTGTTGCCGACGGGTCCATGGCGCGCACGGCGGCCAGCACGCGATCGAAACGGGCCACGCTGTTGGCGTGCACGTGCAGGTGGTCGTCGTGAAGTTCGAGATTCGCCCGAATGCGTTGCACCCCATGGGTGACGACGTGCTCGAACCACACCGGGGCGTCGCCGGGATGGTCGTCTTGGCGCTCGTAGGCGCCGTCGAGGGACAGCGCCAGCGCGGCCGGGTCGGCAACCCGCAGAGTGGCATTGCACATTATCAACGGCTCGCCCTCGGTGTTGCGCAACTCCGGCGGGGCGAATCGCGCCGACAGCGCCTCGACGAGCTCGACCGGGCCGGGATCGCCATCGAGCAGCGCGATCAACGAGTCACGTTCGCTGAGCGACAGCGGCTCGATTCCGCCGAAGATCTGCATCGTCTCGCCGGCCGGCACAACCCGGGCACAGTAGAACTGGCCGGTCTGTACCTGGGTGCTTCCGGCCCGCTCGCGGACTTCGTGGATGTCGCCGGTGCGCGTGTCGCGCACCGTGAATCCCTGCCCATGTTTCACCTCGAGTACCTCGTAGACCGAACGTTCCACCAGCAGCCATTGTTGGGCCAGCAACAGTTCGTCGGCGGGCAGCAGTGGGCCGCGAACGTTGACGAAGTCCTCGAACGCCCCGCCCTCGAACAGCACAGCGTCACCGGCCAGACCGTCTTCGAGGGCATGGGCGAGTGCGGCGCGCGAGTCCCAATGGCGAGCCCTGGCCTGGGCGGCTTCGATGACCATGTCGAGGAAGGGGCCTTCGTCGCGCAGGGTGCCGCTGGCCTTCTGATACAGCCAGGCGGCCCGCTCCTCCAGTGGCAGCTCCTCGCGGTTGAGGTGACACACCTTGTATTTGCGGCCCGAGCCGCACCAGCAACGGTCATTGCGGCCAAGATCCCGGCGCGGTACCGGCAGGAAGTCGCTCAGCACCTCCACCAGGTAGTGATCGGCCGGCACCCCGGCCCGGCGCAGCAGCGACAATCCCCGCTCGGCGTCGCCACGGTCACTGGCATAGCGGGCCAACGCCATCAGCGTCAGCGGCCACGAAGGATCCAGCGACTCCGAAGCCAGCAAATTCGCCTCGGCTTCTTCGATATCCCCGAGCCGCTCGTGGGCCATGGCCCGCAGCCACCGAAGCGCCGGGCGCGCCGCCGGCGGCGCCAGCGACTCACCGGACTCGGCAAACACACCCAACGCGACGGCAGCCTGCCGGTCATCCTGGGATGCGCCCGACTCGGCCAGCACGGCGGCCGCCACGGCGGGTTCAGCCAGCAACTCCATGGCCATCCGAACCGTCTTGCGGCCGCTGCCGGGCTCCTGCGAGCTGTCGCGGTTCGGTTGGCGCTGTTGTTGCTGCTCCGGCGGCGGTGCCAGCTGGGAGACGATGTCGGCGAACGCTTGGGTGTCGCCGTCGTCCTGGGCGGCCATCGCCGTCTCGACAATGGCGAGGGTTTGCTCGTAGAGGTGAACCGTTGCCAGCACGGCCAGGGCTTCGTCCTTGCCAAGGTTGTAGCGGTCCTCGATCCGCTCGACCCGGCCCGCTACCCGCCACGCGGCGAAATCGAATCCGCTGCGGGCTATCCAGTCGCCGTCGCGGGCCAGCCCGCTAGCGGTCAGCAGCTCAACCAGCGGTACCGCCGCGTCACGAAAGAGACCGTCGTCGTCGGCGCACACCGTCCACACCGCCATATCGAGCATCTCGGGCCGATCGGGCTCGGAGTCCAGCAAGCCGGCCAGCTTGGCGCCGACATCGCACGGTGCCGTCTGGGGGATCGCGGCGAGCTCGAACCCGTCCGCGGTCACCCGCAATCCGACCAGATCGTCTTCGGCGACACCCAGCGCGGCAAACCGGCCGGCCGGCAGCACCAACAACGCGGTGTTGTCGTCGAGCTCTGCCGCGGGTACCCCGCGTGCGGCCAGCACGTCGCCGTCTCGGTGGCCGTGTTCGAACGGCCACGCCTCGGAGATCGGTGAGCCGTCACTGAGCTGCTGGTAGGTCTCGCCTTCGGTGAGCATCGCCACCGGTCCTAGATCCTCGCCCAATTCGACGACGTCGTGGGCTGCCTCCAGCGCGCTGAGGCGGTGGGTGAAGATCCTTCCCCGAAGCAGCCCCGGAATCCAGGCCCACCGGTGATCGGACAGCGGCAGGAAAAGCTCGCCGCTGTAGTTGAGAACCTCGGCGACGGTGTCTTCGGGTTCGGGGCCCAGATCGACTCCATCGGCGAGCAGCGCACTGGTCAGGGCGTCGTGGGTCATTGCGCCGTGAGTTGCGAGGACCTGTCGCAGTGCGGTAGCGATGCGCTCGTTCGGAGCGGAGGCGTCAGATATTCCGGTGACCCTACGCGGCGGCGAGGTGTCGGCCGCAGAGGGTTTATGGCGTACCAGATGCAATACCAATTAAATGGTAAATTCATGGCATGCGCACTACCATCGACAGGGCCGGCCGTGTGGTAATTCCCAAGGCGCTTCGCGAACAGTCCGGCATCCTTGCGGGCGAAGTGGAGATATCCCTCGACGGCGCAGCGATCAGAATCGAAAGTGTGGCAGCCGACCACCTCGTCGAAGAGGACGGGCTGCTGCTCCTGCCGGGTGGCGGGCCGGAACTCGACGGCGACACGATCAGAGAGTTGCGGTTTGCCGACCAACGCTGAGCACGTTCTGGTCGACACCAGTGCGGCGCTTGCCCTGGTGCAGCGCGAGAGTCCGTTTCATCGCGCGGCCAAGGAGAGGCTGTTGAAATGCCGGCGCGGGCTGGCCGGGCACGCCGCGGTGGAACTGTTCTCTGTCCTGACCCGTCTGCCACCGCCATACCGGCTGGGCCCCGATGCGGCACTTCGATTGGTGCAGACGAACTTTCCCCACTCACGCGCGCTGTTCGCGGCCGACACCTGGGGCCTGTTGGCCGAGTTTGCCGCAGCCGGTTTGGCCGGCGGCGCCGTCTACGACGGTCTGGTGGGTGCGGCAGCCCGAAAGCACCAGCTCCCGCTCGTTTCCTGTGACCGGCGGGCCGAATCGACCTACCGTACCCTCGGCGTCGATTACCTGCTGCTGCAGCCGAATTAGTGATGATCGTCCCCGGGGCAGGTCGATATTCGTGGCCTACGCCAGGCTCGACCTCGGCCGCCGCTGCGCTACGGACTTTCGCGAGCGTAACGTGGTTGCGTTTTCGCGCTCCGGATTTCGCTCTGGCGTTACGCTCGCGAGCACGGCAGGCTCGAACCCCTATCCCCAACCGGCATGGCACGACCCGCTGTGGAAGCGACAGCGAGCCTGGTCACGGTGCCAGGCTGGGCACCTCGACGATCCCGAACTCCCGCTTGAGCAACGCCCGGGCCGCGTAGTACCCCGCCATCCCGTGCACCCCGGCCCCCGGCGGGGTGGCCGCCGAACACAGGTACACCCCGGGAATCGGTGTGGCCCAAGGGTTCAACCCCGGGGTAGGGCCGACAATCGCCCGCCACAGCGAATTCCCGCCGACGCTGATATCCCCGCCCACATAGTTGGCGTTGTGTCCGGCCATCCGTGCCGCCGGCACCGCGCGGGCCGCCAGCACGACGTCGCGGAAGCCGGGTGCGAACCGCTCCACCACGGCCGTCACCGCCTCGGTCGCGTCGAGCATCGAACCCGCCGGCACATGGGCGTACGTCCAGAACGGGCGCCGGCCCGCGTCGTCAATGCGTCCCGGGTCGGCGAGGTGTGGAACCGATGCCAGCACCATCGGCCACTGCGCGTGCCGTCCGGCGGCGATATCGGCTTCGGCCCGCGCCATCTGGGCGCGGGAACCGCCCAGATGCAGCGTCGGCGCCTGACGCAAGCGCGGGTCGGCCCACGGAATATCGTCGCTGAGCACAAAGTCGACCTTCGCCACCCCGGACCCAAAGGTATACCGGCGCAGAGCGTTTGCGTATCGGGTGGGAATCGAGTCGCGGTAGACGTCCAGCAGTGTCGTGGGTGCGGTGTCGAAGACGACGACGCCCTCGGGCGGATCGGTAACCTCCGTGCCGGTGGTCAACGCACCACCGTGGGTGCGCAGATCGGCGATCAACGCCTGGGAAATCGCTCCCGTGCCACCAATCGGAATCGGCCAGCCGACCGCATGCGCCAGCGTCGCCAACATCAAACCCGCGCCCGCCGACGGCAGTGACGGCAACGGTGTGATCGCGTGCGCCGCAACACCGGTGAACAAGGCACGGGCGTCGTCACCGCGCAGCATCCCCCATAGCCCGGTGCCCTGGGCGAGCATCCGCAGCCCCAGCCGCACCGGGACGATCAGCGAATCCGGTGCCGAACGTTTGTCGCCCAGTACGAAATCCACCACGGTCTCGGATCTGGCCGCCAACGGGCCCAGCAGCCGTCGCCACGACCCGCCGTCGTCGAGCTCCGCGCAGGTGCGCTCCAAATCCCGGTAGGCGACCGCCGCCGGCCGGTTCGGCAGCGGGTTGGCATAGGCGATCTCCGGCGCGCCGAATTCCACCCCCCGCGCGAACAGATCGAACTCGCGGAAAAACGGGGAAGCCAGCGCCAGCGGATGCACCGCCGAGCACACATCGTGCGAAACCCCGGGGAACTCGATATCCGGCAGGGTCCGTGCCCCGCCGCCGAAAGTGGGTTGGGCTTCGACGACCTGCACCCGCAGGCCCGCGCGGGCACAGATGACCGCCGCGGCCAGCCCGTTGGGTCCGCTGCCCACGACGGTGACGTCCATGCTCCGATTAAAGCCGACCGGGCCTGTGCGCGCCGCCCGCTTCGCCCGTCTGGGACGGCCTCGCGACCGCCGGCGCGCCTCGATGGTCGTCGGCCCGCTTCGCCCGTCTGGGACGGCCTCGCGACCGCCGACTACGCTAGCCGCGTGACTTTGCCTGTTGTACTGATCGCCGACAAACTCGCCCAATCGACCGTCGCAGCCCTGGGAGACCAGGTCGAGGTGCGCTGGGTCGACGGCCCCGACCGGGAGAAACTGCTGGCCGCGGTGCCCGAAGCCGACGCCCTGCTGGTGCGCTCGGCCACCACCGTGGACGCCGAGGTGCTGGCGGTCGCCCCCAAGCTCAAGATCGTCGCCCGCGCCGGCGTCGGGCTGGACAACGTCGACGTCGACGCTGCCACCGCCCGCGGCGTCCTGGTGGTCAACGCCCCGACGTCCAACATCCACAGCGCCGCCGAGCACGCCCTGGCGCTGCTGCTGGCCGCTGCCCGCCAGATCCCGGCCGCCGACGCCACCCTGCGCGAACACACCTGGAAGCGATCCTCGTTCTCCGGCACCGAAATCGTCGGCAAGACCGCCGGCGTCGTCGGGCTGGGCCGCATCGGCCAGCTCGTCGCCCAGCGGATCGCCGCATTCGGCGCCCACATCGTGGCCTACGACCCCTACGTCTCCTCGGCCCGCGCCGCCCAGCTCGGCATCGAACTGCTCCCGCTGGACGACCTGCTCGCCCGCGCCGACTTCATCTCCGTCCACCTGCCCAAGACCTCCGAGACAGCCGGCCTGATCGGAAAAGAGGCACTGGCCAAAACCAAGCCGGGCGTCATCATCGTCAACGCCGCCCGCGGCGGACTGGTCGACGAAGCCGCGCTGGCCGAGGCGATCACCGGCGGCCACGTGCGCGCCGCCGGTCTCGACGTGTTCGCCAGCGAACCCTGCACCGACAGCCCGCTGTTCGACCTGCCGCAGGTGGTCGCGACACCGCACCTCGGGGCGTCGACCGCCGAGGCCCAGGACCGGGCCGGCACCGATGTCGCCGAAAGCGTCCGGCTGGCGCTGGCCGGCGAATTCGTTCCCGACGCGGTCAACGTCGGCGGCGGGACGGTCAGCGAAGAGGTGGCGCCCTGGCTGGATCTGGCCCGCAAGCTCGGCGTGCTCGCGGCCGCCCTGTCCGAGGAACTGCCGGTCTCGGTGGCTGTGCAGGTCCGCGGCGAACTGGCCGCCGAAGACGTTGAGGTGCTCAAACTCTCGGCGCTGCGGGGTCTGTTCTCGGCCGTCATCGAAGACACCGTGACGTTCGTCAACGCCCCGGCCCTGGCCGCCGACCGCGGCGTCACCGCCGAGATCGGCAAGGCATCCGAGAGCCCCAACCACCGCAGTGTCCTGGAGGTGCGGGCCGTCGGTGCGGACGGTTCCGCCGTCACCGTCGCCGGGACGCTTTCCGGCCCGCAACTGGTCGAGAAGATCGTGCAGGTCAACGGGCGCAGCTTCGACCTGCGGGCCCAAGGCATCAACCTCGTCGCCAACTACGCCGACCAGCCCGGAGCCCTGGGCAAGATCGGCACCCTGCTGGGCGCGGCGGGCGTCAACATCCAGGCCGCACAGCTCTCCGAGGACACCGCGGGCCCGGGGGCGACGATCCTGCTGCGCGTGGATCGGGACGTCCCCGACGACGTGCGCTCGGCCATCACCGCGGCGGTGGGCGCCAACAAGCTCGAAGTGGTCGATTTTTCGTGATGATGCGCACCGCCGATGTTCAGCGCGCCGACAGCGGAGTGCGGCGCACATGAAACTCGCCGTCATCGCCGGCGATGGCATCGGCCCCGAGGTGATCGCCGAGGCCCTCAACGTCCTCGACATTGTCCACCCGGGCGTCGAGAAGACCGAATACGACCTCGGCGCCCGCCGGTTCCACGCCACCGGCGAGGTGCTGCCGGACTCGGTGGTGCCCGAACTGCGCGAACACGACGCCATCCTGCTCGGCGCGATCGGCGACCCGTCGGTGCCCAGCGGGGTCCTCGAACGCGGCCTGCTGTTGCGGATGCGCTTCGAACTCGACCACCACATCAACCTGCGGCCCGGCCGGCTCTACCCCGGCGTGGCGAGCCCGCTGGCCGGCGAACCCACCATCGACTTCGTCGTGGTGCGCGAAGGCACCGAGGGCCCCTATACCGGAAACGGCGGCGCGATCCGCGTCGGCACCCCGAACGAAGTGGCCACTGAAGTCAGCGTCAACACCGCCTTCGGGGTGCGACGGGTGGTCACCGATGCCTTCGAGCGCGCGCGCAAACGCCGCAAGCACCTCACCCTGGTGCACAAGACGAACGTGCTGACGTTTGCCGGGGGACTGTGGTTGCGGACGGTCCAGGAGGTCGGCGAAAACTATCCGGACGTCGAGGTGGCCTATCTGCACGTCGACGCGGCCACCATCTTCATGGTCACCGATCCCGGCCGGTTCGACGTGATCGTCACCGACAACCTGTTCGGCGACATCATCACCGACCTGGCCGGGGCGGTCTGCGGCGGCATCGGCTTGGCCGCCAGCGGCAATATCGACGCGACCCGGGCCAACCCGTCGATGTTCGAACCGGTGCACGGCAGCGCACCCGACATCGCCGGCCAGAGCATCGCCGATCCGACGGCCGCGATCATGTCGGTGGGTTTGCTGCTGGCCCATCTCGGTCGGGACGAGGAGGCTGCCCGGGTGGATCGGGCGGTCGAGGCCTACCTGGCAACTCGAGGGACCGAACGGCATCCCACCGCTGTTGTCGGCGAGCGGATCGCCGCTGCGCTCTAGCTTCCAGCCCCGGCGGTAGCAGCCGCGATAGCGCCAACGGTGCCGCGGCCAGCGGGAACAGCGCGCACAAGGCCCACGCCAGCGGATAGGCCGCCGTGATCCGACCAGCGTCCCACCAGAATGCGTCCAACCGCGCCGATCAGTTGCGAGACGGTCACCAGAACACCGGTCGCCGCCAGTGACCAGTGGTGGCGGTTGATCAGCCACACCAGCATGAAGGTCGGGGTCACGGTTTGCGGCATCATCAGCAACGCGGATGCGGCGTGTATCCGCGACAGCACCGACGATCCGCGGTAGAGGCTGACCAATTCCTCGGGCGGTTCCGGCCCGCATTGTCGCCCGGCTGGGTTGGATTGCCGGGCTCCTCCTCGGGCGGTTCCGGCCCGCATTGTCGCCCGGCTGGGTTGGATTGCCGGGCTCCTCCTCGGGCGGTTCCGGCCCGCATTGTCGCCCGGCTAGGCTGATCCGAATGCGCCTTGGTCGAATCGCCAGCCCGGACGGGGTCGCCTTCGTCAGCATCGACGGAGAACTCGACGACCCCGCAGCTATGACGGTCCGCGAGATCGCCGAGCATCCGTTCGGAGCCCCGACCTTCACCGGCCGATCCTGGCCGCTGGCCGATGTGCGGCTGCTCGCCCCGATCCTGGCCTCCAAGGTGGTGTGCGTCGGCAAGAACTACTCCGACCACATCGCGGAGATGGGCGGCGCAACCGGGCCGACGCCGGCGGACCCGGTGATCTTCATGAAACCCAACACCGCGATCGTCGGGCCGAACGCACCGATTCGGTTGCCCGCCAACGCTTCACCCGTGCACTACGAGGGTGAGCTGGCGGTGGTGATCGGCCGTGCCTGCAAGGACGTCGCCGCAGCCCAAGCCGTCGACAATATCCTCGGCTACACCATCGGCAACGACGTCTCGGCGCGCGACCAGCAGCAGTCCGACGGCCAGTGGACCCGGGCCAAGGGACACGACACCTTCTGTCCGGTCGGGCCGTGGATCGTGACCGACCTCGACCCGGCCGATCTCGAACTGCGTACGGCTGTCAACGGTTCGGTCAAGCAGAATGGCCGCACCTCGCTGATGATCCACGACGTCGGGGCCATCGTCGAATGGATCTCCGCGGTGATGACCCTGCTGCCGGGCGACCTGATCCTCACCGGAACACCCGCGGGTGTGGGGCCGATCGAGGACGGCGACACCGTATCGGTCACGGTCGAGGGCATCGGAACCCTGACCAATCCCGTTGTCCGCAAAGGAAAGTCGTGACATCACCAGCACCCGTCCGGGTCCGATTCTGTCCGTCGCCCACCGGGACTCCGCATGTCGGGATGGTGCGCACCGCCCTATTCAACTGGGCGTATGCCCGCCACACCGGCGGGACCTTCGTCTTCCGCATCGAAGACACCGACGCCGAACGCGACAGCGAGGAAAGCTATCTGGCGTTGCTCGACGCGCTGCGCTGGCTCGGGCTGGACTGGGACGAGGGCCCGCAGGTCGGCGGACCGCACGCGCCCTACCGCCAGTCGCAGCGCACCGAGCTCTACCGGGACGTGATCACCCGACTGCTCGACGCGGGCGAGGCCTACCACGCCTTCTCCACGCCGGCGGAAGTCGAGGCGCGCCATGTCGCCGCGGGGCGTAACCCCAAGCTGGGTTACGACAATTACGACCGTCGGCTCACCGACGCCCAGCGGGCGGCCTTTCTGGCAGAGGGCCGCAAACCGGTGGTACGCCTGCGGATGCCCGAGGAAGACCTCGGTTGGGACGACCTGGTCCGCGGACACACGACGTTTGCGGCTGGCTCCGTTCCCGATTTTGCGCTGACGCGGGCCAGCGGGGATCCGCTGTACACCTTGGTCAATCCGTGCGACGACGCACTGATGAAGATCACCCACGTGCTGCGCGGCGAAGACCTGCTGCCGTCGACCCCCCGACAGCTGGCCCTGTACCGGGCGCTGATCCGCATCGGGGTCGCGGAGAGCATTCCGGAATTCGCCCATCTGCCAACGGTGCTGGGGGAAGGGACCAAGAAGCTGTCCAAGCGTGACCCGCAGTCGAACCTGTTCGCCCACCGGGAGCGCGGCTTCATTCCCGAAGGGCTGCTCAATTACCTTGCGTTGCTGGGTTGGTCGATCGCCGACGACCACGACGTCTTCAGCCTCGACGAGATGGTCGCCGCATTCGACGTCGTCAATGTCAACTCCAACCCGGCCCGCTTCGACCAGAAGAAGGCCGACGCGCTCAACGCCGAGCACATCCGGATGCTCGACGTGGGTGATTTCACCGGCCGGTTGCGCGACTACCTGGAGGCGAACGGTCAGCACCTTGATCTCGACGAGGCGGATTTCGCGACGGCCGCCGAGCTGGTTCAGACGCGCATTGTCGTGCTCGGTGACGCCTGGGGCCTGCTGAAGTTCCTCAACGACGACGAATATGCGATCGACCCCAAGGCGAGGGCAAAGGAGCTGGGCCCCGATGCTGCTCCGGTACTCGACGCGGCGATCCCGGCGCTCGAGGCGGTGACCGACTGGACCGCCCCCCGGCTGGAGGAGGCCCTCAAGAGCACCCTGATCGAGGGTATCGGGCTCAAGCCGCGCAAGGCTTTCGGTCCGATCCGGGTCGCCGTCTCCGGCGCCACGATCAGCCCGCCGTTGTTCGAGTCGCTGGAGTTGCTGGGGCAGGACCGCAGCCTGCGGCGGCTGCGGGGGGCGCGAGAGCGGGTCGCCACCGCGTAGGCACCGCATAGGCGTGCCGGTTGCGGTACGAGTGGTAGTCTGCTCGTCGGCCCGAAAAGGCCGAAACTGTCTACAGCGGTTGGCTCCGAAATGCGCCGAATGCGGGTACTGACTCGCAACTAGTGCTCTGACCAGCAGTTATAGGCGCCCGATGGGGTATGGTGTAATTGGCAACACAGCTGATTCTGGTTCAGCCATTCTAGGTTCGAGTCCTGGTACCCCAGCAAAGCCTCACCGGCTCAACCAGTTAGGTGGGGTTTGAGCGTTGAGCTATGCTGGCAACTCGGAATTAGTCCGGCCCCGTCGTCTAGCGGCCTAGGACGCCGCCCTCTCACGGCGGTAGCGTGGGTTCGAATCCCATCGGGGCTACAAATTCTCGGCCCAGGCGTATCCGCTATCCCCGGCTCTAGGCGGTCGCGGATATTCGGGTCGGTCGGTGATCGCTTGGTGGCGCGGCTGGAGGTCTTCGGCCGGTCGAAGGAGATCTGCCACCGCGTGGGGGTCGAGCAACGTGGGCAAGCCAGGCGATGACTGTGAAGCCGGGGCGTTGACTGTGAAGCCTGGGCGTTGACTGTGAAGCCTGGGCGGAGTTTTCGTCCAGATCGCGCCCTGGATACACAGTGAAAGCCGTGAGTTCACAGTCAACGCCCCGGCTTCACAGTGAAAGCCGCGACCTGACCCCCGCCACCACGAATTCGCATCGAACACCCGGCGGGAGGGCAAGACGCGGGGAGCACGCCCGCGGCCTGCCACTCGCTGCCCGCTGCCCTCTACTCGCGGCTCGCGGCTCGCGGCTCGCGGCTCGCACCTCGCTGCTCGCTGCTGTGACCGCCGCGGCGGGCGAGGCCGAGGCCGGGGCCGAGTGCGACTACCCGGCGGCGGGCGCAGTTGAGCCGCCCACCGGCATCGGCGGCAGCCCCAGTTTGCGGTGATCCCAGGACCGGGTGCGACGGCTGACGATGCGCACGCCGACGCGCTTGTTCATCATCTGGTCCACCATCGGCTTCATCTCCTCGGTGTAGGGGCCGGTGTAGCGCTCCCACACGCTGATGCCGACTCGGTGCAGCATCTGCGGGTCATCGACGATCTCCGCGATCCCCTCGAACGAAACCCCGCGCAGGGTGTCGTAGGTGTTGCCGTCCTCCAGCAGGAAGCTCACCCGCGGATCGCGTTTGAGGTTCACCGCCTTCTGTGACTTGGCCTTGGTCTCCAGCCAGATCTCGCCGTCGACCACCGCGTACCACATCGCGGTCAGGTGCGGTTGGCCGCTCGCGCCGATGGTGGCCAGCGTTCCGGTTCGGCTGCTGGCGACGAAATCGGTGATCTCACCTTCGGTCATGACGATGCTTGCGCGCTGATTGCTGCCCATGGCGCCAGTGTGTCAGACGCGTACAACCCCGTCGGTGGACATCGGACACCGGCGTGCCCGGTGGGCTACAAGTGCCGTGTCATGGCCTCGGCCGCAGCAAGCAGGTCCGCCGCCCAGCGCGCCCCGGGGCGTTTACCCATCCGGTCGACGGGGCCCGACACCGAGATCGCCGCAACTACCGCGCCGCGGCTGTCCCGTACCGGCGCCGACACGCTGGCCACCCCCGGCTCGCGTTCGGCCACGCTTTGCGCCCAGCCGCGCCGGCGCACTTCCGCCAGCGCCCGTTCGGTGAATATCGCGTTCGGCAACACCGTTTTTTGGGTGTCGGCGTCGCTGTGGGCCAACAGTACTTTGGCGCCAGAGCCCGCGGTCATCGGCAGCCGCGTACCCACCGGAACCGTGTCGCGAAGTCCCGCAGGCGGTTCCAGTGCCGCCACACAAACACGCGTGGTGCCTTCGCTGCGGTACAGCTGTACGCTTTCGCCGGTGGTCTCACGCAGCCGTGACAGTGCCGCCGCGCCCGCGGCCAGTAGCGGATCGTTGACCTGGCCGGAGAGTTCGGTGAGCGCCAGCCCCAGCTGCCAGCGGCCATCGTCGTCGCGCCCCAATAGCCGATGTACTTCCAACGCGGCGGCGAGCCGGTATGTGGTGGCCCTGGGAAAGCCGGTGCGTTCGCACAGTTCGGCGAGACCGCAGGGGGATTCGGCGACCGCGTGCAGGATCGACACGGATTTGTCGAGCACGCCGATCCCGCTATGCGGTCTCACAGGTAGATATTAGCGTCTCAGAATCTAAGAAAATCGATCGCGGGGCATTGTCACCGGACCGTTCGCACCGCCGAGGCCCGGGTCGGGTGGCACGGGTCTTCCGCGGACACCCGGGACAACGTCGCAGTTTTGCCGACGACTCCGCCTACCGCTATGCTGTGTCTCACTTAAAGATACATGCGTCTCATTATTTGAGATATCAGCCCGGGTGGATCGGTGCGGGACGCAGGAAACGAATCGAGGTGATCGGCGATGGGAGCCGCCAGCGGCGAGCCGCGCACTCTGGCCGAAAAGGTATGGCACGACCACGTCGTGGTCCCGGGCGAAGGAACTGCCCCGGACTTGATCTACATCGACCTGCATCTGGTGCACGAGGTCACCAGCCCGCAGGCCTTCGACGGCCTGCGCTTGGCGGGGCGTCCGGTGCGGCGGCCCGACCTGACCATCGCCACCGAGGACCACAACGTGCCCACCATCGACATCGACAAGCCGATCGCCGATCCGGTGTCGCGAACCCAGGTGGACACCCTGCGGCGCAATTGCGCCGAGTTCGGCGTCCGGCTGCACCCGATGGGCGACATCGACCAGGGCATCGTGCACGTTGTCGGACCCCAACTGGGCCTGACCCAACCGGGGATGACGATCGTGTGCGGCGACAGCCACACCTCGACCCACGGCGCATTCGGCGCCATCGCGATGGGGATCGGCACCTCCGAAGTCGAGCACGTACTTGCGACCCAGACGCTGGCGCTGCGGCCCTTCAAGACGATGGCGGTCAACGTCGACGGCGAATTGCCCTCCGGGGTGGCCGCAAAGGACATCATCCTGGCGCTGATCGCCAAGATCGGTACCGGCGGCGGGCAGGGCCATGTCATCGAATATCGTGGCAGCGCCATCGAATCGCTGTCCATGGAGGGCAGGATGACGATCTGCAACATGAGCATCGAGGCCGGTGCCCGGGCCGGGATGGTGGCACCGGACGAAACCACCTTCGAGTTCCTGCGCGGCCGTCCGCACGCGCCGGTCGGCGCCCAATGGGATGCGGCGATGGAGTACTGGCGTCAGCTGCGCACCGACCCAGGTGCCGTCTTCGACACCGAGGTGCATCTGGATGCGGCCTCGCTGAGCCCGTTCGTCACCTGGGGGACCAACCCGGGTCAGGGTGTGCCACTGGCCGCCGCCGTGCCGGACCCCGAGCAGATCGCCGACGATGCGCAACGCCAGGCAGCGGAGAAAGCACTGGCCTACATGGACCTTCGGCCCGGAACGGCGATGCGCGATATCGCGGTCGACGCCGTGTTCGTCGGATCGTGCACCAACGGCCGGATCGAGGACCTGCGGGTTGTCGCCGACGTGTTGCGAGGGCGAACGGTGGCGCCGGGGGTCAGGATGCTGGTGGTGCCGGGGTCGATGCGGGTGCGTGCGCAGGCCGAAGCCGAAGGTCTGGGGGAGATTTTCACCTCCGCCGGTGCACAGTGGCGCCAGGCGGGCTGCTCGATGTGCCTGGGAATGAACCCCGATCAGCTCACGCCCGGCGAACGCTGCGCGGCCACATCCAACCGGAATTTCGAAGGGCGGCAGGGCAAGGGCGGCCGGACACATTTGGTGTCGCCGGCGGTCGCCGCGGCCACAGCCGTGCGCGGCAGGCTGGCCGCTCCTGCGGACCTGGACCGGCAAAGTTCGAATTGACATTCAGACATCGTTGCGACACAGGGGAAGAACATGGAAGCCTTTCACACCCACACCGGTATCGGTGTTCCGCTGCGGCGGTCCAATGTCGACACCGACCAGATCATTCCCGCGGTATATCTGAAGCGGGTAACCAGAACCGGTTTCGAGGACGGATTGTTCGCGGGGTGGCGCTCCGACCCGGGGTTCGTGCTCAATCTGAGTCCCTTCGATCGGGGTTCGGTGCTGGTCGCCGGCCCCGACTTCGGGACCGGATCCTCGCGCGAGCACGCGGTGTGGGCGCTCATGGATTACGGGTTCCAGGTGGTCATCTCCTCCAGGTTCGGCGATATTTTCCGGGGCAACGCAGGCAAGGCGGGGCTGTTGGCGGCCGAAGTCGACCAAGACGACGTCGAGCTGCTGTGGAAGCTCATCGAGCAGAGCCCGGGGTTGGAAGTCACTGTCAATCTTCAGGATCGGAATATCGCCGCGGGAACGGCACTGTTGCCGTTCAGAATTGACGACTACACCGCGTGGAGACTGCTCGAAGGCCTCGATGATATAGCCCTTACGCTGCGGAAATTAGAAGAAATCGAATCTTTCGAGACCGCGCGACCCGCATATAAACCACGCACCCTGCCGGCATCCTGAGTCTGCGGTCATCGCCGAAGCCGGGCTCTTTCCGGCACCGGAACGTGTCCGATATTCGGCGGTTCACCGGTCAAGGGCGGCAATGATTTTGCCGGATTGGCAACCTTCGAGGATTGAAATTGCGCGTGGCTCTTGGCAATTTGCCTGGGCAAGGTTTACCGTGTGCATTGGTCGGCCTCAAAACGGGGGCCACTAGCCTCGGAGGATGGGATGAACAAAGCAGAGCTCATAGATGTGCTCACACAGAAATTGGGCTCGGATCGTCGCCAGGCGACCGCCGCCGTCGAGAACATCGTCGACACCATCGTGCGCGCGGTCCACAAGGGCGAGAGTGTAACCATCACCGGCTTCGGCGTTTTCGAACAGCGTCGTCGTGCGGCTCGAGTGGCCCGCAACCCCCGTACCGGTGAGACGGTCAAGGTGAAGCCGACGTCGGTGCCGGCGTTCCGCCCGGGAGCACAATTCAAAGCGGTCATCGCCGGTGCGCAGAAGCTCGCTGCCGATGGTCCAGCGGTGAAGCGCGGTGTGGCCACGAGTGCGGCGAAGAGGGCCGCGGCCAAGAAGGCCGGGGCCAAGAAGGCCGGGGCGAAGAAGGCGGCGGCCAAGAAGGCCGGGGCGAAGAAGGCGGCGACCAAGAAGGCCGGGGCGAAGAAGGTTGCGGCCAAGAAGGCGCCGGCCCGCAAGGCCGCTACCAAGAAGGCGCCGGCCCGCAAGGCGGCGGTGAAGAAGGCGGCGACCAAGGCCCCGGCCCGCAAGGCCGCGACCAAGAAGGCGCCGGCCCGCAAGGCGGCGGTGAAGAAGGCGGCGA
This sequence comes from Mycobacterium sp., assembly GCF_047975165.1. Classification (GTDB taxonomy): domain Bacteria; phylum Actinomycetota; class Actinomycetes; order Mycobacteriales; family Mycobacteriaceae; genus Mycobacterium. The sequence continues at coordinate 30,856 of NZ_JBKECZ010000004.1, forward strand.
CCAAGAAGGCGACTGTCCGCAAGGTCGCGGCCAAGAAGGCGGCGACCAAGGCGACTGCCCGCAAGGCCGCTACCAAGAAGGCGCCGGCGCGCAAGGCCGCGGCCAAGAAGGCCGGCGCAGCGCGGCGCGGCCGCAAGTAGTTCTGACTCGCGAACACCCTTCGGGCGGCGACGATGCCGGCCGAAGGGTGTTTGTGTTGACGGGGCTCGAAAGGAATTGAGCTCCAGGGCCGAGGCGCCGGCGGCTGGCGGCCGCGAGTCGTTGGCGAGCGTAACGGTGCTGGGGTTTAGCGCCCGGGGTTTAGCCCTGGCGTTACGCTGGCGAGCAAGCGGGTTGGCGATCCAAAACCCCGGCGACCGCGTCCGAAGTCAGGTCAGAGCTTACGCGGTGGGGGGCAGCGCGCTGCCGATGTGGTCGGCTGCGATGAGCTTGCCGCCCGACATCGACAACACCCAGGTGCTGCCCTTGCGATTGCGCGACTTGTCGGGGCGCACACCGTCACGGTCGCACCACCATCCGATCAGATCCGGAATCACCTTGCCCTGCGTACAGATCACCGGTGTGCCTCGGCGACCGGCGATCTGCAGAACGCGCTGCCGTGCGCGCTTCTGATTCTTCGCGTAGGCCTCCTCTGTCAGTGCGGGCTCGTTGCGAATGTCCACCCCCAATTCGGCGGCGAGCGGCTCCACCGTCTGGTGGCAGCGGGTCCGATCGCCCGCGTAGACAGTTGTGGCGCCGAACGCCAGCAGTTGCGCCACCAGCGCGGTGGCCTGACCGCGCCCTTTTTTGTCCAGCGGCCGCAGGGTGTCATCCCCGTGGTAACGCGATTTGCTGCCCGCTGTCCCGTGCCGGACCACCAGCACGGTCTTGGTGTCGGCGGGCTGCTTGGTGAACCAGCGCAAGATCTTTCGATCCTGGGCGTAGTCGAGCTTTTTGAGGGCGTCGGCGGGTGGCAGCCAGAGGAGGTCATCGACTTCGTTTCCCGGGACGAACTTGCCGCCCGTGCTGCGTGCGGACCAGTAGTGCACCTTTTTGACGCGTTGGTCGATCGGGTAGGTCACCGTGGCGAGGTGCCTGCCGAGATGGGAGCGATGGCCGGTCTCTTCGAGCACCTCGCGAATCGCCGCCACGGGTGCGGTTTCACCGGGATCCAACTTGCCCTTGGGCAGCGACCAGTCGTCGTACCGGGGCCGGTGGACGAGGGCAATCTTCATACCCGTCGGGGAGGATCCGCCCTTCGCGCCGGCCGGCCGCCACAGGACCGCACCCGCGGCGTACACGGTCCGACACTTGTTGGCCGACGAGTTCTGGATCGACACCTCAACTCCTGCAGATCAATTCGAGCAGCGGGCACGGCAGGCACCGCGGGCTGCCGACATCGCTGGCCGGGCCGCGATATTCGGCGGGGTCAGGGGCCGCGACGACTGTCCATCAGCGAAATCTGATGGTCGCGAACGCTGCGACCGTCCTGTGGCGAGGCAGTCCATTGTCCGTCTGCGCCGAGTTCCCAGCAGCGGGTGGCCGGGTCCAAGGCGGACTCGAAGAGGTCGTCGAGTTGGGACTTCAACCGGGGGTCCTTGACCTGAGTCATGACCTCAACCCGGCGGTCGAGATTGCGGTGCATCATGTCGGCGCTGCCGATCCAGACTTCATCGATCGCATTGAAGTGCAGTATTCGCGAATGCTCAAGATAACGCCCGAGAATCGAACGGACGGTGATGTTCTCGGATAGGTTCTCGGCGCCGGGGCGCAGCGCGCAGATTCCGCGGACCACAACGTCCACTCGGACACCGGCCTGGGATGCCCGGTACAGCGCGTCGATGACCTGTTCGTCGACAAGGGCATTCATCTTCAGCCGGATGCGGGCGTCGAGGCCTTGGCGGTATGCTTCGATCTCGCGCTCAACACGTTCGATGATGCCGGTACGAATCCCGTTCGGGGCCACCAGCAGGTTGCGGTAGGTCAACTTGCGCGAGTATCCGGTGAGCGTGTTGAACAGGTCGGTCAGGTCGGCGCCGATCTCCGAAGACGCGGTGAGCAGGCCGACGTCCTCGTACAGGCGCGCCGTCTTGCCGTTGTAGTTGCCGGTGCCCAGATGGCAGTACCGCCGGATGGTGGGACCTTCGCGGCGCACCACCAGACATGTCTTGCAGTGTGTTTTGAGTCCCACGAACCCGTACACCACGTGTACCCCCGCCTGCTCCAGCTTGCGCGCCCAGCGGATGTTGGCCTGCTCGTCGAAGCGAGCCTTGATCTCAACCATCGCCACTACTTGCTTGCCGGCTTCGGCTGCGTCGATCAGCGCGCGGACGATCGGTGAATCGCCGGATGTGCGATAGAGCGTCTGCTTGATGGCCAGGACGTTGGGGTCGGCCGCGGCCAGTTCGATGAACCGTTGCACGCTGGTGGAGAACGAGTCGTAGGGATGATGCACCAGCACGTCGCCCTCACGCAGCGTCGCAAAAATACTCCCGGGTGACTCGCGATCGGCGAAGGCCGGATGTGTGGCGGGCACGAACGCCCGGTCCTTGAGGTCGGGCCGTTCGACGCCGTAGACCTGCCACAGCGACGACAAGTCCAACAGCCCGGATACTTCGATGACGTCGCTGGGATCGACGTCGAGTTCGCGCAGCAACAATTCCAGCATGCCTTCGGTCATGTCGTCGGCTACTTCCAAGCGCACCGGCGAACCGAATCGCCGGCGCGCCAGCTCCCGCTCCAAGGCCTGCAGGAGGTCCTCGTCCCGGTCCTCTTCCACCTCGAAGTCGGCGTTGCGGGTGATGCGGAAAGCGTGGTGCTCGACGATGTCCATGCCCGGGAACAGCACGGGGAGAAAGGCCGCGATCAGCTCTTCCATCGGCAGGAATCTGGCGACGAAGTCGTCGTTGCCGTCGGCGGCCTGGTCGGAGTCGAGCTCCACATAGCGGTCGACGTTGTCGGGGACCTTGACCCTGGCGAAGTGTTGGGTGCCGTCGTCGGGTTGGCGAACGGTGACGGCCAGATTCAAGCTCAATCCACTGACGAACGGGAACGGGTGGGCCGGGTCGACGGCCAGCGGTGTCAACACCGGGAAAACCTGCTCGTGGAAATAGGTCGACAACAGGTCGCGCTCGACCTCGTCGAGATCGGACCACGCGACGATGGAGATTCCCTCCTGCTCCATCGCGGGCAGCACCTCATCGAGGAACACCCGTGCGTGCCGGCTGGCGACGTGCTGGGTCTTCTCGCCGATACGGCGCAGTTGTTCCCGCGGCGTCAGCCCGTCGGCTGACCGGACCGACAGGCCCATTTCGTCGCGACGTTTGAGCCCGGCGACCCGAACCATGTAGAACTCGTCGAGGTTGGAGGCAAAAATTGCCAGGAACTTTGCCCGCTCCAGCAGTGGCATCGAGTCGTCGGCGGCCAGGGCCAGCACGCGGGCGTTGAAGTCCAGCCAGCTCAATTCACGATTCAGATAGCGCTCTTCGGGCAGCTGGTCAGCGATTGGGGTCGGGGCCGAGGTGGCAGCAGGGGGCGCGGCGGGAGCCGAGTCGCTGAGCTGCCATGTTTCGTCGTCGGGCACCGCCTCGGTTTCTGGGCTGGCTTCGGTGTCGGTCACTCTGCGATCATTGCGTATCACCCGCCGGTGCCGCCAGTGGCGTGGGTCGGTATCACGCCTGGCGGGGTGCTGGGCTGATTGTCGGCTTTGCGTGATGATGGGGTGTGCCTGATGATTTCGGTGATGGTGGTTGCCGTGCCCGCTCGGGTGGTCGCCGTTGGACGCGCGCTTTGCCGTTGATCCTGCGCTCACGGCGGCGACACGCCGACGATTAGCACCCTGAGCGCAGGATGAACTCACCTGCCCCGCGCCGCGCGTGCCGTCGCCGGACCCACGCCCAGCCGCAGTGCGGCCTCCAGGTCGGCGGGAGTATCGACGTCGCAACGCAGGCCGGGCCACTGGCCGATCAGTTCGACCGCGCCCGAATTACGGTGGGAAGAAGAGGAGTCCGGCCCGAACCTGGGGTCGAGCGCGGCTCCGAAGGCGCACAGTGCGGCAGTGCCCGTTCCGGTCCGGTCGGAGACGAAGCTGCGCTGGTGGGTGCGTGCGGCCGAGATCGCCTCGACGAGTTCGCGGGTCTGCAATGCCGGTAGGTCACCTTGCAGCACAACAAGATTGGGAATCGACGCGGCGATCGACCGTTCCGCGGCACCGATGGCGCTGTTGAGTGGGTCGGGATCGTCGGCGGGGGTCGGGTCGGCCAGCACCTGGGCCCCCAGCTCGGCGGCGGCGGCGCCGGCGGCGGTGTCCGGCGTGATGACCGTGATCGACCGCACCGAACTCACCCCCGTCGCGGCGGTCAACGTGTCCACCAGCATTGCCAGTACCACGCTTTCCCGAATCCCGGCCGGAAAGGCCGGAGCCAGGCGGGTCTTGGCCGCGGCCAGCCGTTTGACCGCGATGATCAACCCGACGTCGCCGCCGAACAGTGCGCCGCTCGGGCCGGCTTCGACACCCAGGCCGCCCATGCCGCCCATGCCGTCATCCTGCCAGCGTCGATGAACCGGTCTTCGCTTGAGCTGCCGCCGGATGCCGCCTGACGGCTGGCGCTATGGTGTCGCCTGTACGCGCAACACACTCGGACGCGACACAGAGGTGACGATGACCGCCGAGGGAACCCTCGCAGTGATGGGCGCCGGCTCCTGGGGCACCGTGGTGGCCAAGGTGCTCGCAGACGCCGGAGGTGACGTGCGGCTGTGGGCGCGGCGGGCCGACGTCGCCGACCGCATCAACGCCACCAGGTCCAACCCCGATTATCTGCCGGGCTTGACGCTCCCCGAGGGCATCCGGGCCACCGCCGATGCCCAGGACGCGCTGTCCGGCGTGACGACGGTGGTGCTGGGGGTGCCGGCGCAGACGCTGCGCGCCAACGTTGAACGCTGGAACGGGATGTGGGCCGACGGGGCGACTCTGGTCAGCCTGGCCAAAGGTATCGAGCTGGGCACCCTGATGCGCATGAGCCAGGTCATCATCTCGGTCACCGGCGTCGACGCCTCCCAGGTCGCGGTGATCTCGGGGCCCAACCTGGCCAGTGAGATCGCCCAGTCCCAGCCGGCCGCCACCGTCGTGGCATGCAGCGACTCGGGGCGAGCGGTGGCGGTCCAGCGCTTCTTGAACAGCGGCTACCTTCGTCCCTACACCAACGCCGACGTGGTGGGTACCGAGATCGGCGGAGCCTGCAAGAACGTCATCGCGCTGGCCTGCGGGATGGCGGCCGGAGTGGGCCTGGGCGAGAACACCGCGGCCGCGATCATCACCCGCGGCCTGGCGGAGATCATGCGGCTCGGGTTGGCGCTCGGCGCCAAGGCGGCGACGCTGGCCGGGCTGGCCGGGGTCGGCGACCTGGTGGCCACCTGCACGTCGCCGTACTCGCGCAACCGCTCGATGGGTGAGCGTCTGGGGCGCGGCGGGAGTATGCACGCGGTGCGATCCGACGATGCGGTGTCCGGCGGCGGTGGCCATGTCGTCGAAGGCGTGACCTCGTGTGAATCGATTCTGGCGCTGGCGTCGAGCTATGACGTCGAGATGCCGCTCACCGATGCCGTGCACCGGGTATGTCACCAGGGGCTGTCGGTGAACGAGGCAATGGCGCTGCTCCTGGGCCGCCGCACCAAGCCCGAATAGCGGTCCGGCGAATCCGCTGCCGATGACGTCGGCCCCGGCTCCCCGGCGCCTCACCAGGTAGCCTCTTCAGGTTGTGACTGTCCACCACCGCATCGACGGCCGTGTTCGGGTTGCCGTCGTTTTCGGCGGGCGCAGCAGCGAACACGCGATCTCGTGTGTGTCCGCGGGCAGCATTCTGCGCAATCTGGACCCGCGGCGGTTCGAGCCGGTCGCCATCGGCATCACACCGCAGGGTTCGTGGGTGCTCACCGACGGCGAACCCGACGCGCTGTCCATCTCCGGCCGCCGGTTGCCGGAGGTCAGTTCGGCCTGGGGAACCGAGCTGGCGCTGCCCGCCGATCCGCAGCGCGGCGGTCAGCTGGTGTCGCTGCCGTCGGGAACCGGGTCCTCGGTGGCCGAAGTCCTGGACACGGTCGAGGTGGTGTTCCCGGTGCTGCACGGCCCGTACGGCGAGGACGGCACCATCCAGGGACTGCTCGAGCTTGCCGGTGTGCCCTACGTCGGCGCCGGTGTGCTGGCCAGTGCCGCCGGTATGGACAAGGAGTTCACCAAGAAACTGCTTGTCGCCGAAGGACTTCCGGTCGGCCGGTATGCGGTGTTACGCCCGGGCCGGGTGACGTTGGATCCGCGGGAACGCGAACGCCTGGGGCTGCCCGTCTTTGTCAAGCCCGCGCGCGGTGGCTCCTCAATCGGGGTGAGCCGGGTGTCGAGCTGGGATGAGCTGCCCGACGCCGTTGCACAGGCCTGTCGGCACGATCCGAAAGTCATCGTCGAGGCGGCCGTCGACGGCCGCGAACTGGAGTGCGGTGTCCTCGAAATGCCCGACGGCACAATCGAGGCCAGCACCCTGGGGGAGATCAGGGTGGCCGGGGTGCGCGGACGCGAGGACTCGTTCTACGACTTCGAGACCAAATACCTCGACGACGCGGCCGAATTGGATGTGCCCGCCAAGGTGGACGATGAGGTCGCCGCCGCGGTACGCGGATTGGCTGTCCGGGCGTTCACCGCGATCGACTGTCAGGGCCTGGCCCGGGTGGATTTCTTCCTCACCGACGAAGGCCCGGTGATCAACGAGATCAACACGATGCCGGGGTTCACCACCATCTCGATGTACCCGCGCATGTGGGCGGCCAGCGGCGTTGACTATCCGGAATTGCTGGCCACCATGGTCGACACCGCACTGGCCCGGGGCGTGGGCCTGAGATGAACGTCACCGAAACCGGCGCGGGTCGATCGGCACCGCCGGGATGGTGGCGTCGATGACCGCGGAGAGGTCCTGGATGGGCGTGGGACCCGAACCAGTGGGCAGCGCGAGCGACACGTAGACCGGACGATCCACGGTGTACCAGGTGGATCCGTCCGCTTCGCCGCCGGATTGTGCGGCGACTTCGAACCACTGAACCCGGTCGACGACCTGGATCGGTGAGCCGATCACGAAATCGTCGGGACGTTCGAGTCCGCAACGCAGCACAACGGGTTGCGTGCCGGCCCGGGAGCGCCACGCGCGCGCGCCCTCGGGAGCCGGGTCGGCGATGGTGGCGTGCCGGAACTCCCCGAGCTCGTCGGGCAGGGCGGCGATCAACGCGGCGCACGACCGGCCGGAGGCCGCTGGGGCGGGCACCGCGGGCACGGTGACCGGTTCCAGGTGGTTGTGCCTGGTTGTTGCGACGCCCAGGATCGTCGCGATGGCCCCCACGGCGAGCGTCAGCGCGGCGATCAGCGCGGCTCGGGGTGGCCCGTCCGGGCCGGGGTCGGAATCTGCCGTCATGCCGCCTCGGCGTCGTGCAAACGGGGGGCCCGGGAAACCGGGACGCGGGCCGGGCGCGCCACCGTGTCTCGCGACTACACTGGCGCGGTCCGCCCGCGCCGGCAGGGAACCAACCTACCGGAGGTGGGACCACTGTCGGCGCGCCTGGCACCGCCGGGCCGGGGCGAGGGGAGGCTCGCGTGCGCGAGGATCGGCCGGAGCCGTCGGCGACGGTGGCGGAACTCGGGGAGTTCGGCGTCATCGACCGGCTGGTTCGCGGTCGCCGGCAACCCGCGGCGATAGTTCGCGGCCCCGGCGACGACGGCGCGGTGGTGACCTGCGCCGACGGTCGCACGGTGATCTCGACGGACATGCTGGTGCAGGACCGGCACTTTCGGCTGGACTGGTCGACGCCCTATGACGTCGGCCGCAAGGCGATCGCGCAGAATGCGGCCGACATCGAGGCGATGGGTGCCCGTCCGAGCGCGTTCGTCGTGGGTTTCGGCGCGCCCGCTACGACGTCTGCCGATGCGGTGAGCGCGCTGGGCGACGGCATGTGGGCCGAGGCGCACCGGCTCGGGGCGGGCATCGCCGGCGGGGATCTGGTCTGCTGCCCGCAGTGGGTGGTGTCGGTAACGGTGCTCGGTGAGCTCGACGGCCGGGAGCCGGTGCTGCGGTCCGGCGCGCAGGCCGGCTCGGTGGTCGCGGTGGCGGGAGTGCTGGGGCGGTCGGCGGCCGGATACGCGGTTCTGCGCTGCGAAGCCGACGGGTTCGAGGACCTGCGCCGCCTGCATCTGGTTCCGCGACCGCCCTACGGGGCAGGGGTTGCGGCCGCGAGTGCCGGCGCCACCGCGATGATCGACGTCTCCGACGGCCTGGTCGCCGACCTGCGGCACATTGCCCATGCGTCGGGGGTGGGCTTCGATGTGTCCACCGCGGCGCTGGGGGCCGACCGCGACGCGGTGTCGGCCGCGGCTGCGGTGGTGGGCGTCGACCCGTGGGCGTGGGTGCTCGGTGGCGGCGAGGATCACGCCCTGGTGGCCTGTTTTCCCGGCGGGCCGCCGGCCGGCTGGCGCGAGATCGGCCGGGTGCTCGACGGGCCGGCGCGGGTGCTGGTCGACGGGAAAGGCTGGGAAGGCTACGCGGGCTGGCAGTCGTTCGACGGTTAGGGTGGCGCGGTGGTGCTGATGATGCCGGGGCCGCGATGACCGCGCGCCCGTTGGACGAGCTCGTCGAGCCGGGATGGGCGCGCGCGCTGGGGCCGGTGTCCGACCAGGTGGCTCAGCTGGGACAGTTTCTGCGCGCCGAGATGTCCGCCGGCCGACGCTACCTGCCGACGGGGTCAAACGTGTTGCGCGCCTTCACGTTCCCATTCGATGCGGTGCGTGTGCTGATCGTCGGCCAGGATCCGTACCCCACCCCGGGCCATGCGGTGGGCCTGAGTTTTTCGGTGGCTCCCGACGTGCGACCGCTGCCTCGCAGCCTGGCCAATATCTTTACCGAGTATGTGGCCGATCTGGGGCACCCGCAGCCGTCCTGCGGTGACCTGACGCCGTGGGCGCAGCGCGGGGTGCTGCTGCTGAACAGGGTGCTCACGGTTCGTCCGGGCACTCCGGCCTCGCACCGCGGCAAGGGCTGGGAAGCCGTCACCGAGTGCGCGATTGCCGCGCTGGTGGCGCGGGATCAGCCGATGGTGGCGATCCTGTGGGGCCGTGACGCGGCGACGCTGAAGCCGATGCTGGCCGCCGGCAACTGCGTTGCGATCGAGTCCGCGCATCCCTCGCCGCTGTCGGCTTCGCGGGGATTCTTCGGCTCGCGGCCGTTCAGTCGTGCCAACGAGTTGCTCGACGGGATGGGTGCCGGGCGGATCGACTGGCGACTGCCGTGATCGATGGCCTTGTTCGCCGGGTCACCGCTGAGGTCGGTCCGGCTCGGGCCGTGTCAGCCGCGGGTGACCTTGCCGGCCTTGATGCACGAGGTGCAGACGTTGAGCCGCTGCTTGTTGCCGCCGGGGCGGGCCACCGCGTGCACGGTCTGGATGTTGGGGTTCCACCGGCGGCTGGTGCGGCGGTGGGAGTGCGACACCGACTTGCCGAAGCCGGGGCCTTTCCCGCAGATATCGCACACAGCGGCCATGGTTCAAACTCCTCAAGTCTGTTGCTGGGCTGGTCGGCCGTGCCTGCTGGATCCCGTTCGGGGGAGGCGGCCGGCCTGAGCCGGAACAGCCCAGGCTAGCCCGGGCCGCCCCAGGATACCGACTGGGGTCGGCAACCGCCAAAACGAGCCTGCCGCGGTGACACGTGCTGACCAGTGACGACCAGTGTTGTCGGTGCCGATGGCTAGGCTCGTGGACTGAGTCGAGTGTCGAGGGCGCCGGCGCTACGCTGGCGCGAATCGGGGCGTCGATTCGGTGCGACGACAGGGTCCGGCGGCTCGAAACGGCGGCTCGGTCGAGCGATTCGGAACGGCGGCTCGGTCGAGCGGCTCGAAACGGCGGCTCGGTCGATTGGTTCGGAACGGCGGCAAGGAGGTGGGGTCGGGTTGGGCGTGTCGGATCGTCGGCTGGACGGTGACGCCCTGCGCGACTGGGCGCACGCCGCGGTGGGCGAGCTGATCACCCACGCCGACGAGATCAACGGGCTCAACGTATTCCCCGTCGCCGACGCCGACACCGGGGCAAACATGCTGTTCACCATGCGCTCGGCGGTTGCCGAGGCGGATGTGGCAGTGGAGGCTGGGGTGGCGGGGTCGGCGGACACGGCAGGGGCGTTGGGGTCGGCGGGGGCGACGGACACGGCAGGGGCGGCAGGGTCGGCGGGGGCGGCGGACACGGCGGGGCTGGCAGGGCCGGCAGGGGTCGCAGGGATCGCAGGGGTCGCGTCGGCGCTGTCGGAAGGCGCCCGCAACGGTGCCCGCGGCAATTCCGGGATCATCCTGTCCCAGATCCTGCGGGGTATCGCCGACGCAGCGGCTGACGCGGCCCCTGACGCACCTGCCGACCCGGCGGCTGACGCTGCGGCCGATGCCGCGGCCGACCGCACCGCGGACGCAGCCGCCCCGCCCGATGGCCCCCCGGGGGCGATGGATACCGCGACCCTGTCCGCGGCGCTGTGGCGCGGGGTGGACCTGGTGGTCACCGCGATGGGCGGCGAGGAAGTCCCGGGGACCATCGTCTCGGTCTTGCGAGCCGCGGCGGGAGCTGTTCGGGAGTGCGCCGCCGGAGGCGAGACGCTGGGTCGGGCTGTCGCGGCGGCCGCCGATGCCGCGGTGGTGGCGCTGGAAAAGACGCCCGAACAGCTCGACGTGCTTGCCGACGCCGGTGTGGTGGACGCCGGCGGCCGGGGTCTGCTGGTCCTGCTGGATTCGCTGTGCTCGACGATCACCGGGCACGCCCCGGCCCGCCCGGCCTACCGGCCCGCCCCGAAGACAGGGAAGCCCGTGTCGGCGGCTTGCGCCCCCGGCCCCCGATTCGAGGTGATGTACCAGGTGGACGACTGCACTGCGTCCGCGGGGGAGGCCCTGCGGGCCGGGCTCGAAGAGCTGGGCGACTCGGTGGGCCTCGCGGCCGCGTCGTCAACGGGCTACTCGGTACACGTGCACACCGACGACGCCGGCGCGGCCATCGAAGCCGGAATTGCGGCCGGCCGGCTGAGCCGAATCGTGGTTTCGCCCCTGAGCTCGGGCGCAACCGGGCTGCCGCCGGGCAGCTGGAGCCGGGAACGTGCGGTGGTTGCCGTGGTCGACGGCGACGGCGCCGCGGAGTTGTTCGCCGGGGAGGGGGCCCTGGTGCTGCGGCCCCGCTCCGAAGCCATGGATCCCGGGGACGGTGTCAGCGCCGACGAGCTGGTGCGGGCCGTGGTGGACACCGGCGCCGCCCAGGTGATGGTGCTGCCCAACGGATATGTGACCGCGGAGGAACTGGTGGCGGGGTGCACCGCGGCCATCGGCTGGGGTGTCGACGTGGTGCCGGTGCCGAGCGGGTCGATGGTCCAGGGGCTGGCAGCGCTGGCGGTGCACGATCCGAGACTCCGGGCCGTCGACGACGGCTACGGCATGGCCCATGCCGCCGGTGCGGCGCGTTGCGGATCGGTGCGTGTTGCCACCCATGACGCCTTGACCTGGGCGGGCACCTGTAGGTCGGGCGACGGCCTGGGTATCGCCGGCGGCGAGGTGCTGATCGTTGCCGAGGACGCCCCCGCGGCCGCCATCGGCCTGCTCGACCTGCTGATGGCCTCGGGCGGTGAACTGATCACGGTGCTGACGGGCGCGGAGCTGGACGCCGAGGCTGCCGAGGCTGTCGAGGACGTACTGGCGGCCCACACCCATGACCGCCATCCGGGCAGCGAGCTCGTGGTGTACCACACCGGCCATCGCGGTGATGTTCTGCTGATCGGGGTGGAGTAAGTGGTCGCGTTGCGGGATCGGCTCGATCTGGCGATAGGGGCCCGTTCCGCCGGTGCGCTCGACGAGGATTTCGGCATCCGGACCGTCGGCGACCTACTGCGGCACTACCCGCGTACCTATGTCGAAGGGGGGCAGATGCGCGGCCTCGGAGATGAGCCGCCCGAAGAAGGTCAGCACATCACGCTCGTCGACGTCATCACCGACACGGTCACCAAGCCGATGCGCCACGGGCCGGGGAGCCGCAAGGGCAACAAGCGGCGGATGTTCCATCGCATCACCCTGGGCAGGGGAAAACAGGCGGTGACGGCCACCTTCTTCAACGCGAATTGGATCGCCAAGGAACTCACCAAGGACACCACGGTGATGCTGTCGGGAGAAGTCGGCTACTACAAGGGCTCAATGCAACTCACCCATCCGGCGTTTCTCATCATGGACTCCCAGGACGGAAAGAACCGGGGTACCAGGTCGTTGCGCAGCATCGCCGATGCCGCCGAGGCCGTCAGCGGCGAATTGGACATGGAGGAGTTCTCCCGCCGCTTCTTTCCGATCTATCCGGCCAGCACCAAGGTGCAGAGCTGGGATATTTTCGGGTGCGTGCGCCAAGTGCTCGACGTGCTCGACCCGGTGGAGGACCCGTTGCCCGCGGAGTTGCGTGCGCGGCACGGACTCATCGGCGAGGATGACGCCTTGCGTGCCATCCATCTCGCCGAGGACGAGGTCACCCGCGAGCGTGCGCTGCAGCGCCTGACTTTCGACGAGGCCGTGGGCTTGCAGTGGGCGCTCGCCGGTCGCCGCCACGGTGAGCTGTCGCAATCGGGCCCGGCGGCGGCTCCCGAACCCGACGGTTTGGCGGTCGCACTGCGGGCGCGGCTGCCGTACGACCTCACCGACGGACAAGACACAGTGCTCGCCACCCTGAGCGGCGAACTGGCGTCCGCGCAGCCGATGAACCGGCTGCTGCAAGGCGAAGTCGGATCCGGCAAGACCATCGTGTCGGTGCTCGCCATGTTGCAGATGGTCGATGCCGACTACCAGTGTGCGCTGCTTGCGCCCACCGAAGTGCTTGCCACACAACATCTGCTGTCGATCAGCGAGGTACTCGGCCCGTTGGGTATGGGTGGGCAGCTGGGCGGGCCGGAACGGGCCACCCGGGTGGGCCTGCTCACCGGGTCGATGACGGCTGCGGAGAAGAAGCAGGTTCGAGCCGAGATTGCCGAGGGTCGGGTCGGCATCGTCATCGGCACTCACGCCCTGCTGCAGGATTCGGTGGAGTTTCACAATCTCGGCATGGTGGTGGTCGACGAACAGCATCGTTTCGGCGTCGAGCAGCGGGATCGATTGCGGGCCAAGGCCCGTGCGGGCACCACCCCGCATCTGCTGGTGATGACGGCGACGCCGATCCCGCGCACGGTGGCACTCACCCGCTACGGCGACCTGGAGACCTCGACGTTGCGCGAACTGCCGCGCGGACGGCAACCGATCACCAGCAACGTGATCCCGGTCCGGGAAAAGCCGGGCTGGTTCGACCGCGGGTGGCAGCGCATCTCCGAAGAGGTCGCGGCCGGGCGGCAGGCCTACGTGGTGGCGGCGCGCATCGACGAGCAGGACGACTCCGGCCCGGCCGGCGGCAAACCGTCCGCCGGCAAGCAGCCCGAGACCGCCGAGGGCGTGTTCGCCAGGCTCAAGCGGGATCAATTGGCCGGCCTGCGACTGGGGCTCATGCACGGCCGGTTGCCCGCCGACGACAAGGCCGCGGTGATGGCCGCTTTTCGGGCCGGCGACATCGATGTGCTGGTGTGCACCACCGTGATCGAAGTGGGGGTCGACGTCCCCAACGCCACCGTCATGCTGATCCTGGATGCCGACAGGTTCGGGATCAGCCAGTTGCATCAGCTGCGCGGCCGTATCGGACGCGGGGGGCATCCGGGGCTGTGTCTGCTGGTCACCTGGACTTCGGCGGGCTCATCCGCCGCCCGGCGCCTCAAGGCTGTCGCGCAAACCACGGACGGGTTCGCACTCGCCGACCTCGATCTCAGGGAGCGGCGGGAAGGAGATGTGTTGGGCCACAATCAGTCCGGCAGGGCGATAACCCTGCGGCTGCTATCGCTGGCCGAACACGGAGCCGTCATCGACGCCGCCAGGGATTTCTGTGTGGCCGCCTATCCCCGGACCCCGGGGGATCCCGGATTGGCCGAGCTGGCGGCCCGATTCACCGACACCGACCGAATCGAGTACATGGACAAGCTATGAAGAGAAAAACGTTGTGGTGGCTGGCCGCGATCGCGGTTGTGGCCGTCGTGGTCGCCTATCAGACAGTGGGGTCGTCGATGGTCCAGCGCGCCAAGGACTTCGTCGGGCGAGCCGACGTCCCGACGGTGCAACCCGGGGTCGACGTGCTGGCCGGCATCGAGATAGTGCCGAGGCGCCGGCGCCACTTCGACTACCACCGGTCGGCCTTCGGTGAGGCCTGGGACGACGACAACGACGCCCCGATGGGCCACAACGGCTGCGACACCCGCGACGACATCCTCAGCCGTGACCTGGTGGACATCACGTACGTGTTCCGCAAACGTTGTCCCGACGCGGTGGCCACCGGCACCCTGCACGACCCGTACACAAGCACGGTCATCGCCTTCCAGCGCGGCCCCAAGGTCGGCGAGGCGGTGCAGATCGACCACATCGTCCCGCTGGCCTATGCCTGGGACATGGGGGCCTACAACTGGCCGGCGGCTAAACGGAAGCGTTTCGCCAACGATCCGGCCAATCTGCTTGCGGTGCAGGGGGAGGCGAATTTCCTCAAGGGCGATTCGCAGCCCGCGTATTGGATGCCCCCCAACGAGGCGTTTCACTGCCAGTACGCCATGCAGTTCATCGAGGTGCTGCGCGGCTACTCGCTGCCCATCGATGAGCGGTCCACCGACGTGTTGCGTGAGGCCGCGGCGACCTGCCCGGCCGGATAGCGCGCCGGCGGGGGCGCCTGGGGAGTTGATTGTGGGGCCAGGGGTATCGACCGTGAACTCACGGCGTTGACTGTGAGCGTACGGCTTTGACTGTGAGCGAATGGCTTTGACTGTGAAACCACGGCGTTGACTGTGAGCGTGTGGCGCGATCTGGCCGAAAATCTCCGCCCAGGATTCACCGTCGACGCGGACGGCCCTCAGTGCACACTCGCAGCGGCCAATCGTCGTCGCGAGTATCGGGGTGAGCGCCTGCGAAGATCGAAGTGCGCGAATCCCCGGGAAACCTCAGCTGCCGGTGTAGGTCTCCGGGTCGGGACGAAGGCGAGTCCCGTCGTTGAGCCCGTTGACGGCGTCCATGTGCTCGGGTGCCAATTCGAACCCGAACACGTCGAGGTTGCCGGCGATGTGATCGGGGTTGGTCGACCGGAAAACGACGGAATTGCCCAATTGCAGGTTCCACCGCAACAGAACTTGCGCCGGCGTCTTGCCGTATTCGGCGGCGACGGCGGTGACTGTCGGGTTGTCCAGCAACTTTCCCAGCGCCAGCGGCGTGTAGGACTGGGTGAGGATGTCGCGGCCGGCGTTGATGGCGCGCATCGCCTCCTGGTTGAGCAGCGGATGCAGCTCGATCTGGTTGACCACCGGCGTGACGAAGGTCAGGTCGATCAGCATCGACAGGTATTCCTCGATGAAGTTGGACACCCCGATCGAGCGGATCAGGCCTTCGCCGCGGCACTGGATCATGCCGCCGTAGGAGTCCACATACTTGCCGTTCGAGGTGTCCGGCCAGTGGATCAGGTAGAGGTCGACGTAATCCAGACCGAGACGCTCAAGGCTCTGGGCGCAGGCATCCTGGGTTGAGTTGAAGCCCTGGTCCTCGATGGCGAGTTTGGTGGTGACGAACAATTCGTCGCGCGGGATGCCCGATGCCGCGATCGCCCGGCCCACCGCGGCCTCGTTGCCGTAGGCGCTGGCGGTGTCGATGAGCCGGCAGCCGGCCTGCAGTGCGGCGGCTATCGCCCGCTCGGCGCCGTCTTCGGACAATTCCGCGACACCGAGGCCGAGCACCGGCATCGTGTGCTCGTCATTGAGGGCAATCGAGGGGACTGCAGCGACACCCGACTCGCCTGTCAACGTCATCACCTACCTGATTGAGGGTTCGCAGTATCGAGCCAAGCCAAATGCCCCGCACCCTGGGACGGCGACGACGATCCCGCACCTGGGCCGCGGCGCCGGATTCTGAAATAGACCACGTTCTAGTTGCTCGCAATCCACCGTGGGGTAATTCGACTTGGGGATCACATACTACCGAGGTGACTACGCTGCCCAGGCAACGCCTTCGCGGATTTCTCGCGGGGTCGCACCGCGCGCGACCAGCACGGTAGGAATGCACCAGGGTGCCCGCGACGTACAGTTGGTCGCGGAGCGCACCGGCACCGGTGACGCGACGGCCGAACCCGCGCCGGACGACGGTCAGCCGGCAACCGCCGGCCGGGTGGACCGGGGACGGCGACGAGACTCGTAAGGGAGCCGCTGATGACGAACACTCCGCCGGGGGATCCGGGCCACCCGGACGCTCCGGCGCACGTGCCCCTGGGCCGGAAGATCCGGATGCAGACAGCAATCTCCGGGGCCAGTGCCAAGGCCGTTCCGTGGATTCCCGGCGCAGCCAAACGGCTGCTCACGCGCGGCCGCTCGGTTGTCATCGACGGCAACACCCTCGATCCCACGCTGCAGCTGACCCTGCTCGGCATGCGGACTGTCGGCATCGACGGCCTGATCGTCGACGACGACGCCGAGGTCTCCCGCGCGGTGATGCGCAAGACGATGGCCTCGATGCCCGGTCCGCAGATCCACGTCGAGGTCCGCGAGGTCTCGCTGCCCGGCCCCGCGGGTGAGATCGCCGCTCGGCACTACGTCGCGCCCGACGGCGAGTCCGCGCCGCTGCTGGTCTTCTACCACGGTGGCGGCTGGACCGTCGGGGATCTGGACACCCACGACGCCCTGTGCCGGCTCACCTGCCGGGATGCCGGCATCCACGTTTTGTCGGTCGACTACCGGCTGGCTCCGGAGCATCCGGCGCCGGCGGCGGTCGACGACGCCTTCGCCGCCTTCGAGTGGGCCTGCGCGCACGCGGGCGAACTGGGCGCGGACCCCGCACGGGTCGCGGTCGGCGGGGACAGTGCGGGTGGCAACTTAGCCGCCCTGGTCAGCCAGCTGGCGCGCGACAGCGGTGGCCCGGTGCCGGCGTTGCAGTGGCTGATCTACCCGCGGACGGACTTCGCCGCGCAGACCCGGTCGTTGAGTCTGTTCGGACGACGTTTCCTGCTGACCAAACGCGACATCGACTGGTTCACCGCGCAGTACCTGCGCGGGTCCGGGATCGATACCGCCGATCCGCGGGTGTCGCCGGCGTCGGCGGCATCGCTGGCCGGGCTGGCGCCGGCGTTGATCTGTGTCGCCGGGTTCGATCCGCTGCGGGACGAGGGACAGGACTACGCCGCGGCGTTGCGGTCCGCGGGCACAGACGTCGACCTGCGCTGCATGGGTTCGCTGACGCACGGTTTCGCCAACCTGTTCCCGCTGGGAGGCGGTAGTGCCGCCGGGACGACAGAGCTCATCTCGGCGCTGCGTGCGCACCTGAGCCGCTGCTGAGAGCCGTGAATCGACCCGCCGGTACTCTGGAGGCGCCCGATCTCGGGTTAGCCCAACGAACGTGAGGAACCAGTGGCCGACGACAAACCCAAGCGCCCCGCGCGACTCGACCTGAACTCCGGTGGCGGCAAGTCCGGCCGCCTCATCCAGATCGGCGGCACCGCGATCGTCGTCATCTTCGCCGTCGTCCTGGTCACCTACATCGTGATGTCGAATCACAAGAAGAATGACGGGGGCGCGGCCGGCGGAGCGGTCGAGGTGACCTCGGCCAAGCTGGTCACCGAGGACGGCAAGCCCAAGGCCACGGTGTCCTTCTACGAGGACTTCCTCTGCCCGGCATGCGGTAGTTTCGAGCGCGCTTTCGGGCCCACGGTGTCCAAACTCATCGACATCGGCGCGGTCGCGGCGGACTACACCATGCTGACCATCCTCGACAGCCCGCGCAACCAAAACTATTCTTCGCGCGCAGCCGCGGCCGCGTACTGCGTCGCCGACGAGTCCATCGAGGCGTTCCGGCGTTTTCACAGCGCGCTCTACAGCGCCGACATCCAGCCCGAGGAGATCGGCACCAGCTTCCCCGACGACGCGCGGTTGACCGAGTTGGCCCGCGAGGCCGGTGCCGCGGGCTCGGTGCCGGACTGCATCAAGAGCGGCAAGTACATATCCAAGGTCAACGGGCTGGCGGCGGCCAACGGCATTCATGCGACGCCGACGGTGAAGATCAATGGCACGGACTACGATTGGTCGACGCCGGCGGCACTGGTTGCCAAGATCAAGGAAGTAGCGGGCGACGTGCCCGGTATCGACGAGGCCGCGGCGTCGGCGAAAGCCTGACCGGGTGAGCGGCGAACCTGCGGTGGACACCGGCGGACCCGGTGCGGGCGTGGCTCCCGGCCCGATACCGCCCGGCCCGATACCGCCTGGGCTGTCGGCGCCCGGGCTGTCGGCACCCGCGGGCAGCGCCTGGTGGATGCTGATCGCCGGTGCGACGGGCTTGATCGCCTCGATCACATTGACGGTGGAGAAAATCCAGCGGCTGCTCGACCCGTCCTACGTGCCGTCGTGCAACATCAACCCGATTCTGTCCTGCGGTTCGGTGATGACCAACCCGCAGGCTTCGCTGTTCGGCGTACCCAACCCGCTGCTGGGCATTGTGGGCTTCACCGTGGTGATCGTCACCGGGGTGTTGTCACTGGCGAGACTTTCGCTGCCCCGGTGGTATTGGGCCGGCCTGACAGCTGGGCTGCTGCTCGGTGCGGCGATGGTGCACTGGCTGATCTTCGAGAGTCTCTACCGCATCGGGGCGCTGTGCCCGTACTGCATGGTGGTCTGGGTGGTCACCGTCACGCTGCTGGTGGTGGTCGCGACGATCCTGCTGCGTCCGTACGCCGAAAACCACACCGCGATGCGACTGCTCCTGGATTGGCGATGGTCGCTGGTGACGTTCTGGCTCACCGGGGTAGTTGTGTTGATCCTGGTGCGGTTCTGGGATTATTGGTCGACGCTCGTCTAGTGCTGCAGCCGAATGTGATCAGGGGCCGGACATGATTTCCAAAGTTCTGGTGGCCAATCGCGGTGAGATCGCGGTCCGGGCGTTTCGGGCGGCCTACGAACTGGGCCTGGGCACCGTGGCCGTCTACTCCTACGAGGACCGAAATTCCCTGCACCGCACCAAAGCCGACGAGTCGTATCAGATCGGCGAGGTCGGGCATCCGGTGCGGGCGTATCTTTCCGTCGACGAGATAGTGGACGCCGCACAGCGCTGCGGAGCCGACGCGGTGTATCCCGGCTACGGATTCCTCTCGGAGAACCCGGATTTGGCCGCGGCGTGCGCGGCGGCCGGCATCACCTTCGTCGGTCCGGATGCCGAAGTCCTCAAACTCGCCGGGAACAAGGCGCGGGCGGTTGCCGCGGCACGCGCGGCCGGGCTGCCGGTCCTGGAGTCCTCGGCGCCGTCGGCGTCCGCGGAGGAGCTTATATCGGCCGCCGGCGGAATGCGTTTTCCGCTGTTCGTCAAGGCGGTTGCCGGCGGCGGCGGTCGCGGGATGCGCCGGGTCGCCGACGCCGCCGCGCTGCCCGAGGCCATCGAAGCCGCCGGCCGCGAAGCCGAATCGGCGTTCGGGGACGCGACGCTGTATCTGGAGCGGGCCGTCGCGCATCCGCGGCACATCGAGGTGCAGATCCTGGCCGACACCGCCGGCGACGTGATCCACCTCTACGAGCGCGATTGCAGCGTGCAGCGCCGCCATCAGAAGGTCGTCGAGCTGGCGCCCGCACCCAATCTGCCGGCTGCACTGCGGGAGAAGATGTGCGGCGACGCGGTCGCCTTCGCCCGCCAGATCGGCTACAGCTGTGCCGGCACCGTCGAGTTCCTACTGGATGGCAGCGGCGAATACGTCTTCATCGAGATGAACCCCCGGATCCAGGTGGAGCACACGGTCACCGAGGAGGTCACCGACGTCGACCTGGTGTCCAGTCAACTGCGCATCGCGGCGGGGGAGTCGCTGCGGGACCTGGGCCTGACCCAGGATGCCGTGTGCCCGCACGGCGCGGCCCTGCAGTGCCGGATCACCACCGAGGATCCGGCCAACGGGTTCCGCCCCGACACCGGCCGGATCAGCGCCTACCGCACCCCCGGCGGGGCCGGCATCAGACTCGACGGCAGCACCCACCTGGGGGCGGAGATCGGCGCCCACTTCGACTCCATGCTGGTCAAGCTGACCTGCCGGGGCCGGGACTTTCCTGCTGCGGTCAACCGGGCGCGCCGGGCCATCGCTGAATTCCGGATACGCGGGGTATCGACGAATATTCCTTTCCTGCAAGCGGTTCTCGACGATCCGGACTTCCAGGCCGGCCGTGTCACCACGTCGTTCATCGACGACCGGCCACAGCTGCTGACGGCGCGCACGTCGGCCGACCGGGGCACCAAGATCCTCAACTACCTGGCCGATGTCACGGTCAACCACCCGCACGGCGTCCGGCCGTCGGCGATCTACCCGCAGGACAAGCTGCCTCCCATCGACATCGAGGCCCCACCTCCGCCGGGTTCGCGGCAGCGACTGCTGCACCTGGGGCCGGCGGGATTCGCCCGCTGGCTGCGGGAATCCCCGGCGGTGGGTGTCACCGACACGACTTTCCGCGACGCGCATCAGTCGTTGCTGGCCACCCGGGTGCGAACCCGGGGCCTGATGATGGTCGCGCCCTATCTGGCGCGGACGACACCGCAACTGCTGTCGGTGGAATGCTGGGGTGGGGCGACCTATGACGTGGCGCTGCGCTTCCTCAAAGAGGATCCGTGGGAGCGGCTGGCCGCACTGCGCCAAGCGATCCCCAACGTCTGCCTGCAGATGCTGCTGCGGGGCCGCAACACCGTGGGCTACACCCCGTATCCGGAAATCGTCACCTCGGCGTTCGTGCAGGAGGCGACCGCCACCGGCATCGATATCTTCCGGATTTTCGACGCGCTCAACAACCTCGACTCCATGCGACCGGCCATCGACGCCGTACGCGAAACGGGTTCTGCCATAGCCGAAGTCGCGATGTGCTACACCGGTGATCTGTCGGACCCCGGCGAGCGGCTGTACACGCTGGACTACTACCTGCGGCTGGCGGAGTCGATCGTCGCGGCCGGCGCGCACGTGCTGGCGATCAAGGACATGGCCGGTCTGTTGCGGGCGCCTGCGGCGCACACGCTGGTGAGCGCGCTGCGCAGCCGGTTCGATCTGCCCATCCATGTGCACACCCACGACACTCCCGGCGGCCAGTTGAGCAGCTATGCGGCCGCCTGGCGGGCGGGCGCCGACGCGGTCGACGGAGCTTCCGCGCCGATGGCGGGCACCACCAGCCAGCCCGCACTGAGCTCGATTGTGGCCGCCGCCGCCCACACCGGGTTCGACACCGGGCTGTCGCTGGCCGCGGTGTGCACGCTGGAGCCGTTCTGGGAGGCGCTGCGAAAGGTGTACGCGCCCTTCGAATCCGGGCTTCCGGGGCCGACCGGGCGGGTGTATCACCACGAGATTCCCGGCGGCCAGCTCTCGAATCTGCGGCAGCAGGCCATCGCGCTGGGGCTGGGGGACCGGTTCGAGGAGATCGAGGACGCCTATGCCGGAGCCGACCGGGTGCTGGGCCGGCTGATCAAGGTCACCCCGTCGTCGAAGGTGGTCGGCGACCTGGCGTTGGCCCTGGTCGGTTCGGGGCTCAGTGCCGACGAATTCGCCGCTGACCCAGCGCGATTCGATATTCCCGAGTCGGTGCTCGGGTTTCTGCGCGGCGAGCTCGGTGACCCGGCCGGCGGGTGGCCCGAGCCGTTGCGCTCGGCCGCCCTGGCCGGACGTGCACCGGCCAAACCGGCCCCGGAACTGTCCTCCGAGGATGAGGCCGCACTGGCCGTATCGGGGGAGCGGCGGCGTGCCACCCTGAACAGGCTGCTGTTCCCCGGGCCGACGAAGGAATACCAGGATCACCGCGAGACCTACGGCGACACCTCGCAGTTGTCGGCCAACCAGTTCTTCTACGGGCTGCGGCACGGCGAGGAACACTTGGTCGAGCTGGAGCCCGGGGTGGAGCTGCTGATCGGGCTGGAGGCCATCTCCGAGCCCGATGAGCGCGGTATGCGCACGGTGATGTGCATCATCAACGGCCAGTTGCGGCCGATCCTGGTGCGCGACCGGGGCATCGCCAGTGCGGTTCCGGCCGCCGAGAAGGCCGACCGCGGCAATCCCGGCCACGTCCCGGCCCCCTTCGCCGGGGTCGTCAGCGTCGGCGTGGCCGAGGGCGAACGGGTGACCGCCGGGCAGGCCGTCGCGACCATCGAGGCGATGAAGATGGAAGCCCCGATCACCGCGCCCGCAGACGGCATCGTCGAGCGGGTGGCGGTGTCGGCCACCGCCCAGGTCGAAGGGGGAGACCTGCTGGTGGTGCTCCGCTGAGCGCGGCGGCCGGGATGCACCGCGACGCGATGGGGTGGGGGTACCGCCCGCTCGCGGGGGCGAGCCGCCGATGACCCGCATCATCGGCGGGGTGGCGCGCGGCCGGCGCCTGGTGGTTCCGCCGCGGGGGAGCAGGCCCACCACCGACCGGGTGCGCGAATCGCTGTTCAACATTTTGGCGGCCCGAATCGACTTCGCCGGTTCGGCGGTACTCGACCTGTATGCGGGATCGGGCGCACTGGGACTGGAGGCGCTGTCGCGCGGGGCGTCCTCGGCGCTATTCGTGGAGTCCGATCAGCGCGCCGCCGCAACGATCGATCGCAATATCGCAGCCGTGGGCTTGCCGGGTGCGTCGGTTCGCCGGGGCGCCGTTGCCGCGGTGCTGGCGTCGCGGCCGCCGGTGCGGATGGACCTGGTGTTCGCCGACCCGCCCTACTGGGTGGACACCGGTGAGGTCGACGGCGTGCTCGCCGCCCTGGGGCGCCACGGGTGGGTGCGGGAGGGGGCCATTGCCGTGGTCGAGCGGGGCGCCGGGAGCCCGCCGCTGAGCTGGCCCGGCGGCTGGTCGGCGTGGCCGCCGCGGACGTACGGCGACACCCGGCTGGAGTTCGCCGATGCTCACACTTCGCTGCCCGCGTGCCCGCGAGCGTAACGCCAGGGCGAATTCCGGCGCGCGAAATCGCAACCCCGTTACGCTCGCGAACGAGGCGCCCCGAATGGGCGGGGCTGCTAGCGTCTGGATGATGAGCGGCGCGGTATGCCCGGGATCCTTCGACCCGGTGACCCTGGGGCACATCGATGTTTTCGAACGTGCCGCCGCCCAGTTCGATGAGGTGGTGGTCGCCATTCTGGTGAACCCGGTCAAGTTGGGCATGTTCGACCTCGACGAGCGGATCGCGATGATCGAGGAGTCGACGACCCACCTGCCCAACCTGCGGGCGGAAGCCGGGCAGGGCCTGGTGGTCGACTTCGTCAAGTCGCGCGGGATGAACGCCATCGTGAAGGGCCTGCGGACCGGCACCGATTTCGAGTACGAACTGCAGATGGCGCAGATGAACAAGCACGTCGCCGGTGTGGACACGTTCTTCGTGGCGACCGCGCCCGGGTATTCGTTCGTCTCTTCGTCACTGGCCAAGGAGGTGGCGATGCTGGGCGGCGATGTCTCGGAACTGCTGCCCGAACCGGTCAATCGGCGGCTGCGCGAACGCCTGGCCCGCGGGGACGGATAACGGAACGAGGGGTACCCGCCGCTGGCGCCCCCTGTCCCCTGCCGACCGCCGACTGCCGACTGCCGACCGCCGACTGCCGACCGCCGACTGCGGTGCGGGTCGGTTGCTCGCGAGCGTTACGCCACGGCGAAAATCGGGGCGCGAAATCGCAGCCACTTTACGGTCGCGAACGACTCGCAGCCCCCAGCCCCCAGCCCCCAGCCCCCAGCCCCCAGCCCCCAGCCTCCCGGGCGTCAGCCCCCAGCTCCCACCTACCTCAGAA
>NZ_JBKECZ010000123.1:0-5645 GCF_047975165.1 Mycobacterium sp.
CGGACCCGGATGCCGAGCCGGCTCCGGGCGCACCGGTTCCGCTGCCCGCACCGGGAGCTCCGGCGCCACCGCCGCCGGGAGCGCCGGCACCGCCACCGCCGCCGGGAGCGCCGGTGGACCTGCCCCCGCCGGGAGCGCCGGCACCGCCACCCGCTCCGGCACCGGCAGTGGCAGGCTGCGCACCGGCGCAGCCGCAAACCCAACCGGCCTGACCACTCCACCTAGGTGAACCTGCCGATGCCCCTGCCGATGACCCCGGTGACAGCCACCGAATTGCTGGCCCGCTCGACGACGCTGACCAGCGTGGGCTGGATCGGTTACATCGTCATCGGCGCCATCGCCGGCTGGATCGCCAACAAGATCGTCAAGGGCGGCGGCTCCGGCATCCTGATGAACGTCGTGATCGGTGTTCTCGGCGCGCTGATCGGCGGCTTCCTGCTGAGCTTCTTCGTCGACACTGCGGCCGGCGGTTGGTGGTTCACTCTGTTCACCGCCATCCTGGGTTCGGTGATTCTGTTGCGGGTCGCCGGCAGGGCGCGCAAGCGGTAACCGAGCGATCTCGTTGGCGGGTTGTTTTCGCGGCATGATCATGTGATGGCCGCAAAGCCCGCCAACACAATGACCGCGTGGCGCGTGGGCCGGCCCGGGCCGATGGCCACCAAGCCGCTGGAACGCGTCAGCACTGACGTGCCCAGGCCCGAGCCGGGCGAGCTACTGGTAGCGGTGCTCGCGTGCGGGGTCTGCCGCACCGATCTCCATGTGACCGAGGGTGACCTGCCGGTGCACCGCTATCGGGTCACTCCCGGGCACGAAGTGGTCGGGGAAGTCGTCGAAGTCGGCGAGGCCGCGGGGGCAGACTTCGCCGCGGGGGACCGGGTGGGCATCGCCTGGCTGCGTCACACCTGCGGGCAGTGCCGGTACTGCGGCCGGGGCGCGGAGAACCTGTGCCCCGGGTCCCGCTACACCGGCTGGGACGCCGACGGCGGCTATGCCGAATTCGCCACGGTGCCGGCGGCCTTTGCCCATCGCCTGCCTGCCGGCTACCGCGACACCGAGCTGGCGCCGCTGCTGTGCGCCGGGATCATCGGATACCGGTCGCTGATGCGCGCCGAGTTGCCGCCCGGTGGGCGGCTGGGCCTGTACGGCTTCGGCGGCAGCGCCCACATCACGGCGCAGGTCGCCGTGGCGCAGGGCGCCGAGGTGCATGTGATGACGCGCGGAGCCGCGGCGCGCGAATTGGCGCTGCACCTGGGTGCGGCCTCCGCCCAGGATGCCGCCGCGCCGCCGCCGGTGCCGCTGGATGCCGCGATTCTGTTCGCTCCCGTGGGCGACCTGGTGCCGCCCGCACTCGCGGCACTCGACCGCGGCGGCACACTGGCGGTGGCCGGCATCCATCTGAGCGACATTCCGGCGCTGAACTACCGCGCCCACGTGTTCCAGGAGCGGCAGCTGCGCTCGGTGACCTCGAACACCCGGGCGGATGCCCGCGCCTTCCTCGAATTCGCCGCCGGCCACCACATCGACGTCACCGCTCCCGAATATCCGCTCGGCCAGGCCGATCGCGCCCTGGCCGACCTTTCCGCCGGCCGCATCGCCGGGGCGGCCGTTTTGGTGGTGTGACTCAGGCCGACAGGTGCCAGACCAGCGCGGCGGCCAGTGCGCCGACCCCGTTGAGCGACCAGTGCAGGGCGATCGGGGCGATCAGGCTGCCGCTGCGCGCGCGCAGCCAGCTGAAGACGAATCCGGCCGCACCGGTGGCGCACACCGCCAGCACGATCCCGGCCACCATGCCGAATACCCCGCCGCCGAACAAGTGGCTGAAGCCGATGTTGTTGCTGGTCAAGCCGAGCGAGGTGGCGATGTGCCAGAGGCCGAACAGCAGGGAGCCCGCCATCGCGACACCGCGGTAGCCCCAGGCCCGGTCGAGTGCGCCGTGCAGCACACCGCGGAACGCGAGTTCCTCGGGGATGACCGTCTGCAGCGGGATGATCACCATCGAGGCGATCACCGCGCCGGAGAACGTCGCGTAGTGGTTGTTCAGGAACATCGGCCTGGTCATCGGCAGCAGCACCCCGGCCGCGATGACCGCGACCACCAGGGCCACCGCCGCCGCCGCGTAGCCCACCCCCGACCGCCAGTGTTCGCGGCCCAGCCCCAGCTCGGCCCAGCCCAGCCCGCGGCATCGGACCAGCACAACCAGGCCGGCCGCGGCGACCGGGACGGTGACGATACCGGCCCACGCCGTGGTGAAGTGCGCGACCAGGTTCGCCGCCACCAGTACCGTGACGACGGCGGCGATGTCGGCGTACAGGCGCACCCGGCCCGGCCGCGCGTCGGGCAGGGCCAGTGCGGCCGACGCCAGCGCGGCCGGCGGGACGCCGGGTTCGGCGCCGAGGGGGTGTTCGCGGGTTCGGGCAAGCATTGGGCGCCATTCTACCGGGGCGCCGGCGCGGCGAAGTTCGTTCTCGCGAGCGTAACGTGGCTGCGATTTCACCGGCCGGATTTCGCGGTGGCGTTACGCTCGCGGGGCGGGGCGCCCGGACATTCGCGCGCGAAAAGCCGACTCGATGGTGACGTCGTGGCCCGGCCGGTGCTCGACAGCGACCCGGTCCCCGGCCCGCACCGTTCCGGGCTGGATGACCCGCAGGTAGGCGCCCGGCCTGCCGACGCTGGTGAACGTCTTGATCCAGTCGCTCAGGTCCAGAAACGCGGCGAACGTTCGGCAGGGAGTTCGCGGCGCGGACACCTCCAGCAGCAACCCGCCGGTACCGACCCGCCACCGTTCGCCGATGCGGGCCCCGGTCACCTCGACGCCGAGCGTCGTCAGATTCTCCCCGAACTCCCCGTTGCGCAGCGGACGTCGCAGCAGGGCTTCCCAGTCGTCGAGGTCCTCGCGCGCATAGGCGTACACCGCCTGGTCGTCGCCGCCGTGCAATTTTTGGTTGCCGATGGTGTCGCCGACGAGGCCGCTGCCCAGGCCACCGTGCATCGGGCCGGGTGCCCGGACCCGCACCGGCCGGTTCACCGGAACCTTGTCGATACCGGTGACCGCGGACCGCGCACGCGCATCGGGGTTGGTGCGGCCACGCGCCAGGTTGACCGACACCACCGAGCCGGGCGGGCAGCGGCCGTTCACTCCTGGCCGCGGGCGCGCGTTTCGTAGTCCCGGCGCTGCTCGGCATCGACCTCGTCGGTGAAGACGTGCTCGCCGCCGAGCAGACGGTTCAGGCCCTCCACCGCCCAGCGGGGCCAGAACTTCAGCAGCACCACCGCGGCGCCGGCCGCTTTGGTGACCCGCATCCGCGGTTTGGGTGCGGCCACCAGTTCGACGACGGCATCGGCGATCTCGGCCGGCTCGGCGTTGCGGAAACCTTTCATTCCCTGTGTGCCCGAAACCAATTCGGTGTTGACGAACGTCGGCAGCACCGCCGAGAAGCGCACTCCGGTCGAGCGGTACTCCAGCCGCGCCGAGTCGGTGAACCCCAGCACCGCGTGCTTGCTGGCGACGTAGGTGGCCAGCCCGACCAGGTGCAGTTCCCCGGCCAGCGAGGCCATGTTGATCACGTGGCCGTGCCCGCGCGGCACCATGCGCTGGACGGCCAGTTTGCTGCCCAGGATCACCCCGTAGACGTTGATGTCGAGGATCCGCCGGGTCAGGTCGTTGGGCTCGTCGATGACCCGGCCCACCGGCATGATGCCGGCGTTGTTCACCAGCACGTCGATCGGCCCCAGTTGGCGTTCGACCTGGTCGAGGAAGTCCGTGAACGACGCCGGGTCGGTGACGTCGAGCTTGCCGTACACCTTTAGGCCCAGATCGGCGCCGGACTCCTTGACCGCCACCTCGTCGATGTCACCGATGGCCACCTTGGCGCCCAGCCGGTGCAGTGCGGTAGCGGTGGCCAGCCCGATTCCCCGCGCACCGCCGGTGATGACGACAACTTTTCCCACGACCTTTCCCGCGACCCCGCCCGCGACTTTGCTCCCGACGGATGCCCCGTCCTGTGTTTCGCCCTGTGCCCTGTCCTCTGACATGGCGTACACGGTAGGCGGCGAGGCACCGGCGGCGCGAATGCAGGTGCCCGGCCGGGGCACGTCCCCAACCCGTCGCGATAGGTTCTCAGCCATGCCCGTCAATCCCGCGACCCCGGTGCTCATCGGCTGCGGCCAGGTGAACCACCGCGAAGAGGTCGGCCCCGACGAGCCCGGCATCGAACCGGTCGACCTGATGGTGGCCGCCGCCCGGGCGGCCGCACCGGCGAGGGTGATCGAAGCCCTCGATTCGATCCGGGTGGTCAGCATCTTGTCGGCGCACTACCGCAACCCCGCCCACCTGCTCGGCCGGCGCCTGGGCGCCAGTGGCGCCGCCACCGGCTACAGCAGCGTGGGCGGCAACACGCCGCAGTCGCTGGTCAACCGGGCCTGCCTGGATATCCAGCAGGGCCGGGCCGCCGCGGTGCTGATCGCCGGGGCCGAGACCTGGCGCACCCGGATCGCCTTGAAGAATCAGGGCCGCAGGCTGGTGTGGACCGATCAGGACGAGTCGGTGCCGCTGCCCGACATTGCCGGGGACGACGTGCCGATGGCCGGGGAGGCGGAGCTCCGGATCACACTGGACAGGCCCTCATACGTGTACCCGCTGTTCGAGCAGGCGCTGCGGATCGCCGGCGGCGAGTCCGTCGCAGACCACTCGACCCGGGTCGGCGAGCTGTGGGCGCGGTTCGCCGCGGTGGCCGCCGACAATCCGCACGCCTGGATCCGGCAGCCGGCCACCGCCGAAGAGATCCGGCGGCCCGGCCCCCGCAACCGGATGATCAGCTGGCCCTACACCAAGCTGATGAACTCCAACAACATGGTCGATCAGGGTGCCGCGCTCATCCTGACCTCGGTCGAGCAGGCACAGCGCCTGCGGGTGCCGTCCGAACGGTGGGTTTTCCCGCTGTCGGGGGCCGGCGCCCACGACACCTCGTCGATCGCCGAGCGCGGCGAACTGCACCGCTCACCGGCAATCCGGATCGGGGGCGCGCGGGCCCTGGAACTGGCCGGCGTGGGTGTCGACGACATCGACCACGTCGACCTGTACTCCTGCTTCCCGTCGGCGGTCCAGGTCGCGGCCAATGAGCTGGGCCTTGCCCTCGACGATCCCGCCCGCCCGCTGACCGTCACCGGCGGCCTGACCTTCGCCGGCGGCCCGTGGAACAACTACGTGACCCATTCGATCGCGACCATGGCCGGCCTGCTGGCCGCCAACCCCGGCCGGCGGGGCCTGATCACCGCCAACGGCGGGTATCTGACCAAGCACAGCTTCGGGGTCTACGGCACCGAACCGCCTGCCGAATTCCGCTGCGAGGACGTCCAGCCGGCGGTCGATCGTGAATCCAGGACCCGCGCCCTGGTCGCATGGGAGGGGGTGGGCACCGTCGAAGCCTGGACCACACCGTTCGACCGGGACGGCCGTCCGCAGCGGGCGTTCCTGGCGGTGCGCACCGCCGACGGCGCACGCACCCTGGCGGCGATCACCGACGCCGGCGCGGCCGCGGAGACGGTGCGCGGCGACATCGCCGGGGCCGAGGTCGCCGTGGCCGCCGACGGCACCGCAGCCCTGCGATAACCGCCCCCCGGCCCCCGCCCCCCGGCCCCCGGCCCCC
>NZ_JBKECZ010000124.1:0-20621 GCF_047975165.1 Mycobacterium sp.
CTGCGCGGGCTCAAGGAGCGCTACGAGGTGCACCACGGCGTGCGCATCACCGACGCGGCGCTGGTCGCCGCGGCCACCCTCTCCGACCGCTACATCACCGCCCGGTTCCTCCCGGACAAGGCCATCGACCTGGTGGACGAGGCCGCCTCGCGGCTGCGGATGGAGATCGACTCGCGTCCGGTGGAGATCGACACCGTGGAGCGTGCCGTGCGCCGGCTGGAGATCGAGGAGATGGCGCTGGCCAAGGAGGACACCGCCCAGGACTCCGCCCACCACGAACGGCTGGAGAAGCTGCGCGCCGAACTGGCCGACAAGAAAGAGCAGCTCGCCGGCCTCACGTCCAAGTGGCAGAACGAGAAGAACGCCATCGACGTCGTGCGTGAGCTCAAGGAGCAGCTCGACGTGCTGCGCGGGGAGTCCGAACGCGCCGAGCGCGACGGCGACCTGGCCAAGGCCGCCGAACTGCGCTACGGCCGGATCCCGGAGGTCGAGAAGAAGCTGGACGCCGCACTGCCCGACGCCCAGCCCCGCGAAGGCGTCATGCTCAAGGAAGAAGTGGGTCCCGACGACATCGCCGACGTGGTCTCGGCGTGGACCGGCATCCCGGCCGGCCGGTTGCTCGAAGGCGAGACCGCCAAATTGCTGCGGATGGAGGACGAGCTGGGTCGCCGCGTGGTCGGCCAGTACAAGGCCGTGCAGGCCGTCTCGGACGCGGTGCGGCGGACTCGGGCCGGGGTCGCCGACCCCAACCGGCCGACCGGGTCGTTCCTGTTCCTCGGACCCACCGGCGTGGGCAAGACCGAATTGGCAAAAGCGTTGGCGGACTTCCTGTTCGACGACGAACGCGCCATGGTTCGTATCGATATGAGCGAATACGGCGAGAAGCACTCGGTGGCCCGGCTGGTGGGTGCGCCTCCGGGGTATGTCGGATACGACCAGGGCGGTCAACTGACCGAGGCGGTGCGCCGGCGGCCCTACACCGTGGTGCTGTTCGACGAGGTGGAGAAGGCCCACCCCGACGTGTTCGACGTGCTGCTGCAGGTGCTCGACGAGGGCAGGCTGACCGACGGGCAGGGCCGCACGGTCGACTTTCGCAACACCATCCTCATCCTGACCTCCAACCTGGGGTCCGGCGGCACCGAGGAGACGGTGATGGCGGCGGTGCGTGCCGCGTTCAAGCCGGAGTTCATCAACCGCCTCGACGACGTGCTGATCTTCGACGGGCTCAACCCCGACGAACTGGTGCGGATCGTCGACATCCAGCTGGAGCAGCTGGCCAGGCGACTCGCGCAGCGACGCCTGCAGCTGGAGGTGTCGCAGCGGGCCAAGCAGTGGCTGGCCCAGCGGGGCTTCGACCCGGTGTACGGCGCCCGGCCGCTTCGGCGGCTGGTGCAGCAGGCGATCGGCGACCAGCTGGCCAAGATGTTGCTGGCCGGCCAGGTGCACGACGGCGACGTGGTGCCGGTGAACGTCAGCGCCGACGGCGACTCGCTGGTCCTGGGTTAGGCCGCATCGGGACCGATGGCCCGGTCCGGTCCTGTGACGTGGTTGTGACCTGCTCGGATTCTGTGTTCGACAGCGACAGCAGATAGGCTGTCGGCGATGGTCCCGCTTTGGTTCACGCTCTCGGCACTGTGCTTTGTCGGTGCCACGGTGCTGCTGTACGTCGATATCGATCGACGTCGCGGCCGCAGCCGGCGCCGCAGGTCGTGGGCACGATCGCACGGATTCGACTTCGAAGAGGAATCGGCCGACATCCTGCGCCGCTGGAAGCGCGGCGTGATGTCGACCGTAGGCGATATCCCCGCCCAGAACGTGGTGCTCGGTCAGATCCGCGGTGAGGCGGTGTACGTCTTCGATCTCGACGAAGTCGCCACGGTGATCGCGCTGCACCGCAAGGTGGGCACCAATGTCGTGGTCGACCTGCGCCTCAAGGGACTCAAAGAGCCCCGCGAAAGCGATATCTGGCTGTTGGGTGCGATCGGACCCCGGATGGTGTACTCGACCAACCTCGACGCCGCCCGGCGGGCCTGCGACCGGCGTATGGTGACCTTCGCCCATACCGCGCCCGATTGCGCCGAGACGATGTGGAACGAGCAGCACTGGACGCTGGTCTCCATGCCGATCGCCAGCACGCGCGGCCAGTGGGACGAAGGCCTGCGGACGGTCCGTCAGTTCAACGACCTGCTGCGGGTGTTGCCTCCGCTGCCCGCTGACGCCCCGCAGGAGGCCGACCCACCGGAGGTATCCCAGGGGCTCCCGGGTACTTCCGAGGCCCGTGCCGAGTTGCCCCAGCGACGTCCACAGGCGAACCCGGCCGCAGGGTTGATGCCGGAGTCCGCCCGTCGTACACCCGAGCCGGTCCGCCGCGGGGAGGACAGATCCGGTGCCGCCCGGCGTCCGCCGCACGGGGAACGCGACGGCCAGCAGGCCGGCAACTACCAGCGCTGAGCACGGATGCCCCGGCCCGTTGCGTTGATGGTCGCACTGGCAGTGGCACTGTCGGCGATGGTGGCCTGCTCCGGTTCAGCCGGCTCCGCTGTGGTATTCGGAGCTCACAGCGCGTCGCTGGGTGAATCGCTGGGCGTGCTGGGCTGGAACGTCTCGGTGGCGAACCTGCGGTGGTCGCAGGACTATGCGCTGGTCGATGTCGACGCGGCCCCGACCGATCCCGGGCAACCGCACGCCGAACCCGAGGAGCTGCGGTTCGGCCTGTACGGGGCGCTGTCGCACCCGTTGGAGTCCACCGGGCTGGGCAGCTGCGACGGCGCGACGGCCGGCCCGACGGCCGACTCGGTGGCGGGACCGGCGGCGGGTCCACTGGCTGGGCCGGCGTCAGGATTGCACGACGTCACGAGGCCGCTGACGGCCGCGCCGGGCCGGCTCACCGGCACGGTCTGTTTGGGCCCGGTGCGTGATCGCAGCACCGTCCGGGGGATCTACCTCTACTCGCCGCGCGACCGGATCGCCGACACCGTGGCTGCCTACCCGGCTGCGTTCCCGGTGGGCCTGTTGCCGACGAAGGAAAGCGACACCGGTCTGGTGGCCAGGAGCACCAGCGTGTCGGCCTGGCGGGCCGACGGAATGCCGGTGAACCGGGCGCAACTGGGTGATCCGGCGGCGTTCCACGGTCAGGGCTACATGCTGCTGGGCCTGGAGGTCGACGCGGTGGGGGCGCGGTATCGCGACGAGTCCGCCGGCCGCGGCGGCCCGATGATGCTGCTGGCCTCGCCGTCGCTGCCTGGGCCCGGGCTGAGCCCGGCGTGTGCGGCGTACGGGTCCTCGGTGCTGGTCCTGCCCGATGCATCGCGCGATGCGGTGCAGTTCCGTGCATCACTGTGCACCCAGGGCGAGATCAACCAGGCGCTGCTGTATGCGACGGTGGCGATCGTCGGCACCCATGCCGCCCTCTGGACGAAATGAGCCCGCCCGGTCCCGACGCCGAACCCGGACCCACCGAGTGGGGTGCCCCATCGGCCGGTGTGGGCCCGTGGGAGGGGGAACTGCCCGGTGATCTCCGCTACGACGTGGACCTGCTGCGCGACGGCGATACCCGCAATGTCGTCGATGCCTATCGGTACTGGACTCGGGAGGCGATCGTCGCCGACATCGACCGCAGGCGCCATCCCCTGCATATCGCGATCGAGAACTTCGGCCACGACGCCAATATCGGGTCGGTGGTGCGCACCGCCAACGCATTCGCCGTCGACACCGTGCATATCGTGGGCCGGCGGCGCTGGAACCGTCGCGGTGCGATGGTGACCGACCGCTCTCAGCGGCTGTGCCACCACGACAGCGCCGCGGAGTTGATGCACTTCGCCGAACGGGCGGGGCTGGCGGTGGTCGCGGTGGACAACGTTCCCGGAGCCGCACGACTGGAAGAAACCGCGCTGCCCCGGGATTGCCTGCTGGTTTTCGGCCAGGAAGGACCCGGCATCACCGACGACACTCGGGCGGGTGCGCTGATCACGGTGTCGATCGCCCAGTTCGGTTCGACGCGCAGCGTCAACGCCGGTGTCGCGGCGGGCATCGCCATGCACACCTGGATCCGACAGCACGGCGACCTGACTCGCGCCTGGTGATCCGCGGCCACGCCGAACCTCCTGCCGTGCGAGAGTCGGCCGTAGGGCAGGATCGGCAGGTATGGACCAGGTATGGGCGAACCGGGCGGCCAGCGCCGAGACTGCCATCACGAAATGGAACCTGAAACGTCTTTGGGGTTTACCCGGGACCCAGCTGGGTGTGGTGGCCTGGCCGGCCGACCGCCGGGACCGGATGTTCGCAACGTGGCACTACTGGTGGCAGGCGCATCTGCTGGACTGCCTGATCGACGCCCAACTGCGTGACCCGCAGCCGCAGCGTCGCGATCGGATCAAGAGACAGATCCGTGCGCACCACCTGCGCAACATCCTGCGGTGGACCAACAACTACTACGACGACATGGCGTGGCTGGGGCTGGCGCTGGAACGGGCCGCGTTGCACGTGGGTGTCGAGCGCAGTCGGGCCCTGGCCACGCTGACCGGCCAGCTCATCGACGCCTGGGCGCCGGACGACGGCGGCGGTATCCCGTGGCGCAAGCAGGATCGGTTCTTCAACGCCCCGGCCAACGGACCGGCGGGAATCCTACTGGCCCGCTATCCGGGCCGGCTGCGCCTGGCCCAGCAGATCGCCGATTGGATCGAGGACACCCTGATCGATCCCGAGACGCACCTGGTGTTCGACGGCATCAAGGAGGGCTCCCTGGTGCGCCCGCAATACACCTACTGCCAGGGTGTGGTGCTCGGCTTGGAAACCGAACTCGCCAACCGCACTCGTGACGAGCGGCACCGCCCGCGAGTGCACCGGCTGGTGGCCGCTGTCGACGAGCACATCGCCCCGGCCGGGGTGCTCAAGGGCGCCGGCGGCGGCGACGGTGGCCTGTTCGCCGGGATCACCGCCCGCTACCTGGCGCTGGTCGCCACCGACCTGCCGGGCGACTCCGCCGAAGATATCGAGGCCCGCCAGACCGCGGGCAAGATCGTGCTGGCGTCGGCGAAGTCGGCGTGGGACTACCGGCAAACCGTCGACGGGCTCCCGGTGTTCGGCGCGTTCTGGAGCCGTGACGCCGTGATGCCCATCGCGGGCGGGCGGCGGGCACAGCGGGTCGAGGGCGCGGTGCACCAGTCCGAAGTGGCCGAGCAGGATCTGTCGGTGCAGGTGTCGGGCTGGATGCTGATGGAGGCCGCCCACCGGGTGGCCTCAGTCGGGCAGCGCTAGCGGATCGGACCCGGCCGCCGGGTCGACCGGTGCGGGTTCGGGTGTGCCGCGGCGCGACCGGTAGGCCCGCCAGCCGGCGATGAACGCGGGCAGCAGTGACACGACCAGGATGCCCAGGATGATCTTCTCCAGGTTTTCGTGCACGAACCCCACGTTGCCCAGGAAGTAGCCGGTCAGTGTCACACCGGCGCCCCAGGCGATGCCGCCGATGATGTCGAAGCCGAGAAACACCGGGTAGCGCATGTAGGACACGCCGGCGACCACCGGGGTGAAGGTCCGCAGGAACGGGGCGAACCTGGCCAGGATGATCGCCCAGGGGCCGTATTTCTCGAAGAACGCGTGCGATTCGGTCACGTAGTGCTTCTTGAAGAACCGCGAATCTTCCTTCTTGAACAGCGCCGGCCCGATCCGCCGGCCGATGAAATAGCCGGTCTGATCGCCGAGGATCGCAACGGTGGCCACCGCGGGTGCCAGCACCCAGATGCTCACCGGAGGGTCCGATCCCGCGGCCAGCAGCCCGCCGGTGAACAGCAGCGACTCTCCGGGCAGCAGCGGGAACAACAACCCGGTTTCGATGAAGACGATGATCAGGATCCCCGGCAGCACCGCCGAGCCGAAAACGCCGTCGGAACCCAACCAGTACCAGGGGTCGAGGAAGTCCCCCAACGCGACGACGGTGGTGCTCATGACGCCCCAACATACCTGCGTTGCCATACTGGACGGACGAGTCTCCGTTGGTCGTCCGTTCAGCTCTTGGCAGGAGGAGTTCCCATGCCCGTCGCAACACCTGAGATCTATGCCGAGATGCTGAGTCGCGCCAAGGAAAATTCGTATGCGTTCCCGGCGATCAACTGCACTTCCTCGGAGACGGTCAATGCCGCGCTCAAAGGCTTCGCCGACGCCGGCAGCGACGGCATCGTCCAGTTCTCGACCGGCGGCGCGGAGTTCGGGTCGGGGCTCGGCGTCAAGAACATGGTGGCCGGCGCGGTGGCGCTGGCCGAGTTCACTCACGCGATCGCGGAGAGGTACCCGATCAACGTCGCGCTGCACACCGACCACTGCCCGAAGGACAAGCTGGACACCTATGTGCGGCCACTGCTGGCCATCTCCGCCGAACGAGTGGGTTCCGGCCGCAATCCGCTGTTCCAGTCGCACATGTGGGACGGCTCGGCGGTGCCGATCGACGAGAACCTGGTGATCGCCCGGGAGTTGCTCACGGCTGCGACGGCGGCCCGGATCATCCTCGAGGTTGAGATCGGCGTGGTCGGCGGCGAAGAGGACGGTGTCGAGGCCGAGATAAACGAGAAGCTCTACACCACGCCGGAGGACTTCGAGAAGACGGTCGACGCGCTGGGCGCCGGTGATCGCGGCGCCTACCTGCTGGCCGCCACTTTCGGCAACGTTCACGGCGTCTACAAGCCCGGCAACGTCAAGCTGCGTCCCGACGTGCTGGCCGAGGGACAGAAGGTGGCTGCGGCCAAGCTTGGGCTGGCCGAGGGCGCCAAGCCGTTCGATTTCGTGTTCCACGGCGGTTCGGGCTCGTTGAAGTCCGAGATCGAGGAGGCGCTGCGATACGGCGTGGTGAAGATGAACGTCGACACCGACACCCAGTACGCCTTCACCCGGCCGATCGCGGCGCACATGTTCACCAACTACGACGGCGTACTCAAGGTGGACGGGGAGGTGGGCAACAAGAAGGTCTACGACCCGCGCAGCTACCTCAAGAAGGCCGAGGCCGGCATGACCGAGCGCGTGATCGAGGCCTGCCGGGACCTGAAGTGCGCCGGAAAGTCGCTCGCCGGTTAGATGCACCGGCCGCGGCTCGGGGCCGCACCGGGGTGCGCGACGGTCAATTGCTGGTGGATTGGCAGATCTCCCACTGGTCGTCGCGGAACTGCAGATCCAGGCTGCGGGTCGACCGGAGGCGGGGGTCGTAGGCCATGAACGTGGTGACGTTGGCCTCGGCGTGCTGGCCGTTGACCACAACTTGGTCGACGGTGACTATGACCGGGTATTGTTTGGCCGCCGAAACTTGCCGATATGTCTCTGCCCAGGACTTTTCATCGAATTTAAGGTAGCTGTCACGGGTCGCTCCGCAGGTGATCCGGCGCAGCTCGGTCAGGTCGCCCCGTTGAACGGCGTTGCCGAAGTTCTCGATGGCCTGCCGCACCTCTTCTTCCCGCGAGACCTTCGGGTTGTCGCCGCGGGTCAACAGGATGGTGCCGATGATCGCGATCGCCACCAACGCCAGGGCGACCAGGATGGTGGTCAGCACCCAACCCCAGTTGCGGCTCAGCAGGGGAGCACGCATCCTCCGACGAGGAGGTATCGATTGCGGCGTTGCGGTTCTCGCCGGCTGGGCGGGCGCGGCGGGCGCGGCGGGCGCGGGGGGTGCAGGGGGTGCATCGGGCGCGGCAGCCGGCGGGCTGGTGTCCAAGGTTTGCGTCGGTGCCGCCGGTGCGGCGTCGGTGATGGGGATCAGCTGCGTCTCGTTGACGTCGAAGCCGGGGGCGGTGTACCGGCGCTCGGGTTCGGCGGCTGAGTCCTCGGCGGATTCCGCGGCTGAGTCCTCGGCGGGTTCCGGGTTGGGGCCGTCGGCGGGGTCCTCGGCGGGGTCCGGGTTGGGGTTGTCGGCGGGGTCCGGGTCGGGGTTGTCGGCGGGACCTGCACTGAGGTCGGTGGATGGCTCCTCGGGCGCAACCTCCCGCTCGCTGCTCTCGGATGTGGTCTGGGTCTCGTCGGATGCCGGAGGGCACACCGCGGTGGGGTCGGCGCCGGAATCGGGTCGACCCTGGTCTTCGCCGTCAGAGCTGGTGTCGCCGCCGTCAGGCTCCGGTGCGTTGGGCATGATGGGAGCTTAGCGACCCGCCATTGGGCGACGCGATTCGCGAGGTAGCGGTATCGGCGTAGTCGACACTGGGTGAACTGGAGGCATGGCTGCGATGAGCAATCTCCTGGGACCGGATCCGACCTTGTTGCCCGGCGACAGTGAAGCCGAAACGGCGCTGCTTGCCCGGCAAGACCCGAGCACGGTGGCTGCCGCGCATCCGGCGGCATCGGTGGCGTGGGCCGCGCTGGCCGAAGAGGCACTGGCCAAGGGCCGGGATATCACGGCCTACGCCTATGCCCGCACCGGCTACCACCGTGGCCTGGACCAGCTGCGCCGCCATGGCTGGAAGGGTTTCGGTCCGGTGCCGTTCTCGCACGAACCGAACCGGGGGTTTCTGCGGTGTGTGGCGGCCTTGGCGCGTGCCGCCGACGCCATTGGCGAATCCGACGAAGTCGGCCGCTGCATGGACCTGCTCGACGACTGCGACCCGGCCGCCCGCGAGGGGTTGGGCTTCTAGTTTGCTCGCGAGCGTAACGTGGCTGTGATTTTGCGCTCCGGATTTCGCCGTGGCGTTACGCTCGCGAGCAAAGAGTCACCGGAAGTCCCCCGTCGACGGTCACCGAAAACGTGAATTTCGGTTCGGGTGACCAATTCCGCGGCACGCTCAGGTCGTAGCGCTGAAACAGGATCGTCAGGAAGAACTGGGCGGACATGTAGGCGATATTGGTTCCCATGCAGAAATGCTGTCCCGAGCTGAACGGCATGAACGCCAACTTCGGCCGAGCCTGAATCTGCTCCCGGTCGATGAACCGGGTGGGGTCGTACCGGTGGGGTTCCGGCCACCAGCGCGGGTCGCGGTGAATGACCGACATCGACGCACCCAGCAGGGTGTACTTCGGCAGCCGATAGCCGCCGAGCATGGTGTCGGTCATGCAGAACCTCGGGAAGAACGGGTGCCCCTGCATGCGCTGCGCCTCATCGAAACACGCCTTGGCCCAGGACAGCCGGGGCAGGTCGGCGTAGGTGGGCAGCTCCCCGCCGAGTACGGAGATTTCCTCCCGCAATGTCGCCAGATGCTCCGGGTTGCTCGCCAGCAACGCGGCCGACCAGGTCAGGGCGGCGCCGCTGGGGTCGTAGGCTCCGCCGAGCAGGCCGACGAGTTCGGCCGCCAAGTCGGCCCGCGACAGCGGCGAACCGTCGTGGTGCCTGGCTTCGAGCAGGGTGTCCAGGAAATCGGGAGTGTCCGACGGATGGGCTTTGCGGTCCCGGATCAACCGCCCCAGCAGCCGATAGATCCGTACGAAAGCCGGTAGCAGACTGGATTTTCCGACGATTTTGGGTAGCGGAACCATCAGCGTGGTGAGGCCGAGCATGCCGGTAATCGTGCGCATGTCCGCGTCGAGCTGACGCAGCTCCCCATCAGGCAGCGAGGTGGAGAACAGCGTTCGCAGGTACACGGCCAGGGTCATCTGGAAGATTTCGTACTGCAAGTCCACCGGCTGCCCGGTCCCCGCCCAGCGCGACCAGCCATCGACCCGCCGCACGATTTCATCGGAGATGATCTCGGCGATCCTCACCTGGTGCTTGCTGGTGAACATCGGTGTCAGCATCTGGCGGCGCTCCCGCAGCGGCGGGCCTTCGAGCATGATGCTGTTCGCTCCGATGACCGACAGTATCGGGCCCACCGGGCGGTACCTGCTGAACCGGCCGGTCGGTTCGTCCATGAACTCGTGCACCAGATCCGGATGTGTCACCGCAACCATGTCGAGGAAGGGCAGCGGTATCCGGAACATATCGCCGTAGGTTGCCGAGCCGTGGCTCATCAACTCGAAGGGATTCCTGCGCAGCGGCAACAGCGAGCCGACGACAGGCAGTCCCCTGGGCCCCGGAGGTAGCGGTGTGGGCCTGCCGAAGCCGCCGACGGCGCCCCGCAGCGTTGCCGCCGACAGCCGGGTCGGCCAGTACGGGTCTTGGCGGAGTGCACCGAGAACGCTTAGCCGGCCGCCGGATTGACCCTCTGGCTGCTGTACCCGGATGGCGGCCACCCGGCGGTCGGCGTCCGGGGCAGGCTCAGGGGAACTGTGGGGACATGCCGCGGTCATTGTCTTGTCAACCTTTCTTCGAACTTGCCCAGGACGACTGCGCGCACGACCTCGCGGAACGAGTCCGCCGCACCGCGCTCCGACTTCGACCAGGCGGTGAAAAACCCCAGGACTTGCCGCCAGTTCCTGGTGGCGGCCTGAATCGGGGCGTCGTTCAGGACACAACGGGCATCGATGAGATACGGCCCGGGCGTCCTGATCGCCTCGGCGAAGACGTCGCGGAAATCACGCAGGGTGCCGACTCGACGGGACCGGACACCGACGGACGTCGCGTAGTGCGCGAAATCCATTTCCGGAATCGCCGAACCTCGATCCGGCCATCCCATGATCTCGCTTTCGAACTTGATCGCCGCGAGCGCGGCGTTGTTGACGACGACGAAGACGAGCGGCACTTCGATCCCGGCTGCGGACCGAAGCTGGCTCAGCGTCACCGAGGTGCCGCCGTCACCCGCGATGGCAACCACTGTCTCGGATGCGGTTGCGTTGCGCGCCAAGGCTATTGCGGCGGGAACGGCGAACCCCATGGTGCCGAACGATGCCGACCATACGCTGCGTGTCATCGACGTGACGTAGCGGTAGACCCACAGGGTGTTGACCCCGACATCCGCGCAGACGGTGGAGGTCCCGGGGTGGCCGCGCAATTGGGCGTCGATCGCCCGGGTGAGGCTGGACGCCCGCAGCGGCCGGCCGTCGGCCCGGCTGAACAGTCCGCTCATCCGCGGGGCCGGGATGCGGCGCCGGCGCGCACCGGGGGCGGAACGGCCGCCGTTGCCACTCTCGGCGCGCAATGTGGCGACCATCGCCTCGAGGACGGCCACGGCATCGCCGAGGACGCAGATGTCGCGTTCGCCGAGTTCGAGCATGGCCAGCGGGTCGACGTTGACCGCAACGGTGCGGCCCGAGGTGCCCAAATCGAACGCCGATCCCCGGTTCGACACGCCGACCAGGAACAACGCGTCGGCCCGAGCTAATTCACGCCACGCTCGCAGGTCGCCCGAGCCGCCGATTCTGCTGTGTTTCCGGGAAATCGACGAGTTGAGCACCGAGTCGCCGCCCATTGTGAGATAGACCGTGCAGCCCAGCATCTCCGACAGTTCGACCAGCAGTTCCGAGCAGCCCGCGGCACCGCGGCCCGCCACGATGCCGACCCGATCGGCATCCCTCAGTGCGCCGGCCGCCCGGGCGACCGGGGATTCGTCCGGCGCCGTCCCCGGGTGAATCTCACGAGGGCGCACTGCGGCCACCGCCGGCGGGATGGGCGCGATCGGGCCCCATTCGACGTCGAGCGCACGCGGGGTGACGTGCAGATGCACCACACCGGCGCCGGGTGCACCGGCGGCGGCGCAGGCCTGTCGCACGGTCGCGGCTGCGGTTGCGGGGTCGTCGACCACGTAGCGCGCAACGGTGACCTCGTCGAGCATCCCGGCGGCGTCGACGAACCAGTCCCGCCTTTGGACGGTGGTGACCAGGATTCGGGCGTTGTCGAGTGCCGCGTCGTAGATCCCGTTCAGCTGAAGCAGTAGTGCCGGCCCGGTCGCCGCCACCGAGCACGCCGGAGACGACCCCGCCTTCCGCAGCGCCGAAGCACTCATCGAGGGCCCTTGGGCGTTGGCACTGCGCTGCGCGGTGTCGAAGCAGGGCAGCAGGTGTGCGCAGAATTCGCTGATCTGCACTGGCGCAGCGATATTGGCGGTCAGGCAGTCGAACAATGACTGTTCGCCCGGGTGGCGGGCTACGT
The DNA here is from genome assembly GCF_047975165.1 of Mycobacterium sp. Classification (GTDB taxonomy): domain Bacteria; phylum Actinomycetota; class Actinomycetes; order Mycobacteriales; family Mycobacteriaceae; genus Mycobacterium. Next base: position 11,927 of record NZ_JBKECZ010000124.1, read on the forward strand.
TGGCCGGATCGTCGTGGGCGGCGTTGGTGCGCAAGGCGACAATCGCCGGACCGGGAGCCTCAGCGAGCTCCCGCAGTAGGCGTGAAAGAGCTTCCATGGACTCCGCGCTGGCCGTTCTGATGGACATTGCACGGCCCAAATGCGTGATTTCCTCGCGAATTTCGGTATCCTCCACGGCGCAGACGACCAGTACGTCGGCGTTCGCGGCGACCAGGGTGGACAATTCGGCCGCAAATTGGCCCAGTTGCCGGCGGTCGGTGACGACCACGGTGGGTGTGCTCCCCGCCAGAGCGCCGCCGATGCCGAGTGGAAGCGCGGCCCCGGGTATGCCCGCCAGACTCGAAGTGGCGGGCGTGGAGTGCAGCTCTGGTGGCAGGAACCGATCCGGACGGTCCAGGTCGCGGTAAACCTCGCATCGGCTGTCCGGGTCCGCACCGGCCGGATCAGATTCGGTGGCATCGAGGATCTCCCGCAGCGTGGCTTCGATGTCGCAGACGATTTGCGCGGTGTAGGGCATACCCCGTGTCGTGCAACGCCGATCGGTGATTTCGAGCAGCTTGGCGTGCCCTCGAACGCGGTGGGAGACCAGCGGGCTGGCACGCCCCACGATCAACACATTGTCCGCGGCGATCACACCCTGGTCGCCCAAGGTGTAGAGCGGGCAGCCGAACCGCTCGGACAGCTTGGCGACCGCGTCGGCGTGATCACCGTCGGCGCCCGACACGACTATCGCGAGGTCGTCGGAGTCCAGGAAGTCGGCGATGGCGGACAGCTGTTCTTTGCCGGCCACCGCAGCGGCCGGCACCTGGGGAAAGGTGAACGCCGTGGCCAGCGGTTCCATCGGTGCGTACAGCACGTCTCCGGGAATTGCCACGTGGCAGGCGGTGGATTCGTGGACCGCCGTCACGGCGGAACGCACGAAGCGTTCGAACTGGCTGGGGGCATGAATTTGAACCGACGAGGAGGTGCAGGGGCGAAACAGTGCCTCGGAGTTGATCTCCTGGAAGGAACCTCTGCCTATGCTCGCCACCGGAACCTGGCCGCTGATCGCCAGCACGGGCACTCGCGCCAGGAATGCTTCGTAGGTCCCCGCCAGTAGGTTCGTGGCCCCTGGGCCCGCAGTCCCGAAGCACACTCCCAGCCGGCCGGACGATTTGGCGTACCCCACGGCCATCAGAGCGGCCGCCGATTCGTGCCGGGTGGTGACCACCTCGATCTCAGAGCGGCGGCTCGCGGCATCGACCAACGAATTCACCGATTCCGCGGGCATCCCGAAGATGTGCCCGACACCCATCGTGATCAGATAGTCCACCAGCCCGTCGGCGAATCGATGCCGTCCGAGGGCAGTTGACAGTAGATAGCGGTTATACACTGAGATGCCGAAAAGCCTTGGTGGCGGCCCGGTGACGGGTCGGCCCCGGGAAGGCCGCCAACGACTCCATGAGTGCGTCGACGGGTTCGTTCGATTGCACGGTGATCCGCACACCCAGGCCCGGGTATTCGCGCAGCAGTATGCCGTCGGCGCGGGCGTGCCGAAACAGCTGCTGCGAATCCGTGGTTGGCAGCCAGACGAAATTCGCCTGCGACGCGATTCCCGAGAACATGCGGTGGCGGATCAGGAACGCCTCCAGCCGCTGTCGGCTCCGTGCCACATCGGAAACCCGGTCGCGCAACTGGTGCGGATATTGCAGCGACTCCGCCGCCGCGGCCAGGGCCAGCGAATTCACCGAGTATGCCGGGATAGCGGACCGGATCCGGTCCGCCAGATCTGCGCTACTGCACACGCCGTACCCGATCCGCAGGCCGGCGAGCCCGTACGCCTTGGAGAAGCTGCGCAGGACCACCACCGAGCCCAGGCCGGTAATCAGGCGTCGGACCGAGTCCGAGGGCATGGCCTCGTCGAATTCCGCATACGCCTGATCGATAACCAGCACAACCCTGTTCGGCAGGGCGGCACGGAATCCGACGAGTTCGGCCAGGCTTACCGCGGCACCGGTGGGATTGTGCGGTGCGGCGATGATCACCTGCCTGGTGGATGCATCGACACGCGCGAGGACGGCGGCGAGGCTTTGACTGCCCGGTGGATCGCTGTCGACCGCTACCGGGGTGCCGCCGGCCCGCGCCACCAGCGGCGCGTACTCGTCGAATGCCGGGGCGGCGAAAACCGTTGATCCCTTTGTTGTGGCGTCCGCGTGCAGCAGGCCGTCGAGTACGCCGACGATTCCGGCGCCGACAACCACCTTGTCGCGTGGAACCTCCTGCAGTGCGGCGATCCGGGCGATCAGGTGCGCGGTGTGCTGGTGGTGCGGGTAGCGATTGAGGGTGGCCGCACCGCGCCCGACGATGTCCCGCACTTGCGGCAGGGGGTCGAGATGCAGTTCGTTTCGTGACAGGTCGAATTTCACCGTTGCTCCGCCACCGTGGTTCGAGGTGTCCTCGTGCCGCGGAATCGGGTTGACTGTCATAGTAATTCGAAATCCTCTACCCGCCGGGTATCCAGCCCGAGCCGGTCGGAGAGCACCATGATGGACAGTCCCAGGAGCAGGATCGCAATCGACATCATGGAGATCCATTCGATCAGGATGAGTGTCGAGAGGTAACCCACCGATACGAACATGTCGTCGCGCAGCATGTCGTTCCAGGACTTCTGGCCGGGTGCGTACAGCAGCCGTCCGGACTGCACACACGCCACCGGAAGCCAGAGCAGCGCAACGAGGTACTCGCCCCGGATACTCCCGGCGGCTACCGGGATGGCGATGGCGGCGTAGACCAGCACATTTGCCACCGCGGCGATCATGGCAGCACGAAATCTGGTGGTGCTCAACGTCGCCGATGTCGTAACGTTCACTCGTTTGTCCCCGTCGTAGTCGGGGACATTCTTGACCAGTCCTTTCGCGCAGAACCAGAAGAACAGGTAGAGGGCCAGAGCGCTGTATGACGGCTTGCCGAAGACATGCAGTTTCGCATCGGACGCCAGTGCCACACTGAGGTAGGGGTAGGCCACGGCATTGGCGAAATACAGAATCCCGGCGCGCGGTCGCGCCTTCATCCGCAGCGGCGGGAACGAGTATTGGTGGCAACCGATGAGGGCCAGCAAAGTCAGGGCGGCGAAGTACGGGTTGACCAGCAGCGACAGTGCGAAAACCGCGGCCGCCGAAAGATGTGTGTCCCGCAGTAGCCGGTCTCTGCCGTAGCGACCGAGGTCGAAGACTCGCGAAGGGATGTTCTCGTTGTCCTCCACGATATCGGTGTAGATGTTGTACAGGTTTGCGATGGCAGCGATGTGGTAGGAGACCACCATCCCCACGACGAGGTGCAGCGGTGGCAGTCCACCGCTTACCAGGCTTGCGAAATAGAAGGCCAGCATGCCCGCAACGCATGTTCGCGGCCGGGAGAACGCCAGGAACTTCGACAACCGCCAGCCGGCCGGTGCGCGGACACCGGGGCTGCATCGCACCCAGATCAGTCGGTGCGCACCGGGCATTTCCAGGAATTCGGGCAGCCCGGTCGGGCACGCGAGGTTCACCCGGGGCGGCGCGGTCAGACTCTGCTTCTCCACCGCTACGCCACCTCCAGCGCGTCGACGATGTTCGACTTGGCAGCCCGCGACGCCGGAAGCAATGCCCCGCTCCAGCACAGAATTACGGCGACGACGACACCGAGCAGGTCGAGTGGGGAAGCCCCGAACCGCACCGTAATGGCGGTGACCGTGCTCATGATCAGGGTGCCCAGCCGGTGGACCACCACACTGGCCAGCAGCCCGAGTAGCCCGCCCAACAGTGCGACGCTGGTCGATTCGATGAGAATCGACTTGGCGACGTACCCGCGAGATGCCCCCATGGCGCGCAACGTCCCGATTTCCCGGGTGCGTTCGAGAACCGAGATCATGAATGCGTTGAACAATGCCATCGCGGCCAGCAGAGCCACGATCCACTGCACGAACACCGCCAGGGAACCCATCTGGTTGACCGCACTGCGGCCCGACTCGATGGCCTCGGTGCCGCTGTAGGCGAATAAGTCATGTGCGGCAGCGACTTCGGCGACCTGATCCTGCACTGTCGCGGCGTCTTTCGGATCGGCGGCGTGCACCTCCAGGTAGGTGGCGCCGTCGCGTTGGAACCAGGTCTTCATATGCGTCAGCGAAAGCGCGATCATCCCGCGCTCTGTGGTCAAGTAGTCGACGACGCCGAGGATCTCCACGGACTTCTCCCCCGAGGGGGTGCTCAACGTCAAGCTCTCGCCGGTGTTGCGATGCAGGCGGCGCGCAAGCTGACGCGACACCACCGCACCGTCCCCGGCCAGCACCTTGGCCCGCACCTGAGGTTCCATCGAAACGAACGCGGGCGCTACCGTGCCGGGGTCGGCTCCGATGACCAGGACGCGGTCGCTGCCGACGTTGACGTAGGCCTCCTGCACCGAAATCACCGATCCGGTTCCGGGCACCCGGCGGATTTCGTCGGCCAAACCCTTGGGCATCAGCGGGCCAACGGGGATAACGTCTTTCGACGCGGTCGAGACGTACATGTCCGCGTCGGCCAGCGAGTTGAAGAAGTTGCCGGTGGAGTTGACCACATCGGAAAGGACGCCGCTGGTGACGCTGCCCAACGCGACGGCGATCGTCACGATCATCACGTTCGCCCATGTTCGCTTGGCGGATTGGGTCATTGTCGATCGGCTGACCTGACCGCTCGGTCCCATTTTCGCGGCGAGCCGGCTACTGGCCTCGACAATGACCGGGCCCAGGGACCAGCAGAACACGAGAATGCCCAGGAGAGCCAGGATTCCGCCGGCGAAAGCCCTTTCGTCGTGCAGCCGGACAGCGCAGAAGAACGCCGCGGCGATCAGGACGATGGCGACGGCGACCCCGGCCCAGTTCGGCCGCGATCTGCTGGAACCCAGAGTTTCCAACTCGGCTGGACGCATGGCCGAAATCGGCGACGCCTTGAACACAGCGGCAGCCGGCCAGGCCGCGCCCAGTACACAGGCGATGATCCCCAGCGCGATCACGACGCCGATCGCGGTGCCGGGCACGAAGAAATCCGGCTTGACGTCGACCGATTGCAGCATCAACGGGGGCAGTCGCCTGATCGCCAGGTAGCTCAACCCCACACCCAGCGGCGCACCCAGACATCCGCCGAGGAATCCCATGACGGCTACTTCGGCGAGCAGATCCCGCGCCAACTGGCCGCGCTGAGCGCCCAGGGCCCGCAAGGTGGCGATCATCGGCTTGCGTTGCACCACAGCCATGTTCATGGTGTTGAACACGATGAACATGGCCACCACCAGTGCCATGGAACCGACCAGCAGCAGGGTGTCGCGAGTCAGGGAGACGGAGTTGTCCGATTGGGCAACCCTGAACTGCGGCTCGGCGACCACCGCCCGATGGTCGACGACCCGGACCAGATCGGCGTTCAATTGCCGCAGGTCCGCGTCGGGCTTGGCCACGATGAACACCGAGCTGACCCGACCGCCCTGGTGGACCAGCTTTTGCGCCAGCGGCAACCCGACGATGAGGTAGTCCCCGGCGTTGTACTTCTCGGCGAGGGTGCCGTTGGGCACGAACACCACATTGACCGGCACCGAGTTGATTTCGACCTGGTTGCCCGCGGCGACCCCCAGGCCCGGCCCCACTATTGCGCCATCGGCCAGCGACCCGTGTGACTTGTCCTGTTCGGCCTGTTGGACGAGTTCGTTGCCGACCCGGTTGTCCAGCACCTGTAGATCGGGGCTGACACCCAATAGCGTTGTGCCGGAGCGCGGTGAGTTGACGGTGGCCTTCACTATCGGTTCGGCGGCCGCCACGCCCGCGACACCGCGCAGCTCGCCCACCAGTGCCTCGGGCAGTCCACTGTCGGCCGCGCCGGTCACCTCGAACGCGGCTTTGCCGTAGAGGTCTTCGGACATCGTCGCAACCGATTTCGTCAGCGAACTGTAGATACCCGCGATGGCCACCAGTAGCGCGGCGGCGATCATCACGGCGACCACGCAGCTCAGCGATCGCTTCCAATGTGCGAATGCGTACCGCGCGTTGAGAAACTTGAACCGGACGACGGCGGGCGGGATCACGTGGAATCGGCAATCTCTGCGGCTGCGGCTGCGGCTGCGGATTCGGCTGCGGATTCGGCCGCCGTCCCGGCCCTCACCGCCGCCCCGTTGCCGGTTTGACGCCGGCTTTCGACGACTTTTCCGTCGCGCATGATGATTTCGCGGTCCGCTGCGGCGGCGATGGTGCGATCGTGGGTCACCATGATCACCGAGCAGTCCTCGGTGTCGGCGATCTGGCGAAGCAGCGCGAGAATGCTCGCGCCGGACTCCGAGTCCAGATTCCCCGTCGGCTCGTCGGCCAACACGACTCCAGGCTTCATGATCAGCGAACGGGCGATGGCCACCCGCTGCATCTGGCCGCCGGACAGTTCGGACGGCTTGTGGTCGATCCGGTTGCCCAAGCCGACCAGCTCGAGCAGATCGCATGCGTCGCTGCGCGCAGTCTTGATCGGCGAGCCGTCCAGAACCCTGGGCATGGCGACGTTTTCCCAGGCCGTCAGGGTGGGCAGCAGGTTGAAGAATTGAAAGATGAACCCGACCTTGCGGCGACGGTATCGGGACTGTTCGTCGTCACTCATCTGCGACAGCTCTTCGCCGTCGACTGTGATGGAGCCTTCGTCGGCCCGGTCGATCCCGCCGATCAGGTGCAGCAGGGTGCTCTTGCCCGAACCGGAGGCTCCGGTGATCGCGATGAGATTGTCCTCGCCCAGGCTCAGGTTGACGTCGTCGACGGCTTTGACGAGTTCTTGACCGCGCCGATAGGTCCTGCTGACAGCAGAGATTTCGATCAACATCGCAAGCTCCTGTGTCTACTGCGGGCGCGGGCGGGGATCGTCCTCCGCGTCCTGCCAGGTGGTGGGCATCATGGGGGCCTCGGGCCCGTTCCCGAACTGGTCTCCGGCCAGCGTGGTCAGGCCGGCGGCCTCGCCGGCCCGCGTCTTCGTCGCGGTACCGGTGAATCCGAGCGGCCCGGCTCCCGCGTTCGACGCGGCGGCAGTGCCGAGGGTCTCGGGCGGCTGCTCGCCCCACGGCGTGTCCGCGGCGGCCGGGGTGTCGTCGAGGGTCATGTACTCGTCGCGGTGGCCCTTTTCGGTGATGCCGGCGCGGCGGCGCCGGCGCGTCTTGGCCTTGGAGCCCGCGGCGGCCGCTGCCGCAGCCGCGGGGATGGTGGACGCCGGCGCGCTCGCCGATGCCCGGTTGGTCAGGTTGGGGCCGAACACCGGGCCGGGCCCGGGGCCGGCGACCAGGTAGGGGAATGCCGGTGCGCCGGCTGCCGCGGTCGCGGCCGGCGCTCCAGTGGTGGCCGGTACCTGCGGGGCCGGCGCGGGTGCCGCCAGCGCCCCGCCCGCCGTCGTCGCCGGGGGAGAGCTGACGGCTACCGCCACGACCCGCTGCGGGGCGACGCCGGCAGGGATGCCGGCGGGAACCTCGGTCGCCGACTCGGCGGGAACTTCGGTGAATCCGGCGAACGAAAGTGCCAGTGGCAATATCAGGGCGGGGCTGGCCGCCGCTGCGTACATGGGTGTGCCCATCAGCGCGAAGGTGAATGCGTAGGCGACCATGTAGAACAGCGGAAGCCAGGTCACCACCGCTGTCGCCGGGCTGGCCGCGAAGTCGGCGACCAGCTGCGACAGTGTGGCCACGGGATTGAGGATCAATGCCTTGAGTACCGCCCACATGCTGCTGAAATGCTCGGATCCGGACAGCAGTTCGGCGATGGGGTCGTTGAACGTGCAGCCCAGGATGGTGATCGTGTCCGGCCCGGGTGCCGCGGCTTCCGCTGCGAGGGGATCGACGATGCGGGGCGCCATGCCCGCCGGTTGCGCACTGGCCACCGCGGCGGTCGAAATCCCTTGGTAGACACTCATAACCGTGGCGGCTTGAATCCACATCCGCATGTAGTCCGCTTCGGTCACCGCGATCGGGATGGTGTTGATGCCGAAGAAGTTGGTGGTGACCAGGGTGCCCAGCAGGGTCCGGTTGGCGGCCAGTTCGACCAGGGTCGGCATGGCTGCCAGGGCGGTGGTGTATGCGGCGGCAGCCGTCTCATGGCGTACGGCGGCGGCGGCGCTCTCGGTGCTCGATTCGGCCAGCCAGGCCAGGAATGGTCCGTGTGCGGCCGCAAACTGCGCGGCGCTCGGCCCGCCCCATGCCCCGCCCTCGACGGCAGCCAGCAGTGCGGCCAGTTCCGCCGCGGTTTCGGTGTATTCGGCGCTGAGGGCGGCCCATTGCGCGGCCGCGGCCAGCAGCGGTCCCGGGCCCGGACCGCTGCTGAGCAGGGTCGAGTGCACCTCGGGCGGCACCGCCATCCACACCGGACTGGTCATCGTTGCAGATCCCTCGCGCGGCGGGCCCAGCGTGAAACCCCGAGGGCCGTCCTACCGCATGTCGTTGGCATGTGCTGGGGAAGCGGCATCGCCCTGCTACCCCTCACAAGTCCGCCCCATCCAATTATTTGGTTACCCTAACCTAATCGGCCGTCAGTATTGCACAACGCCTCCGCGGGTGTCCACGCGCCGAAACGAGGCCCGGGCAAACTTCCGGTGGGCGCCCGGGGGCCGGGGCCGGGGGTCAGGGGCCAGGGGCCGGGAGCCAGGGCTCCGGGCCGGGGGCCGGGGCCGGGGCAGGGGGGCGAGGCTCAGAACCAGGC
>NZ_JBKECZ010000125.1:0-16568 GCF_047975165.1 Mycobacterium sp.
CGTTACGGCCGAGCCTGCCCGCATCGGTATAGCGGTGGCTGGGTCGCAGCTATGGATGCGCTTTGAATGGCCACCCGGTCACGTTCGCGGAGCTGCGCCGGTGCCGCCCGGCCGCTCAGGCGCGGCTCCACGTGATTCGGGGAGCTCCGGCGGTCCCGTCGCGATTCAGGCGCCGGTAGCTCAGCCCGCCCGCGATCGCCATCGCCATCGTCAGCAGCCCGTTGAGGGCTGCGATGACCAGCGCGGCTCGTCCCGTCCGCTGCGCCGCAACCACGAACTTCCCACGAAACTTTTCCAGGTCACCGTAGGCGAGCACCCGCACATCGTTGATTGCCGGTAGCCGCTGGTCACTGCCGGCGGGGTGCATGGCGCCCGGATCACCCCAGAAGATCACCGGGTCACCGACGTGCAGTGCACACTCGTCTTGGCGCCGTCCGCTGTACGGCCAGTTCCACGCCTTGCCGACAGTGGATATGCCCTGCGCCCACCCCTGGGTGCCGTCGGCGAAGGTCACCGTGAAACTGGACGGCAGCCAACTGGTCACTCGCGACGAAGAAATGCTGTGCGAACCGCAATCGAAGCTGGCCAATACGTCGCGCTGGGACGTACCGGAATCTGTCGCGGTATCCGCCGCACCCAGACGCACCACCGCCAGAACCCCGTAAATCCTGGTGCTCGGCGGCCTGTTCCACCGTGCGAGAACCTCTTCGCCGGTGCGTACGACGGGCACGTCGGCAAGTTGGAGTCCATCATCGGCGACCCGCCACATCATCAACCCAACGGCACCGAAGCCGACCGCCAGCATCGCGCACAGTATCGCGGCCGACCACCGGTCGGCCCTGCGCTCCAATCGGGGCAGCACCTTGGTGACCACCGGCTGGGCCAATACCGCGACGATGACAGTGCCGGCACCGGTCGCGGCGGCGCGCGCGAAAACAAACGATGCACTGGGGCCGGTGAGTAAGAAGGTCATCGCCAGCATCGGGCCCGCGCACAGCACGACACCACACGACCGCCACGCCGAGCGCCGCCATCGGTACAGCAGGGCAGCGGTGACCATGGCGACCGCGGTCCAGGCCGCGATCAGCGCCATGCGTTCGCCAGAAGCGCCTGACACCGCTGCCCGAAGGCCACGAAATCCTGCAGAAACGTTGCGGAGCTCAAGACGTCGCAGCGCACTCGAACCTGCACGCCCTCACCCGAGATCGACACAACAGGTTGCTCACGTTCGGCGGGATGCCGGGCACACCAGTCTTCGACGGTACTCGCCAGCACCAACATCCGGCCGACATCAGCCATGTCGTCGGTGGCCAGGGCAAGCAGCCGCTGGTCGTCGATATCTTTGGGACGCAGCCGCTTTCCGTCGTCGAGACGGTCCATGCCCAGCCAGCCGGCCATCCTGTCGGGCATCGATCCCAGCAATCCCACAGCCAGCTCTCGCAGCGGCCCGGGTGGGCTCGGACCGACCAGCGCAGAACCGACCGCGGTCTTCGGACTGGGGGAACTCCAGCTGCTGGTGACGATGTGGGTTCTGGTCGACTGCTGGGCCGCATAGGACCGCGTCATCCGCACCACCCAGCCGCCGGATCGCGGGGTCACCGTTGTGGTTTCGCCGGCGCGCAGTGACATCCAGCCGCGCTGCTCCAACATGCCGGCGAACTCGGCCTGCCGGCGCTTGCGAGCGCCCACAATCACAACCGCAACCAACGTCGCAGCAGCCACGGCTGCCAGCACGGCGGCCAGTTCCATTCCCAGTGCCTCTCACTCGTCGACATCGGTGGCACTCCGACCTCAACCGCATTTAACACCAGGGCCGCCGGGGCCACGCCGAGGCACTGGGAGGCTGGAAGGCTGGGATCAGTGACGACTCAGCGTCAGGGTCCCCTGAGTCTTGAGCACCGATTTGGCCGTGATGCGCTCCTGCTTGCGTGCTTCCCGCTCGATGTAGCGATGCTTGGATTCCTCGAACTTCTCGCAGGTTTCCTCGAGTTCCTTGATCATCACGGCGAGGTCGTCGCGCATCCAAGCGGCTTCACCGGTGAAATCCTCGCGTTCGAAGATCCGCCATTTGCGCAGCACCGGCATGACAACCTCGTCGAGGTGGATTCGCGGATCGTAGACGCCGCCGACCGCGATGATCACCGCCTTGCGCCGGAATTCCGGCACCGTGAATCCGGGCATCTTGAAGTTGCGCAGAATGCGGTGCACCGACTTCATCGCCTGGTTGGGGGCGATGTCCAGGCCCGCCGCGCTGACGTCGCGGTAGAAGATCATGTGCAGGTTCTCGTCCGCCGAGACCCTGGCGAGCAGGCGGTCGGCGATGTCGTCGCTGCACGCCTTGCCGGTGTTGCGGTGCGAGACGCGGGTCGCCAGTTCCTGGAACGAGACGTACATCACCGAGTCGAACAGGCTCTCGGCGAACAGATCGCCCTGCTGGTTCTGTCCCGGGCTGAAACCCCGGGTCATCTGCTCCATCCGCAGCTTCTCCAGCTCCACCGGATCGACGGCGCGGGTGACCACCAGATAGTCGCGCAGTGCGGTGCTGTGCCGGTTCTCCTCGGCCGTCCAGCGGTTGACCCACTGCCCCCACGCGCCGTCGATGGAGAAGTTCATCGCGATCTCGCGGTGATACGATGGGAGGTTGTCCTCGGTCAGCAGGTTCTGCACCATCGCGACCTGTGCGACATCGGACAACTGACTCTGGCCGGGCTCCCAGTCCTGGCCGTCCAGGGTGTAAAAGTTCTTCCCGTCCGACCACGGGATGTAGTCGTGCGGATTCCATTCCTTGAATACCCTCAGGTGGCGATTGAGCAGATCCTCTGCCACCGGCTCCAGCTCTTGGAGCAATTGCATATTGGTCATTTCTTTTGGCATGACTTCTCCCAATCATCCATTGCTGTTCGAATAGCCGGCAGGCGAAGGACTTATCAATCCGAGGTTACCGTCGTGACGCGGGTACAGCAGGTTGCCGCGGCCGGTGATCTCGTCGGTGAAAAACAATCGCTGCAAGCCATAGTCCCGGACCCGGCGCAGCGCCTCGCCCTCGGTGAGCACAGGTGGCACAACGGGATTCATGATCAGCGGGACCGGACTGTCCGAGTTGGCCGATGACGGCGCCCATCCGGGCGGGCACACATGATATTGCCGGGTCAACCGCAATCGGGAAGGCCCCGCCCGATAGACCAGAGCGTCTTCGCCGGTGTCGGCATCGGCGAACACGTGCGCGTCGTAGTCCATCGCATCCATCACCTGCGCCGCTTGCAGCGGGGTAAGGCGCTGCAGCACAACCGATTTGCGCCTCGTCAGGACCGCGTCGCACGGCACCGTCATCGGTTCGCGGGTTCGGTCGGGCGACACCCGGGGCCGCCAGGGTGCACACATTCGCGCGAGCTGCCGATCCAGCCGGGCCAGCGCAGGCGCGAGGTCGTCGACACCGCCGGTGACCGCGACCACGCGGGCCGGCTGTTCCCCGACTCGGAAGTTCACCTGCACCACCATCGGCCCCCGGCCGCATCGCCCGGTCTTTACCCGGACCCTGGCGCCCCCGGTTACCTCACGCCGGGACAACAGGCGCTGCACGGCGCGCTCGATCTGCTCGGCGCGGACGCCGGTGAGCCGACCACCGGACACTACGGTGACAGCAGGGGGTTCCCGCAACGGTTCAGCTGAAACCACTCCCGGAAAACCTCCCTCTCGTGCGGTTCGGCATTCCCCTCCGATCCCGAACCCCGGTACCGCGACAGTGAATGCCACTCTGGCAAAGAGTGGCCCCCGAGCGACCAGCCGTACTAGGGACCAAAGTCCCGCGCCGGATGTACCGTGGTCACCCATATCTCGGCGACCAGCGCGTTCGCCAGCCCCGGCGGCCGTTCAGCCCAGCAGGGTGCGCACCACGGCATCGGCCAGCAGGCGCCCCCGTCCGGTCAGCACCAGCCGGTCCCCGTCGACCACCGCCAGCCCGTCGGCCAGCACCGTTGCGACCCGGTCTCGTTCGGCGCCGGTCAACCGGTCCAGCGCCAGTCCCCGCCGCAGCCGGACGCCCAGCAGCACCTCTTCGGTGTGCGACGCATCCGCACCGAGCTGCTCGAAACCCGCGACCGGCAGCCGACCGTCCCCGAGCGCCTCGGCATAGGTGTTGGGGTGCTTGAGGTTCCACCACCGGGTCGTACCGAGGTAGCCGTGTGCGCCGGGCCCGGCGCCCCACCACTGGCCGCCGTCCCAATAGCCGAGATTGTGCCGGCATTGCCCGCCAGGCCGAGCCCAGTTGGATATCTCGTACCAGGTCAGCCCCGCCGCCGACAGCCGCTCGTCGGCCAACTCGTAGCGCCGGGCGAGCACGTCGTCCTCGGGTGCGGCCAGCTCGCCGCTGCGGACCCGGCGGGCCAGCGCGGTGCCCTCCTCGACCACCAGCGCATACGCCGAGACGTGGTCGACGCCGGTTTCGATGGCGGTGTCCAGCGAACGCCGCAGGTCATCGTCGGTCTCCCCCGGAGTTCCGTAGATCAGGTCGAGGCTGACGTGTTCGAACCCGAAGGCCCGGGCCTCGCGCGCGGCTGCCGCGGACCGGTTCGGGGTGTGGACCCGGTCCAGCACCCCCAGCACATGGGGAACCACCGATTGCATGCCCAGTGACACCCGGGTGTACCCGGCACGGCGAATGTCTTCGAAGAACTCCGGCCATGTCGACTCGGGGTTTGCCTCGGTGGTGATCTCGGCGTCGGCCGCCAGCACGAAATTCTGGCGCACCGCATCCAGCAGCGCGGTCAGCCGCGCGGCGCCGAGCAGGGATGGGGTACCGCCGCCGACGAACACGGTGTCCACCGTCGTGGCGTCGAGCCGGGCGGCCGCCAGCTCGAACTCCGCCTGCAACGCCGCCAGCCAGGCGTCGGGATTGACCCCGCCCAGTTCGGCCGGGGTATAGGTGTTGAAGTCGCAGTACCCGCAGCGGGTGATGCAGAACGGGACGTGGACGTAGAGCCCGAACGGCCGTCCCGCGGTGGGCTGGGTGGCCGGCAGGTCCGCCGGCGCCTGACGAAGGGCCATGCCGAATTTTGGCACGGCGCGGCGACCGGGTGCGGTCAACAGGGGTTTCGCGGGTGGTCCCGCGATCCACGACCAGCCTAGGGACGTAGTTTCGCTCATCGTGAGCCGAAATTCGCCCTGATGGCGTGGCCCGCCGGAAATCCATGGCAGAATGTCAGCCGTGACCGTCGCCAAGTCGAACCAGCGGGTAGCCCTGGTGGTGCGGCGGCATATCGACTTCAAGCGCATCTGTAGCTGTTGCTGTCTGCATTGATGTCGTAGACCCAGTCCACCTGTATTTCCAGCTGGCCACCGGTACTGCGCCGCCCGGAAACCGGTGTATTGCGCGCGCAAAGGTCCGCATTGTCCGCGAAGGAGAGCCACCGTATGACTTCCGCACGCCCGGCCAGGGCCCCCCGCAACGAAGGCCAATGGGCGCTGGGCAACCGCGACCCGTTGAACCCCAACGAAGAGCTCAAGAAGGCCGGCAGCCCGCTCGACGTACGCGAGCGCATCGAGAACATCTACGCCGAGGGCGGGTTCGACAGCATCGACAAAGGTGACTTGCGCGGACGTTTCCGCTGGTGGGGCCTCTACACCCAGCGCGAGCAGGGCTACGACGGCTCGTGGACCGGCGACGAGAACGCCGACGTACTCGAGGCCAAGTACTTCATGCTGCGGGTGCGCTGCGACGGCGGCGCGGTTTCCGCAGCCGCGATGCGAACACTCGGAGGGATTTCCACCGAATTCGCCCGGGACACCGCCGACATCTCCGACCGGGCCAACATTCAGTACCACTGGATCAGGGTCGAGGACGTCCCGGAGATCTGGCGCCGGCTCGACCAGGTGGGCCTGCACACCACCGAGGCCTGCGGCGACTGCCCTCGTGTCGTGCTCGGCTCGCCGCTGGCCGGTGAATCGCTCGACGAGGTGATCGACCCCACCTGGGCCATCGACGAGATCGTCGAACGCTACATCGGCGACCCCGACTTCGCGGACCTGCCGCGCAAGTACAAGACCGCCATCTCGGGCCTGCAGGATGTGGCCCACGAGATCAACGACATCGCCTTCATCGGCGTCAACCATCCCGAGCACGGCCCCGGCCTGGACCTGTGGGTGGGCGGCGGGTTGTCGACCAACCCGATGCTGGCCCAGCGGGTCGGCGCCTGGGTGCCGCTGGCAGAGGTTCCCGAGGTCTGGGTCGCGGTGACCTCGGTCTTCCGCGACTACGGCTACCGGCGGCTGCGGTCGAAGGCGCGGATGAAATTCCTGATCAAGGACTGGGGGGTGGAGAAGTTCCGTGAAGTCCTGGAAACCGAATACCTCAAGCGTCCGTTGATCGACGGCCCGGCGCCGCAGCAGCTGGCCCGCCCGATCGACCACGTCGGCGTGCAGCGGCTGAAGAACGGACTCAACGCCATCGGTGTCGCGCCGATCGCCGGACGGATATCGGGATCCATTCTCACCGAGATCGCCGACCTCGCCGAAAACGCCGGGTCGGACCGGATCCGTTTCACCCCCTACCAAAAGCTGGTCATCCTCGATGTGCCCGACGACAAACTCGACGAGACCCTCGCCGGGCTGGAGCGCCTGGGCCTGCAGTCGAATCCGTCGCCGTGGCGCCGGAATTTGATGGCATGCAGCGGAATCGAATACTGCAAATTGTCATTCGCCGAGACCCGGGTCCGGGCACAGTCTTTGGCGCCGGAGCTGGAGCGACGCCTGG
This sequence comes from Mycobacterium sp., assembly GCF_047975165.1. Taxonomy (GTDB): domain Bacteria; phylum Actinomycetota; class Actinomycetes; order Mycobacteriales; family Mycobacteriaceae; genus Mycobacterium. The sequence goes on from NZ_JBKECZ010000125.1 coordinate 6,749, forward strand.
AGGACATCAACGCCATCCTCGACGTGCCCATCACCGTCAACATCAACGGCTGCCCGAACTCGTGTGCCCGAATCCAGGTCGCCGACATCGGCTTCAAGGGCCAAATGGTCGACGACGGCCAGGGCGGCTCGACCGAGGGGTTCCAGGTTCATCTGGGCGGCAGCCTCGGGGTGGACAGCGGCTTCGGCCGCAAATTACGCCAGCACAAGGTCACCAGCGCCGAGCTCGGCGACTACATCGAGCGGGTGGCCCGCAACTTCCTCAAGCACCGCAACGACGGTGAACGCTTCGCGCAGTGGGCCGTTCGAGCCGACGAGGACGACCTGCGATGAACCACGCACGCTTGCGCGCCGAAGACGACCTGCGCGAGCTCGCCGCGCGCGGCGCCGCCGAACTCGACGGTGCCGGCGCCGCGGAGTTGCTGGCGTGGACCGATCTCACCTTCGGTGCCGGCGGCGGTGCCGGGCCGGACGAGGGCCCATGCTGCGACTATGTGGTGGCCTCCAACATGGCCGACGCGGTCCTGGTGGACCTCGCCTCGAAGGTGCGCCCGGGTGTGCCGGTGTTGTTTCTGGACACCGGCTATCACTTCGCCGAGACTATCGGCACCCGGGATGCGGTCGAATCCGTTTACGACATCCGCATTGTCAACGTCACCCCGGAGCACACCGTGGCCGAGCAGGACGACCTGCTGGGCGCCGACCTGTTCGCCCGTGATCCCGCCGAGTGCTGCCGGCTTCGCAAGGTGGTGCCGCTGGGCAAGGCGCTGCGCGGCTATTCCGCCTGGGTGACCGGGCTGCGCCGGGTCGAGGCTCCCACTCGCGCCAATGCCCCGCTGATCAGTTTCGACGAGGCATTCAAGCTGGTGAAGATCAACCCGTTGGCGGCCTGGACGGACCAACAGGTACAGGACTACATCGACACCCACGGCGTGCTGGTCAATCCGCTTGTCTACGAAGGGTATCCGTCGATCGGATGCGCTCCGTGCACGGCCAGACCCGTCGTCGGCGCCGACCCGCGCAGCGGACGCTGGCAGGGGCTGTCGAAGACCGAATGCGGATTGCACGCCTCGTGACCACGCTGGTGCTGACCGCGCACGGCAGTGCGGACCCCCGGTCGGCGGCCAACACCCGCGCCGTCGCGGCCCGGGTGGCCCGGATGCGGCCGGGACTCGATGTGCGCGTTGCGTTCTGCGAGCACAACTCTCCCGGCCTGGCCGAGGTACTCCACGCGTGTCGCGAGGGCGCCGTGGTCACTCCCCTGTTGCTGGCCGACGCCTACCACGCCCGCGTCGACATCCCGGCCCAGATCGCAGCGTGCGATCCGGCAAGGCGCGGGATCACGGTGCGCCAGGCCGACGTACTCGGCGAAGACGACCGCCTGGTGTCGGTGCTGCGGCAGCGTGTGCGGCAATCCGGGATCCGGCACGACGACGCGGCGGCCGGTGTGGTCGTTGTCGCGATCGGCTCGTCGGACCCGGCGGCCAACACGCGCACCGCACAGGTTGCGCCGAAACTCCTGGCCGGAACGCGCTGGGCGGCGACGACGGCCTACGCCACCCGTCCCGAACCGTCCCTGGCCGACGCCGTCGAAGGGCTGCGGCGCCAGGGCGCCCACCACCTGGTCATTGCACCGTGGTTCCTGGCACCTGGGCGGGTACCCGACCGGGTGCGGCGCTTCGCCGACGACGCCGGCATCCCCATGGCCGCGCCGCTGGGCGCACACCCGTTGGTGGCCGAGACGGTGCTGGACCGTTTCGATCGAGTGCTCGCCGCACGCGTCGCCGCCTGAACGGCACCGGCCGGCCGCTCGAGGGTCGCGCTTGCCCGCGATCCGCGCGATCGGTCGCCCCGGAGCGGTTCAGGGGGATATCGCCGGAACCCGGGTGGCACGCACGTAGACGACGTCCCCCTCGCGCAACGCCAGCGCCTCGGCATCGCCGCGGGTGATCTGCGCGGTGAACTGTCCGCCATTGGCCGCACTGGTCAATTCCACCCGCACTTCGAAGCCCAGCGCCACCACCCGGTCGACGGTCGCGCGCAGCACACCGATCGACTCCGCCGCCCCGTCGGCACCCGCGACCGCCGGCGCCGGATTGCGCCCCACCCGGATGTCGTGCGGGCGAACCAGAGTCCCGTTGAGCGTGGACACCTCCCCCAAAAACGACATCACAAACGATGTTGCCGGGGTGTCGTACACCGCGGTCGGCGATCCGACCTGCTCGATCCGGCCCTTGTTCAGCACGGCGATCCGATCCGCCACATCCATCGCTTCGGCCTGATCGTGGGTCACCAGGACGGTGGTGACGTGCACCTCGTCGTGCAGGCGGCGCAGCCACGACCGCAGATCCGCACGGACTTTGGCGTCCAGGGCGCCGAAGGGCTCATCGAGCAGCAACACCTCCGGGTCGACGGCAAGCGCCCGCGCCAGCGCCATCCGCTGGCGCTGACCTCCGGAGAGTTGATGGGGGTAACGGTCATGAAATCCGCTGAGCCCCACCACTTCCAGTAGGTTGTCGACCTTCTCGGCGATCTCGGTCTTGGGCCGCTTTCGGATCTTCAGCCCGTAGGCCACGTTGTTGCGCACGGTCATGTGCTTGAACGCGGCATAGTGCTGAAAGACAAAGCCGATGCCGCGGCGCTGCGGTGGCACCCCGGTTACGTCCCGGCCGTATATCGTGACGGTGCCGCTGTCCGGCTGGTCAAGACCGGCGATGGTGCGCAGCAGTGTCGATTTGCCCGACCCGCTAGGGCCCAGCAACGCTGTGAGCGAACCGGTGGGCACGACGAAGTCCACGTGGTCCAGGGCGACGAAATCGCCGTACCGCTTGCATGCGTCCCGTACCACGATCGCGTGGCCGGCCTGGTCGCGCCCGGTGTCGTTCATCGGTGAATCTCCCTGTCCGGCTTACCGACTTGCCCGGCGCATATCGAGCACCGCCTGGGCCAGCAGCACCAGGACCGCGACCGTCATCAGCAGCGTCGACAGCGCGTAGGCGCCGTACTCCGCCCCGCGATGGTAGCGATCCGACACCAGCAACGTCAGTGTCTGAGACTTCCCCGGAAGATTGGACGACACCATGAGCACAGCGCCGTACTCGCCGAGGGTCCGCGCGACGGTCAGCACGATGCCGTACGTCAGACCCCATCGGATGGACGGCAACGTGATCCGCCAGAATGTCTGCCACCAGCCGGATCCCAGGGTTGCCGCCGCCTGTTCCTGGTCGATCCCCAACTCATGCAGCACCGGTTCGACCTCGCGGATCACAAACGGCAAGGTGACGAAGATGCTGGCCAGCACAATGCCGGGCAGCCCGAAGATGATCTTGATGCCCAGGTCGCGCTCGACGAATCCCAGCAGTCCACCGGTTCCCCACAGCACGATCAGCGCGACACCCACGATGACCGGCGATACCGCGAACGGCAGGTCGATGATCGCCTGCAGCACCCCTTTGCCGCGAAACCTGTTGCGTGCCAGCATCATGGCCGTCGGTATGCCGAACAGGACATTCAGCGGGACGACAATGGCCACCACCAGCATCGACAAGTTCAGTGCCGATATCGCGGCCGGGGTGCCGATCCAGTCGAGAAACGTGCCCAAACCCGGTTCGACGGTACGCCACAGGATGAGCGCCACCGGAATAGCCAGCAGCAGAGCCACATACGCCAGTGCGGTGTACCTCAGCAGGTAGCGAATCGCCGGCGACGCGATCATCGTGCCGCCTCTTCACGACCGGACGTGCGGCTGCCCGCCACGCGCAGGATCAGCAGTACCAGGAATGAAATCGTCAGCAACACAATCGATAGTGCGGCCGCACCGGTGCGGTCGTCGTTCTCGATCAGCGTCCGGATCCATTGCGACGACACCTCGGTCCGGCCCGGTACCGCACCACCGATGAGCACCACTGACCCGAACTCGCCGATGGCCCGGGAGAAGGCCAGGCCCGCACCCGACAGTAAGGCGGGTAGCAGCGCAGGCAGCACCACCGAGGCGAAGACCCTGGGGCCGCTGGCCCCCAGCGAGGCCGCCGCCTCCTCGACCTCACGATCCATCTCCAGCAGGACCGGCTGGACGGCACGCACCACGAAGGGCAGGGTGACGAAGGCCAGCGCTACCCCGACACCGGACTCGGTGTGTTGCAGATGAAGACCCACCGGGCTGTGCGGGCCGTACAGGGCCAGCATCACCAGGCTGGCAACGATGGTGGGCAGTGCGAACGGCAGATCGATGATCGCATCCACCAGGCGCTTGCCCACGAATTCGTCACGCACCAGCACCCAGGCGATCAGCAGTCCGAATACCGTATTGATCAGTGTCACCCCGGCCGAGACGGTCAGCGTGACCCGCAAAGACTCCAGCGCCGCGTGCGAGGTGACCGCATGCCAAAACGCCTGGCGTCCGCCGCTGACGGCCTGCCAGCCGATCGCGGCCAGCGGGAGCAACACGATCACCGAAAGCCACACCGTGGCCACACCGACACGCAGCGACGTTCCGGAGGCCCAGGCGCCGGGCCCGCCGGAGTCGGGGACTTCACCGGACTGCCCCGGTCCCGGGCGCATCGCCGCCGGTTCGGGCGCGGCAGTCACCGTCATCCGGTGGTCCGGGTATAGATCCGGGTGATGGCGCCCGACCTCTTGTCGAACAGCAGCGGGTCGACGCTGTCCCAGCCGCCCAGGTCGGCGATCGTCCACAGCTTGGCCGGCATGGGGAACCGATCCCGGAACTCCGCGACGACGGCCGGGTCCACCGGCCGGAACCCCGCCTGGGCCCACAATCGCTGTGCGGCAGCTGTGTACTGGAAGTTCTTGAATGCGACGGACTCGGCGAGGTGGGTGCTCGAGGTGATCACCGCCATCGGATTCTCGATCTTGAAGGTCTGCGGCGGGGTAACGTGTTCCACCTGTTTGCCCGCCCGCTCGGCCGCGATGGCCTCGTTCTCATAGCTGATCAGCACATCGCCGGTGCCCTGGACGAAGACATCGGTTGCCTCCCGGCCGGACGCCGGCCGCATTTTCACGTGCTCACCGACCAAGCGGCCCACGAAGTCGATCCCCGCCTGGCCGTTGCGGCCGCCGTCGCTCTTGACCGCGTACGGGGCCAACAGGTTCCATTTGGCCGAACCCGAACTCAGCGGGCTGGCGGTGATGACTTCCATGCCGGGGCGCAGCAGGTCGTCCCAATCCCTGATGTTCTTCGGATTGCCCTTGCGCACCACCAGCGTCACCACCGACCCGAACGGAATGCCCTTGGTTGCATCGGCATTCCAGTCCTTGGCGACGATTCCGGCGCGGACGAGCCTGGTGATGTCGGGTTGGGCGGAGAAGTTCACCAGATCCGCAGGCTTCCCGTCGGCAACGCCGCGCGACTGGTCGCTGGAGGCGCCGTAGGAGGCGATCACCTGGATGCCTTTGCCCGCGGCATCCGCGTTGAAGGCGGGAATCACCTCGGACCAACCGGGTTCGGCGACCGAATACGACACCAGCGTCACACTGGATTTCGCATCCGGCATGGCCCCGGCGCCGACGACGTCGCTGGGACCACCACTGCAAGCCGCACCCAGCCCGAGCATCCCGGCAACGGCCAGGACCGCACCCGGGCTGGGTTTCAGCGACAACAACGCTCGCCCGCGGCGCTGCGAAGCACCCGGGCGGCAGCACCGCACCAGAAAGCACCGCACCCGGAAACGGCGGCATTGCGCTGCCAGTCCTCGGATGCCACAAACATGCAGCGAGCCTAACAGAGTTCGCCCGACCGGCGATTCGGCACTTGGCCTGGGAAAGCAGCCGCGGCCGACACCGACTCAGCGGGTCAGCGGGTCAGCGGGTCAGCAGCCACATGACGATCACCAACACCACCAGACCGGCCAGCACCAATGTCACGTGCGAACGAGGCATGGCGGCTATCCGAGCGTCTCGTCGGAGTGCCGCACCCGGTGTATCAACTGGATCCCCTTCCCCAGCAGCAAGTCCGACACTGCCGCCATGCCGTAGGCCAGTACCAGGACCACCGGCATCACCACCAGCGCCTGAAGGACGAAGGGCAGCCCGGAAAGCCAAAGCTCCACACCGTCCCACCAATTCAGGATCCCGTCCACCGAGCCCACCTTATTGGCCGTGGCAGCCGAACCCAACGCGACCACCCTGCCGCGGGCGACACGTGGGCCGTCGGGTACGGAGCTGCCAGATGTAGACGACGAACAGGTCAACGGTCGATGATCGAGTGATGGTCCCGCCCGCCGATGCCACCGATGCCACCGATGCCACCGAGTCCGCCGGCTCCCATCCCGCGCCGTTCGGCTCCGCCGCCCCGGGCATCCCGGTGGAGTTGCACCCCACCTCTGAACATACGGCCACCGCCGGGTCCCGCGGCCCGTTCCCGCCGATAGCCGACTACGCGTTCCTGTCCGACTGGGAAACGACGTGCCTGATCTCACCGGCCGGTGCGGTGGAGTGGATGTGCGTCCCGCGACCCGATTCCCCCAGCGTTTTCGGCGCCATCCTCGACCGCAGCGCCGGCCACTTCCGACTGGGCCCCTATGGCGTATCGGTACCGTCGGCCCAGCGCTACCTACCCGGCAGCCTGATCATGGAAACCACCTGGCAGACCCACACCGGGTGGCTGATCGTGCGCGACGCACTGGTGATGGGGCCGTGGCACGATATCGAACGCCGGTCGCGGACGCACCGTCGCACCCCCATGGACTGGGACGCCGAGCACATCCTGCTGCGCACGGTGCGCTGCGTCAGCGGAACCGTCGAGCTGATGATGAACTGCGAGCCGGCCTTCGACTACCACCGCGTCGGAGCCAGCTGGGAATACGCGGCCAACGCCTACGGTGAGGTCATCGCGCGCGCCACCACGCAGCCCGACGCCCACCCAACACTGCGACTGACCAGCAATCTGCGAATCGGGCTGGAGGGTCGGGAGGCGCGGGCACGCACCCGGATGAAAGAAGGCGACGACGTGTTCGTCGCGCTGAGCTGGAGCAAACACCCGGCTCCCAGAACCTACGAGGACGCCACCGAGAAGATGTGGCAGACCACCGAGTGTTGGCGACAGTGGATCAACATCGGGAACTTCCCGGACCACCCGTGGCGGGCATACCTGCAGCGCAGCGCGCTCACCCTGAAGGGATTGACCTACTCGCCCACCGGAGCGTTGCTGGCGGCCAGTACCACCTCGCTCCCGGAAACACCGCACGGCGAGCGCAACTGGGACTACCGATACGCGTGGGTTCGCGACTCGACCTTTGCCCTCTGGGGCCTCTACACCCTGGGGCTCGACCGCGAGGCCGACGACTTCTTCGCCTTCATCGCCGACGTATCCGGTGCGAACAGCAATGAACGTCATCCGCTGCAGGTCATGTACGGAGTCGGTGGCGAACGCAGCCTGGTGGAAGAAGAACTGCCCCATCTGTCCGGTTATGACTTCGCACGCCCGGTCCGAATCGGCAACGGCGCGTACAACCAGGAGCAGCACGACATTTGGGGCTCGATCCTCGATTCGTTCTATCTGCACGCAAGGTCACGCGAACAAGTCCCCGAAACGCTGTGGCCCGTGCTCAAGCAACAGGTGGAAGAAGCGATCAAGCACTGGAGCGAGCCCGATCGCGGAATTTGGGAGGTACGCGGCGAACCGAAACACTTCACGTCGTCGAAGGTCATGTGCTGGGTGGCGCTGGACCGCGGCGCCAAACTCGCCGAACGTCAGGGCGAGAAGAGCTACGCCCAGCAATGGCGCGGGATCGCCGAGGAGATCAAGGCCGACATCCTCAAACACGGCGTCGACTCCCGCGGCGTGTTCACCCAGCGCTACGGCGACGACGCACTCGATGCGTCGCTGCTGCTGGTGGTCCTGACCCGATTCCTGCCTCCCGATGACCCGCGGGTGCGCAACACCGTGCTGGCGATCGCCGACGAACTCACCGAGGAAGGGTTGGTGCTGCGCTACCGGGTGGATGAGACCGATGACGGGCTCGCCGGCGAGGAGGGCACGTTCACCATCTGTTCGTTCTGGCTGGTGTCGGCGCTGGTGGAGATCGGTGAGCTGGCCCGGGCCAAGCGGCTGTGCGAGCGGTTGCTCGCCTATGCCAGCCCGCTGCTGCTCTACGCCGAGGAGATCGAGCCCCGCACCGGGCGGCAGTTGGGCAACTTCCCGCAGGCTTTCACCCACCTGGCACTGATCAACGCCGTGGTGCACGTGATCCGCGCCGAGGATGAGGCCGACGGCTCCGGGGTGTTCCAGCCGGCCAACGCGCCGGTGTGAGCCCGGTCCACGTCAACGAAGGCGAGGACTTTCTACCGCAGGTTCGCATTCTCGAACGGGTTTTCTGCCGTCGGCCGATCAGCTAGGCTATCGCCCGACGAACCTTGTCGCGTTGAGCGGCGTCGCACCATTTGCTGAAGGGGGTCGAAATGCTGTGGGTGGTGGTGCCAGCCTTCAATGAAGCGGAAAACCTTGGGGTGGTCATCCCGCAGATCGCCGAATCGGCGAAGGGCATCGACGCTGCCGCGCACGTACTGGTGGTCGACGACGGTTCGACCGACGGCACCGCAGACGTGATGAAGAAGGTCACCGAAAGCCACCCGGACATATCCATGGTGTCGATGGGCCGGAACCAGGGCAAAGCTGCCGCACTCAATCGCGGTTTCGGTGTCGCAGTCGAGGGTGGTGCGACCCTGGTGGCAATGATGGACGCCGACGGTCAAGACGATCCCGGCGAGCTTCCACGCTTGGTAGCCCAATTGGAAAATGGCGCCGGGTTGGTCACCGGTGCTCGTACCGTTCGCAACGACCGCTTTGTCAAACGGACCACGTCCAAGCTCTACAACCGAGTCACGGGAATTCTGTCGGGGGCGCCGGGACGGGACTTCAACTCGGGTTTCAAGGTTATGCGCGCTGAGGTTGCCGCGGACGTGGCTCCGATGATGTACGGCGAACTCCACCGGTACCTGACGGTCATTGCGCACTGGCGTGGCTACCGGATCGATGAATTGTCCGTGCAGCACCATCCTCGTTTGGCCGGCAACAGCAAGTACGGGATAGCACGCTTCTGGCGCGGGTTTCTGGATCTGCTCACCATCCGGTTCCTGATGACATACGAGAGCAGGCCGTCGCATCTGTTCAACGGCTTGGGCCTGACCAGTCTGGTCCTTGGCACCATGACGTTGCTCTACCTCGTCTACGACAAGCTGGTCCTGGGCCACGACATCGGAGACAGACCCCTGCTCACCGCAGGCATCTTGATGATCCTTGTGGGCTTGCAGGTCGTCGTCTTTGGGCTATTGGCCGAGTTGATGATCTACCTGCACAATCGCGACAGGGTGCACGAAACGCGATGAAACGTGCTTATATCGCCATCGCCCGTGGTGTGCGAACCTTTCTCGGCGCCATCGGCCTACTTCGGCTGATCGGCCGGTGGGCGAGTCGTTCCCCCACAGGCACGTGGGTGCGCTCACCGCTGTCCATCTACGACTTCGGTGACCTTCTGCTCCTTGACGTACCGTGGTGGACATTCAAGTCCGCAGCCGCGGTGACCAACTTTCTTGACGTGCACTCCGGGGCACGTGTCTTCGAATGGGGCTCTGGCGCCTCAACCGCGTGGCTCGCGCAACGCGCGGGCGAGGTGTCGTCCATCGAACACGACCCGGCCTGGGCCGATATGGTTCGGACCAGCATATTCGAGGCAAAGACGACCACTGCGGACGTCGATGTGCGAGCCGTGCAGCCCGAACCAGCCAATTCACCCGATGCAGTCCGCTCCGGCAAGCGTGGATTCGAACGCCTCGATTTCAGCGAATACGTCGCAGCGATCGATGAG